>NZ_CP020880.1:1222167-1833250 GCF_002157855.1 Sutcliffiella horikoshii | reverse complement strand
CATATCAGAAACTTTCGCGCCGCCAATTTTGTGTCCTTTTAATCCGGCTTTTTCAATCAGCTGTCCAGCATAATCAGGAAGTGGATTCCGGAAGATACTACCGGCACATGGGTAAGAAAACGGCTGAGTATCACGACGATAATCTTTATTTTTCTGAAGCTGTGCGACTACTTCTTCGCGATTACCTTGTTCTACATTTAAAACTGCCTCTAAGCAAATTCCCGGTCGCTCTTTTTGAAGAATCGATGTTCGATAGGAGAAGTTCAGTTCATCTGCAGTCAACCACTCCATCTTTCCATCCTCAAACAAGATATGGGCCTTTTTTAATACTTTAGACATGTCTGATCCATGAGCGCCTGCATTCATATAGACTGCGCCACCTACTGAGCCAGGTATTCCTCCAGCAAATTCAAGACCTGTCAATCCTTTTTTACTGATGATGGTAACGAGCTTGATTAAGGAATATCCTCCTCCAACATGCACTTCCTCACCTTCTAGTTCAAGGTGATCCATTCCGTTCCCGAGTTTTATTACGACCCCTTCAATACCAAGATCTGAGACCAATAGATTGGATCCTCGGCCAATTGCCGTCCATTTCACCTTGTATTTATTGATGGTCTCCATTGTTTCTTGAAGTTTTTCTAAACTTTTGGGCTCCACAAGTACATCTGCTGGACCGCCAATTTTCATCGTCGTATGATTTGCAAGTGGTTCATTAGGGAGTACCTTGCCCACTTCTTTCTCTTGTAGTTCCTTTAATAAAGCTTCCATATAAATCCTCCTAAATCCACGTTCATATAACATTTTCCATAACCTTTTTAAGTAGCAAATATTCCTTCATTAAAATCGTGATGTAGGCCCAAAATTGATTATTAATATACTATGCATTTCGGCATATATCGGTACACCGGCCCATCACATTGAAGGTTTAAAGTTTGGTTCATGACAATTATGTAATTCATTTAAAAATGGACTATGTTTACATACCCTAATGTTATTGGATTATAAACCTGTTATTATTTGTCATCTGCATATTTTTCTTTGGTGTAAGTATTTGTTATGAAATGTAGTTGTGCAGACAGTGTTAACACAATACTTTAATAGTATATCCCTTGTTAAAGATGTGCAACGAATATTAGTTATTGTAATCAAATTTTTATTTTTTGTCATATTATGTCCTGATATGTAACACAAAAGCACTTACTCTGGTAACTGCCAGAATTTAATCATGGTCCCATATGCTTTGAATTATAGGCAGGAGCTTGCCTTTGCGCTACATTCTCTAATAAATGAAGACTTCTCTCCTCCTTTTTCCTTGTCACTGATATCTTCATAACAGCGATGAAGACTTCTCTCCTCCTTTTTCCTTGTCACTGGGGTCTTCATAACAGCGATGAAGACATCTCTCGTCCTTTTTCCTTGTCACTGGCGTCTTCATAACAGCGATGAAGACTTCTCTCGTCCTTTTTCCTTGTCACTTGGGTTTTCATAACAGCCATGAGGACTTCTCTTCTATTTTTTCTTCGTCACTAAGGCCTTCATCACGACGATAAAGAATCACCAAGAAGACTATTCCACAATCCGATTAGTTTAAAATTTCTTACACAACACGAAAGCCGAAACCAGTGGGTGCTGATTTCGGCTTTTGTTAGTATTTCGCGTATCTGCTTATGTTTAAGAGGATACCGACGGCTAGCAACATCAAGGTCAACGAAGAGCCTCCATAACTTAGGAAAGGGAGAGTGATTCCAGTTACTGGCATCAGGCCGGTTACTACTCCTACATTTATGATGACCTGGATAGCAATCATGGCGATGATTCCCACCGCTAAGAAGCTGCCGTACAAATCAGGGGCACCTAGTGCAATCCTAATTCCCCTCCATAGTAGCAATGCAAATAGTAGAACAACAAATGTGCCTCCGATAAACCCGAGTTCCTCTGCCAATATAGCAAAAATGAAGTCTGTCTGCGGTTCAGGTAAATAAAAGAACTTCTGCCTGCTTTGACCAAGTCCTAATCCAAGCAATCCGCCTGGCCCAATTGCATATAAGGATTGAATGATCTGGAAGCCGCTTCCTAATGGATCTTCCCATGGATTCAAAAAGGAAGTGATTCGTTTTATCCGGTATGGTGCCGAAAGAATCAAAACAATAAATCCGGCTACACCGACAAGGCCTAAACCAACAAAGTGACTGATCCTCGCACCTGCAACGTAGATCATGACAATACACGTTCCAACCATTACAGTTCCTGTCCCTAGATCGGGCTGCAACATAATCATTCCAAAAGCCAAAAATACGAGTGAAAGACTCGGAACCAGTCCTTTTTTGAAGGAAGTAATCTTTTTTTGATTTTCACTTAAGTATTTTGCTAGAAATGCAATCATGGCTATTTTCATAAACTCTGATGGTTGTACCGAGAACGCTCCAACTCCAATCCAACTTCTAGAACCATTCCGCTCCATTCCGACACCAGGAATCAAAACGATGACAAGCAAGAAAAAACATACCAGAATAATTAATTTCGACCAAGTTCTCCATGTCCAATAGTCGACGTTCATGATAAAAAACATCGCAACTACACCGAGTCCAGCAAATAGCATCTGCCTTTTGGCGAAGAAGAATGTATCTTCAAATTTGTAATCAGCCCATACCGCACTTGCACTGTAGACCATGATAAGTCCCACTGCAAGCAAGGTTAGTGTGGTTAAAATTAATATTATGTCCGGAGTTGATCGCTTGTTTGCCAACGTGAAAACACCTCTACTACAAAAATTAGGGCAGATGGAGCCTAAACGTTAAAGAAACGTTCATGCCAATAGCCAGAAAAAGGCTCTGTCCGTATGCTTTCCCTACATTTAAGTAGGGAAGCTATCAGAACAAAGCCTCTTGAACATGTGGCCAAGCCCTTATTTAAGCTTATGCACGGCGTCTATAAAAATGTCTCCTCGTTGCTCAAATGTTTTATATTGATCCCAGCTTGCACAAGCAGGGGACAATAAAATGACATCTCCGCTCTCAGACATTTCATAAGCCACCGGTACGGCTTTTTCCACATTATCGACATGTTTTAATTGTTTTATTCCAGCTTCAGAAGCGGTGCGCATCAATTTCTCCGCTGTCTCACCAAAAGTTACGAGTACTTTGACGTTACTCATGTAAGGTAGGAGGTCATCAAACTCGTTTCCGCGATCAAGCCCACCTGCAAGTAAAACTACATTGTTTTCAAATGCGGAAAGAGCTTTTTGAGTAGCTAAAATGTTCGTAGCTTTAGAGTCATTATAAAACCTTCTGCCGTCGCGCTCCCCAATGAACTGCAAACGATGTTTTACACCTGAAAAGCTCGTAAGCACCTCTATAATTGCTTCATTACTGACTCCTGAAAGTTTTACAGCTGCCACAGCTGCCAGAATGTTCTCCAAATTATGTTTTCCTGGCAACACAATTTGGTCTATAGAGATAATCTTCTCATCTTTAAAGCATACATAATTATCTTTTAAGTAAGCACCATCAACTGTTTTGTTT
The DNA here is from genome assembly GCF_002157855.1 of Sutcliffiella horikoshii. Classification (NCBI taxonomy): domain Bacteria; kingdom Bacillati; phylum Bacillota; class Bacilli; order Caryophanales; family Bacillaceae; genus Sutcliffiella; species Sutcliffiella horikoshii. The sequence goes on along the minus strand of NZ_CP020880.1, from coordinate 1,829,726 downwards.
GTGGAGAATGGAACGATGAAAGGCTGAATTCCTTCCGAAAGTTTCATCACTTGGGCATCGTCAGCATTGACTACTGCATAATCTTCTTTGGTTTGGTTGAAGAAAATTTTTGCTTTTGCTTTTCCATACTCATCCAAGGTTCCGTGATAATCCAGATGGGCTTCAAAAAGATTAAGAAAGACAGATATCTTCGGTCTGAATATATCCGTTCCCATCAATTGAAAGGATGATAATTCCGTAACCATGATATCTTTCTCAGTAGCTTGCTGAGCCACTTCTACCGATACATTTCCGATGTTGCCGGCTATTAATGGTGATTTTTTATCCGCAGCTAGCATTTCGTCAATCAGCGTGGTAGTGGTGGTTTTCCCATTAGATCCCGTAATTCCGATAATTGGTGCTTCACTGATTTGATAGGCAAGTTCTACTTCGGTAAGAACGGGAATTTCTTTTTCAGTCGCAATTTGTACCAAGGGGTTATGATAGGGAATGCCCGGGTTTTTAAAAACAACATCAATTTTCTGATCAAAGATATATGTCGGATGTCCACCACAAACAACTTCCATGCCTTTAGAAAGCAGATATTCAGCTTGTTCGTTCCCCTCTAAAGGACTTCTGTCATTGACAATCACCTTTGCCCCCAACTTATGTAACAAATCTGCAGTTGCAGTTCCGCTTTTGGCTAAACCTAGTACAAGAACCGTTTTTCCGTCGTATTGGTTGATTTTCTTCATATTAGATCCACACCTCTAAATAAATTCCAAGCAACGAACACAACAGCCCGACTGTCCAGAAAGTGACAACTACGCGCCATTCTGACCAACCGACAAGCTCATAGTGATGATGAAGTGGACTCATTTTAAAGACCCTTCTTCCTGTCGCTTTGAAAGAGATGACCTGGATAATAACGGAGAGTGTTTCCATTACGAAAACTCCACCGATAATAATAAGCAGAATTTCTAATTTCAATAAGACGGCTACAGTCGCAATAGCACCACCAAGCGCTAGTGAACCTGTATCTCCCATGAACACTTTGGCAGGATGAGCGTTAAATACTAAAAATCCAAGTAACGCACCTACAACTGCAACAGCGAAAATGGACACTTCAAATTGTGACTGATACCAAGCAAGAATAGCAAATGCTCCGAAAGCTACAGCAGCAGTTCCTGATACAAGCCCATCCAGTCCATCAGTCAGATTGACTGCGTTTGAAAATCCAACCAGCCAAAAAATTAGAAAGAGAACATAGAAGAATCCTAATTCAATAGAAATGCTTGTTCCCGGTACACTGACCGCAGTGGAGAATTCAAATTGCACAAAAACAAAATAGAAGATAACTGCAATTAAGATCTGTCCAATTAACTTCTGCAAGGAAGTCAACCCTAGGTTTCTTTTGAGAACAACTTTAATAAAATCATCCAGAAAACCTAACAGTCCGTATCCTACCATCACAAAAAGCAGCAGGTACGTTTCAACGGAAGTTTCCGCAAATTGGCCTGTGATGACAAGAGTTGTTACCGCAACGGACAGGAGTATCATAATTCCTCCCATTGTCGGGGTGCCAGTTTTCTTTTGGTGGGATTGTGGCCCTTCTTCTCTAATACTTTGACCGAATTTCAGTCTTCGCAGGAAGGGAATAAATATTGGTGATACTAATACAGTAATTAAAAAAGACATAACGATAGCAAATAAGATAACCTGTTGTTCCATCGTTATTCCCTCCTCTCTTGAATCTCATGATTAGAGGTATTATCCACCTATTAGATCCGGCAGATAATACCCGTTTTTTCGTTTAGATTTTTTTCTGGTCAACCACCGCTGTTGATTTCCGCACCGGGCTTCGCTTTCCTAGGGGCTGACGCGAGCCTCCTCGGCAAGCCTGCGGGGTCTCTACCTAGCGCTACCTCCCTCAGGACAAGGAAAGCTTCGACAGCGATACATCGCACGAAGAAAATGCGTAGCATTTTCGAGGAGTCTTCGCCCTGTGCTCTAATCAACAGCTAGGAAATTGCATTAAGTTAAATGTTATACCAAAAGTAAATTTTAGCGGTTTTTGGTTGATATGAAAATACTTTTTTTTATCTTTTTATTATTTCTTGTTAAAATAACACTTTTTCATTATCCTCTGTTAAATTTCTGGGATATTGTAAGGCTTAGGCAATGGTCTAATTGTTGGATAAAGTCATACACACCTTAACAGTCTATGAGCTTTGCTTCGACTGTATGGCTTCCAAAGCAATTTTTCTATCATCAAATTCAAGCACTTTATCCCCTATGACCTGATAGGTTTCATGACCTTTGCCTGCAATAAGGACAACATCACCGGATTTAGCTTGATCTATTGCTTTAAAAATCGCCGCTCGCCTATCTTCCACAATTTCATAGTGCCTCTCTTTTACACCAGCTTCCATATCTTTAAAGATTTGAAGTGGATTTTCAGAACGAGGATTGTCGGATGTGAATATAGCTTTGCTCGCATAATTCACTGCGACTGCAGCCATCAACGGACGCTTTGAACGATCTCTATCGCCTCCGCAACCTACAATACAATATATATTGTTTTGAGAAAGTTGTTTGGTCGTTTTTAGCACATTTTCCAAGCTGTCAGGAGTATGAGCGTAATCAACAATTACTGTAAAGTCCTGCCCTGCTTCGATAGCTTCAAAACGTCCAGGCACCCCCCTCATATTTTCAACCACCGGAATGATGGTCTCCATGGGGATATTGGAAACATAACTGGCGCTTATTGCAGCAAGAACATTGTACACACTAAATTGTCCGACCAATTTCAAATTTATAGGAACGGTTTTATTATCATACACGAGGTCGAATGTGGTGCCCTTAGCCGATGTCTTCACATTTTTCGCCATGATGTCGCTGGTTTCGTTTATTCCATAAGTTATAACTTGAGCGGCAGTTGCTCTTTTATAAATATCACTTGCAGGGTCATCAGCATTCAAGACGGCATACTTCGGCTTTGCAAGATTATAGGAGTTTCCTAATGAAGAGAATAACAAAGACTTGGCATATCGATATTCTTCCATCGTTTTATGATAATCGAGATGATCTTGTGTAAGATTGGTAAACACCGCCACATCAAAGTCACATCCATACACCCTTCCCATATGGAGTGCATGGGAGGATACCTCCATCACCACAGTGTCTACTTTCTTTTCAACCATTTGGTGAAAGGAGTCTTGCAAAGTTAATGCATCTGGTGTGGTATTTTTTACAGGATATGTTTTGTTTCCTATTTTCATATAAATGGTGCCAATCATACCAGTCTTTCTCTGATGATGTTGGAAAATGGATTCTATGATATGTGTGGTTGTCGTTTTTCCATTTGTACCGGTAACACCTATCAAGTGAAGTTTATGTGTAGGCTGTTGGAAGAATACATCCGCTAAAATAGCCATTGCCCTCATCGTGTCGGGAACAACGATGACCGGAACAGCAACATCTAATGGCTTTTCTGAGATGATGGCGACAGCCCCTTTATTCACTGCCTCCTGCGCGAATTGATGCCCATCTACCGTGTACCCTTTGATACAAAAAAATAAACTCCCTTCACTAACCTTACGGGAATCCATGACAATGGAAGATATCTCAGGGTTAACTTTTGAGGATACTTCATATCTGTGAAGGTATTGAATTAATTGTTGAAGTTTCATACGAATCAAACCCCTTTGGCTTACTTGAAGACCTAAATGCCGAATGAAAGACTTTAAGGATAGATGGTGAAAGATAACGACAATTTTCATAAATTACCTTAATCACCATTCTATCCTATTTAGGGAAATTAAACCAATCAGCTACATTTTATTCTTCATCAGATTTGCTTTTCCCGGACATGAAGACCCTAACAGTCGACCCTTCTTCCACTTTTGTACCAGGAGCCGGCGCTTGCTGAACAACTGTATCCCCATCCCCGCTAATATCAAGTTTGAGAGTAACTAGTTGCTGGAGAAGTTCTTTTTTTGTCATACCTTTTAAATCAGGAACTTCTACAAGAGGTACATCCGGCCATTGCAATTCTTTTTCGATTTGTCCTTTTCTCTTTTCTACTCCCAAAGCATTTAGGCTATCCTCCATTATATTCCCAACTATCGGGGCTGCTACAACACCACCAAACTGAACGGTTCCCTTCGGATTATCGACAGCAAGATACACAACAAGTTGGGGATCATCCGCAGGTGCAACACCTATAAAAGATACAATATGATTATTTTCCATATAACGACCATCTTTAACTTTCTGGGCGGTTCCCGTTTTCCCACCAACTCGATAGCCCTCTACAAAAGCATTACGACCAGTTCCTTGGGCAACTACGCTTTCTAGTGCATAACGGACCTGGGAAGATGTTTCCTCTGAAATAACCCGTCTCTTCTCAACTGGTGTTTTTCTCGAAACTATATCTCCTGAAATAGGGTCTACAAACTCTTTCGCAATAAATGGAGTATAGAGTATTCCGCCGTTCACTGCTGCTGAAACCGCCGCAACCTGCTGAATCGGAGTAACCGATACCCCTTGTCCGAATGCAGTAGTTGCTAGCTCTACCGGACCTACTTTTTCAGGTTTAAATAGAATCCCCTTTCCTTCTCCAGCCAAGTCGATTCCTGTCTTCTCACCGAAGCCGAAAGACTTTATATAATTAAATAAAGTTTCGGTACCTAAACGTTGGCCCAGCTCAACAAAACCTGGGTTACATGAATTTTGAACCACTTCAAGGAATGTCTGGTGGCCATGTCCTCCTTTTTTCCAACAACGAAGCCGTGCTCCATCAACCATAGCTGCACCGCTGTCGTTAAAGGTATCATTTTTCAAGTTGACTTTATTTTCTTCCAAGGCGGCTGCAAGGGTGATAATTTTAAACGTTGATCCAGGCTCATACGTGCTCCATACAGGCAGGTTCCGGTTATATATCTCAGGTGCAACATTTTGAAATTCAGCAGGATCAAAATCCGGTCTGCTTGACATGGACAGGATTTCTCCTGTATTTGGGTCCATCGCTATTGCAATGATTCCATCAGGGTTATACAATTCCTGCGCAAGATCCAACTCTCTTTCCATGATTGTCTGGACTTTCGAGTCTATCGTTAGCCTCAAGTCTAAACCGTCCTGTGGGGCTTCATAATCATCTGGTATATCCGGCATTCTTCTTCCCTTTGCATCCGAATAAAATTGTACGTATCCTTTTTCTCCTTTTAATTGTTCATCATAGTATAGTTCCAATCCCATTAAGCCCTGATTATCAATCCCTGCAAAACCTAATACATGGGAAAGATAACTACCGAATGGATAATGGCGTTTTGAGTCCTCAGCAATGTATACCCCTTTTAACCCTAATGCTCTTATCTCTTTCGCTTTTTCATGAGAAATCTTTCTTCCTTCAGGGTTGATCCTTTCCATAGAGGAACTTTTCGTTACTAGCTTGTACACCTTTTCTTTGGACATATTTAAGACAGCTGCAAGTTTTTCAGCCGTGTCATTAGGATCTTTAATTTGTCTCGGTACCACTAGAACCGTCGGTGCACTCATATTCGTTGCCAATGGAACCCCGTTTCGATCAAGGATCTCTCCCCGTTCTGGTTCAAAGGGAATATTCCTGCTCCAAGAATCTTTTGCACGGTCTGTTAGCATATTCCCCAATGCGAATTGAACATATCCTAGGCGTAAATCAATAATACTGAAAAGTAGAATTCCTACAAGAAGCACAATGGTCAACCTTCTCCGAACCGTCACATGAGATACCCGCATATCCTATGAACCCCCTTTAATATTCGTAGTAATATATGCTTGTACGAACGAGGTTAGAACATAGTATTGGGCTGTAATTCACGAGAAGCTCTTATTTTGAACCCCAGAATTTGTAATAAAAACCGAGCATAGATCTTTTAATGTAAAAATTTTAGTCAATCGGTTAATCGCCGCTGTTCCTTTCCGCAAATGGCTTCGCTTTCCTAGGGGCGCTGCTGGAGCCTCCTCGGCAAACCTGCGGGGTCTCCACCTAACGCTATCTCCCTCAGGAGTCTTCGCCATTTGCTCCAATCCGCAGCTGGAAATTAAATGGACTAAATGTTTATGTTTTTACAGTTACTCCGTGAGAGATCATTTTATCAATCTTTCAGTGTATGGTATTACCTTGTTGATTGTAGTGGAAGGCGCGCAGACGCCCGCAGGCAAGCGAAGCGCCTGGAACGGAAATCAACTGTTTTTATATTTCTTAACATAAAAAAACACTGCCAAAGGTCTATGCCTTTAACAGTGCATTTAAGTTAACTATCCTCAGAATCTTCTTCTGATTCTGTTTCTTCCGTTTCTTCTTCCTGCTCATCCGTTTGAGGTAAAGGTCTGTTTGAGCCCAATTCCACAACTAGATTGTTCCCCTGTTCTACCGGGGTTCCAGGAATGATATTCTGATTTAGTACGTAACCATTTCCGATAATCTCGGTTTCAAGTTTGAGTATGTTGGATATCTTTCGAACATCACGCAGGCTCCATCCCGTCATATCCGGGAGTGCCGGAGATTTTTCTGTTAACAGAATGACCCTTTCGCCTTTAATGACTTCACGGCCTGGTTGAGGGGTTTGTTTCAATACCTTTGATCCCTCACCAACCATCACATATTCAGGGCCGTTAGAGCCAGAAGATACATCCTGAATATTTTTACCGACAAGATTAGGCACTTTCATCCCAACACTTTTCTTCTTCGGAGTGTTTTGTTGATTCTCATCAGGTTGGATGCTCAAATATTGTAAGCTGCGACGCATCACGGAATTGAACACTCCCGATACAGGACCTGCTCCGTTTTCATGTTGAGCAATTTTCGGCTTTTCTACCGCCACATACATCAATAACTCGGGATCATCGGCAGGAGCCATCCCTGTAATAGAATAGATGTATTCGCCATGACCAGATAAATAACCTCCTGGTCCTGGGATTTGAGCGGTTCCTGTTTTTGCTGCCACTTTATATCCCTCGATACTGTATGGACGACCTGTTCCGTTCTCTGAACTCACAACTGATTCTAATACTTCTAACACTTTGTCAGCAGTTTTTTCAGATATAGGTGTGCCTTTTTGTTTCGGTTTATTTTCTAATACAACCTCATTTGTGTTTGGATCGACTATTTTATCCACCACATACGGTTGCATCATCTTCCCATCATTTGCAATGGCCGTTGCGGCTTGGATTTGTTGGATCGGGGTAAAAGCCGACCCTTGACCGAATGCAGTAGAGATGCGGTCTCTGTAATAATCGTAGTTAATGTTACTTGTTGTTTCGTCTGGGAGGTCTATACCTGTTGGTTCATTCATCCCAAATGCATGAATGTATTCCAATAGTGTATCTGTCCCCATCTTATCTGCAAGTAGAGCAAAAGCTACGTTTGAGGAACGCTGAACGCCTTCATCGAAAGATATGGTTCCCCACCCTGACCTATTGTGATCGTACACAGGAATAGGATCTTTAGGGAGACTATAAGAACCAGACTGATAGAGTTCAGAGCCATTGTATACTCCTTCTTCAATGGCTGCAGCCAGGGAGAAGATTTTCATAGTGGAACCTGGCTCATAGCGATACGATATTGCATCGTTATTCCAATTATCCGTCAAACCTTCTCTGGTGTTTAAATCGAAGGTTGGACGAGATCCCATCGCAAGTATTTGCCCTGTCTTTGGATCTGCAACAATTGCAATGATACGTTCCGGTTCGTATTCCTCTACTACGTTGTTCATTGCTTCTTCTAAAAATGTCTGTATTGTCTTATCTAATGTCAGATGCACATTTTTCCCGTTGATTGCAGGAACATAGGATACATCTGAGTCCATAGAGAGTTTAATCCCTTTATTATCTGTTTTGACGGCTAATGAACCATTCTGTTCTTTTAGTTCATCCTCTAACATTTTTTCAAGACCTGTTACACCAGAAACTACACCATCATCATTTGCTCTTGCAAAACCCACCACGTGACTGGAAAATTTGCCGTTGAAATAAAAGCGTTTGGAACCTTCCACAAATCCGATACCCGGCAATTTCATGTCTTCTATTTCTTTTTTGACGGATAAGGGAAGATCTCTGCCCAATGCTCCGAATTCTACTTGTTTACGATTTAACTGTAGTTTTTCTAAGATTTCATTCTGATTAACCTCTAAGACAGCGGCCAATTTTGCAGCAGTGTCTTCTGGATCAACAACATGACGAGGTTTCTTATCATCTGTTGTCAAAGCCTCGTCCAACACCGCCACGAGATTGAAGGAAGGTGTGTCTTCGGCAATCGGGTCGCCACTTCTATCAAAAATGGACCCCCTTGTTGCATCTATTGTCTTATCGACATTATATCTTTCACTGGCCTCCGCTGATAAATTATGTCCATGTGCTTCTCCGGTTGCTTGAAGGTAAAAAAATCGCCCAATCAATAGAAAAAAGAGCAACGCAAAAAATCCGAGTAGAATTGCTGCTCCTAAGTGAATTCTTTTTTTATGAACGATGTTATAGGTACTCATTTAGTTCCCTACGTTCTTCACATTGTTTTCGTTTAATGTCAGACCAAGGTTTTTCGCTTTTTCAAGAATGACTTCATAGCTGCTTTCTTCCGCTACCCGAAGTTCAAGTTCACGATTTTCCTTTAATTGCGATTCGATGGATCCTTCAAGCGTTTGTATTTCGCTATTCACATGATAGATATTTACATGGTTCGTAATAACGTGGATGGAACCAAATGCCAGCATACCGATAAACATATAGCCAAGTATTTTTTCCCCAAGAGTAATTTTCGAACGTTTCTTTACGACCAATTGCCTTTTTGGCGACTGTTGTATGCGTTCTTCATGCTGCCTCTGAATTTTGTGAGCTAAGTTACTCATTCTCTTTCCCCCTAGTCTACATTATTTTATATTTAGTCTTTCGCTTTTTCTGCAATTCTTAGTTTGGCCGATCTTGCACGATTATTGGCTTCTAGTTCCTCTTCACTAGGTAGTATCGGCTTTCTAGTGATAAGTTTGAGTATCGGTTGAAATTCTTCCGGGATGATTGGAAGTCCTGGCGGCAGTTGTGGCAACTGACTTTTCTCTTTAAAGGCTACTTTACACATTCTGTCTTCAAGTGAATGGAAGGTAATAACAGAAACTCTTCCCCCGACTTTCAAGACATCAATTGCTTGATGAATAGCATCTTCAAAAACACCCAACTCGTCATTTACTGCAATTCTTATTGCTTGGAATACTCTTTTGGCAGGATGTCCGCCGGTTCTCCTAGCGGGAGCAGGTATGCCGTCTTTAATGATTTCCACCAACTCAAGCGTTGTTTCAATCGGCTTTGATTTTCGATATTCCTCGATTTTTCTAGCTATTTGTTTGGAAAATTTCTCTTCTCCATATTGAAAGAAAATCCTTACAAGCTTCTCATAAGGCCACTCATTGACAACATCATAAGCACTAAGCGGACTGTTCATGTCCATTCGCATATCCAGAGGTGCTTCGTGATGGTAACTAAAACCTCTTTCAGGTGTGTCCAATTGAGGAGATGAAACCCCAAGGTCGAATAACACTCCATCCACTTTGGTGATTCCCTGCTCGTACAATTTCTCTTTCAGATGCTTAAAATTACTTTTAATGAAAATGACCCGGTCCAGGTAGTTATGTAACACATTCTTTGCATGTTCTAGAGCATGGTCATCTTGATCAAACGCGATCAATCTTCCTTTGTCTGATAACTGTTTTACAATTTCGGAACTATGCCCTGCACCTCCTAATGTGCAATCAACATACGTGCCATCTTCTTTAATGTTAAGACCTTCTACTGCTTCATTGAGTAGTACTGTTACATGGTGAAACATTTTCCACCGCCTTTCTAGCTCTAAGCTGTTTTCCTCTAAGATGCTGCAATTTCTTTTCTATCGGTATTTTCTCACCGACTATCTTGTTTTATCCAGGCTGTTCTTAGTATTCGATGTAATGAAATCCCTTTTATAAGTCAAAATCCACGAGGTTTTCTGCAATCTCTGCGAAGGAGTCTTCCGAGTCTTCCACAAATGAGTTCCAGTTTTCCTTGCTCCAGATTTCTATTCGATTAGACACTCCGATCACCACGCATTCCTTATCTAGCTGCGCATACTGAACAAGTGGGGTCGCAATATTCACTCGGCCTTGCTTGTCCAATTCACACTCAGAAGCACCAGAAAAGAAGAAACGTGTAAATGCACGGGCATCCTTTTTAGTAAGTGGCAATTGTTTCAGTTTATCTTCAACTGTTTTCCATTCAGAGAGCGGGTAGCCAAATAGGCATTTATCGAGGCCTCTGGTAAGAACAAAGGTTTCACCTAAATGATCACGGAATTTTGCAGGCACAATCATACGCCCTTTTGCATCAATTGTATGATTATATTCCCCCATGAACATTTGGCTCTCCCACCTTTCTTCTACTTTCCCCCACAATCCCCCACTTCTCTCCACTTACTTTATTGTACTATTCTCTTCCCTAAAAGAAAATCCTTTAAGCCTACTTTTTTTTCGTTTTTCATCTTTTTACAACATTTTTTGACAAAAGGACGAATTTAGGTCAAACTTGGCTCTTTTTGACCCCGGACAAACACAATAGGCTACCATTCTTCAGTATATGTTCGTTTACGACTCCCTTCTTTATTGGTGATTGTCAGAAAAAGAATATAAAAAAACAGCAGGATTTTACCCGCTGTTTTCTTAAAGTTTTATTATTTTATGCTTTCCGTTATGCTCCAATGGCAATTCAGATAGTCTTTGGACAAAATCCAGGCCATACTTGTTAAGGAAATAATAGATATTCCATACTCTCTCTTGCGGCATACCTTTAGGCAAGACTGCGAGTTCGACACGTTCATATTTGTTCATCATATTTTCATGTTTTTCATATGCTGAACGCTCTATTAAACGATGGATATAAGTGAATTGTTTATCAATCAGATTCCAATTCTTCTCAAATGTCTTTCGAAGATGCGGCAACGTAGTATTACCCACTTGTCGGAATTGATCATGAATAGTTGCATATTGTTCACGATAAGACGCCAAGGTAGCTTCTATTGTTTCAAGTTCTTGCTTATACAACCAGGCTTTCCTTTTTTCCTCCAGCCCCTTTTCCACCACATCTTCAATGTTTTCATTCAATTCGAGTAATGTTCGATCAATGTGCCTTTCCAATAAAGTCAAAGATATTCTTGGTACAACAGGCGGCATTTCAAGATCCATGGCACGGAAACATCGACCAAGTTCAGCCCAGTAGCTGATTTCACCCGGACCTCCGATAAAAGCAAGGGTGGGGAACATAAACTCCTGCATCAGCGGTCTAGTTACAACATTATTGGAGAAGTTTTCAGGTTGTTCTTCCATCAACTTATTTAAATGTTCCACTGTAAACTGATGGTTTGAATCCTTTAAATAAGCAATCTGCTTCGTTTCATCCCAATATAGGAGCTCGCGTTCACCGTTTTGGTGGAAGAATATATTCATGGATTCTGAGTCAATCTCGAGCATCGGTGTAAACCCTTGTTCCTCGAGTTCTTTTTGTGAATGAAGCATTCCATTGCGAATTTGACCATGCTTCAATAGTAGTTGTTGCATATAAGGGGTTTCCAGTTTACGCAAGGAAGGATCTGCTGCATTAACTAATACCAGACCAGTACCTTTAAAGAGTTTTGTAATCAAGCTTGCGAAGATATCCACAAATGTGGCAGATACCTCCAGTGCATGCTCTAATTCTTCTTTTAACTCCCTTGTATAAGGACTTTCTCCATAGGAATTAATTGTTTCAAGTAACCATGCATGTAATTTTTTTTTGTCATAATGAAGCTCTGATACCATTTTTTTGCCGGCTTCTTTCATAGGAAAAACATGTTTTTCTATTTCATTATCTTTCGGTAGATTCACATGATTGATTTCCTGATAATCATGGTCTTCTCCTGCTATCCAAAAAACAGGAACAACCGGTATACCAAGTTTTAGCTCCTGCTCTTGGGCAAGCTTAATTGTACTGAGGATTTTAGAAATAGTATAAATTGGGCCAGTCATTAAACCAGCTTGTTGCCCACTGATCACCACTACCGACCGGCTGTCATTTAATTTTTCAATGCTATGTAAGGTTTGTTCATCTGCATGGTACCTTTGATTAAATTCAAGAAGATGTGCAGCTAGCTCTCTTCTCCTGAAGCTTCTATTTTTCAAATGATCGTTTCTCTGTGTGTATGTCTCTACAGAAAACGGATTATATGTAAAAAAGGGAAGAATGCTCTCCTTTTGTGATAAATAAGCGGAGGAAAACTTATTAATAGTAGGGAGCGTTAATTCTACTACATTCATAAAGTACGTCCTTTCTGAATCGTTCATATGTGTTAATATCTCCATGAGTATAGCATTGATTTCCATTGTTTCAAAAAATATTGCTTAAGCAAATGCATCAAAAACCCGTTTAATTATTCCGAATGTCATTAGACAAAAATAGGCCAGGAAAAAAAGCAGGAAATTTAAACGCCAAAACCCTTTGAACACCTTTTTAAAATGTATTTCCTCTTTAAGTTTGTAGTGTGTCAAAACCATCACTGTCGCCATTATTAGTAATACAGTTAAAATGACCGATAAAAGCGATGTTTCCCAGATTATGATTATAATAAAGTGTACAGCTAAGATAAAAAAAAGCGTCGAAGAATCAATCGCCAAATGAAAGGACCTTTTATTGTTCCTTGTTACTGCTTTAGCAATAAAATAAAACACAATCAGCGCAAAAATAGGAAGCGTAACGATTGTAGCGAAAGTTCCTGCTAAAAATCCCGACATTTCATCATACCTCTTTTCACTTACTTCATTATTTTTTGCATTTTACAAGCAAGGTGAAATTGCATAAGAGGTATTAACTGCTTGCATTGTTTTGAAGCCCTTTGACAGCTTCATAAATAAATTCTGTTAACGGTACTGATTTTCCTTGTTTTTTAGCCAAGTTTATGACAAATCCCAATATGGCATCGACTTCGGTTTGTCTGCCTTCATTTATATCACGCTTCATGGAAGAGATGTTATCTGCTGTTTTCTCGCAAATGGAGCAGATATGATTCCACACTTCTTCCCTCTTCTCCACTTGGACCAAAAATTTTATTTCATTATATAACTGCTTCATACACTTTTGGAAATAAGGATTTGTTAACAGCTCTCCATTGCGAACATCAAATATAGCCGTCAAGGGGTTGATGATGGCATTGACAAGTAATTTTTCCATCATCATTTCATAGAAGTCTTCGCAAACTTCAATCGGAAAATCCAAACCGATTGTATCCCTCCACTTATTTATAAAAGAAGATGCGTGTAAATCAGCTTGTGTTTCAGGATAACCTGCCAGTTTCGTACGACCTTTTCCTGTCCACATTATAGTGCAATCATTATTCTTCTTCACCCCATGCTCCACTATCCCCAATAATATCTCGGCATGAGAGATGTGTGCTAGCATGTCAATATGAGACATCCCATTTTGAAGAAAAAGGATGGATTGATCTTTTGTGCACTTTTCCAAAACGGGCAGGATCTCAGATAAGCCATATTGTTTCGTTGCCACTATGTATAAGTCATCCTTTAAAGGGACATCGCTCTCCCACTTCATGACATTAACATTTCTAGTTTCCTTTTTATGATCATTATTCGATATTGTTATGCCTTGGTTCTTTATAGTTTGTAATGCTTCATCCCGTTTTACATAGAGAGTGACTGTAAATACTTTTGATAACTGAAAGGCATATAAGAGACCTACAGCACCTCCGCCAACAATTCCAATTCTCATCGGTTCTCCTTCTTTAGTCCTGTTTTTCTTTATTGTACCAATATATCGTTTTGGATTGTACTGTTCTTTTTCGTCAGAAGTACCATGCCCATAAAAATATCCAGTGCCTCAAATGGACACTGGATGTTTTGGTTGACTATACCGGATATACCGGATGTTTACGATGGCTGAATGTCATTTGCTTACTTGAATAGTAATGGAATCGACTAATCAATACACTTCGCAAATCTTTTGCAGGTACAATATCATCTACAATCATTTCGGAAGCTAATTTATAGATATCAATATGTTCTTTATATTCTTGGTGCTTTTCTTGTACAAAAGCAATTCTTTCCTTTTGATCTTCAATTTCATTAATTTTGTTGGAATATACTGCATTGACAGCCGCTTCAGGTCCCATCACGGCGATTTGTGCCGTTGGAAGTGCTATGCAGCAATCCGGTTCAAATGCCGGGCCAGCCATTGCATAAAGTCCGGCACCATAAGCCTTCCTTACCACAACAGAGATTTTCGGCACAGTTGCAGAACTCATCGCTGCAATAAGTTTAGCTCCGTGGCGGATAATGCCTGCACGTTCCACTTTTGTCCCAATCATGAAACCTGGAACATCCGCAAGGAACAGTAATGGAATATGGTATGCATCACAAAGCTGAATGAACTTGGCACCTTTATCAGCAGAATCTACAAATAGCACGCCGCCCTTCACTTTTGGCTGGTTAGCGATGATTCCGACTACCTTCCCATCCATACGGGCAAAACCGGTTATCAACTCTGGTGCGAATAGTTTCTTGATTTCAAAGAAACTGTTTGCATCAATTAGCTGATCTATCGCTTCATACATATCAAATGGAGCATTTTGATTTACAGGGATGATATCCGTTAGCTCCTTACCTTCTTTAGGGCTTACTGGATCCATTTCTTTTGACTTCTCTTGGTAACTGCCAGGAAAATATTCAAGGTACTTACGGGCTTGCTGAATTGCTTCTTCTTCCGTAGCAGCGAGGACATCTCCACAACCACTCACAGAGCAGTGCATTCTCGCTCCACCCATTTCTTCAAGTGTTACCTTCTCCCCAATGACCTTCTCTGCCATACGAGGAGAGCCCAAGTACATGGATGCATTACCGTCTACCATGACCACAATGTCACAGAAAGCCGGAATATAAGCTCCTCCAGCAGCGGATGGACCGAACAACAGACAAATCTGTGGGACCATTCCAGAAAGCTTCACTTGGTTATAAAAGATCTTCCCTGCTCCACGTCTGTTTGGGAACATATCAAGTTGGTCCGTAATTCTCGCTCCGGCAGAGTCAACCAGATAAAGGATAGGAACCATTAGTTTTTCGGCTGTTTCTTGAATTCTAATAATTTTTTCTACCGTTCTTGCTCCCCATGAACCTGCTTTTACAGTAGAATCGTTTGCCATGACACACACTGTTTGTCCATTTATTTTTCCTATAGCCGTTACAACACCATCAGCTGGGAGACCCTTTGCTTTATTATTGGCAAAAAGTCCATCTTCTTCATATTGTCCGTTATCAAATAAAAGAGCAAGGCGATCACGAACAAATAATTTGTTTTGTTCTTTTAATTTCTCGTGATACTTCTCACTTCCGCCCTTCTTGATTGTTTCAACCGTTTCTTGAAACTCTTGTTCTAAATCATTGGTGGTTTTTATCATCTTAATCCCCGCTTTCTTCTCAACGTTGTAAAAGACTATTCCAACTCCAGTAACACATCTCCATCATTTACGAATTCCCCTTCTGCTGTTGAGATGGATGCTACTTTACCGTCCATCATCACTTCCACAGGGATCTCCATTTTCATTGACTCTAATATGATTACAGTTTGACCAGCTGTTACTTCGTCGCCCACTTCCACTAACACTTTCCAAACTGTACCTGCCATTGCCGCTTCTACTTTTTTCATCTTAATTTCCTCCCGATCTCTTGTTGTATTATTTTTAAGTTGTAATTGGATTCATCGATTGAATGAAACCTGTATGATATTGACCCGAGACAAATTCATTCGTCTCAATGGCACGAATTAAAAACGGAAGATTCGTTTTTATCCCTTCTACCGAAGCAGCCGTTAAATATTCTTTAGCCCTTTCAATTGTCGCTTCTCTTGTATCACCTGAAACGATTATTTTAGCAATCATAGGGTCATAAAATGGTGTTACCTTTAAATCCAGACCATAACCGCTGTCCACTCTGACTCCTTCTTCACTTGGAAGGTGCCATTTAGTAATAAGCCCAGGTGAAGGAAAGAATTTGACTGGATCTTCTGCATATAAGCGAAATTCTATTGCATGTCCGGTGCTTGTGATTTCCTCCTGCTGCAGCGGAAGCTTTTCCCCGGCAGCCACCTGAAGCTGCCACTCTACAAGATCAAGGCCAGTGATGCATTCAGTTATCGGATGCTCAACTTGAAGTCTTGTATTCATTTCAAGGAAATAGAAGTTTTCTTCTTCATCCATGATAAACTCAACTGTGCCTGCATTTTTATAATCTACTTCTTTGGCAGCCAAAACAGCTGCTTCACAAATTTTCTTTCGAGTCTCTTCACTCATAGCAGGACTTTGCGCTTCTTCAATTACCTTTTGATTCCGTCTTTGAACAGAACAGTTCCTTTCAAACATATGTACGACATTTCCATGGGCATCTCCGAAGATTTGCACCTCTATATGCTTGGCATTCCCAACGTATTTTTCAATAAACATATCTTCATTTTTAAAATAAGCTTTCGCTCGTTTCTTGGTCTGCTCGAAGGTATTTTCAATATCCTCTTTGTTTTCACAGCGGTGCATTCCAATTCCACCGCCACCACCACTGGCTTTTAACATAACAGGGAAACCGATCTTCTCTGCAAGAACCAACGCTTCCTCTAATGATTCAACAGGCTGCTCAGAGCCAGGAACGACAGGGACGCCAGCTTTAATCATGGCTCTGCGAGATGATAATTTATCTCCCATTAATTTGATGACGTCTACACTTGGACCGATAAATGTCAGTCCTGCATCGTGGAGCGCTTGTGCAAACTCCCCATTTTCCGATAAGAAACCGTACCCTGGGTGGACACCATCCACGTCTTCTTCTTTCGCGATTTCCAAAATTCGTTCTACGTTTAAATAAGATTTTTGAGGTGGGGCCTCACCTACATGTCTTGCTACTGTCGCTTGCTGAACATATGGCAAATCTTTATCAGCGTCAGAATATATAGCAACTGTTTCTACCCCTAATCGTTGACATGTTCGTATGATTCGTTCTGCAATTTCTCCTCGATTAGCAATCAGTATTTTTTGCATGGAGTAATCCCCTTTCTAAAGAACTTGCAATTTAAATCCCTAACAAACTACTATTTCTACATAATTCCTCGATTTCCTTCTTTAATTGCAAGCGCTTTCTAAAATTATTGCAGAATTTTTTGTTTTTTTGTTATATAATTAATATTAAAATAAACCATTCTGCTTAATATGTATAGTGGTAAGCGCTTCTATTAGAGATATTCAAGGGGGAAATGTATATGACTGTTAAAAAACTATCAATTAACTATAAAACACTGGAAGAGT
This sequence comes from Sutcliffiella horikoshii, assembly GCF_002157855.1. NCBI lineage: Bacteria > Bacillati > Bacillota > Bacilli > Caryophanales > Bacillaceae > Sutcliffiella > Sutcliffiella horikoshii. The sequence goes on along the minus strand of NZ_CP020880.1, from coordinate 1,812,364 downwards.
TCAAACAGTTTAGGGAATACGGCATACAAGAACTATCAATGTTGGAAGATCTCCAAGATAACATTATCGAAAATGACAGCGAATCACCATTTTACGGTATTTATTTTGGTGAAAAACTTGTGGCAAGGATGAGCCTGTACCGAGTTTCCAAAGAGCTTGATAAATATTTTGAACCTCGTCAAGATTATTTAGAGTTATGGAAATTAGAAGTATTATCAAACTACCAGCGTAAAGGATTTGGAAAAGAACTGGTTGATTTCGCAAAAGGATTTGGACTTCCAATCAAAACGAACCCACGTGTCAAATCAGCTGACTTCTGGAATCGCATGGGGTTCACTTCAGTGCATTATGATGTGGAACGCGACCTAGGAGAAAACCCGCTTGTGTGGTATCCAGAAGGAGTCAAGGCTCAAGAAAGACTCTCCACTAAAGAGGAAACAACCGATTAATTTAAAAAAGGTAATTGCCGCAAATCAGGCAATTACCTTTTACTTTGGTATAAATTAATTTCTTCCCGTTTGCACCTGTTTTTTCAAGCTTTCCAATTCGTCCAATAACTTGACGACCAGTTCATCACTTTTACGGAGCTCCTCATTTAACAACACAATCGTTTCATTTTCCCATTGAAAAGGGTCTACATTTTCAGGTGTCCGAGGTAGATTTTCATAAACATCCCCATAGCTGAATTCATTTGCTTTAAAAGAGATAACCACTTCACAGCCAAGGTCACCAACGGCTATCCGTTTTTTCAAATCAACTTTCCCGTAGCCAAACTTTCGCGAGGCAATACCTCCAAAAACACTAGAAGTCATATTACAAAGATGTGGAGCATCCTTTACCATTTCGCCAAAAGGACAGCGGTTCGCTTTTATAATTACATACTCAGGAGTAATGGATGAGATATAGAATTCCCCACCAATGGAATTTTTCAAATCTACAATCACTTCTGCATATTTGTTTACAGACCAATCATCTTCTCTGTTACCGTAAAAGTCCTCGATCCATTCCCCTGTTCGTAATCCTATTTGGCGAATATATTCTCCGGCTGTTTTCCCCACAGTCTTTTCATGAATAAATGCATATTGCGTAATTAGTTTCGAAAGAAATATCGAGCCTGTCAATCGTGTTTTAGTGCTCATTACTCTCTTCCTCTCCTATAAAAATCTTTTTTTCATTTCCAGATTGGGCAACATACATTGATCTTTCTTTCCGAACCATCTATATCGATTTTTCGCAACAAAGGAATAAACTATATCTCTTAAAGGTTTAGGTATAATAATCAATGGATAGAAAAGCTTCCACGCGCCATCTAATTTTTTTGCCACTTTTAAAGCCGCTGTAGACTTTGTATATAATTTCTTGCCTTCTACATAATAAAAGCTATCAAACTGGTCCAAAGGGAGAGAGTGCTCCATTAAAATGGTTTGTCCCACTTCAGATTGAAGCGAAGCAAATTTAAAAGTCGCGTTTTGATCACGTTTAATCACAAAAGTCACCATTGAATTACACAAATTACATACCCCATCAAAAAGAAGAACAGGGTGCTCAGTATGAATTTCAGGCATGATATCTCCCCTTTCAGGAACCATCCAGATCATTCCATTCCTTTTTCATTATACAACTAATACTTCAATATGTACCCTTTTAACTATAATTATTATTAACTAACCGAAAAAACCACCCTAGTTAAGGATGGTCTCAATCTTTAGGTGCTATTTTTCCACTCTCTCCAAATTTCCATTACGATCCATTTGGAATTTCACTTTTTTGTTTTTTTCATCATCCTGCAGTACGACCATTTTCCGGGCACGCTCCATGATTTCAATTAAAGCACGATAATCTTCTTCTACCAAATTCATGGATGATTCCAGTTCCAGCTTAGCCTCTGCTAGATGTTTAAGGTCAGCTTCTAGCTGTTCCACTTTCTTTTTTAAACTACAATTCTCTTCTTTGATTTTTGTATATTCATTTTCTAGTTGCTCCAGATGGTTCAAATAACCGATCACTGCCGATATCGTCAGGTTATCACCTGCATACAATTTATTATTAATTGCATTATAAGTATTTTCAAAGGCAACCGTCTGTGGAGCAGCTTGCTCTTTCTTTAGCTCTTTACGTTGTTTCTTTGCCAGTTCAATTCCTGTTGCATACTGTTTTCTCACATAAGAATTCCACCTGAAACCACATGCAGCAGATGTTCGAGAAAGCTTTTTCCCTACTTCCTCAAACGCAGTCAATTGGGTGCCACCTTCTCGTATATATCGTAAAACCACTTCCGCCAACAATAAATCTTCATCTTGAGTCCAAGCATCTTGACGAACAGTAGACATATTGCTATCCCCCTAACACACTTTTTTACCCTATACATATGCGTGTAATAGAAAAGATAGACTAAACGTTGAGTAAAATGCCCTATATTCTCTTATTTTTTCTTGTTTTCTAGAAACACTTTTACGGCATCGTGATGTTCATCTTGTTCCCAAAGAATAGAACATTGCTCTATCTCAGCTAGCATTCTTTCTTTTAAAGCTGACTGTTCCCACTTAGATATGAAACTTTTTTTATAGCTTCTTAATACTGCGGAAGAAACGGCAAACTCCTCTCGTAATGACTGAGAATCAAAAAATGAGACTGCTTTTTGGATAAAGCCTAACTCCACTGCTTCACTTGCTGTATATGTACTAGCTGACGACAGCATTTTGATTGCACTCGCATGTGGCACCTTTTCCATTAACATGCTCGCTCCTCCCCAACCTGTGGTTATGCCCAGTCTTCCCTGAACAAATCCAAGCTTTGCATGAGAAACAGCCCAGCGCTGATCACATGAGGCAGCAATTTCACATCCTCCCCCAATTGCGGTACCATTTATTAAAGCAACGGTTGGCACCGGCAAGGTCATGAGATCATATAATATTTCTCCCATTTTTGAAAGCATGCTATAGGCTTCTTCTTTTGTATGTAATGCGTGAAATACAGATAGGTCCCCACCGGAGCAGAAGGATTGATTTCCATTTCCCGTGATGATGAAAGCTCTGATGGCATGGTTTTCTCTTACTTGCTTTAGTGAAGATATTAATTCGTTCATGACATCATAATCGATGGCATTTCGTTTGTCTGGACGGTTGATGGTAAACCAGAAGAATTGGTCTTCATCTATGTGAGTGTGGACTTTCGTTTCTGTCATTATTTTGCGGACCACCTTTTTTGGAGTATTGTGTTTATTTTAACTTATTTATTGGCGGGTGTGGGGGGATATTTGTAGTCACTTAGAAAGGAAGTCAAATAAAAAAAGCACAAGGCATCAGCCCTATGCTTTTTTTATTATTTATTTACTACTTCTTTCCCTTTGTAAGTACCGCATGCCGGGCATACACGGTGTGATAATTTCTGTTCACCGCAGCTTGGGCATTCTACCATACCAGGAACTTGTAGTTTAAAGTGTGTACGACGCTTTCTTTTTACAGTTTTAGACGTTCTTCTGAAAGGTACAGCCATTCTTCCCACCTCCTTAAAAAATGAGCATCTACTACATCATGTAATGTCTACTCTTTGTCTTTCTCAAAAAACTTAGCCAGTCCTGCAAGTCTTGGATCCACTTTTTCCTGTGTTTCCTCTTCTGAAATGACGCCCCAGTCTTTACCGGATTGGGGAGCTGCCTCTTCCTTATCGGGAGAGTCACTGAAAACTTGCATCGGCACTTCGAGGATAATCGCTTCTCGAATAATTGGAATTAAATCGACAACGTCTCCTTCGACCGTATGCAACTCTTCTTCGTCCGTTTCATACTCGTCAGGCTGAAAAAGATAAGTTTCAGTTGTTTTTATCGTAAAAGGATAGTCCACATCAACCAACGTACGTGAACATGGTAAAACCATACTACCTTCCACAGTTAGATGAAACGTAGCTTTTTTTGAACTTAAATCAGCTCTTCCAGTTACGTGAACTGGTTTGACAGATCGAATTTCACTATGTGCCGTAATTTCACTTACATCAACTGTTTCATCGATTTCTAAACCTTTATGTTGTAACTGATTTAACTGGAATAATGTCCATTTCAACAAGATATTCACCTCAAGGCAACAAAAGTAATTATAGCTTTCGCAAGTTTATTTGTCAATATTTTTTCTTTACACTATAATTATAGACATAATAACGTATTTTGAACAAGTATCCAAGTAAATAATTGAAGAATGAAATATAGATGGAGTGGGTGTGAGATGAAATCCTTAGGTGTAATTGTGGAGTACAACCCTTTTCATAATGGGCATTTGTTTCATTTGACAGAATCAAAGAGACTTACAGGTGCAGAAGTTGTTATTGCTGTAATGAGTGGACAATTCCTTCAACGGGGAGAACCTGCACTTGTTTCCAAGTGGACCCGCACAAAAATGGCCCTTTCTAACGGCATTGACATTGTTGTGGAGTTACCATACGCATTTGCTACTCAGAAAGCAGAAGTTTTTGCTAGTGGTTCCATTTCTATTTTGTCTGGATTAAAATGCGATAATGTTTGCTTTGGTAGCGAACAGGGAAATATTCAAGATTTTGAACGTACCATTCAATTGATGAACGAACATAAAGAAACATATGATACGTTTGTTCAAGAATTTATCGCTCAGGGGTACAGTTTTCCAAAAGCCTCTTCCTTGGCCTTCTTAAGGTTGACCGAAAACAAGGAAAAAGTTTTAGATCTGACGAAACCAAATAACATCCTTGGGTTTCATTATGTGAAAGCGATACAAGAGCAAAAAAGTTCCATGCGACCTTGCACGATTGAACGAACCGGTGCAGGCTATCATGATCCCGAATTCAATGATTCTTCCATTGCTAGTGCAACAAGCATAAGGAAACATCTTTTTGACAATAGCGGGAACATTGAGAAGGTCCAAAGGTTTGTGCCTGAACCTACTTATGATCTGTTAGGCCACTATAAGCAGCATGTAGGCAGTTTTCATCAATGGGAGGATTACTTTACACTCCTTAAATATCGCATACTCTGTAGCACCCCCTCAGAGCTCTCAGCGGTATACGAAGTCGAAGAAGGTCTCGAACATAGGTTAATACATACGATGAAAGAAAGTTCCTCCTTCCATGAATTTATGACAAAGTTAAAAACAAAAAGATACACTTGGACAAGACTGCAGCGTATGTGCACCCATCTTCTCACCAATACGAAAAAAGATACAATGCTGAAGGTTTCCGCTTCTAAGCAAAGTGAGTATATTCGTTTGTTAGGGATGTCAAAGCGTGGACAGGCCTATTTAAAGCAGATTAAAAAAGAAGTGGAAATCCCCATACTTTCTAAAGTTTCTGGTGTGGAAAATGAAATGCTTGATATGGATATTCGAGCAACAAATACTTATGCCATGAAGTTTCAAGAGCCTGCTCGGAGTGATTGGATGTTGCAGGAGTTCTCCAAACCGCCTATACGCTACGATGAAACAGAAGCTAGGTCCATCTAAGAAAAACCGGGCAAAAACCGCCCGGTCCTTTTTAGTTACTTGGTAATGCTCCGCTGTTGATTGGAGCATTAGGCGGAGACTCCTACGGGGGAGTAGCGACAATGTTGAGACCCCGCAGGGCGTAGCCCGAGGAGGCTTAAAGTCCCGGTGGAAATCGAAGCCGTTTGCGGAAATCAACAGCGGTGGCTTAATAAAATCTAACATCAAAGACTATTTCAGTGGCCATAAGCGTTGTGAGGAGGCTTACGGGCCGCCCGCAGGCAAGCGAAGCGCCTGGAACGGAAATCAACAGGATTTTATACTTCCTTATCTTTAAAAAAAGAAAAACGCCTCATCCAAAAAATGGTGAGGCGTTTTCCCTTTATTCACTTTTAGTTTCCAACTGCTCCAAATACTCAACCGCATCTTCAAATGTATCTACAGGTACAATTTTCATGGATGTGTTAATATCTTCTGCCGCTACAAGAGCTTCTTGATAATTGGAGCCTTCTGCACCTTTTTCATTCGGCGCAAAGAAAATATCAACTCCTGAGTTATCGGCTGCAACAATTTTCTGGGAGATGCCGCCGATTCGGAGCACTTCTCCTTTTTCATTGATTGCTCCTGTGCCTGCGATATCATAGCCTTTGGAAATGTCTTCGTCTAGAAGTTGGTTATATATTTCCAAGGAGAACATCAAACCTGCTGATGGCCCTCCAATTTGTGCGGAATTTATGGTAATAGGTGGATCCATCGTAATTTCGTAATCAGTCAATAAACTGATTCCAAGGCCAGCACGGTCTGGATCTTCCGGATGCTCTCCTAATGTAATGGAAGTTGTTTTTTCTTCCTCGTCTCGATCATAAGTGAGCTCTATTGTGTCTCCGATGGATTTTTCCCCGACCACTTCCATCAGTTCCTCTGCTGTAGCTGTTTCTTTCCCATCAATATGTGTAATACGGTCGCCAATATCTAGCTTACCTTCAGCTGCTAGTCCTTTTTTTACACTAAAAACATATACTCCCTTAGAAACAAGTTCGACCTCTTTACCGGCCTTCTCATAAGCTATTTTTATAGCTGTTTCCTTGGAACTTTCCATCATATGTAACTGGCGGTAGTTATACTCTTCATCCGTTTCATCCTCAGCACGGATCTGGTTAATAGGGAAGATATTTTGGTATTCGCTTACTTTTGCAAAAGCATACGTAAAAATGTTGGCCTTTCCCATTTTAACCGTGGTCAGCATAAAGCTTCCTTCGTCTTCATCCCCGCCTTCTACAGATACAAGTGGTCTTAATTCCTGTGCATCACCTGGACGTGTTACATAATAAGGCAATGTCACAAAATTCAAGACCACCGCCAGCACTATCCCAATTAACAGGGACCTCATAAAATATCTACTTTTCATGTTGCTGTTTCTCCTTCCACTCCTCTATCGTCTTCTTAATATAGGGAATTTGCAGTCTAGTTGCTTCTTCACCGATTCGGATAATTTCCTCAATGTTGGTAAATGCCCGTGAACTGTAATGAGCAACAGCAGGCCTGATCATGACATCAGCCTCTGTTTCACTTCGTTTGACCAACTCATTTTGCATAATATCAATTGTTTGCAAAATAACATCGAAAATCGAATTAACCGGTTCATTCGTTTTGACTTGCGAAACGTCTATTGCGATAACGATATCCGCACCCATTTCTTTTGCTACGCTAGCAGGAACACGGTCTACCACTCCACCATCGACAAGCAAACGGCCATTTACCTTTTCAGGTACAAAAATTCCTGGAATGGAAATACTAGCCCTCACGGCATCGGATATAGGACCGCTCGTTAAAACTACTTTCTCCGCCTTTTCCAGATCTGTCGTAACGATGGAAAGGGGGATGTCTAATTCTTCAATGTTTTTGTTTTGAGTGAACATCCGGATAAGTTCCTTCACCCGGTTTCCACTTACAAATCCCATTTTCGGTACAGTAAAGTCCAAGTAATACTTTCGTTTGAATGCAGTGGCAATTTTATAAAGGCGATCCATATCATGTCCCATTGCATAGAAGCTTCCTACAAGTGCCCCCATACTACTTCCGGCGATAAGATCCACGCTTATGTTTTCTTCTTGCAATACTTTCAGTGCGCCAAGGTGTGCAAAACCCCGTGCCCCACCAGATCCCAATGCTATTCCTACTATAGGTTCCTTCAAGTTATCACCTCAAGCTGTGTACAGCCACCTAAGCTTTACAGCAACCAAATTATCAAGTCCTATACCATTATCCTTTGATTCCTATAATGTATCATACGCTAATCCTTTTTCTTGGTGAACAAACTGTGAAGACTTGGGTCATTTTAGGTTCTATTCCACCATCCCTTTTACGTATATTGAAAGGTAAGGTGACGGGACAAACCTGGTTGCCAATTAAGGGGTAATTATTATTATTCTAACAAAAACCCATTCATTCTTGTACAAAAAAGAAATGGAGAGCTAATTCTTAATTTGAAGTAGTGGATATATTACTTGTTTTATATGCTTATGAAGGGGGTTAATCGGTTGGACTATTCGAAAGTCAAGACAGTTATTTTTGCTATTATTATTTCCCTGCTTACACTATCCCTTATTCTTAACCCTCAAGCTTCTTTTCAAGCAAGTGTAAGGGGACTTAATATGTGGTGGGATATAGTATTCCCCTCTCTTTTACCTTTTTTGATAATCAGTGAGCTGCTGATCGGATTTGGGGTTGTGGCTTTTATCGGCGTTATACTAGAGCCATTAATGCGACCACTCTTCAGGGTGCCTGGAGTCGGAGGTTTTGTATGGGCAATGGGAATGGCGTCGGGTTATCCTTCTGGAGCGAAATTAACAGTGAGACTGCGTCAGGAAAACCAAATTACACAAATCGAGGGCGAACGCCTTGTTTCCTTCACCAATTCATCAAATCCACTATTTATTTTTGGTGCTATAGCTGTTGGCTTTTTCCACAATCCTAAGGTCGGGATTATACTTGCTGCGGCCCATTATTTAGGAAATATTTGTGTCGGTTTAATTATGCGATTTTATGGTCCTTACTATGTTTCCAAGCGTCAAGAAGACCTTTCTAGAACCCCTCAAAAAGTTTCCATCAGAAGAGCCTTTTCTGAATTACACAAAACGCGTCTAAAAAACAATAAGCCTATTGGCAAGCTACTTGGAGATGCGGTATTGTCCTCTGTTCAGACACTATTAATGGTGGGGGGATTCTTGATCCTCTTTTCGGTGTTAAACAGCATGCTTTCCTTATTTTCTGTTACAGCAATACTTGCAGCCATTATCAGTGTTTTACTTGGAATTTTCGATATTTCAAAAGATCTTAGTTATCCTCTCATTTCAGGCCTGTTTGAAATAACGCTTGGCGGAAAACTGACAAGTGAAATTTCAGGGGTCAGTCTAATGGAACAGATTATCGTGACAAGCTTTTTCCTCGCTTTCAGTGGATTTTCCGTTCAAGCACAGGTTGCAAGCATTCTGGCGGAGTCTGATATTCGCTTTAAACCTTTTTTTCTTGCCCGTATCCTGCATGGTATCTTTGCAGCAGTCATTACTTTTATTCTATGGCACCCGTTAAATCAAAAGTTAAAAGGGTTTGAAACAGCTGACGGAGAGCTTCCTGTCTTTTCACCATATTTGCCTGAAGGTTTTTGGGAAACCGCCTTTGGTCTGTTTCAGACATATGGTCCGATATTTACGATTACAATGTTATGGATATACCTGTTGCTTCTGTTAAGAGGAGCAGTTAAAAACGAACATGCTTAAATTAAGACAAAGAAAAAAGCTCTTATGAAAATTAAATAAATCTTTCATAAGAGCTTTTAGTTTAATCTTTATTAGTAAACTTTTTTTTCAGTTCCGCTTCCACTGTCGGCGGAACTAATTCTGAAACGGATCCATTGTATTTCGCTACTTCCTTCACAATGCTTGAGCTTAAAAATGAGTACTGGTTGTTGGTCATCATGAATAATGTTTCAATACTTTCATCTAACACCCTGTTCATAGATGTAATTTGCATTTCATATTCAAAATCAGAAACAGCACGCAATCCTCTGACTATAGAACTGGCATTCTTGCTGTGTGCATAATCAATAAGCAAGCCATGGAATTCTTCTACTTCTACATTTCCAAACTCTTTAGTCACCTGCTTGATCATATCAACCCGCTCATCAACAGTAAATAGTGGTTTCTTAGATGAGTTGTTCAATACACAAACATACACCTTATCAAATACTTTTGAAGCTCTTTTGATGATATCTAGATGCCCAAAAGTAACCGGATCAAAACTTCCCGGACAAACTGCTACACTTGCCACGTCATTCTCCCCCTTTTTCTCCACTGCTATGGTGGTAAACGGAGATGACCGTCAACCCATAGACTTCCTTTCTTGTTCTCTGGAACGCACCAAGTGTTTCAGGCAACTCCACTTCATTGCTATGTTCTGCCATAATTAGTCCGTTTTGTTCCAGAAGTTCATATTCGCTTATTTTATGTATTAATTCTTCTAAGTTATGTTTCTTATACGGGGGATCTAATAAGATTAAGTCAAATTTGATTTCACGCTTTTTTAAAGCGTTTAATGCTCTGACAGCATCGTTTCGATAAACTTCAACCTGCTCCCCTACTTGAAAAGCTTCTATATTCTGCTTGATTGTCTGGATGGCTTTTCCATCCTTGTCGACAAAAATCACCTTGTCCACTCCGCGGCTTAACGCCTCTATACCCAGAGATCCACTCCCGCCAAATAGGTCAAGCGCCAAACCTCCGTCAAAATAAGGTCCAATCATATTAAACACGGACTCTTTCACTTTATCTGTCGTCGGTCTCGTATTCATTCCCGGAACCGCTTTCAATTGTCGACCTTTCCATTTCCCTGAAACTACTCTCATTTTCTCACCATACTTTGTTTCGAAATTACCAATCAACAATATCCTATCATATTCGACATGAATTTCAAAAGCATTTCTCGGGCGCAATTTTAGTTTTATCAATTGTGTATAGCATTACACCTTTTGGTTCATACTTATTGTTAACAACATCCTTTCGTGTGATGTTGTTGCCAACCGCGGAGAAGACTTACGTTTCCCCATAAGTTCTTCCTCCGGTTTCTCCTCTCCCTTTGCCTTCTTAACCTTGATTAGTTTCAAGGGATGGAAGGACCCTGCCCGGACATCCGAGCAGGGTTTTTTTGTTAGATAATTATGTTGGCATGTCGAGATCAAACACATTCTCATTTGTCTCACATTGGTATAAACATAGTTCTCCCCATTCGTCCTGGTTCAGGATGCCCTTCTCTGAAACATAGCCTTCTAATTCTTCGAGACTGCTTTCTTCTAATTCTTTTTCTTCTTCCTTGGTTAAGAGACCTTCTTGAACAAGATAGTATAAAATCCCTGTTACCAACATCCCTTTAATAGGTAGACCCTTATTGGACGGGGAAACGTTCTTCCCGTAAAAATGGTCATGAATATACAAAATGATCAAACCTGCTATTAGAATCAAGGTGAACCAAAGCATCGGCATACCTCCTTCAAGCATTATATTCTCTTCAATTTTCAAATGGAACATGGTAAAGTATGTTTGAGTAAAGCACGTTGAGAGGAGAAGTAACATGATACAACGATTTATAGAACTCGGGGAAGGCTACTCTGATATATATGAACTTATGGAGCTGGCAAGAAGTAATAAAAATAGACTGCAACATCTTATCATGCTCCATACAGTGAAAAATGAACGAAAACTATCATCTTTTGTTGTTGTGATGAAACCAACAAACCCTGGTGATTTCCAAGCTCTTTACATCAGTTTGGAAGGAATTCCGAACCACCAATTCCAACCGAATAAACGCGCTGATCTTTTTCAAGCTTTGGCAAAAGAGTTAGATAAGGAAATCATTCAATTCGAAGTAAAACCTACTGAAGTCTTCGCAGAGAAAGAGCTTTACTTTCACTATTTAATTGGAATATTGCGGTTAAATCATTATATTCCCGCTTTAAGGTAATCATGAAACATATCAGTGTCGGACATCTTTAGTTAATAAAAAAAAGCAGTACAAAACCTAATTACTTAAGTTTGTACTGCTTTTTTTATAAGCCCATCTTATAGTCATACTCTTTTGCTTTGTCCGGTCTGGAGTTTTCATAATGAGTTTTAATGGAAGGCTTATGAGAAACTTCTACCTTTTTTACATACGATTGCCTATTTAGCTTTTCCACTAATACTTCTGTATCCTCACTGTTACAGTAGAACAGAACATATTTCAATTTTTTAGATATATAGATGACATTTCCATAGCGCCTGAGCAGCTTGGCTTGCTTCAATGAATGGAGCCACACTACAATGCCTTGTCTTTGTGATAGCATATATTTTACCCCTTTAAGAAGATTGATCCACGTTTTTATTATAGTTTAGCATGAATGGAAATATTATGACATACTTTAAGCACACCAATTAGGGAATATTTCGATCATTAAATAGAAAGAAAGGGCGTTTTCCATGGAGCTGGAACAGATTTGGGATGTGTTTTTAGAAGAACTAAATAAACATGATATAGTCATTTGCTGTTTCAGAAAACATGTAGCTGGTATTCCTTTTCTATATGTAGAGGTTGATCCTGAACATATTTCTGGTTGGGAGGAAAAGGGCAGATCCTTTATTGGTGTTTGTTCAAAGATAGCGATGCATAAGAAGAAAGTAACGGTGGAAACGCATTTTGTGCGAAGAGATAAAGGTCTTTTTGTTTACAGACACCGCTTTTATGTACCTCAAGAAAAGATGTTCTGTTGTGGCAACCTTTGTGATGATTGCATTCGGTTAAGAGTTAAATAATTTAGTTGATTGGCTATCCGCCGCAGTTGATTTCCGCAAAATGGCTTCGCTTTCCTAGGGGCTGACGAGAGCCTCCTCGGCAAGCCTGCGGGGTCTCAAGCTACCGCTATCTCCCTCAGGAGTCTTCGCCATTTGCTCCAATCAACAGCTATAAATTTTCTTATTCAAAAAAGAAGCTGCAGTTTTTGCAGCTTCTTGTTGGGTTTAGCTTGCTTTACATCCACAGCCGCCGCCTGAGCCGCAGCCGCCACCGCAGCTTGACATGGAATCGAAGAATGGGTTTCCTGTTGGAACCTTGACATTTGTCGATACGGCCTGCCCTATCATCACACTTATTTCATCCAGTGTTTTTTGAATGGCATCTTCCGCTTGTTTAAAAGCGTGAATGGTTTCGTGGAGATCCACTTTACGTTTCAACTCACGAGTTTCGAGGGTTACTTTACGGTAATCGGGATGATATTTCCCGAAACGTTGAACTTCCTCATATTTTTCTTTTATAGAATCGAATGCACGGATAAGCTTCTGTGCTTCTTCGTCATGTTGTAAATTATTTAAACAGCGATGATAATCTTCCGCAAGTTCGGACTGCCAGATCATTTTCGCTAATTCTTCCGCTTTTTCAACCATTTGAACATGCTCAAAAGTAGCAATCATCATCGTATACACCTCCAAATCCATCATACCATGTTTTTCTAGAGATGTATAATACCCTAAGGGGGGATTAAATTTCTACTTGGATTGTCTGTTCGATTCCATATTCCGTCAAGTCATTATGCAGCAATTTGACCGTTAAGTTATGTTTACCTCTTGGTACGTCTTTAAGAATGAATGCCCCTTTAGCGAAGTTGCCCCATTTTTTATTATCCAGGTACACAACTACTTGGCCTTCCCCTTGTTTTTTAGTCTCTCTGCTCTCTTTAAATTCGAAATTTGGAGTAATAATACATTCTAAATAGATGTCCTGACCTTTGACTGTATGATGAATGGTCATGGAGATGTCTTTCTTATCTGACGTTGTATGTGTGGAAAGGACCTCCATCACTTCTCCCCCTGATACACCTTCGCTTTCAGGCTTTTGCTGCTCTTCTTTACAACCTCCAAGCGCGAGTGTGACGAGGCATATTATTATTATCATTGATTTCTTCATTTTTTTGCTCCTTTCTCTCATAGCTTTTTCTATAGTGTGAGAAAGGAGTATATATTCTATTCGAATAAGAAAAAAAAACGCCCGCTAAAAAGCGGTGCGCTTGATGTGGAGTTTAGTCCATGTTCTTCATTGTCTGAAACATATGAACCATCATGGAAGCCATTTGAACAGAGTTTTGGAATTTCTCCACTTTATGGGGGATAGTCTGTTTATAATAGTGCATGGAAGACAACTCAAAATCATTGAGCTTTTCTGGGTTTCTAGTTAAGGTTCGATACCAAATCGGCTGTTCTCTTAAGTAGCTTTTTAACGTTTTCTTTTTTTGGATATACTCATAGACGTCTTTTCTCATATGTCTCATCCATTCCTAATCTTTTCGAAACGAAAAAGGATTTTTCACACCCTGAGTCGGGGAACTGCCTTTTGTTGAATTCGGAATGAACTGTGAAATTAACTGCTGAATATTCCCTATAGCAGAATTGACATTTGTCAGATGGTATTGCATCTGGTTCATATCCATTTTTTTTATTGATTGCAGCAGTTGAGGAATAACATCAGTGGATTTGGTTGTTTTTTCTGTTGTACCTTCTTGTGTCTCCTCATCACGGAAACTTTTCCAACTTTCGTCCTCTTCCCCTAATAAGTACCATTCTTCAAATAGTTCCTGCCATGTCTTTTTCTTGCTTTTAACTTCTTGAGAAAGCTTTGGATGTTTTTTTACAAATTCTTTGAACTTTTCAATGCTAGGATGTTTTTGTTTGGTTGCCATTCTCTCACCCCTCTCTCGTTAATATGCCTAGTTTATTTTATTTCGAAAAAGTAAAAGCGTTCGCCTATTTTTCTTTTCTTCCTTGCCCACCCTTGTTAAGATGTAGGTAGACTTTTCGAGAAAGAAGGACAGAGTTATGGATATCAAGCAACAGTGGAATGCCTTTTTAACAGACGCTACTGAGGAGGAACAACAGGTTGCTTCCTTATATTTAAAGAGCCTTGAGCGCAAAAGAAATGGTTCAAACGGCACACATATCGGCGCACTTATGGAAATCAACAGCGAGTTTCAAGAGCCGGATACATTAACCATGACCATACCAAATACTGAATTGTTACAGAACTCTTTAGATATTTTACATGGAGGTTTAACAGCCACATTGCTGGATTCTGCAATGGGGACTCTTGCTTTCAAATTAATTCCTGATGACAAAGCTGCAGTTACAACTGAAATGAAAGTAAATTACGTTGCAAAAGGCGTAGGAGATCATTTTACTTGTGTGGCTTCTGTGATTCACAAAGGTTCAAAATTATTGGTCATGGAAGGCAAAGTTTACCGAAGTGACGGTGTACTGATTGCCCATGCTACAGGCAGTTTCTTTGTAATTCCTAAAAGAATCTAGAGAGGAAGGATAGAATGGTTACTGCCATCGTTATTCCTATTCTTATTGGTTATTTTTATTGGATTACAATTAAAGAGGCAAAAAAACAGAAAGAACGGTGGAAGAATGTTTCAATGGTACCTTCTGAAGCTAGAGTAGAAGGGACGATACTTTCCTTACATACAGAAAAAAAGCGGTTTTATCACAAAATGTATATACTTGAAACCACTTGTCGCATACAAAATCATACGGGAATAACAACAGTAGTGTATAAGCAGCCATATATTACCGAATGTCACCATCCCCCCTATACTAATGGGGATGTATTGCAAATCGTTGGAAGATGGGATGGGGAACTATTTCTCGCAGGGGAAATAACCTTAATGAACAAAAAAGGACAGCCATAAAGTCTATGACTGTCTTTTTTGCTTTTCTACCAGGTTTCAATAAAATTCTGAGTGTAATATTTTTCTTTCACTCCTACACCAAGATGAGTGAATCTTGGATTTAACAGCGTATTCCTGTGCCCTTCGCTATTTAACCAGCCTTCAACCGCAGCAACTCCGTCCACATATTTTGCTGCGATATTTTCACCCGCTAAACGAAATGGAACTTCCCCTACTGTTAATCTATCCGTCAAGGTTCCTTTTGTGGGAGATGTATGGGAAAAATAGTCTTCCTCCCTCATATCCTTACTATGTAAGTATGCAACCCCAGCTGTTTCTTCGTCCCATTCTACTGGTGAAAGACCAAAGCGATGTCTAATAATATTCGTAAAGTCGATGATCTGTCTTGCGTCCCCTTCCTCGACCCTTGCCCAATTATCCTCACTCAATTCCTTCGGTTCCACTAAAGGACCTCTATAAACAAGTTCATAAGGTCTTTGCTTTATCAGTGTCGAGCTATCTATATAACGAATACTTGAAAGTGTTTGTTCAAAATCGTCGAAGTATAACTGCACATAGAAATCTTCCACTTTAATAAGAGGTCTTGTTGCTAACTCTTCTTGCTTTAACTGAAAGCGATAAGACCCTTCTTGATGGGAAACCGTTATACTATCCGTAAACTTAAATTTATTATTCAGAATTTCGTAAGACTGCCCTACTTCAAACAGGTCGTCTTTACTTTCACTGCCAGTTGTAAAGATAGTGACGATCTTTCCCTCACTTACTCCAAATTGCATGTAATTCTCCAGATTCTCATTATAAACCCACCATTCGTAATCATAAGAGGACAAATCCTTCCTCACTGGTTCACCTAACTTGTCCAGTAAGATTTGGGATTCTTCCCCCATGAAAGATGCTAATCCGTCAATATCTTCCCCCATTTGTACTTCAGATTGTACAAAAGCCTGTTCTTCAGATTGCCTTTTCTCAGGAGCGATTTGGCCAGTGAGTGGTGGCTCTTTTATAAGCTGTTCCAATTCATGTGGTTCCACATTTACAAATAAATATAAACAAAATGCAATGAATAGCAAGAAGAATAAACCCCTCATTTCTCTTTTTCCCTCCCTTTCTATCATTATATTTACTAGATTCACTTTCATTCACGTTTTTATGTTTTAGTAGACATTGGTAGATTTATTCTATCTATACCCTATAAAAGTAGAATGAATACTTTTGTTTTCACATTTAAAAAGACCGGTTAAAAACAACCGGCCTTCCTGAACACTTTGGTTATTGCTTTTTCGCCGCTGTTCCATTCCGCAAATGGCTTCGCTTTCCGCGGGACGATGTTTGAGCCTCCTCACTTCGTTGCGGGGTCTCAATCAACCGTTACCCCCCGCAGGAGTCTACGCCATTGGCTCCATTCCACAGCTAGAAATTAAGTTAAATAAACGTTTATCCTAACCCAACTAATTCGTTAAGATACCTTTCTTTAATCTTTTGGTAAGTGAAATTACCTTGTTGATTGTAGTGGAAGGCGCGCAGACGCCAGCGGGGGGAAGGGACAGGTGAGACCCCGGAAGGCGAAGCTTGAGGAGGCTCACGGACCGCCCGCAGGCAAGCGAAGCGCCTGGAACGGAAATCAACAGTATATTATGCTTTCTAAACAAGGTTATTTTTCTGAAATATCGCTAAGCGCATCTCCTGCTTGATCATCTGAGTAATCCCTTACTGCCAAATCACCAAGGGATACTATCCCAACAAGATGTCCGTTTTCCACTACAGGCAATCTTCGGACTTGATGTTCAGACATAAGATGAGAAGCCTCTGCTATAGACGTATCTGGACCAATGGTTACTAAATGGTCGCTCATTACATTCGTAACAGGATTAGAACCTGGATGTTTTTCTGCAATCCCCCGAACAACTAAATCCCTATCTGTAATCATTCCTAAAAGCTCACCGTTTTCCACAATAGGAATAGCTCCTACATCTAGGTCTTTCATTTTGGTAGCCACTTCAAAAACATTATCCAATGGCGTGCAAAAATCTACATTCGTTGTCATAACATCTCTCACTGTTTGCATATTTCTACCTCCGTTATATTTCATACATAGCAGTCAACCATTTGGAAGAGGATAAAGGTATCATCTTCTACATCTTTAGGTTCACCATTTTCTACAAAATCATGAATTTTTCCAAAAAACTTAGCTGGACTACGGCTAGATTGAGAACCTCTTATTGAAAGTTGACCGCTTTCGTACTATTATTAACAGGGAGCATACTTTATTTGGTTTCACAGAGATAGAAAAAGGAGTGTACATACATGAGAATTGAAAATACAGGCTTTGAAAATGAAAGAGTGGAATTATCCCGTTTGACAGACATTATGGAGGATTTAGGCTTTGACCTTGCTGGTCAGTGGGATTATGAGCGAGTAACCTATGACCGTAAATTTGAAACAAAAGAAGGCATTTTCTACCTTCGTGTACAAGGTTATGCTGTAGAAGGTGATATTGGCGGATCTCATGCTATCATCAACTTATTGACACCTCTATTAGGTAAACATTACTATCCACATGGCGTGGAGTATGGAGAAGGCGAAACATTCCCATCAAATATCGTATCCACTTCGACCTCTTTATTAAAACAAGCTAAAGAACGTATGGATGCTATAAAATAACGCAACATTCTTGAAGGTGAATCGCTGGCATATAGGCCTAGCTTCACCTTTTTCTTATGACATTTACTTTACACAAATTGCGTCTACATAAATGTGAATTGCCGATACCGTTTGTCCTGTAATGATTTCAATTTCATTTTTTATTAATTGTTGAAGTTCCTTGCATTTTTGCGGAATACATTTGTTGTATACAATGGCAACAAAAAGGTCAATGCTAAGGTTATTTTCATCATCATAATGGATCAGTGCACGATTTATTTCGTCTCTAATTAAAATTGAATACAATCTTCCCACCGACCGTGGTGGAAGAAGTTTAAAATCACCAGTATCTGATATGCAGATAGCGATAACCGTTTGCAGGAGCATATTACTCCTCTCTTCCTGTCCTTTTTTCAGTACCAACATCATGTAGACCTCCTTTTCTCCTGAGGGGTTTTATTATTGTATGCCATTGTGCTAAAGCTGTGCTTGTTTAACTTTTGTTTACTTTTTCCCTTCTACAATGAAAAGAATGTATAAATAAAAACCGTTCACATATTTATTTTCCTACATACTGTTATTTCAATAAAATCCATACTATAATTAATATAGGAGTATGGTATTAGAAAGGAGACATCCATTGTCAACACTGTTTAGTATTCGAACACTTTTTATACTAATCATTATTGCTGTAATAGCAGTAATTGCATTTTTTATATTGCCGGTATCGGTTCCCATCATCATTGCTTTGATTACTGCATTGTTTCTTGAACCTCTGGTTAGGCTTTTACAAGCGAGAGCAAAGCTGAAACGAAACCTTTCTGTTTTCATTGTATTTCTTTTATTCCTGACAAGTATCGGGATTATAGGATATTTCCTCACAACGAAAGTAATTACAGAAGGCATCAACTTGGTCGAAAATGCCCCTTCTTACATAAACGAAGTTAATAGGGTATGGCGTGATTTCCAATTAGATATGAATAATGCTTCTGAAGATCTTCCACCAGAGTTTGTGACTGAAATTAGCTTGCAAGTGGACAAATTTCTTTATGATTTGAGAATATATTTAACGGACTTGTTTAATATACAAAATGTTAAGAATATCTTCACAAACATACCAAATTATTTGGTGAGTTTTCTTGTCTACCTGATTGCCCTATTCTTGTTTTTAATTGATATGCCTCGCTTAAAGGCAGGTCTATATTCACATTTAAAAGAAGAAACGGCAGCCAAGGTTAAATTTATGAGCTCTAGATTATCTTATGTAATATTCGGTTTCTTTAAAGCACAATTCCTTGTCAGCGTTATTATATTTTTCGCAAGCTTGATTGGATTGTTATTTATTGCACCTGAAGTAGCATTATTAATGTCTTTCATCATCTGGGTAATTGATTTTATCCCTATTATTGGTTCCATCGTTATCTTGGGACCATGGGCAATTTTTCATTTTATAACCGGTGATATTGGTCTTGGTACACAATTGTCCATTTTGGCCATTGTTCTTTTAATCATCAGAAGGACTGTTGAACCAAAAGTTATGGGAAGTCATATCGGACTTTCTCCTCTAGCAACTTTGATTGCCATGTATTTAGGTTTAAAACTCCTTGGTATACTGGGATTCATCGTAGGACCTTTATTATTGATTGCATTTAATTCTGCCCGCGAAGCAGGTATTATTAAAATGAATTTTAAAATATAACACGTAAACAAAAAGGTGGTTGGACAATAGTCCAACCACCTTTTTGTTTCTTATAGGCCTAATATTGCTTTGAAAACAGAAGTTGTTTCGCCGCCTTGATAAATTACATATAAAAGCATATAGACTGCAACGCCTGTAATGGCGGTAGAAAACCAGATGATACTGGTTATCGGGCCAAGTTTTCTATGCTTATCCAGCTTATTTTTGTAGCCTGTCCATAGGGTGATGATTCCCATGACAGCCCCGATTGTAGCAAGGGTGATATGGAAAAGTAAAAAGATTGTATAATACACTTTTATGTCATCAGGTCCTCCAAAGCTGGTATTGCCGACAAAAATTGTTCTTGATGCGTAGATGACAAAGAAAATAATGGCGAAGATAGCTGCAAAAAACATGGCTTTTTTATGTGCTTCAATTTTGCGTTTGCTAATTAAGTACCAGCCTATCGCGACAAATATGGCGCTCAGTACAATAAAGAATGTACTTATTGTAGGCATAATTGGGATTGAGTGATCCATCTTGTTCTCCTCTCGTACTTCTATTCCATCTTTATTTTAGGAAACATTTCACGATCAATCAACATGATTATAAAATGTTCATTATTTTGTAATAATGCTACATAGAAAAACAGCAACCATATAGTGTTGCTGTTTTTTCCTTTACTCGACCATTTTGGGGTGCATGGCTTTGTTTAGGTCAATTTCGTCTTTTTCTCGTTCACGTTTTGCCCAGCCAAAGAATACATAGGCTAAAATACTGCCGTACATGATTTCTTGGATGATTTTCATGATAACACCGCCGAGTTGTTGATCTTCTACCAATGGTAAAGCATTGAACAACTCTGGTCCACCAAGATCAAGACCACTTAAGGTTCCTGCCGGTACACACAAGGCAAGTGCTGCCAACCATGCCGTCATTTCAGAATACGTTGAGTATAAAGGCTGATCTGCGAAAATAATCAAGGCACAAGCAGGTGTCAATAACATACCGTCCGCCATGATATAACCAATCTTCTTGATGCCCGATAGTCGTTGTTCTTCAGGAAGTGGATTAACCAGTGGCCACCACATGATAAACGCACCTAAGAACATAACAGATGTATAAGCTGTATGATATACCATATCAACCTTTATCGTATCAAATACGACTGGAATATGGTAAAGAGAGAACAATACGTTAAAAACGAATAATGCAATAAGAGGTTTTGAGAAAAAGCGGAACACCGGCTTTACTAACGGAAGATGTATGATTTTTCTAAGAACCCATGCAGGCATACCCATCAGTAAAATAGGCGGAATAACCAAGTATAATATCGCCATTTGCGTCATATGTGCACTTAACATCAAATGAGATAACAAATCAACTGGAGATCCTTTTACAAGGTAAAACAGTATCATACTGATGAGGAAAAATGTTCGTTGCTTATTTGATATTTCCTCAGAGTCCTTGAAGCGGTGTCTACCTTTACCTGTTATATACAAATATAATACTATGGTAAGAATGGTGAAAATTAATAAAAACGGACTCCATAAAGCTTGGAATCCAAACATATCCAAGTTGCCAATCATTATGCTGTCACCTCAATTTAATCGAGACTTAAATCTGTCTCACTATGCATAACCATATTATACTATACAAGACCAAGCTCGTTCAATGTGATACAAAAAGGATACCCCTGATTAACAGAAAGTGTCATGAATTAGACAATGTTCCTATTTTAAATGAACTATATGTGGTCGGTCTATCGCCGCTATTCCTTTCCGCGGGACGGTGCTTGAGCCTCCTCACAACGCTTTAAGGGTCTCAACCTACCGTTACTCCCCCGCTGGAGTCTCCGCCATTTGCTCCAATCCACTGCTATAAATTAGGTAAAAGAGGTGTAATCACTATTACAGGAAACTCAGGTAATTGCCTATTTATATATAGGATCTAATGTGAACGAATTAACCTTGTTGATTGGAGTGGAAGGCGCGCAGACGCCCGCGGGAGGAAGGGACAGGTGAGACCCCGCAGGCGAAGCCGAGGAGGCTCACGGACCGCCCGCAGGCAAGCGAAGCGCCTGGAACGGAAATCAACAGTACTATCCTTATACTAAAGAACAAAATCGCTAGCACGTCCTAAAACCACGTTCCAAAATCATAATCTCTTGGGACGTTTTCTCGGTTTTCGCATAGTTTTGAAATATTGACCTTGGCCGGATCTTCCCTTAGCGCTCCTATTTGATTATTTCAATAAAATCCTTTATCACTAAGGGCTTTAAATTGGCGATGAGGACTTCTCTCCTCCTGAATTCCCATCACTGAGGTTTCGTACGGGCGATGAGAACTTCTCTCCCCCTGATTTCCCGTAACTGATGTCTTCATACGAGCGATGAGAACTTCTCTCCCCCTGATTTCCCGTCACTGATGTCTTCATACGAGCGATGAGGACTTCTCTTCTCCTGAATTCCCATAACTGATGTCTTCATACGAGCGATGAGGTCTTCTCTCCCCCTGATTTCGATTAAGTCTATATAATTGTGTAAAAAGAAAGGCCATTATCAATGTCCGTGTTACAATGTGTTCGACGAAAAACAATCACACACGGAGGCAATGATAATGACCAACATTAATATTACTATAAATTTGGAACAACTTAAAGCCGAGGTAGAAAAAAGCTCTTTAGGATCCCCGGTAAAAGCATCTTTAGCCCTTGTATTGAATTCGCTTATGGAGAAAGAAAGGGACGAATATATTAATGCTCTCTCTCACGAGAGAACGGATGACCGCAGAGGATATCGGAATGGCTACTATGAACGAGAATTAATTACCGGCACTGGCTCACTCACATTAAAGGTTCCCCGAACTCGTGATGGTGAATTTTCAACTTCTGTATTCCAAAAGTATGAGCGATGCGAACAAGCTCTAATTCTTTCTATGATTGAGATGGTTGTAAATGGAGTCTCAACTCGTAAAGTTACCAAGATTGTAGAAGAACTGTGTGGAAAAGGTGTATCTAAATCACTAGTATCTAACCTCACTAAATCATTGGATCCAATAGTTAATGAGTGGAGAAACCGCCCACTAAACACCCTTTATTATCCATACATATATGTTGATGCCATGTATATTAAAGTTCGTGAGAACGATAGGGTTGTTTCAAAAGGAGTACTTATAGCTTGCGGTGTAAACGAAGAAGGACATAGAGAGATTATTGGGTTAAGGGTTACCCATGGGGAATCAGAAGAAAGTTGGTCTAATTTCTTTGATCACCTAAAATCAAGAGGGATACAATCACCTAAGATGGTGATTTCTGATGCACATGCAGGGTTAGTGGCTGCTATAAAAGAATCCTTTTTAGGAACCTCTTGGCAAAGGTGTTGTGTTCATTTTCTTAGGAATATAATGGACTCCTTTCCTAAGAAAAACTCTTCAGAAGCAAAAACAGAACTCAAGGAAATCTTTAGAACATCCAACATTAAATTGAGCCGAGAACTGAAGCGCGACTTTATTGAGAAGTATTACGAAGTAAAAGGGTTTACTAAGGTAATTGAAACGTTGGATGCTGGCTTTGAAGATGCAATGCAGTTTCATTCTCAAAAAGCTGAGCTTCACAAACACTTACGTACAACCAATATGCTAGAAAGAGTAAATAGGGAAATAAGGAGAAGAGAAAGGGTAATTCAAATTTTCCCGAACGATCAATCTGCAATACGTATAATTGGATCTGTACTGATGAAAATGGAGGAAGAATGGAGTAAGTCAAAGTATATACACCATATCTAAGTAAAATAGTTTTTTAATTCCCTAAACGGAATTATGTGAACTGTCACATTAATGTTTGTTAATAAAAAAGCGCTTACAGTGACTGGGCCATAAAAAGGGAAAATTTTACCCCCTAGGGGGTAAAGAATACACCCTAAACCTTTAAGAAGAACAAGACCTGAAAACATAACCCCATAACACATTTAGCATTAGATCTCATTGTAACTATTTTTACACATTAATATGGACTTGACTCTGATTTCCCGTAACTGATGTCTTCATACGAGCGATGAGGTCTTCTCTCCCCCTGATTTCCCGTAACTGATGTCTTCATACGAGCGATGAGGACTTCTCTTTTCCTGAATTCTCGTCATCGAGGTCCTCATTCCGGTGTCATCATCTATTTTATAATTTCCTAAAAAACAAAAAGACAGCCACTAAGGGCTGCCTTTTTGTTTTGTTTTACCACCAGATGATAGTAGTAAATGCCAAGATTGTAATTAATCCAACTGCCAATCCAGAATATAAGAATAATGCTGGAGTTTCATGCCCTTTATGGTTCATATGCATGAAATAGTAAAGTTGGAAAATACACTGTACGATTGCCATCAAGATGATGAACGGTACGATAAAGTACTTGGACATCTCTGCTCCTACTGCAAGGAATGCAAGTAGAGTAAGGAAAATCATCAATACGAAGGATACAACCTGGTATTTCATTTCTTCCTTATTCTTTTTGCGACGGAATTCTAAGTCTACTTTTGGGTTACCTGTATTTGATTGAGTATTTGCCATCAGTCATCACACCAATCCCATTAAATATACAACAGTAAAGATGAATAACCATACAACGTCGATAAAGTGCCAGTATAGAGATGCTACATAGAACTTAGGAGCATTGTATAGATCCAAACCACGTCTCATGTTACGGATTAAAAGAGTTCCAATCCAAAGTAAACCAAAGAATACGTGGGCACCGTGAGTACCAACTAATACGTAGAATGCAGAACCAAATGCACTACTAGTAATTGTATGGCCTAAATGGATATAATGATTGAACTCATAGATCTCTAAGATTAAGAAAGATAATCCAAGAAGCCATGTGATACCCATCCACAATTGCATCTTTTTGAAGTTGAAGTTTTTCATGTGGTACATTGCGTACACACTTGTTAAAGAACTTGTTAAAAGAATCATCGTAGCAGCAAAGACCAGTGCTAAATCAAATAATTCTTTTTGGTCCGGACCAGAAACAATAGAATCAGGTCCACTTAAAGCTAAATAAGTTGCAAACAATGAAGCAAAAAGTACGGTCTCTCCACCTAGGAAAAGCCAGAAGCCTAAAAACTTGTTTTTGCCTTCAAGGGTCGCCTTTTCAGGCGAAGCTGGGAAAGTTTCTGCTGTGAATTTTTCTTCTGTATGCATTATAGCTTCGCCCCCTTGTCATCATCTTCAGCAAGAAGATCTTCTTTATGAATATGATATCCATGATCGTCAATTATAGAACGGAAGAACATGGCACCAAATGTTACTAATAGACCAATGATCATCAATGGAAGACCCCATGAATAATCAGCTCTATACATAACACCAAATGCTGCGATAAATAAACCTAATGAAATAATGAACGGAAGAATAGAACCGTTTGGCATATGAATGTCTCCGATTGGTTCTGCAGGCGTCATGCCTTTTTTACCTTCCATCTTCTCAACCCATAACGGATCAAGTCCACGAACAAGTGGTGTTTGCGTAAAGTTGTGCTCTGGTGGTGGTGAAGGAATGGACCATTCTAATGTACGGCCATAGCCCCAAGCATCGCCAGCTACCGTCTGCTTGCTTAAAGCAGTCTTTACGATATTAATGAATAAGACAACTGTTGCAAGTGCCATGAAAATAGCACCAATGGAACTAACTAAGTTTCCAAGTTCCCAACCTAAATCCTTACCGAATGTGAATACACGACGTGGCATCCCCATTAGTCCAAGGAAATGTTGGATAAAGAATGTTAAATGGAAACCAATAAAGAATAACCAGAAAGTAATCTTTCCTAGAGTCTCATCTAGAATTTTACCGAAAATCTTCGGCCACCAGTAGTGAAGTCCAGCGAATAGACCAAACACTACCCCACCTACGATTACGTAGTGGAAGTGAGCTACTACAAAATAAGAATCGTGGTACTGATAGTCAGCTGCAGCTGAAGCTAGCATTACCCCTGTTACCCCACCAAGTACGAAAGTAGGAATAAATGCTACTGACCAAAGCATTGCTGTATTGATTTGTAACTGTCCGCCCCACATTGTGAACATCCAGTTAAAGATTTTAATACCAGTTGGTACGGCAATTGCCATAGTTGCCACCGCAAAGATTGCGTTCGCAATCGGTCCAAGACCTGTTGTGAACATATGGTGAGCCCATACCATGAATCCTAAGAAACCGATTAATACTGTTGCAAATACCATGGAAGAGTATCCGAACAGACGTTTCTTAGAGAAAGTAGAGAATACATCAGAGAAAATACCGAATGCCGGTAAGATTAAGATGTAAACTTCAGGATGTCCGAAAATCCAGAATAAATGCTCCCAGATTACTGTGTTACCACCGAGGTTCGGATCAAAGAAAGCTGTTCCGAATAGGCGGTCAAACATCATTAATGCCAACCCTACAGTTAATGGAGGGAAAGCAAAAAGAATTAAAGCAGATGCTACAAACGTAGACCATGTGAATAATGGCATACGCATATAAGTCATACCAGGTGCACGCATGTTGATGATTGTAACAAGGAAGTTAATACCACCAATTAGTGTACCAATACCCGATATTTGAAGTCCTAACGCATAAAAGTCAATCCCATGGCCATCAGATGCCATTGAAAGCGATGCATAAGAAGTCCAACCAGCATCAGGTGCTCCACCTAAGAACCAACTCATGTTCAGGAATACTCCTCCGAAGAAGAACAACCAAAAACCTAGTGCGTTGATGAATGGGAATGCAACGTCACGTGCACCGATTTGTAAAGGAACAGCTGCGTTCATAAACGCAAACAATAATGGCATAGCTGCCAGGAAAATCATTGTTGTTCCGTGCATAGTAAGTATTTCATTATAAAGGCCTGCAGCTAAAAAATCATTATTTGGTACTGCCAGCTGGATACGAATAAACATCGCTTCCAAGCCACCGACGATAAAGAAGAAACCGCCGGCAATAAGGTAAAGGATGGCGATTTTCTTATGGTCTACTGTTGTCAGGTAATCCCATACTGTTGCGCCAAAGCCTTTTTTCTGTGCTAACGTACTCACAATGTAACCTCCCTTTCTGTAAAATCTATTCTTCGTCCACTTTTAATGACATTAAATATTCAACAAGAGCGTCAACCTCTTCTTGATTTAAGTTACCGTAAGTATTTGTCATCAAGTTTGCTGGTTTAACTTCTTCAGGATTTTTCAACCATTTTTCCAGATTTGCTGGAGAATGGTCTAATATACCTGCAATTTTAGTACGGTCTCCGAAGTTTGTTAAGTTAGGTGCAACCCCAGCATCAGCTTGTGCATCTGCACCAACCGCGTGACATGTGATACAGCTTTGGTTGAAGATTTCTTCACCAGCTTGCGCAAGATCAGTATCTGCAGCATGCTCTTTGCCTTGCATGTTTTCAATCCACTGATCAAAATCTTCACGAGGCATGGTTTTCACTTTGAAATCCATCAATGCATGGGAAGGCCCACACAACTCGGCACATTTACCGTGGAATAGGTTTTCAGCTTGACCAACGCGCTCTGAATCGAAGTTCAACCAGAAACGGTTAACGTTGTCCGTGTTTGTATCCATTTTCCCTCCCGCAGAAGGAATCCAGAATGAGTGCTTTACTTGACTTGCTTCCAAGTTGAAGTAAACATTCTCATCTGTCGGTACGTAAAGGTCTTGACTTGTTACAACTCCATACTCTGGGTATTCAAACTCCCACCAGTACAAATGTGCAGTAACGTTTACTACAAGTGCATCAGACTCTTCCTTATCCATTTCGCTGACATCAGCTAGGTTGAAAGTGTAAGATACAGTTGGAACTGCTAAGATTAAAAGTAATAAAATCGGAATAACAGTCCAGGTGATTTCAAGCTTGTGGCTTCCTTCCACTTGCTTTGGAATTATTTCTTTATCGCCTTTACGCTGGCGGAATTTCACCACAACGTAAACGAAGATAATAGAAACCACAACTACTACAAGAATCATAATTGCTGAGCTTAACAAAATCAGTGATTTTTGCATATCTGCCACTTCACCTACTGGCTGAAGTGTAGATAAGAACGGTTTACCACAGCCTGCTAAGAATAGCGCCATTACACTGAAAAGTGATACTATACGCCAATTAGGTAGCCATTTCTTCATAGCCTAATCAAACCCCTCTTTCATATTTAGTGAGTGAAGTAGAATGTATTGATAAATTCCTTCAAAGCTTAGAGAAAGAATCTAATCACAAATTATAGAGCCAATCGGTTTTCACCATACCAGCTATACACTTTTTACCTCAAAAGGACAAATTTCGCACCCATTGTTTACTATACCACAGGTTATGTAATTTCACCCTTAAATTTTGAGGTGTTGTGCGTGAAAACAGACAGCTACCCTTTATAAGCAATAGCTGTCGTGCTCTCTTCTTGTTGTACAAATATATTCCTTGATCTTAAAAGATGGTCACGATGATCATGGAAACAAATAAGATAGTTAGATAATTTAATGAATAGACAAACATTAATGTTGCCCATTTCATTCCATCCTTCATCCTGAAACCGGCTATGCTCAGCGCAAGCCAGCCTAAATTCAACAGAGTCGCAAGTACGATTAATCCCGCTCCAAGGTCAAACAACCAAAAAGGTAGCGGCAATAAACAGGCAACCCATACAAGCATTTGTCTTCTTGTTATATCAAAGCCATGAACAACAGGAAGCATTGGAATGCCTGCATTTCGGTATTCCTCGCACCTTCGGATGGCGATGGCAAGGAAATGTGGTATTTGCCATACAAACATGATGAAAAATAATATCCAGGCAATCAACGATAGTCCCGGGTCAACTGCAGCCCATCCGATAAGCGGAGGCACCGCACCCGACACACTTCCTATTACAGTGTTAAGCGTATTTCTCCTTTTTGACCACATTGTATATAAAACCACATAGGTGAAAGCCCCGATAAGTCCGATTACAGCTGCTGTAATCGTTGTAAAAGCTAGGATGATGGTTCCTACTGCTGTAAGGAACAAACCAAGATAAAGCGCTCCTTTTGGATTCATTCTTCCGGTTACGGTAGGGCGGTTTTTGGTTCGAGACATGAGATGATCAATATCTCTGTCAATATAGTTATTTAAACTACAGGAACCTGCAACTACCAGTGAAGATCCTATCATAGTTAAAAGAACAATATCCAAATTAGCGATAAAACCATCTGTCTGGGTAAAATATATAGCTAACCAGAGGCCGGTAAACGTAGTGATGAAATTGGAATTTACAATTCCAATTTTAATTAGCGCTAAGAAGTCTTTCCATTTTGAAGGAGCAACTTCCATACCTTGAGGACGTTCATCTGATAATGAAGCAGGCGCTTGGTCCAAAGTCCTCAAATTTGCCATTTATATTCCTCCTTTGAACCTTAATGCAATCATTTGAAAGTACAAATGAGCATGTGAATGCGTTTTCACTACCACACTATAATACGGGTTTTATCCACATATCGAGCAACAAGTGCTTGGCAACATTCTCTCTGTATATTAAATCACATTTGCTAAATACTTTGTGAATTATATTTGAAGAAAATATGACTAATTTGTGTCACCTAGAGAGATTGCAACCCGTGCGTAATAAAACGGTATATAATAGGATTTGTCGAAGTTCTTCACTCTAATGAAGAAGCTAAATACAAACTTCCCTTATATATTACTAGCAAACTCCACCCCATTATTCAACCTTTTTCACGATAATAATTTCCTCCTTGTTAACTGCTTGAGGATATTGTCAATTACCGTAAGATTGTGTAGTATTGGGAGGACGTTTATTATTTTACCATTTCTGTTTCTTTTTTTATATAAGGGAGATACAAATTCTTTCTGAGAAGGTGAATCGAGTGTATAAATTGTTAAAATGGTTCGCCGTTTGCACGTCCATTGTCATGCTTTTTGTTCTGATCGGGGGAGCACTTGTTACAAAAACCGGTTCTGGAATGGGGTGTGGAAGATCTTGGCCCCTATGTCATGGCGAACTAATTCCAAGCAATATTGACTTTGCTCTAATTGTTGAGTTAAGTCACCGTATTGTTTCAGGATTAGCCGCTCTTATGGTTCTTACTCTAGCAGTTTGGGCTTGGAAAGCAATTGGCCATAAGCGAGAGACAAAATTTTTGGCCCTGTTATCCTTTATGGTATTAATCTTACAAGCTCTAATTGGAGCTGCTGCTGTTATGTGGGGACAATCATCTGCAGTACTGGCACTTCATTTTGGGATTTCCCTCATTTCATTTGCCTCCGTCTTCCTTCTTACACTGCTCATTTTTGAAGTAGATAAGAAGTTTGATGCTGAAACGCTGATAGTAGACCGACGGATGTCGTTTCACATTATCGGTATTATTGTTTACTGCTATCTGGTGGTATATAGTGGCGCATTAGTTAGACATGTTGGCGCAAGCTTAGCATGCCCAAGTTGGCCAAGCTGTACACGGAACGGACTGGGGATTCCCACCCAAATGCATGAATGGATTCAAATGGGACACCGAGCTGCGGCCGGACTAATTGTCGTGTGGATTGTATATGTCACGATTCTTGCTTTTAAGAAATACAAGCATCAGCCTGTTATAAAAATTGGCTGGATCATTTGCTCCATTCTAGTACTTTCCCAAGCTACAACCGGAGCATTAGTTGTGCTAACCAACTTAAATATCTTTGTAGCACTTTTACACGCTTTAATTATCTCTTGTTTATTTGGAGTATTGAGCTACTTCTTAATGCTAGTAACTAGAAATAAAACTAATCAGGTTAAACTAAGCAACCAAACAACTAAATCTATATAAAAAACGAGTGGGCTCACATTGCCCACTCGTTTTTTATAGTCCCTATAATTCCTTAAACATCTGAATTGCCTTTTTTCTTTGTAGAGCATGATCTACCACTGGTCGCGGATAATCTTTGCCAATCACACATCCTGCTTTCTCTTGTTCATGGTCATCCATTTTCCAAGGCTCATGAATGTTTTTTTCGGAAACTCCCACTAGCTCTGGAAGGTATTTTTTTATATACTCCCCTTTAGTATCGAATCTGATTGATTGTGTAATAGGATTGAAAACACGGAAATACGGCACTGCATCCGTCCCTACAGATGCTGCCCATTGCCAGCCTCCAATATTGGATGCTTCATCATAATCATGTAACATCTGTTCAAAATACCTCTCCCCCAATCTCCAATCCATCAAAAAATCTTTAGTGAGGAAGGAAGCGTTAATCATTCTAATTCGGTTATGCATCCACCCTTCTTCGGCCAATTGCCTCATTCCAGCATCTACAATGGGAAATCCGGTTTTTCCTTTTTTCCATAGATCTAATAGATCTTGATTATCATTCCATTTGAGCTTCTGATACTTATCATCGATTTCTTTTGTTTTACTCTCAGGGTAGTAATGAAAAATCATATTGTAAAAGTCTCGCCATGCCAGTTCTTTTATAAATGTATCCATTCCTGTACTATAAGATGTTTGTTGCTTTTCTTGAATATGGTACAAGACTGTCCTGGCTGAAATAGTTCCTGTCCTTAAATGGACAGATAACCTTGAAGTCGCTTCAGCTGAAGGGATGTCCCTAAACCGATCATATTCATCAATTTTCTTTTTCAAGAATAAGTTTAATACTTCCAATGCAGCTTCCTCATGCGGAATTAAATCTTGATCTGATACCTTAATAAGATTTGATAAAACATTTTGCCCCTTAGAATACAATGCATCATTTTTGATATTATCTATAGTCAGGTCTTCTTTTGTTAAGATATAAGGATCCCTTTTAGGCTGAGCCATCCACTTCTTAAAATAGGGAGTAAAAACTTTGTAGATGGAATTGTCTGGCTTTTTCACTTCATTAGCACCGTGGATAGTGTAGTCGATATAGGAAGAAACCCGAATTCCTCTTTTAATAAAGAACTTATCTACCTCTTTATCTCGCTTTTGACCAGCTCCCACTTCATCTTGGTTATAGTATAATGATGTCACTTCAGGGAAATGTTCCAAA
Source organism: Sutcliffiella horikoshii (assembly GCF_002157855.1). Lineage (NCBI taxonomy): Bacteria > Bacillati > Bacillota > Bacilli > Caryophanales > Bacillaceae > Sutcliffiella > Sutcliffiella horikoshii. The sequence continues at coordinate 1,780,821 of NZ_CP020880.1, read as the reverse complement.
ATTCGATTGAACGCTTCTTGCCAAGTTCCCTCCACTAAATGAATATATATACCTTGCTTTTCACACCGTTTAATAAATCGATCCAACGCAGCAAAGAAAAAGCGGTGATTTGGTGTATCATTTGTGGTGAAAACCGGATCTAAATGGTATACAAGCAGTAAAGGCTCATTTCTATGTTGTGTTTCCTTTACCGCGTGGTATAAGGCAGCATTGTCCTGCAAACGAAAATCTCTGCGGAACCACATAATTGATAAAGTCATAAGTTAGTCACCTCAGACACCATTATAGGTACATAGTTAAATGAAAGAAAGTTTTGATGGGTTAAAATTCAAATACCATTAGAAAAAACGGGCAAAACCGACCGACCTTTTTAGTTATTTGGTTATGCTCCGCTGTTGATTTCCGCAAATGGCTTCGCTTTCCTAGGGGCTGACGAGAGCCTCCTTCGGCTTTGCCTGCGGGGTCTCCACCTAGCGCTATCTCCCTAAGGAGTCTTCGCCTTTTGCTCCAATCACCAGCTCTAGAATATTAGAACAAAACGTTATTGCTTTTACAGTTAACTCAGGTAAAAACCATACCTCGCTAGTAACTCTTAAGTCGAGTGAAGTCATCTTGTTGATTGGAGTGGAAGGCGCGAAGACGCCCGCGGGAGGAAGGGACAGGTGAGACCCCTGAAGCGTTGTGAGGAGGCTCACGGACCGCCCGCAGGCAAGCGAAGCGCCTGGAACGGAAATCAACAGTATTTTAAACTCTCTAATCCTTTAAAAAAAGAACCCAAGAATGATGTCTATCACTCTCAGGTTCTTTTCATAATAAATGTTATTTAAACTTTATCTACTTCAATCAATAAGTCTCCAGTTGCAATTCCCTCTCCAGCTGCCACATGAATTTGTTTCACTGTACCGCTGAATGGAGCTTGAACGGTCGTTTCCATTTTCATCGCTTCTGTGATCATCAAGTGATCTCCTTTGGAAACTTTCTCCCCTTTTTCCACCAATACCTTGATAACTGTTCCTGGCATGGTTGCACCGATATGTGTAGGGTTTGTGGCATCCATTTTAGGTTTTGTCACTACATCTGATTTAACACTTTCATCTTTAATGTTCACTTCACGAGGTTGTCCGTTTAATTCAAAGTACACAACCCTTGTTCCATCCTTCTGTGGTTCCCCAATGGAAACAAGTTTGACCATTAATGTCTTCCCTTGCTCAATTTCCACTTGAATTTCTTCTCCCAGCCTCATACCAAAGAAGAACGTCGGTGTATCCAATACAGATACATTTCCATATTGTTCATATTTCTTTTGGTAATCCAAGAACACTTTTGGATAAAGAGCATAAGCAATCATCTCATGGCTTGTTACTTGTCGATTCAATGTTTCAAATAATTTCTTGCGAATCTCTTCAAAGTCGACATCATCTAATAGCTCGCCTGGACGAACTGTAATAGGTGATTTTCCTTTTAGAATGACTCTTTGTAATTCTTCAGGGAATCCTCCATGAGGCTGACCTAAATATCCTTCGAACAATTCAATAACAGAATCAGGAAAATCGATCGTTTCTCCTTTTTCCAACACATCTTGTTCAGATAAGTTGTTTTGAACCATGAATAACGCCATATCTCCTACAACCTTAGAGGAAGGTGTTACTTTTACAATATCACCAAACATATCGTTTACGCGACGGTACATTTGTTTTACTTCTTCCCAACGAGCTCCAAGTCCTACTGCTTTTGCTTGTTGTTGAAGATTACTATATTGTCCTCCAGGCATTTCATGCATATATACCTCGGAGTGTGGGCTGTTCATGCCGCTTTCAAAATCACTGTAGTATTTACGTACATCCTCCCAGTAATGTGAAAGCTGTTCTAGAGCTTTTACAGATACATCCGGTTTGCGATCCGTTTCTTCAAGTGCATAATACAGGGAATTGGCACTTGGCTGAGAAGTCAGCCCTGCCATAGAACTAATGGCCACGTCTACAATATCAACGCCTGCTTCAATTGCTTTTGCATACATATAGATTCCATTCCCACTAGTATCATGTGTATGAAGGTGAATTGGAATGTCGACAGTTTCTTTCAACGTTGAAATTAAACGATAAGCTGATTGTGGCTTTAATAGCCCCGCCATATCCTTGATTGCAAGAATGTGAGCACCGCTTCTTTCCAGTTCTTTTGCCATATCACAATAATATTGCAAATCATATTTCGTTCTGCTTGGGTCATTAATATCCCCAGTGTAGCAGATTGCCGCCTCTGCCAGTTTTCCGGAGTCTCGGACCGCATCAATTGCCAAGGTCATCCCTTTGACCCAGTTCAAGCTATCAAAAATACGGAAGACATCAATTCCTGCATAAGCAGATTTCTCTACGAATTCTTTTATTAGGTTGTCTGGATAGTTTTTATATCCTACCGCGTTGGAAGCTCTAAGTAACATTTGGAAAAGAACATTTGGTGCCTGTTCGCGCAATGTCAATAGTCGATCCCAAGGATTTTCACTTAAGAATCTATATGCAACATCAAATGTTGCTCCGCCCCACATCTCCATGGAGAAAAGATTTGGCAGCAACTTGGCTGTTGGTTCTGCAATCTGTTTTAAATCATTTGTACGTAGTCGTGTGGCCAATAAGGACTGATGGGCATCTCTAAAGGTCGTGTCTGTTAATAACACTTCCTTCTGCTCTGTCACCCAATTGACTAACCCATCTGCTCCTCGCTCGTCCAATATTTGCTTGGTACCGCTTGGAACTTCCTCGATGTGGCTGACTTCCGGCATTCTAGGATTCGTGAAGATAGGTTTTTTCCTTTTTTCCACACCTGGGAAACCGTTTACTGTTACATTCCCAATATAGGTAAGCATTTTTGTTCCACGGTCTTTACGTTTTGGAAAGACAAAAAGTTCAGGCGTTGTATCAATAAAGGAAGTATCATATTGCCCGTTCATGAAATTCGGGTGCTTTACGACGTTTTCTAGGAACGGGATATTTGTTTTGATACCACGAATACGGAATTCCTTAAGATTTCGTTCCATTTTGGATGCTGCCTGTTCGAATGTTAATGCCCATGTAGAGAGTTTAACAAGCAATGAATCATAATAAGGTGTAATGACTGCTCCCTGGTAACCGTTTCCTGCATCCAGGCGGACACCAAATCCTCCACCAGAACGGTATGCCATAATCTTTCCAGTATCCGGCATGAATCCATTTAGCGGATCTTCCGTTGTTACACGGGACTGGATAGCAAACCCGTGAACTCTAATGTCTTCTTGCTTCGGAATACCAAGTTTGCTGCTATGTAAGGCATGTCCTTCTGCAATCATGATTTGGGACTGAACGATGTCCACACCAGTCACCATTTCAGTAATAGTATGCTCTACTTGAACTCGCGGATTTACTTCAATAAAGTAGAATTCATCTCCAGCAACTAGAAACTCCACTGTACCAGCATTAATATAATCCACATTTTCCATTAACTCTACTGCTGCGTTGCAAATTCGATCACGCAGATCATCAGTAAGAGAAACACTCGGGGCAATTTCCACCACTTTCTGGTGACGTCTTTGAATGGAACAATCACGTTCAAACAGGTGAATAATTTCTCCATGTTGATCACCAAGGATCTGTACTTCAATATGTTTTGGATTTTCAATTAGTTTTTCAACATACACATCATCGTTGCCAAAAGCTGCTTTTGCCTCTGATTTTGCACGATCAAACGACTCACGCAATTCGGATTTGCTTCGAACGATACGCATGCCACGCCCGCCGCCGCCAAGTGCCGCCTTGATCATCAATGGGTAGCCGTAAGTTGCAGCAAAGTCCATCACTTCATCTAATGAATGTACAGGACCATCTGTACCCGGAATGACAGGAATATTGGCAAGCTGAGCTTGTGTTCTCGCCTTCACCTTATCCCCGAACATATCCAAATGTTTAGATGTTGGCCCAATAAATATAATGCCTTCTTCTTCACATTTTCTAGCAAAATGAATGTTCTCCGATAGAAAACCATAACCAGGATGAATCGCATCTACATCATTTGCTTTTGCAATTTCAATGATGCCATCAATATCAAGGTATGCATCAATTGGTTTTTTACCTTCCCCTACAAGATATGCTTCATCTGCTTTATAGCGATGGAATGAGCCGATATCCTCATTTGAGTAAATAGCAACTGTGCGAATGTTCAGTTCTGTACAAGCTCGAAAAACACGAATTGCAATCTCGCCGCGGTTCGCAACAAGAACCTTGTTTATTTTTCTCGTCATATTGTCTCCCCCTAGTAGCTACTTCTCGCGTGGAAAAGTTTAGAATATTTTATCAATTATAAAAGCCATTATACATTATTTTTCGATAACTTTCCTCTTTTTCGATGTAATCCTTACTAATTATGTAGAAAAAATGAGATTAATGCTGATTTTTCCTCTGTTCTAAGTCAAATGTAATAAAAACGCTCAATCAGCAACTATCGCATGATTGAGCGTTATTAGTATTAATTTCTTTCCCATGCTTCGTATAGTGCGGAAAGTTCTTTTTCCAATTTAGAAAGGATGTCTTTCCCTTCTTTTTCGGAAATTAAGCCAAGGCGAACCGCAAAATCCATTTCTCGAGAAAGCCCGAACATCTGCGTGTCCAACACTTCTTCATATAATGGACATTGAGGCATGGTCAAGTTGTCCATTTGGACTTGAATCAGCTTCAAAATTTTATCTGAATCAGCTTTTAAAAGCGTAATAGCTTTATCACGATGATCGACCACGATATCTGATGCCAATATCGATCCCTCCGTTTACGTACAATTGCCTATCTTATCTATAAATTTTATCGTTATTTTTAAAAAATTGCAAGGAGGATCCGCGCATTTACTATAACTCAATATTAAAACATGCTTAAATCATATTTATCCTGTAGTAATTCTAGTAATTTTAGGCCAGTATGGCTGTTCCCCACTTCATTTAATGGAGGGCCGAATATTCCTATCCCCATCCGTCCTGGCACAGAACCCATAATTCCCCCTGATACACCGCTTTTTGCCGGAATACCAATTTTTATGGCAAATTCGCCTGATGCATTGTACATTCCACAGGTAACCATGAATGTTTTACAAATACGAGCAACTTCCTTTGGCATCACACGTTCGTTCGTCAATGGATTAATACCATCCATTGCAAAAACAGCACCCATCCGTGCCAATTGAAGACAATTCAGTCTTATAGCGCAATGTTTCGTATATACTTCCATAATCTCTTCTACATTCCCGTGTATTACTCCGTCACCCTTCATATAAAAACAGAGAGACCTGTTTAGAAAAGATGTAGTAAATTCCGAGATGGCGACTTCCTCACAATAATCGATGTTAGGTTCATTTGTAAGCTTCCTGACAAAATCTAATATATATTCTACTTTGTCTTCGGCATTACTGCCCTTCATCATGGAAGTGACGGCAAGTGCGCCAGCATTTATCATTGGGTTGAGTGGCTTGGCTTTTGAGGATGTCTCTAATTTAATAATCGAGTTGAATGGGTCACCCGTTGGCTCCATCCCTACTCTATGAAAAACATGTTCAGGTCCATAATCCATGAGAACAAGTGCAAGGTTGATAATTTTTGAAATGCTTTGCAGCGTAAATCGCCTCTTTATATCCCCTGCTGATACACAGTTACCATTTGGGTAAACAATGGCACATGACAAATGCTCCGGGTTTTCCTTTTGTAATGCAGGTATGTAGTTTGCCACTTTTCCTTCATTTGCTACCTTCCTTGCCTCTTCCACTAATGACTTTAAAACATCCTCACTTTTACATGCCAATTGCGACACCCCTTAATATCCGACGTGAATCTACCAATAGATTCCCCGATTACATGACAAAAAAACATACAAGTTATATAATAATGAAAAGGATTACAATTTAGGGGGACAACATGGAAAATATCATCAGAATAGAAGGAAAAGTTAATTTCTCGATTACACTCGATCCAGGTGTCTGGATTTTCGACGATCGCAGAATTGATTTGGATACATATTTCACAGAACAAAAACGCGAGAAAACAGATGAGCTTGAGGAATATACAAAAGCAGTTTCGAAACATTGGGAGCGTGAGATCAGAGAAGGTGCCATTTACCCACCAACTTTGAAATCAGAACGTAAATTCGAAAAAGAAAAACTGTTGAATGGTACATTTGGCATTAAATTCGGTCCATTCTTGCACAATGCAGAACCACAACCCGACTCCACTAAAGTGGTATTTGTAGGAGCAGATGCGGAACTTGAGGTTGACATCCCTACTGCACAGGAAATCATTCTTGCTTTTTCTAAAAACGGCAAACCACTAAAAGAAAACGGACCTGTCCACATTTATTTTGAGGATGGCTCCAATCATTCAGAACCTCTTACAGGAGTACATAAAATCATCGTAAAATAAAAGGGACTCCCCAAAAGTACCGCCGTGACAAAAGTTACGGCGGTACTTTTTTTGTGGAAATCAACAGCTGGTCTATGCTTTATAGCAAGTCTGCAGCAAGCTTTGCAAGCATCGAACGTTCCCCTTTGACAAGCTTCACATGACCAGCTAACTTCTGATCCTTAAACCGCTCCACCACATAAGTCAAACCATTATTGTACTCATCCAGGTAAGGATGATCAATTTGCTCCGGATCACCCATCAGAACAATTTTACTCCGCTCCCCTACCCTCGTTAAAATGGTTTTCACCTCATGCTTTGTAAGGTTCTGCGCTTCATCAATAATAATGAACTGCTCCGGAATACTTCTACCCCTTATATAGGTCAATGCTTCCACTTCAATAGACCCCATCCCAGCAAGAATAGCGTCAAGTTCTCCCGGTTTTTTTGTATTGAATAAATATTCCAGATTGTCATAGATCGGTTGCATCCACGGTCTTAGCTTCTCCTCTTTTTCACCTGGAAGGAAGCCGATATCTTTACCAACAGGTACAATTGGACGTGCCACTAGCAGTTTTTTATAACGGTTCAAGTCCTCTGTCTGCATAAGTCCTGCAGCTAACGCCAGGAGAGTTTTCCCCGTTCCTGCCTTACCCGTCAGCGTAACAAGTGGAATATCCGACCGTAAAAGCATTTCAAACGCCATCGTTTGTTGTACATTACGCGGCCTAATTCCCCATATATGATCTTGATCAAAAACGAGTTTTTTCACTTTCTTCCCGGTCGAGTCAATAATACCAACGGCTGAAGCCGAACCGCCCAATGCATCTTTCATAATCACAAACTGATTGGCATAAAACGGGTGATTCGCTAATTCTGCGGCACTGATTTCCCCTTTTACATAAAAAGCGTTAAGAGTATCTGTCGGAACATAAATCTCGAGGAATCCTTTGTAAATATGATCCACTTCCACGACACGGTCATTTAAAAAGTCCTCAGAAATCAACCCTATTGCATCGGCCTTCACGCGTACTAATGCATCCTTACTCACCAATATGACGGTCCGCCCAGCCTCTTTTGTCTGCTCTTCCAATGAAAGATTTTTCGCGACTGCAAGAATCCTATTATCATTTGTCTTCTCCACGAAAATTTCCTGCAGCTGATGGAAACTTCTATGGTTCAGTTCAATCCGAAGCGCTCCACCATTATGCAGAGGTATTTTTTCATGAAGCTTTCCTGTAGCTCTTAAGGAATCAATTAATTTGGAAACTTGTCTGGCATTCCTTCCTATTTCATCCATATATCTTTTTTTCGAATCCACTTCTTCCAATACCACCGCAGGAATAACCACCTCATTATCTGCAAATGAATAGATTGCATATGGATCCTGTAACAGTACGTTCGTATCTAATACATAAATTTTACCCAACCTGCCGCCTCCTACTCTCAGCCCTTCTATTGTCTTTCTGGAGTGAATCAAGGCATCCTCCCATACATTATATGGCCCCAATACAATTAGTGTGTTACTACTTGACCATAAAAGAGGGACGGACCGTTGTTAAAATATATGTCGGAATGAATAAAGATAGAAGAACAAATAAACAATAAAATCAAGACAGATGAAAATGGAATCATCCGAAAGAAGGAGTGAAATAGGTGAAAAGATATTTATTAGTGACCGCAATCGTAACATTGTCTCTTACAGGTTGTATGAACAATCAACCAAGAAATATCTCAAGCGAGAATGAAAACTCTCGTATTATTCATGTAAAAGATTCTGCAGATGTGCAGGTGGATAGAAAAACAGGGCAGGAAGTTTCCGCTCATCTGGTGGAACTTGCTACAAGAGTTCCAAATGTAAATGATGCAACTGCTGTTGTGCTTGGTCCATACGCGGTGGTAGGGATTGATGTAAACTCTGACCTAGACCGTGAAAGAGTAAGCACCATTAAATATTCTGTGGCAGAGAGTTTGAAGAATGACCCATATGGGGCTACGGCTATCATCCTTGCAGATGCAGACTCCTTTGTTCGCTTGCAGGAAATGGGACGAGACATTCAAAACGGACGACCTGTAACAGGTGTGATGGAAGAGTTGGCGGAGATTGTTGGAAGGGTAATGCCTGAAATTCCGATTGATCTAAAAGAACCGGTAGCTCCTAACCCAACGGAGCAAAATAACTCGAAACTTCCAAAAGATCAGGAAAAACAACTGGAACAGAAACAACAGAATCAATCCAATAACCAAAAAGACGAAAAACGATACAAGGAAGTAAAACAGGACTAGAGATTTGCTAAAATTACGTTGTTAGCTGTCCCGACGTGGATTAACTTCCACTTCGGGGCAGTTTTTTATGCACTGCAGGCACTGCGGGTGAGGGGATATCAAGAAAAAAAACAATATATCAATAAATTTCCGGATATATCAAGAATTCTGGAGATATATCAAGAATTTTTGTGATATATCAAGAAAAAACAGATTATATCAAGAAATCGACTCGGTCCAACAATATTACCCTCGCCCCCTCCCACTTCAAGAAAAACCGGCCGAAGGAAGCCCGGTCACTACTATCATAAACCACAAGGGTATTGGGTTATCGCAGCTGTTCCTTTCCGCAAATGGCCTTCGCTTTCCGCGGGACGGTGCTTGAGCCTCCTCGCTGCGCTGTGGGGGGTCTCAAGCTACCGTTACTCCCCCGCTCCCCGCTGGAGACTCCACCATTTGCTCCAATCCACAGCTAAAATTACGTAAAATATACATAGGTGCTTATTCAGTTCTCTCGGTTAGATACCATTTCATAAACCCTTCGATGAATGAAGCCACCTTCTTGAATGGAGTGGAAGGCGCGCAGACGCCCGCGGGGGAAGGGACAGGTGAGACCCAGGAAGGCGAACCCGAGGAAGCTCACGGACCGCCCGCAGGCAAGCGAAGCCCCTGGAACGGAAATCAACCGGAATTTATACTTACTTTCATCAAAAAAACCAGGCATACACCTGGTTCCCCAATCACTGCTCTTAGCTATACCTACGGACCGCCGTCATTACCTGATGGTCTAATTTCTTAGCAGCTTCTACATCATAGGTCTTCTCGAATTTCGGCTCTACACTTATTTTCGCTCCATAAAACATGACATCCCTTACTACTTTTACATCAAGATGCAACAACGCCAATTTTAATGGGACATTATCCATTCTCTCTACTTTAACAGTTGCTTCCGTATGAATGGAGTAAACCGAATCATTGGCCATCAGGTTAACCACTAATTCGCTATTATGGGACACATTCTTCACAATGCGAGACTCCGCATTAACAGCAAGTAAAATAGTCTTCTCATTTGGAGCAAATAGCCAGGAGATTGCACTCACATTCGGACCACCTGTTTCATAATCCACAGTACTGATTGTCACAAGAGTTTCTTTTTGCAATGCTTCTATAAGTGGTTCTACAAGAACATTTTCTACAAGGTTAGGCATGGTCCATCCCCCTACAATATTTTTATTAATCTTACCATATCACCATTTCCATAGAAAGAAACAGCACCATTATGTTATACATTCAACACCCCTGTTAGCAATTAATTCTTAATTTTCACCCTTTATGCTATACTAATGAGTAAGATTGAATAAAGAGGTGTGCCATGAGAGTCAAGTGTGTAATTTGTGATAAAATTGAAAGCATCGATGACGAAACGTTAGTTGCGAAAAGGCTTCGCAACCGACCAATTCATACATATATGTGCGACGAATGCAGTGAAAGAATTGAAAAAAGAACCAACGAGAGAAAAGCTACAGGGAATTTTAAGCTATATGAACAAAAACAAAATCAGGATGAGTGGTAGAACTTGATACGAAGAGGCGCTTTTACTGGTTTGATAAGCGGGATCTTGATGGGTTTGTTTATTAAAGCCCTTGAAATCCTCTCGGGAAAAAAGATATATGTGCTTTTATTGAATGTCGATTTTATCCCAGGTTTAAATAATGCAAACCTATCCGAACTGGCCGAATTCTCCCTTCACTTGATTGTTGCTGTGCTAATCGGTATTATGTTTTCTTATATTGTGGAGCATTTCCACTTATTTGATAAAAGAAGACAATACCTGCTCGCTATAGGTATCACTTTTCCTACTATTCTTTTATATTTTCCATTGACGATACTGGCTATAAAAGAAACCCCGGCACCAACGGATGTAATTGCGATACTATTATGGTCGATCGGGCACTTGGCCTTTGCTGTATTTCTCCCTATATTTTATAAAAATAAGCAAAAAGGATAGATCCCTCGGAAGTGACAATCATAATCACTCAAGAAGGAGCTATCCTTTTTCTATTTTATTCATAATTATGGTACTTATCAGGCTCGTTTTGAATTTGTTCGAGCATCACGTCGATTAATTCAATTGGAAATCTTACTTTGTGCCGTTCTTCGTCCTTTTCATATTCCACGTAATACATTGGCTCCTCTTTAGATACTACAATGTTTGAGAGTTTATGATCTTCTAAGAGAATTCCTTCAAACAACTTCATTGTATCGTGCGCGGATTTATCTTCCGGTCTTGCTTCTGCTACCACCTTAATGGTCAGCCAATTATAAAGCGTGTCTTGTAAAGACCTCATCTACTGACCCCCTATGATTCTGTGCTTTCCGCTTGCTTTGAACGGTGAAGTCGAATCTTATAGATAATCAATATTAAAGCTGCCACTACCAAACCTTCTCCAACAGGAAGAAAGATTCCAAGAAACGTAAGCACTGTGCTTCCTAAAGCAAGGAAGGTATAAATAACCACTGACTTTAAAACAGGCAGCTTCAATGCGAATCCAAGCTTATAAACTAAAATGGACAATCCTAAAATGGTAAAATACAAAAGCCACATTCCTAGATCAGGACTTTCATCCACACGGAATAGACTAGCAAAAAAGGATAACCTTTGTGTTACATCCATTGCCTTTTCCCCATTTCTAACAGTTTTAGATAGAGATTTAGAAAAAGGGATGACAAAGGTCCTCTTTCAAGCACCCCTGCATCCCCATTTCTAATTTTTTATGCTTCAGCGAACTTTTTCTTTTTCGCTGCTCTTTCACGTTCGTTTTTATCAAGAAGCTTTTTACGTAAACGGATGGATTGTGGAGTAATTTCACAGTACTCATCGTCGTTCAAGTATTCTAAAGACTCCTCTAATGTCATAAGGCGAGGCTTTTTCATACTAACTGTTTGATCTTTAGTCGCAGAACGCACGTTAGTAGCCTGCTTCATCTTACAAACGTTAACAACAAGGTCGTTCTCACGGTTATGCTCTCCAACGATCATTCCTTCGTAAACCTCTGTTCCAGGCTCAACGAAGATAACGCCGCGGTCTTCAATACCCATGATACCATAAGTAGATGCTTTGCCTGATTCCATAGAAACAAGAACACCTTGGCGACGTCCACCTACTTGACCTGCTGCCATTGGCTGGTAGCTGTCAAATGTGTGGTTGATGATTCCGTATCCGCGAGTAAGGGAAAGGAATTCAGTTGTATAACCGATCAATCCACGAGAAGGTACCATGAAAATCAAACGAACTTGACCATTACCATTATTGATCATGTCAACCATTTCACCTTTACGAGCTCCAATGGATTCCATGATTGCACCAGTGTAATCTTCAGGTACGTCAATTTGCACACGCTCAACCGGCTCGGATTTCTTACCATCGATATTTCTGATGATTACTTCAGGTTTAGACACTTGAAGCTCGAAACCTTCACGGCGCATATTCTCAATAAGAATGGATAAATGAAGCTCTCCACGCCCTGAAACAACCCACGCATCCGGAGAATCGGTTGGATCTACACGCAAGCTTACATCAGTCTCCAACTGTGCATTCAAACGCTCTTCAATTTTACGAGAAGTAACAAATTTACCTTCTTTACCTGCAAACGGACTGTTGTTTACCAAGAAAGTCATTTGAAGAGTTGGCTCGTCAATACGAAGAACAGGAAGTGCATCTTGTTGATCAACCGGACAAACTGTTTCTCCTACGTTGATGTCTTCCATTCCGGAAACTGCTACAAGGTCCCCAGCTTTTGCTTCTTCAATTTCCACACGCTTAAGACCGATGAAACCAAATAGCTTGCTTACACGGAATTGTTTTACAGAACCATCAAGCTTCATTAGAGCAACTTGTTGGCCAACTTTCATCGTCCCACGGAAGATACGTCCAACCCCGATACGACCTACATAGTCATTGTAGTCAAGAAGCGCTACTTGGAATTGAAGCGGCTCGGCACTGTTATCAACTGGAGCTGGGATGTGTTCAACTATGGACTCATAGATCGCTTCCATGTTTTCATCTTGTTTTTCAGGATTTGTACTAGCTGTACCGTTGATCGCAGATGCATATACAACTGGGAATTCAAGTTGTTCTTCGTTTGCACCTAACTCGATGAACAAGTCAATTACTTCGTCAACAACTTCAGTTGGACGAGCAAAGTCACGGTCAATTTTGTTAACAACTACGATTGGTGTCAGGTTCTGCTCTAACGCTTTTTTCAATACAAAGCGCGTCTGAGGCATACAGCCTTCATAAGCATCTACTACTAAAAGTACACCATCAACCATTTTCATAATACGTTCCACTTCTCCACCAAAGTCGGCATGTCCAGGTGTGTCCATGATGTTAATGCGCGTATCTTTATAGTTTATTGCCGTATTTTTAGCTAATATAGTAATCCCACGTTCTCTTTCTAAATCATTGGAGTCCATGGCACGTTCTGCTACCTGCTCGTTCGTTCTAAACGTCCCAGCTTGATGTAGCAATTTGTCCACTAACGTTGTTTTACCATGGTCTACGTGAGCGATAATTGCGATGTTTCTAATATCATTGCGGATGTTCACTATTTCATCTCCCTAATTTTACAACTTAACAACTTTAGTATTATACCACAAACATGGTAGAAAAGAGAAAGAGACTTATGTAAAATATATGTTATATGTAATTAGCGTTAACCAAAGGAGTTGATTTTATGAAGGATATTAAGTGGATTTTCATGCTTTATGCGGTTTTGGCAGCGGTTTCTTTAGGCATGGTCGGAATCGCAATCGGTGAGAGAAACACGCTTGGAATCATTGGAGCGTTTGTTTTATTCGGTGTGGTCATGGGACTTGGATTCAAAACAAAAAGAAAAATGCGTGAAAACGGACAATTATAAAATTGACAAAATGTTCCTACTATAATTTAAAAATAAATGAAACCCACGGTCTATTCACGACCGTGGGTTACATTTATTTCTTCAATTTATACAAGTAATCCTTGCTAATCACTTCATGTAAACCCGGTTTACTTACAAAGACACTGTTTTGTCCAAGCATATTAAGCGGTTCACCATGGAGTGTGGTCACTTTACCACCGAGCTCGTTTACAAGTATTAGTCCCGCTGCAAAATCCCAAGGGGAAAGTCTCAACGTAATATATGCATCAATGCGCCCTGTTGCTACATAGGCCATTTCAAGCGCTGCCGACCCATAAGATCTTGTACCTCTTACTTTCCTCACAAGCGGGGCCAGAATAGTGGGGTCGATACGCTTATTTTCCGTGATCCATGTGGCATTTAAACCGATAACCGCTTTCTCTACTGCCACCTCTTCCAACTGTGGCAGTTTCGTATCGTTCAAATAAGCTCCTTCCCCTACTTTTGCATGGTATAGCTCGTCATGAACCACATCATAAATCAGCCCAATCTTTCCCACGCCATATTCATATACAGCAACGGAGATAGCAAAATTACGTTGCTGATGGACAAAGTTCATCGTTCCATCAATAGGGTCGATAATCCAAACCGTTCCATCAAGTTTGTCCAATTCATCACCAAATCCTTCTTCACCAAGAATTTGGTGTTCTGGATAAGTTTTTCTAATTCGTTCTATAAAAAATTGTTCCGTTTCCTGGTCAATATTAGTCACCAGATCATCAGGAGAGGATTTTGTATGTATCATCAATTCTTTGCTGAAAGAAGTTCGAATACGTTCTCCCGCTTCTCTCGTCCATTTTTTTGCATTCTCATCAATTTCAGTCCAATTCATGTGTTCTCCTGCCCTTCTGTTAACCTTGTCATTGCAGCTATTCTATAACGATTAAACAAATTATGTATGTTTTAGCTTACTTAAACGAATGAGTAAAATCAAGTAATAGGTCACACAGAAAAACGAACCTCATACAGGTTCGTCTAAGTAGCCTATGCCACTAAACCTCTAGACTTAACATTTCTTTTCTTAATTGCTCTAATTTAGATTTCGTTTTTTTCATTTTTTCCTTATCACTCTCTTGTATTGCTTCGAATAAAACTGCCAGTTCATAGTCGATTTCCATTCGTAAGACCGCGCGCTGATTTTCCTCTTTTTTCTTTTTCCAAGGTGTCGCCACTTGTTTCACGGTTATTCCCTCCTTCTATAAAGTTTCTCGGTCCAAAGGATTTAATTTTCTAATGGTTGCTATATCATATGAAGGGAATGAAAGATGGTAACTAAAATGTGCAGTTACCTAAAAAGAAAGGAAGAGGTTGAAAATCTAATCTTTTGGCAGGAAAAATTGGCTATGCTAAAATGAGGATTATAAAAAAAGCAAAGTTTTAGAAACGGGGCGACTACATGACAAACGAAAATTTCAACGGATTTAAAAAAGAAGATTTTGAAGTATTTACAATAGATGGACTTGAAGATAGAATGGAAACTCTAAAATCTCAAATACAGCCAAAGTTTGAACAGCTTGGCCAATATTTCTCTCCCTCACTAACTGCCATGACTGGTGATGAAATGCACTATCATGTTGCCAAACATGCAAGAAGAACCAAGAACCCTCCAAAAGATTCCTGGGTTGCCTTTGCAAACAATGCACGCGGATACAAGATGTTACCACATTTCCAGATCGGCTTGTGGGAGACACATGTATTTGTCTGGTTTGCCGTTATCTATGAAGCACCGATGAAAGAAGCTTTTGGTGAGATATTACTTAAAAATGTATCGTCCATTCGCGAGCAGATTCCTTCTGAATTTGTCTGGTCCAAAGATCACACGAAACCAGAAGTTATCCGCCAATCTGATTTGACGGAGGAAACCCACAAAGAGCTATTTGAACGACTGATCAACGTAAAAAAAGCAGAAATACTTTGCGGCATACAAATACCTAAAGAAGAGGCAATCAAGCTTACGGGAGATGAAACCGTTGCGCGCATCGAGGAAGCTATCCAGACAGTAAAAGGGCTTTATCAGATGACAAAACAGACGGTGGAAGCATAAACAAAAAAATCTCAGAACCATCTAGGTTCTGAGATTTTTTCGTATCACTTCGACATCTTCACCTGTTCGCCTGGATTCATGTCTTTTGCTTTTTTTATCGTACGATAAACAGAGAAACCACTAAGTTCCTCATACTCGTTTGCAAGGTTTCGTTCTTCCGCCTTGCCTGGCACGATCTCTTTAAACCGGCGATATAAGGATAAAAGCTGGTCACGCTCCACGCCTTTGCTGTAAGTGAGCTCAACCGCTTCATATAGTGCAATAACATCTACAATTTCATCTGTAGACCAATCATAGGAAATGGGATAAGAGAAATCCATAACTTCACCTCAAAATATGTATAGTGGAAAAGTAAAGTATATCATTTTCATTCTCTAGTTTGTCCACTTCTCTCTAATATTTTCCGCTTCCTTCACCATTCTAGACAAAAGCTGATCCACACTTGGCACATCCTCGATCAACCCCATTACCTGCCCTGCCCATGCATAACCTGAATCTGTTTTGCCATCATAGATATACCGCTTGTTCGCAGTACCACTAATGAAGTCTTTCAATCCTTCATACCCTTTTGCTTCCTGTTCTATCTTTAATATTTGTTCCGTCCAAGTATTTTGAATGGCCCTTGCAGGGGCACCAAGACTTCTTTTGATGACTACCGTATCATTCTCGGTTCCGCTTACCAGCCTTTCTTTGTAAATAGGATGAGCATGCAGGCACTCCTTGGTTGCGATAAATCTTGTTCCCATTTCTATCCCTTCTGCACCAAGTGCCAATGCAGCCATCATCCCGCGCCCATCACCAATGCCTCCTGAAGCGATGACAGGTATCTTTAAGGCGTCTACTACTTTTGGAACTAATACCATGGTACCTAGGTCATTTTTGCCTAGATGACCTCCTCCTTCCTGTCCTACGACCATGACGGCATCAGCACCTAGCTCTTCCGCTTTTTCTGCTTGTCTGCGAGCTGCTACCAGAACTAACTTTTTGCAAACTGAGCCCTCTAGCCTTTTGAAAATCGGTGCAGGGTTTCCCCCTGTCATGGAGATGACCGGAACCTCTTCTTCCAAAGCAATATCCAACATATGCTCAAAAGGTCTTCCATGTTGGCCAATTGCATAGTTCACACCAAAAGGCTTATCCGTCATCCTTCTAACCTTTCGAATCTCTTCTCTTAATAATTCTGGACTTTCCAAACTCATTGCCGTTATTTGCCCTAAACCTCCTGCATTCGAAACCGCGGCAGCCAGGTCAGCGTATGCTAAATAAGCAAGTCCACCTTGGATAATTGGATATTTTATATTTAAAAGTTTGGTTATTCTTGTTTCCCATTTCATGATCATCTTCCCCTTTCTATCTCTCTTTATATGTTTCTTTATAATGTGGCAAATTCCTGCTATGCAATGAAGAGGATAAATGCTATAATTTCATTTGTTTTATGTGAATGTTTGTTCTGCGTAATTCGATGCGTTAAGATAAACGAAACCGAAACTAAGCTAAATTAAAGAGGTGCATAAGTAAGTTGACATATTCTCAAAACGACACGCCATTATTTACTGGACTTTTAAATCATGCAAAAGGGAACCCGGTTCAATTCCATATTCCCGGACATAAAAAAGGAGCTGGGATCGATCCAGAATTCCGTGAATTCATCGGTGAAAATGCTCTTTCCATAGATCTAATCAATATTGGACCCCTTGATGATCTCCATCAGCCTAAGGGGATGATTAAAGAAGCCCAAGACCTTGCAGCAAAAGCTTTTGGAGCTGACCATACATTTTTCTCCGTACAAGGTACAAGTGGAGCCATCATGACAATGGTAATGGCTGTATGCGGGCCTGGAGAGAAAATCATCGTACCAAGGAATGTTCATAAATCTGTCATGTCTGCCATTGTTTTTTCAGGAGCAGTTCCAATCTTTATCCACCCAGAAGTGGACAAAGACTTAGGAATCTCTCACGGGATCACGACAGACTCTGTGGAAAAGGCGCTTCAGCAACATCCTGACGCAAAGGGTGTTCTTGTCATTAACCCAACTTATTTTGGCTTTTCAGCTGATTTAAGCCAGATTGTTGAAATTGCTCATTCTTTTAACGTCCCTGTTCTTGTGGATGAAGCGCACGGTGTTCATATCCATTTCCATGAGGAACTTCCTTTATCCGCTATGCAGGCCGGAGCTGACATGGCTGCGACAAGTGTCCATAAGCTTGGAGGCTCTATGACACAAAGCTCTATATTGAATGTACGAGAAGGATTGGTGAATGTAAATCGCATTCAAAGCATTTTAAGTATGTTAACCACTACATCCACCTCTTACCTACTATTGGCTTCGTTGGATGTTGCAAGGAAACGACTTGCCACCGAAGGACACTTGCTTATAGAAAAGACGATCCAACTTGCCAACCAAACACGGGATGCTATTAATGAAATTGAGCATTTACATTGTGTAGGACCTGAAATCTTAGGCAGAAAAGCAACCTTTGACTATGACCCGACGAAGTTGATTATTTCTGTAAAGAAATTAAACCTTACAGGGTATGATGTCGAGAAATGGCTTCGTCAAAAATATAACATCGAAGTGGAGCTTTCTGACCTCTATAACATTCTTTGTATTATCACACCTGGAGACTCAGAGGTGGAGACTGGAACGTTATTAGAAGCCCTTAAAGAGTTATCAGCAGAGTTTCATCAACAGGCTGGAGATTCCGGTGAAAAAGTAAAGGTTCTTCTTCCCGACATTCCGGTGTTAGCGATTGCACCACGCGATGCCTTCTACTCTGAAACGGAAGTTGTTCCGTTTGAAAAATCTGCCGGCCGTATTATCGCAGAGTTTATCATGGTGTATCCTCCAGGCATTCCAATTTTCACTCCTGGTGAGATCATAACAGAAGAAAACTTGTCCTACATTACAAGAACGTTAGAAGTAGGACTGCCAGTACAAGGTCCCGAAGATCATGAATTGAAAACCTTAAGAGTAATTAAGGAACACAAAGCAATTCGATAAAATGAACAAAGAGCAGGTCCCCTCCTACCCCGGGGACCTGCTCTTTCTATTAATATATAATTCTAGGCTAAATCTTCGCTTTTTTCAGAGCACTGACAATCTGGACATTTTGCATAATAAGTCGTAACTTTTTCATCCTCAAAGTGATCCACCGCGCTGTTACAAGTTTGACAAATGATTGTACCCATACCCTTCAACCTCTTTCCTAAAAGAAATTTTTTTGCAAAGCTGCCTTTTAATGAAAGCGCTTTATGTTGTCTTACTTACATCATAAAGGCTCTAATGTGTTATGTCAATGATTAAATTGTATAACACATTTAAATTTGCCACCACATAAAAATGGGCATAAACCGCCCAGTCTTATAAAACTTGGTTTATCACCGCTGTTCCTTTCCGCAAATGGCTTCGCTTTCCGCGGGACGGTGATTGAGCCTCCTCACTTCGTTGCGGGGTCTCAATCAACCGTTACCCCCCGCAGGAGTCTTTGCCATTTGCTCCAATCCACAGCTAGAAACTTCGTTAAAAAACGTTTATGCTAATCCAACTAACTCGTTAAGATATTCTTCTTGAATCTTTTGGTATGTAAAAACCCCTAGTTGATTGGAGTGGAAGGCGCGCAGACGCCCGCGGGAGGAAGGGACAGGTGAGACCCCGGAAGGCGAAGCCTGAGGAGGCTCACGGACCGCCCGCAGGCAAGCGAAGCGCCTGAAACGGAAATCAACTGAATTACAAACTTTCTTATTTTAATGAAATAGGCCAATGCCCTAAAAACAGGACATTGGCCTCGAAGGAGATTAGCTTTTATTCATATTGCTCTTGAAACGGACTTGCAGGTATCGCCTCAGTAAAAAACTCTGCAAGGTCTTCTGCTTCCTGTTGTGAATCAATTCGGAATACATGCTGAAGGTGGTTAAGGTCAGTAATGTCTTTAGGGTCGAGGAGGGTAGAACGGCCGGTTTGCATACAGATGACAAGGGGCTTACCAAAAAACATATTCGTGTACACGATACCAAAATCATATCTAACATCTTTAGTCGTAAAGCCAACAAAGCGAACAGGAACATTCTCATTGTTATCATAAAGCTTGTCAAATAAGTTCATAAGGTACCTCCTTTTTATTTTTTGGTTATTCAGAATATTATTATAACTTACGAAATGCTTGATTTGCAAGAATTTTCACTTAGTGATTGTCAGCCGATTTCCTCTAATGCTAGAATATATATAATGGAATAGTAATCTTAGGAGTGAATTTGATGGCCAGTAGCGCTTACATTAATTTAGTTCCCAAATCAAAAGAGAAAACGCTTACCGTTGAACATGTAAAAGAGTTATTAAACTACTATAAAGACATAACATCTAAAACTGGAAAACAATTAGGATGGGAATACAGCCAGGCAGCCTTCCCATACGAATTAAAAGAAAAACCTGAAGGCAAAGGCCAGTGGTTTTATTTAAAAGGTACGGAGGATCGGTACAAAATGATTCTTATAGGAGTTGGCACACAGCAAGCCACCTTAGACGAGACTGAACCACTCTCCTACATACAAGTTACGTTGCACGACCAAAGTACCCACGGAGATAAAGCAAAGGCTAACGAACTATGTAAGTTTCTTGCAAAAAAGCTAGAGGCTGAGCTTAAACTATTTACCGGCAGCATTATGTACTACTATAAACGTTGAATCATTGGAGGTATGAGGTCCTCTTATTGATTGAAGTGGAAGGCGCGCAGACGCCCGCGGGAGGAAGGGACAGGTGAGACCCCTGAAGCATTGTGAGGAGGCTCACGGACCGCCCGCAGGCAAGCGAAGCGCCTGGAACGGAAATCAATGGTTTTACATACTTTCATTGTCACAAATAACCCCCGCTCCCAAAGGAGTGGGGGTTATTCATTTATTCCGTTTCTACGCTATCATCTTCAGTCCCAATCAAGTCTGGGTCAAGTATCTCATATCCCTTGCCTTGAAGCCCTTTTACTATATCGCTTAACGCATCTTTGGTCCATTCACGGTCATGCATTAACAGATTGGCTCCGCTGTTCAGAAATTCCGTATTAACCATAATATCTGCAAGTGCTTCTGCATCCATGTAGTCTGTTTCCCAATCATAACCGTATGTCCAATTCATAGCAATCATGCCCTCTTGCTTTACAAGTTCTAAGGCATAATCTGTATTAGTGCCAAACGGAGCACGGAAAAAGCGTGGGCGTTCACCTGTGATTTCTTCTACCCGGTCACTGAGCAATACTATTTCTTCATACTGTTCTTCTTCCGTAAGCTGTCTTAATGACTTATGTGTCATCGTATGATTACCAATCGGAAAACCCATCTCATAAATGGTCTTTAGTACCCCCTGCTCTTCCTCCGTTTCAAGGAAGTGACCATTTACAAAGAAGATAGCTTTTACGCCAAGTTCTTTCAAAGTCGTAGCCATTTCTAATGCATACCAATCAGGAGCGTCATCTATTGTCAATAGAACCACCTCGGAGTTTGCATCACCTATTGGTTCTAAAGCAGAAGTGGTAGGATTTACGACATATTGGGGTTCTTCAGGAGAAGGTTCTTGTACTTGGTCCTCGTTACCAGAGTCTTCTTTTTCTTTTTCATTCTGATCTTCCTCGGAGTCAGCTACTTCTTCTTCCTCAGGTTCTTTTTTCGGGTCTTCTGTATTTGATACAGGGACATCTTTTTCTTTTTCATCCTCTTCCACCACAGAATCATTTTCTTCCGCCTGATTTTCTGAAGAGGAATTTTGTTCATTTTCAACTTGTCCATTTTGCCCGCAAGCTACAAGGAGGAGCAATAATGATGCTGATAGTATCCATTTTTTCATATTCTTTCCTCCATACGTAAGTTTCACCTTTAATCATACTAGCAATTACTATATGAAGGCAATCTTTTTCCAGTTATTAAATCTTAGTAAGATAATTCAACCACCAAAAACAAAATAGTAAAATAGACTCTGAAAACTAAAATAGAAAATAAAACTAATGGCAGTTGTCAATGCCGCATGCTTCTTTTTATGAATTATTGACATGGCAAGTGTATAACAGAGATAGATAAATATACCTAATAAAATAATTTTGGCCTGCATTTTATCCCGAACCGAAAACCATTCTATCAGACTATATGTCCCCCAAAAAATATTTTGTATTAAAAATACCACATAATTTTTCATAAAAGCAGCTCCTTACTGCATATTTCTATTTATGTAACCGATTTATCATGATTAAAAACCTTTATAATTATTATGCCAGAAAGGAGCTATCTATTTTTCAATTATGTAACATTTACGTGACAAGGCCTGTTTATATAAAATTTAATGGTAGAATAGCACCAAATAGCAGAACAAAAAAGTAACTATTCATTATTATATATGTTGTTAATAGAAAGTGAGGATTGCCATGATTAGAGGCGCTGTTATTTTTTTCACGTTGTCTTTTTTCATTTTATCTTCCTGTCAAGAAAATCAATCGATAACTCACATTCAATTTCCTGATGATTCTCGGACACTCGTTTTCTTTACGGACGAATCTAATTTACAGGATGAGAGTACATATTATGATGCGATCATTGATTTGAAAAATTCATTTCCAGATGAAGTTGCAAATTTAAAAGTAGTTCATTCTGAAAATGAAAAATTATTATATAAGCAGTTCAATGTAAAGGCAACCCCTTCATTAATTGTGGTTCATGACAATGAAGTAGTAACACAAATAGAAGGCTCAAAGCCTAAAAAAGATATCGTTGTTTCCATTGAACAAGCCTTAAATCAAGCTGGGAATTCCACCTATTAGCCGGAGGGATTCCTTTTTTTGTGTTTAAAATAAAATTAAGAGCCTCCACATTTGCGGAGGCTCTTTAGGTTGGTCCATTATTTCACGATATGAATAGGGCTTCCCATTGCCACTTCTGCAGCTTCCATTGTGATTTCTCCCAATGTTGGATGCGCGTGGATAGTCATAGCGATATCTTCCGCTGTCATACCAGCTTCGATTGCAAGACCAAGTTCAGCGATCATGTCAGATGCGCTAGAACCGGCAATTTGAGCACCAATGATTAATCCATCTTCTTTACGAGTTACAAGCTTTAAGAATCCGTCTGTTGCGTTCAATGCCAATGCACGGCCGTTCGCAGCAAATGGGAACTTAGCAGCTGTCACTTCAATTCCTTCTTCTTTTGCTTGTGCTTCTGTGTAACCGACAGATGCAAGTTCTGGTTCAGAGAATACTACTGCAGGAATACCTAAGTAGTCGATCTCAGCAGGCTCACCAGCAATTGCTTCTGCAGCAATCTTACCTTCGTAAGAAGCTTTATGTGCAAGCGGTGGTCCATCAACGATATCACCGATAGCATAGATGTTAGAAACGCTAGTGCGGCACTGCTTGTCAATTTTGACAACGCCACGATCTGTCATTTCCACACCAACTTGCTCAAGGCCAAGCTCATCTGTGTTAGGACGGCGACCAACAGTAACCAATACGTAATCAGCGTCGATTGTTTGCTCTTCGCCTTTTACTTCAATCGTTACTTTCACACCATCTTCTGTTTCTTCTACACCTTTAGCCATTGCTTTTGTGAAGATTTCTACGTTTCCTTTTTTCTTCAGGTTACGCTTTACAAGAGAGCTCATTTGCTTTTCAAATCCAGCCAAGATCTCATCTGCCGCTTCAACAATAACAACTTCTGTTCCAAAGTTTGCATAAGCTGTACCTAGCTCCGTACCGATGTAACCTCCACCGATAACAACTAGTTTCTTTGGAATGTCTTTAAGTGCCAATGCACCTGTAGAATCAAGAACACGTTTGGAGTACTTAAAAGTCGGAATTTCAATTGGGCGAGAACCTGTTGCAATGATACAGTTATTAAACTTGTATGTTTGCGCAGAGTTTTCGTCCATTATACGAACTGTGTTACCGTCTACGAAGTATGCTTCCCCAGAAACGATGTCTACTTTATTCCCCTTAAGTAGACCTTCTACTCCGCCAGTCAATTTCTTCACAACTCCTGCTTTCCATTCTTGAACTTTAGAGAAATCAACTGTTACGTTCTCAGCTTTGATTCCCATGTCTTCAGAATGTTGAGCTGTTTCAAAGCGGTGACCTGCAGAAATTAACGCTTTGGAAGGGATACATCCAACGTTTAGACATACTCCACCAAGTGTGTTCTTTTCTACGATTGTTACTTTTTGTCCCAGTTGAGCCGCGCGGATTGCAGCAACATATCCGCCAGGGCCCGAACCGATGACAAGCGTATCTACATCAATTGCGAAATCTCCTACTACCATTTATTAACCCTCCATTAACAATAATTGTGGATCGTTCAATAGACGCTTGATATGGTTAAGCGCATTTTGAGCAGTAGCGCCATCAATCATACGATGGTCAAAGCTTAGTGATAATGCTAGAACTGGAGCCACTACAATTTCTCCGTCTTTCACTACAGGTTTTTCTGCGATACGGCCGATACCTAGAATCGCAACCTCTGGATGGTTAATAACCGGTGTGAACCACTGTCCACCAGCAGATCCGATGTTTGTGATTGTGCAAGATGCACCTTTCATTTCATCTGATGCCAATTTACCGTCACGTGCTTTTCCAGCAAGTTCATTGATTTCGTTGGAGATAGAGAAGATAGACTTTCTGTCCGCATCTTTCACTACAGGAACTAATAAGCCTTTTTCTGTATCAGCAGCGATTCCAATGTTGAAATAGTGCTTGTGAACAATCTCATCTGTTGCATCATCTAGAGATGTATTAAGTACAGGGTACTCGCGTAACGCAGATGTAAGTGCTTTAACTACGTATGGTAAGAATGTTAACTTAATACCTTTGTCTGCTGCAACTGATTTGAATTTCTTGCGGTGAGCAACAAGTTCTGTCACATCGATCTCATCCATTAATGTTACGTGAGGTGCAGTGTGCTTGGAGTTAACCATCGCTTTAGCGATTGCACGACGCATACCACTCATTTTCTCACGAGTCTCTGGGTATTGACCAGCAGGAATTGCTTGTTTTTCTTGTTTTGCTTCTGTTTTTGTTTCTTCTTTAGCTGCAGGAGCCGCTTCAGTAGTAGTTTCTTCTGCTTTAGCGCTTCCTCCGCTTAAGAATGCATCTATATCACTCTTAAGAACACGGCCATTGTCGCCGGAACCAGCTACTTGACGAATTTCTACGCCTTTTTCACGAGCATATTTGCGTACAGAAGGCATTGCGATAACACGTCTGTTTGGATCTACTTCTACTTGCTCTTGAGTACCAGCGCCAGTTTCAGCTTTTGGCTCTTCTTTAGGCGCTTCTTCTTTTTTCACATCTTGACCAGCCTCAGCTGTTGCTTGAACTTGTCCTTCTGTTTTTTCTTCTGCTTTTTCATCGTCGCTTCCGTGGTCGTCACCTTTAAATTTAAGGTCTTCATAACCTGGTGCGTCTAGTGTGATGATGGTTTGTCCAACAGTACAGACAGTACCTTCTTCCACTTTTAATTCCGTTACTTTCCCTTTAACAGGAGATGGAATTTCTACGACTGCTTTATCGTTTTGTACTTCACAAAGTACGTCATCTTCTTCGATTTCGTCACCTGGTTTTACGAACCACTTTACGATTTCACCTTCATGGATACCTTCACCGATATCTGGCAGTTTAAATTCGAATGCCACAGTATTCAACCTCCTATGATAGATAGCTTTATAAGGAATCTGTTACCCTCTGTAGATTTCCGTTCCAGGTGTTCGCTTTCCGCGGGACGGTGCTTGAGCCTCCTCACAACGCTCGGGGGTCTCACACCTTGCACTCCAATCTACAGTGATATAAATATAACGAGATAGCCTTCTTTTGCTTACTTTTGTATAAAATGGAGAGCCCACTCTTGGCTAGGCGAAGAATGGACTTCCGTATGGTAGCTCTGTTGAAGAACTGGTTATATATTAGAAGTTCAGAACTTTTTTCGCTGTTTCTAGAACATCTTTATGATTTGGCAACCATACGCTCTCTGCTTGAGAGAATGGGAATACCGTATCAGGTGCAGCAACACGTAATACCGGTGCTTCTAGACTAAGAATCGCACGGTCGTTGATTTCTGCTACGATGTTAGCTCCGATACCAGCTTGTTTTTGTGCTTCTTGGACAACAATTGCACGGCCTGTTTTTTCAACAGATGCAATGATTGTCTCGATATCCAATGGGCTGATAGTACGCAAGTCGATTACTTCAGCGGATACTCCGTCTTTTTCAAGTTGATCAGCTGCTTTTAAGCACTCATGTACCATTGCTCCATAAGTAACCATTGTAATGTCGGAACCTTCACGTTTAACATCAGCTTTCCCGATCTCAATTGTGTACTCTTCTTCAGGTACCTCTTGACGGAAAGAACGGTATAATTTCATGTGCTCCAAGAAAATAACAGGATCGTTATCGCGGATTGCAGAAATTAAAAGACCTTTTGCGTCATAAGGTGTTGCAGGGATAACTACTTTAAGACCTGGTTGTTGCGCCATAAGTCCTTCTAAGCTGTCTGCATGAAGTTCAGGAGTGTGAACTCCTCCACCGAATGGAGAGCGGATAGTAACTGGTGCAGACCAACGGCCACCAGTACGGTAACGCATACGAGCAAGTTGTCCACTAACAGAGTCCATTACTTCGTATACGAAACCGAAGAATTGGATTTCCATTACAGGACGGAAGCCGGTTACACCGAAGCCAACAGCAAGTCCACCGATTCCTGATTCTGCAAGTGGTGTATCAAACACGCGATCTTCCCCGAACTCAGCTTGAAGGCCTTCAGTTGCACGGAAAACCCCACCGTTTTGACCAACGTCTTCACCGAAAAGTAAGACGTTTTCGTCATTTTTCAATTCTGTGCGTAACGCATCAGTGATCGCTTGAATCATTGTCATTTGCGCCATGGCTTACTTCGACTCCTTCTCTTTGTAGATTTCATTTTGCTCTTTTAGGTTATTAGGAAGCTCTTCGTACATGAAAGAGATTAAGTCTGTAACTTTCTGTTTAGGTTGGTCATCTGCTTTCTTGATAGCAACCTTGATATCTTCTTTCGCTTCTTCGATAACTTTGTTCTCTTCGTCTTCGCTCCAGATTCCTTTGTTTTCAAGGAATTTACGGAAACGTACTAACGGATCTTTCTTTTCCCACTCATCATCAAGTTCAGAAGTACGGTAACGAGTCGGGTCATCTCCAGCCATAGTATGTGGACCATAACGGTACGTTAATGTCTCAATTAATGTAGGACCTTCACCATTCACTGCACGCTCACGAGCATCACGAGTTGCCGCGTAAACTGCTAATGCGTCCATTCCGTCTACCTGGATTCCAGGAATACCTGCTGCAACCGCTTTTTGAGCAATTGTACCTGCTGCAGATTGCTTTTCAACAGGAGTGGAAATAGCAAAACGGTTGTTTTGTACAACAAAGATTGCTGGTGCTTGGTAAGCCCCTGCGAAGTTAATACCTTCGTAGAAATCACCTTGGGAAGCTCCACCGTCTCCTGTGTATGTAATTGCTACCGTCTTTTTCCCTTTTTTCTTCAGTCCAAGTGCAACACCTGCAGTTTGGATGATTTGAGCACCAATGATGATTTGAGGTGGCAATAAGTTAACACCCTCTGGCATCTGGTTGCCGTGGAAGTGACCACGAGAGAATAGGAATGCTTGATATAAAGGAAGACCATGCCAGATCATCTGTGGCACATCACGGTATCCTGGTAAAATAAAATCATCTGCTTCTAGTGCAAATTGAGAAGCTAATTGTGAAGCTTCTTGACCTGCTGTAGGAGCGTAGAAACCTAGGCGTCCTTGTCTGTTCAAGCTAATGGAACGCTGATCAAGTACGCGAGTATATACCATACGGCGCATTAATTCTTTTAATTGATCATCACTAAGTTCAGGCATTGCAGCTTCATTTACTACTTCGCCTTCTTCATTTAAGATTTGGAACGTTTGGAATTGTTCTTCCACTTTCGCTTTCTGCTGCTTTGGATCAAATTTAGCATTTTTAGTTTTTGCAGCCATCTACGTCACCTCTTCCTTTCTATTAAGAGAACTATTTAATACATCATTACATACAAAAATAGGTTACCCAAAAACGTGTTTTAAAAGACATTTTTCTGTTTGTGATGCAAAAACGTATCTTTCCTCTTTTCGTGTCTTCAGCAATACGCATGATAAACACTAAAATTTATACTGTATTAATCTTTCCGAAGAAAATATTAATACAACTTTTCACCAAGGTCAAGTTTACAACACAGTTTGCAATCCCGTCAATCTCTTTGCTTGCATTGCTTTTTAAAACCAAAAAAAGTAAAAAGTTTATTCTGAACCCTTAACTGTACTAATACAACTTTTAAAACTGTATCACAATGCAGAACAGGTCAACTTCATGTTATGTCATAATAATAAAAAACGCTATAAATCCCATTCCCGATATAACTCAATCTTAACCATTAACGAAACATTGACTATTTTGAGATAAGAATAAAACATATTTCTACAACAAAAAAGACCCGGGGAGGCTAGCTCCAACGTGTCTTTTTTAAACTTAATTATCATAGCTGACGTTAAGTCCCGCTTTTTTGTAAAAATCCAATTTAGCTTTATTATACTGGTCGGTAAGGTCATTGAACGATTTGTTTGCTTCATTGATTTTTTCATACTTCTCATTTAAATCATTTATCTGGACTTGGAGTTGCTCCAATGTCAAATCTTCCGTTTGGAATAACTCGTACATTTCTTTTTCGTCTTCCATTGACTTCATATAATGATTTGATAAAGTCATGTAGGCTTCATAACGTTGTTCCATTAGCTGATATAACGCTTGTGCCTCTTTTTTCAACTCTTCATCTTCTAAGGATTCGATAGAAGTTTTCACCTCTTCAAATTGACTCCTTGCTGCTTCTATGCTCTCTTTTTCATTTTTCATGGCAGCTTCTTTTTGTTCCACTAAAGCAAGCCCTTCTTGAGAAAGTTTAACAATTTGATCGAACTCTTTCATCCCAAGGGTAAGAATTTCTTCATAAATAGCAGATTCCTCTTTTTCTAATTCCAATAAAGGTCCTTGTTGCTCTTCAAAGCTGGCTTCAAGTTCTACTACTTCTTCTAATGTTTGAAATATTTCTTGTTCAGCTGATTCTCCATTAACACAACCTGCCAGTACTAGGGAAAAAGCCAGAGTACCCGTATATACAGTCCTTTTCCAAAAACGCAATTTAAATCCCCCTAACATATCTTCTATTTAACTATAAATTTTATTGCTAATTTTTACAATATTAAATTCATATGTTACACATAAAATTAAATAAGGCAAAACGAATTGTTTCACGTAACATACCGCTTTTGGTAGTATATAATGAGATAGATTACAGCTACCATTTATAAGCTACTTTGGAGTATAGTATAGAAGTATATTAGATAGGAGTGAAATCATGCTTACAGCGAAAGACATCATAAAAGAAGGGCATCCCACATTACGTGTAGTGGCAAGCGACGTATCCCTTCCCCCTTCTCAGGAAGATTCCATTACTCTGCAAAAGATGATGGAGTACCTTCAAAACAGTCAAAACCCTGATATTTCTCAACAATATAATTTACGTCCTGGAGTCGGGCTGGCAGCTCCCCAAATTAATGTTCCTAAAAAGATGATTGCCATTCATATTAGAGACGAAAGCGGAACACTACATAGCTACGCACTTTTTAACCCTAGGATCGTTAGCCATTCTGTTGAAAAAAGTTTTCTTACCTCGGGTGAAGGTTGTCTATCTGTAGATAGGGACGTCCCCGGACTTGTACCGAGATATGCTCGCGTAACGGTCAAAGCCACCACCTTGCAGGGCGAAGAAATTAAACTGCGCTTGAAAGGATTAGTGGCCATTGTATTTCAACATGAAATCGACCACTTAAACGGCGTCATGTTCTATGACCACATAAACCAAGATAACCCATTTCAACCTCCAGAAGGAGCAATACCGATAGAGAGATGATTTTTCAATCTAAAAACATAAGTATATGAAGTCATCTTGTTGATTGTAGTTGAAGGCGCCCAGACACCCGCGGGAGGAAGGGACAGGTGAGACGTCGCAGACGAAGTCGAGGAGGCTCATGGACCGCCCGCAGGCAAGCGAAGCGCCTGGAATGGAAATCAACCGATTATTATTATTTTTATATTTAAGAAAGCCTGATCGACATTCGATCAGGCTTTCTTCTTAACGCTTAACGGATTTTCTGTTTTAGTAATCCAACTTGCTCGAGCCCATGAAGAATTCCATCTTCCCCTACATCTTTAGTAACATGGTTGGCCACTTTCAATAACTCAGGATGCGCATTCCCCATCGCCACCCCTGTTCCGACAAAATCAATCATTTCAATATCATTTAATCCATCTCCAAAAGCGAATACGTTCTCTTTCTTAAATGGCAATCTTTCTAGCATCCTTTGAATACCGATTGCTTTAGAGCCGCCTTTTGGAAGAATATCGGTAGAATATTGATGCCAGCGGATGAAATCAAAATCTTCATATGCCTTCACATAACTTTGCTGGTGTTCATCCTCTATGAACAATAATGCCTGAAAAATTTCCGTCTCATCAAGAAAGCTTGGACCATATTCCGGATGGACAAACTTCAGGCTTCCCATACTTTCATTAATAAACGGATGATTTTCAACATTCGCCTTCATAGTTTCATGATTTAAATACACTAATGGATGTGACACTTTTTCGGAATTTTCACGTAGCAAATGCAATTTTTCTACATTTAGCGGGTTTTTGTATATAACTTCTCCTTCAAAAACGACATATTGGCCGTTAAAGCTCACAAAAGTATCTATCTCCAATTCTTTGCGTAGGTCCGCAAACATAAACGGAGCCCTTCCTGTAGCGATTGCTACATAAACTCCTTGTTCTTTCAATTCTTTTATTGCCATTTTCGTAGAGGCAGGTAGTTCTTTATCATGATTCAAAAGAGTCCCGTCTATATCAAAAAACACTATTTTCTTTTCCATCTTTAATCACCTTACTTCTTTAGACTGTGACATTTTTTATCACTTTTTGTTTTTTTGCCTTAGTTTTATACGAAGATAAATATACACCACTAAAGATTAGAATCAAACCGAAAAGCATGTGAGGGGTTATTTTTTCTTCCAATAATAGGCTTCCCCATAACATCGCTGTTATCGGCACAATATACGTAACAAGAGAAGCAAACTCCGCACTCCCTTCCTTTACCATGTAATAATAAAGGAGATACGCAACACCCGATCCAAAGACCCCTAAACCAATCAAAGATACAACAATGGAAACACTTCCTACTGCTAAAAATCCTGATGGTTGCACAAATGCCATCATAATCCCAGACAAGAGTCCAGCTACTGCTAACGTACTAAACGATATAACAGTGATCGGGGTGTTCTGTAAATGTCTCTTGCTAAGGTGAGCACCGAAACCATAACAAATGGTTGCTCCCAACATCGTACCTACTCCGAGAAGATTATCCTGAAACAATTGTAGAATGTTCAATTCCAGTAAAACGATAATCCCAAGAAACCCGACACTGACACCAATCCATTGCATTTTCTCCATCTTACTTGAAAAGATGGAAAAGCCAATCAAGATTGTCCAAATCGGTGTCGTAGCATTGACAACCGAAGCCAGACTACTGCTGATCGACGTTTCACTAACTGCAATAAGCGCCCAAGGAAGGGCATTATTTAATATTGCTATCAAAACAATAGGAAATAGTGGGAGGTTCCGAAGTAACTTTAATTTGTTCTGAATAAGAAGCAAGATTAAAAGCGTACCAGCCCCAAACATACACCGCCAAAAAACAACTCCCCAGACGCCTAAATCCACTACAAGCAACTTTATAAATAAAAAGGACATGCCCCAAATCAAACTTAATGTAAATAATGCTGCATAGAGTCGTTTCATCCAACTTACCACCTTAACTTTTAGGGTAACGAAATAAATATTTATTTTAACCTACACGAAGAAAACGTTTGCTGTCAATGATAATTTGATCCTCAATACAGATGTAATAAAAGACAACCAAAGGTCTTATTCCCAATAGACCATTTATATGTTACTCTGATGATAACCATACTAAACTCTACGTATATTGTTCAGAAGTGAAAGCCATTTCCTCATGTACTCAAATTTCGTATATTTACCAGCAACTATTTACTCTGTTTGACGCATATTAACTACTAACAAACAGAACGTACCTTAAGTACAAGGAGTGAAACGCTTATGCTAAGAAGGCTAAGAAAAAAAATACTGCGTAGAATGAACAATATTCTTAAACGAAAAACAATTGCCTAGTCCTTGCTATTAATGAGTCCTTCTTTATTGGAGGACTCTTACATATTATTTATCCATGAATTTGTCTCCCTCTGTTTTTAATCCTTTTCTATTGGAGAAAATAGAAAAGCACTTCTTTTAGGGAAAAACATGAAATTTCATGATGTATCGTATATAATATAGGGTAATAATGGCTTTTTGGCCAATGACCGGTTATGCTATATGGATATTACTAGGAAGCATTATTAAAATTCGCGTTGTCTTTTTGTAAGGAAAAAAGCATTGTAGCTTGACGCAAGATAGTGGGTCGACGGACACTTCCGCCTTTTTCCCTTACATAAAATAACTATATATACTGGTTCCTTCCCTTACTGCCTAAGGAGAGGCGAAGGGCTAGAAGATTTTTTTAAGGAGAGATAGCAATGTTATTTAAAGTGTATTATCAAGAAGATGTAGCTGAAGCACCAGTGAGAGAAAAGACGGAATCTCTTTTTGTGGAAGCATCTGCAGTGTTTGAAGTCCGTAGAAAATTAAAGGACAAGCCATATAACATAGAATTTATACAGCCTGTTTCAGGAGATTTCTATGAGTATGAAAAGCAAGCCGAAAACTTTAAAGTATTGGAGATCTGATAGACAATGAAATTTGTAAAAAACAATCAAGCAGCGGTTTTCGCTCTAGGCGGGCTAGGTGAGATCGGGAAAAACACCTATGCAGTCCAATTTCAAGATGAAATCATCTTAATAGATGCCGGTATCAAATTCCCTGAAGACGAACTACTAGGAATCGATTACGTGATTCCAGATTATACGTATTTAGTAAAAAACCAAGAGAAAATTAAAGGCCTTTTCGTCACTCACGGACACGAAGACCACATTGGCGGAATTCCTTACCTGCTTCGTGAAGTAGACATTCCGGTTTATGGCGGCAAGCTTGCTCTTGGCCTCATCAAAAACAAATTAGAAGAGCATGGTCTTCTTCGTAAAGCAAAGCTAATTGAAATCCAAGAAGATGATATCATTAAGTTCCGTAAAACTTCGGTAACATTCTTCCGCACTACTCACAGTATCCCAGATTCTTACGGAGTTGTTGTAAAAACACCTCAAGGGAATATCGTTCATACTGGGGACTTTAAGTTTGATTTCACTCCAGTAGGAGAGCCAGCAAACTTAACGAAAATGGCCGAGATCGGAAAAGAAGGTGTTCTTTGCCTATTATCTGACAGCACAAACAGTGAAATCCCTGACTTCACTATGTCAGAGCGCCGCGTTGGAGAGAGCATCCAGGACATCTTCCGCAAAGTAGATGGTCGTGTGATTTTCGCTACATTCGCATCTAACATCCACCGTCTGCAACAGGTAGTGGAAGCTGCTGTAGCTCACGGCAGAAAAGTCGCTGTCTTCGGGCGCAGCATGGAAGCAGCAATTAATATCGGTCAAGAACTTGGTTATATCCAAGCACCTAAAGATACATTTATCGAAACGAACCAAATTAACCGCATGCCGGCAAACAAAGTCACTATCCTTTGTACCGGAAGCCAAGGTGAACCAATGGCTGCTCTTTCAAGAATCGCCAACGGTACTCACCGCCAGATTCAAATCATTCCTGGAGACACGGTTGTATTCTCATCTTCTCCTATCCCAGGAAACACTTTAAGCGTAAACCGTACCATCAACATGTTGTTCCGTGCAGGTGCTGATGTTATCCACGGTTCATTAAGCGACATCCATACTTCTGGTCATGGCGGACAGCAAGAACAAAAGCTCATGCTTCGCTTGATCAAACCAAAATACTTCATGCCTATTCACGGTGAGTACCGCATGCAAATTACGCACAAACAGCTTGCGATCGATTGTGGAGTACCTGAAGAAAACTGCTTTATCATGGACAACGGCGAAGTTCTTGCGCTTAGCGAAGATGAGGCTTCTGTAGCTGGTAAAATCCCATCCGGTAATGTGTACATTGACGGAAATGGTATTGGTGATATCGGAAACATCGTTCTTCGTGACCGACGCATCCTTTCTGAAGAAGGTCTAGTGGTTGTGGTAGTAAGCATTAACATGAAAGACTTCCGCATTGCTTCTGGCCCAGACATCATCTCACGCGGCTTCGTTTATATGAGAGAATCTGGTGACTTGATTAATGACGCACAGTCCTTGATTTCCAAGCATCTGAATAAAATCATGGAACGCCGCACAACACAATGGTCTGAAATCAAGAATGAAATTACAGACACACTAGCTCCATTCTTATACGAAAAAACAAAACGCCGTCCAATGATCCTTCCTATCATCATGGAAGTTTAATTGTAAGGTGAAATAGTTGAAACTCCCCCTGACTTTTGTGGTTTGGGGGAGTTTTTTTGTTGTATTTTATAATTCAGGGACCGTATTGGGTTAATTTTAGGGATCCCTTAAACCCGATGGTGCGCTTTTGCGACGTATTGGAGGTGATTGTAACATATCGGAGGTTCATTGTGACTTTTCACGTGGTTATTGTGACTTTTTCAAATGGTGTTGTGACTTTTTTATGGGTTATTGTAACATTTCGGAAATCGAAAAACATTCACCAATAACAAAAGTAAAAAACCAGCAAGGTCTCCTCCCCTCACTGGTTCCCATTACTCTTATTCCTCCACCACATTCTTCTCAAAACGCGTAATATCTGTATCCGCACCGATAACAATCAGAATATCCCCTTGCCTGATTGCATCAGTCGCCTGAGGTGAGACAATAATATCTCTCCCACGCTTAATCGCAACAATGTTAATTCCGTATTTAGCACGAATATCCAAATCAATCAGCGTGTTTCCATCCAAACGCCTGCTAGCAACAATCTCCACGATACTATGCTCATCCGAAAGCTCCAGATAATCGAGAACGTTATTTGAAACGATATTATGGGCAATACGTCTTCCCATATCACGCTCAGGATGTACTACTTGATCTGCACCAATTCGGCTCAATACCTTTTCATGATAATCATTGGTCGCCTTAACCGTAATATGTTTAACTCCGAGTTCTTTCAAGATCAAGGTTGTCAAAATACTTGCTTGAATATTATCACCAATGGCAACGATTACATGATCAAAATTACGGATTCCGATACTTTTTAACACAGCCTCATCCGTCGTATCACCAACCACTGCATGTGACGCTATATTAGCAAACTGGTTTACTTTCTCTTCATCGTTATCAATCGCAAGAACCTCTACTCCCTCATCACTCAATGCCTGTACCATGCTTCCACCAAATCGTCCCAATCCAATAACGGCAAACTCTTTTTTCTTCAAGGCTGTTTCCCCCATTTACTCTGATATGTATAGATACTATTGTACCATAATCAACAATTTTCTTGATTTTAAAATGATAGCGCACTTAAATATTTTCAGAAAATTATTGATTCCACCTCTATTAAAGTGTAAAATTACACATATAATATAAAAAGGAGCATTCGGCACCCTATGATGAATCAAGACGAAGCTATCATTCTAATATCAAATAAACTCAAACTCATTCGAACCGAACATAACTACACACAAGACAGAATGGCGGAAGTTTTGGGTATTTCCAAAAAGACACTAGTACAAATAGAAAAGGGCCGCACTACAGCCGGCTGGACTGTCTGTGCTGCAACATGTGCGTTATTCCGTGAAAGCCAAGTATTATCCTCAGTACTTGGTGCTGATCCCCTAGAGGTTTTGGAAACTATTGCACACGAGAAGATTGATGCACCTAAGGATAAGACTATGGGTGGCAAAGTCTGGTGGAAAGAGATAAAGATGCATGGGGCATTCCGCTTACAGCAAAATGTCATCAGTCAACATTATAGAATTCTTGATGAAATGGACTTCCGGTGGTACAGCTCTTTTGATAAAGAGGATGCGTTAGAGAGATTGAATGAGTTATCAGTACAAATGAAAGGAGAATGAACAGATGGATATCAATATTGTCTTCCTGATTGCTGTCCTTGCCCCTATTTTTCTGGCTGCTTGCTATATTACTGAAAAGATTGAGTATCATTGATCAAAATATCTATAGCGACGTCCTCTGGTTATTGCATTAAACTCATTTAAAAGGCACTTTCATTACATATAATTCCAGAATCCCGAAAGCCTTTGTGTAAATATATGGATTATAGTTAATTTGAAGTGATTTATTGTATAATTGGAGAGGTTTATTGCATACTTTAACCACTTTATTGTATAATTCCCCCCGTTTATTGACTAATTCCCATTTTGAGCATTTTGGTGCCGGCTATTAAGCAATATCATACATTTCTCACAAAACGCAAAAAGACACCGGTCCCAAGAACCGATGTCTTTTCTTATTCTCAGCTTACATCCTGCATTGTAAACTGCGCTTTTACCAAGTGATAATAAATACCACCATGCTCCATCAGTTTATCATGATTGCCTTGCTCCATGATATTCCCATGATCAAGGACAATGATGTTATCTGCTTCACGAATAGTAGATAGACGGTGAGCGATAATGATCGCTGTACGACCTTTCAAAAGCTGTTTAAGAGCAGTCTGGATCTTCACTTCTGTCTCCGTATCGATGCTTGCAGTTGCTTCATCTAAAATGATGATGCTAGGATCTGCTAACAAAGCACGTGCAAAGGAGATCAATTGTCTTTCCCCGACAGAAAGGACATTACCTCTCTCCTCTACTTCTGTTTCATATCCATTCTTTAGCCGTTCAATAAACTCGTTCGCACCAACTGCCTCAGCAGCTGCTTTTACTTCTTCGTCAGTAGCAGTAGGTCTACCAAAGCGGATATTATCATTAATGGTTCCTGAGAAAATGAAGGTATCCTGCAAGACAACACTAATTTGAGAACGAAGGCTTTGAAGAGAGATGTCACGGATATTGTGTCCGTCGATCTTCACTACTCCTCCTGTTGCATCATAGAAACGGGAAATCAAGTTGGCAATCGTCGTTTTACCAGAACCCGTATGACCAACCAATGCCACTGTTTGACCTGCCTCCATTTTTAATGAAATGCTGTTCAAAGCCGTACGTTTGCTGTCATAGGAGAACTCTACATCCTTAAACTCGATTTCTCCGCGAATGGAATCCAATTGAATGGCGTTGTCTTTCTCATCCACAATCGGCTTTTCATCTAAAAATTCAAAGATACGTTCAGAAGAAGCCATACCAACAAGCAGCATATTATATAACTGTCCTAATCTAGAAATTGGTTCCCAGAACATCCCCAAGTAAAAAGCAAAGGAAATGAAAATACCGACAGTTAAAGTACTTGTGCCACCAGTCAGACTTTGTTGAATAAGGTAGGCCCCGTACCAAATAAGGATGGCTGTACCAACAGCATTTGTCATCTCTACGAATGGACGGAAAATGGCATTCTGCCTGGTTGCATTTTTCCAAGACTCAAAGTTTTCCGTATTAATACGGTCAAAGAATCCCATGTTCTCTCTTTCTTGCGTAAAGGATTGCGTAACACGAACTCCTTGAATGCTTTCATTTAAATGAGAATTTAGCATGGATTGCTTTATACGTACATCCTGCCACGCTCTTCTTATTTTCCTGCGCAAGCTTGTGGAAATGAAGAACATGATCGGTAAGATGATTAAAATTGCTGTAGCCAATTCTGGACTTAATGAAAAGAGGATCACTACGATACCAATTAACAAGATAAAGTCCATAAGCAAGTTGATAACACCGTTTGTAAACAATTCTTGCAGGGAGTTAATATCATTCATGATTCTAACAAGGATGGACCCCGCCGACCGTTGATCGAAAAAGCGGTGGGACAGTCCTTGTACATGTGTGAAAAGGTGTTTCCTTAAATCATAAATGACATTCTGTCCAAGCATGTTCATCCATCGTATCCTCAATGCGTTCGCTACATAGGAAATGACATATAAAACAGATACAATCACTGCTAGTTGGACAAGCATATCCATGTCTTTTTGCTTAATGGCAACATCATATAAATATTTACCAATGATGATTGGAATCGCTAGCCTTACAGCTGTTGCTATTAACATTGTAATAACTGCTAATGGCAGCAAGGTTTTCGAATAAGGTTTCATATAAGAGAAGAGCCGCCACATCTGTTGCCAGTTAAAAGGCTTCTCTATCGCATTATCAGTAGAATAATAGAATCTTTTTTTGACATTATCGTTCAATTCAATTTTCTGTTTTTTTCGCATTCTGTTTCACCTGCCTTCAGTTAGTCTGAGCTTCCAAAACCGTTTTTTGGTCCTTGTATTGGATATCATAGATTCGTCGATATGCCCCGTTCTTTTGGACAAGCTCGTCATGTGTCCCGCGTTCCACTACTTTACCTTCCTCTAACACGAGAATCTCATCCGCGTGTTTAAGTGAGGAGATACGGTGCGCAATGATAAATGTTGTTCTGCCGGCCAATGCGGCCTTTAATTCTCTTTGTATATTAAACTCAGTTTGCATATCTACCGCACTTGTTGCATCATCCAACACTAAGATACTCGGATCAAGAATCAACGCACGAGCAATCGCAATACGTTGTTTCTGACCGCCAGAAAGCCCCATTCCACGTTCTCCAAGCATCGTATCATAGCCATCAGGAAGTTCCATGATAAAATCATGCGCCTGCGCCATTTTAGCAGCTCGAACGATTTCTTCCATGGAAGCATTCGGTCGTCCGTAAGCAATATTGGATTTAATAGAAGAAGAAAATAAGAAGGATTCCTGAAGCACAAATCCGATTTGGTTTCGAAGTGAGTACAACGAGTATTTATTTACTTCTTCCCCATCAATTAAAATACGCCCGGACTGCGGCTCATAAAATCTTGTGATAAGCTGTGTGATACTTGTTTTCCCAGAACCTGTCGCACCGATTAATCCAATCTGCTTTCCTGGAGGCGCGTCAAACGAAACATTTTCAAGAGCGGTTTTATCCTCATTTGGATAACTGAATGTCACATCTTCAAACGTTACATGCCCATTAAGATTTGGTACATCTTTTGCATCCGGTGAATCTTGAATGTCCTCTTCTGCTTCTAAAATCTCCAGTAGCCGTTCTCCTGAAGCTTTTGCTTGTGAGAACTGATTGATAACAAATCCTAAGTTTGCAATCGGCCAAACAATATACCAGACTAGACTAAAGAAAGCTACAAGTGCACCTTCCGATAGTTGACCATTGATTACCAGATAACCACCAAAAGCAAGAAGACCCACCACACAGGCATTACCGATGAACTCCATCAGCGGGAAAAACTTAGCCCAAACATTTGAAGTCGAAATATATTTATCCTTGTAGTCCACATTAGAATCATTGAACTTATTGATTTGGTGATCTTCACGAGATAATGATTTGACTGTATTGATTCCGCTGATGTTCTCTTGTACATTCGTATTCAGTTTTCCAAATGACTTACGGATTCCTCGGAATGCAGGATGAACTCTTTTATCGAAACGGTACGTGACAAATGCCAGAAAAGGCATAGCCAGCAATGTGACAAAAGTTAATGCTACTGAATAATAGAACATCAAACCTAAACTGATGGTCACTAACAACACGAACCGTATCAATTCGGCAAATCCAAATGATAAGAAAAACCTGAATCCTTCTACATCTGCTGTCAATCTTGACATCAAATCCCCAGTCTTCGCATTATCATAATAACGAAACGGCAGGAATTGCAGTTTTTCGTAAAGTTCATTTCTTAAGCGATAAACCGATCGGATCCCAAATAGGTCACCTAGGAACTGATTGAAATACGTAAATAACCCCTTTAATGCCATGATTCCAATGAATCCAAGTGCAATATATGGTACGTATTGGAATTGTTGTTTTTCAATAACTTCATCAATGGTCACCTGTAAAATAACAGGATAGATGACAGTGATGACCGTTACTAAAAGCAAAAATATCAATGAAATATAGAAATTTTTGCGATAAGGCCAATAAAACTCTTTAAGCTTCTTAAAAGTCTCCACATGTATTCCCTCCCTTTGTTAACTCATGCTGGAAAATATAAGATAGTATCTAATATATCGAGTTTCGAAATATTTATCCAGTCTTTTTTGGAAAAATTTAAATTATTTATACTATTATTTTATTAGGTTACTTAAGACTTGGTAAGTGACAGGAAGACGGATGTTTTCTACGTCTTTAGTCGGAGATAAGTGAACAACTTTAGAGTATATGAAAGTGAAGGTGCAAGTAGAATCTGTACACAAAAAAAGGATCACCCATAAAGGTAATCCTTTTGTCTAAACATATTATTTCTCCATTTCACCTAAAACACGGTTCACACGTTTTTCTAGCATCTTCATTCCGCTGCCTCCAGCTTGGAAGTGACGAAGATTACCTTCTGCATCAAATACATAATATGCTGGAACATACTGATTTTCAAATGCATCTGTCAACTTATGTTCACTGTCCACGAAAATAGGCTGCGTGATATCATGTTCATTAGCCGTTTTCTTAATAGAATCAAGATTCAAATCGTCCTCAGAACGTGGCATATGAACAGCTATTACATTCAACTTATCCTTATAATTGTCGCGAAACTCATTCACTTGAGGCATCGCTTCTTTGCATAAATGGCAGCTAACAGACCAGAAATGAATGAGAGTTGGTTTATCTCCAATTAGGTCTTCTCTTGTCATCTGTCCGTTCAACCATTCTGTTGCGCCTGTCAATTCAGGCATTGGGGAACGTAGTTTCATCGTAACAACCTCCTATTTTTATCTATGTAGTGCAAAGAAAAGGCCTAACGAAAACGTTAGACCTTATTCTAGGTTGCATCAAATTATAATGTAGCTTGTCCAGGCTTCCAGTTAGCCGGGCAAAGTCCACCAGTTTGTAATGCTTGAAGTACACGAAGTGTTTCTTCTACATCACGGCCGATGTTGTTGTGGAATACTGTTTGGTATTGTAGTTCGCCTTCAGGGCTGATGATGTATAACCCACGTAATGCGATACCTTCGTCTTCGATAAGAACACCGTAGTCGCGAGATACAACGTGGTTAGTGTCAGCAGCT
This sequence comes from Sutcliffiella horikoshii, assembly GCF_002157855.1. NCBI lineage: Bacteria > Bacillati > Bacillota > Bacilli > Caryophanales > Bacillaceae > Sutcliffiella > Sutcliffiella horikoshii. Next base: position 1,739,858 of record NZ_CP020880.1, on the reverse strand, counting down.
AAAGGATATCTTAATTCGCCTAGACCATTGTCTTTGCGATCTGTATTGATCCATGCTAAGTGAGTGTGGATAGTATCTGTAGATACTCCAATGATTTCTGCATCTAAGTCTTCGAACTCTTCGTAACGATCAGACATTGCAGTGATTTCAGTCGGGCAAACGAACGTGAAATCCATTGGGTAGAAGAAAAGTACTGTCCACTTATCGTTTTTCATATTTTCTTCTAAGCTTACTTTTCCAAATTCTTTGTTTGGTAATACAGCGTCCATTTCAAAACGTGGAGCTTGTTTACCTACCATGCGTTCTGCCATTTGTAAATCCCTCCAAGTTGTAATTTCAAATGAGAAAATCAATAAATATTTCTCATTTAGTTTTTTAATCAACATCAACTATTATAAACCACTCTTTATTTTTAGTCAATGTTAAATGATAATTAATTTAAATAAGGAATTTAATAAAATGTTCCTTTATCAAATTTCACCTTGTTGGTATTCCCCATATAAAGCTTGATGATAAATGGGAATTTTTTCTCACATCTTATACTACCATTCTTTCCTTGAAGAACAAAACAATAAGCTTAATCAATCGATTTCTGTAAATCATTTGGTTTTCCTAAACGAATCCTTTATAATGCCTTATTAGAGCATACATAAATTAATAGGAAGGGAGTAATCGTTATATGGTATTTGACTTATCAGATATTGATTTCTACGCAATACTGACTGCATTAGGTATTCTTTTACTAAAACTTATAGTGATCCTCATCGTTTATGCGATTGTAAAATCCATAGGATCCAAAATCATTACTCGTGCATTCGCAAGAGCATCACAAAAACAGGGGATTTCACCTGGAAGGGCAAAAACCCTTGAGAAGCTAACAGTTAACATTTTTACATATGCTTTAATCTTTTTCCTTGTCATTATGGTACTTGAAAATGTATTTGCCGTTGAAACAACTGCTATTTTAGCAGGTGCAGGGGTTGTTGGCCTTGCCATTGGATTCGGTGCACAGGGAATTGTCAGTGATGTTGTGACAGGCTTCTTCCTACTATTAGAAAAACAAGTCGATGTAGATGATTATGTTACTACTGCCGGTTTTTCAGGAATTGTAGAAGAAGTTGGGCTCCGCACCACAAAAATTAGGGATTTCGACGGTTCCTTGCATTATGTACCAAACCGCGAAATTTCGAATTTAACCAACCATTCTCGAGGAAACATGAGAGCGTTGATTGATATCGGCATCTCCTATGATGATAATATCGACCAAGCAATCGAAGTGATGCAACGCGTTTGTGAACAGATTGCAGCAGAAGATGAATCCATTATTGAAGGTCCAAATGTAATTGGTGTTCAAGGCCTTGGTGCTTCTGATGTGGTCATCCGCATCATCGCGAAAACCGAAAACATGCAACAATGGGCTGTAGAACGTAAGTTACGCAAAACCCTTAAAGAAGCACTTGATGCAAACGGTATCGAAATCCCGTTTCCACATCAAGTCTATATTGAGAAAAAGGATTAAACTACTTAAAGCAAATGAAACTACCTTGTTGATTGGAGTGGAAGGCGCGCAGACGCCCGCGGGAGGAAGGGACAGGTGAGACCCCACAGGCGAAGCCGAGGAGGCTCACGGACCGCCCGCAGGCAAGCGAAGCGCCTGGAACGGAAATCAACCGTTTCTCCACCAAAAAAAAGAGCCATCACGGCTCTTTTTTTAATGGTTTATTCTGCTTTCCACCTGTTGGCAAATCTGATCAGCTGTCATTCCGCTAGCTTCAATTACAGAACCAGCAGTGACACTATTGGAGATACCCATTACATTATTGTCGATTCCCGTTACAACGCAGCAGTCACAGCCTTTTGCGTCGTTTTCATTCGTTAATTGAACAACATCGTAACCTTTTTGTTGCAACGCTTGTTGAACATCTGTTAAGGATTGTTCTACACCGATTTTTGGCATATGTAATCCACCTCCTCTTTGTTAATTTGGCTTTCAAGCGCCAAATTATACAAGGGACGAAAATAAATATGTCAGTTCGCTTTGAAATTGAAATAAGAAATGATGGTACTAATCGCTACACCGATAGCATCTTCGTTCGGGTTCAATTTTGAATGATGCAGTCCATATGGCGATTCCGCTCCAAGCCAGAACATGAACCCAGGAATGTTTTCAATCATGTACCCATAATCCTCACCCGTCATCGCCTCTTTACATTCCACTACACGAACATTGGTGTTTTCCGATACATATTGCATGAACTCTTCTGTAAGTGTAGGATCATTATCCACCTGATGATACATGCTGCCGTAATCGATAGTTGTTTGGCAGTTGTATCCCACTTCCACGCCATGAACAAGTGCTTCTATCCGCTCTTTCACTTTTTTCATACTTTCAACGGATAGGGTACGAATTGTCCCCTCCAGCCGCGCACGCTCCGCTATGATATTTTGGACGGTACCACCTGTAATTTTCCCAATTGTAATAACCGCGCTATCGAGTGGATCTACATTACGGGCAATAACCGTTTGTAACTGTGTTACCAGCGAACATGCAGCAACTACCATATCATTTGTCTGATGTGGGTACGCTGCATGACCTCCACGGCCTTTAAGATCGATGAATAACTCCGAAGTGTTGGCAAAAAGAAGCCCCTGCTTTGTAGCAATCGTACCGACTGGATATTCAGGGGCGATATGGAGGGCAACGATCATATCCGGTTTCCAGGCTTTGAAGATTTCTGATTGAATCATCGGCAACGCACCACCAGGGCCCTCTTCAGCTGGTTGAAACATAAACAGGATGTTATCAGATGCAGGATTCTGAGAAAAATGAGTCAGGATTCCCAGGGCAATACTCATATGCATATCATGTCCGCATGCATGCATCATTCCTTCATGTAAAGAATGAAAAGACAGATCTGTTTCCTCCGTGATAGGCAATCCATCTATGTCCGCTCTGTAACCAATTGTTTTTGTCGGATTGGTTCCGTGAACTCTTACAAAAATCCCAGTTTCCCAAGTTTTAATTTCTATATGGTCCTGAGGGAGGTTATGTATATAACGAAGCAAATATCCTTGTGTTTTCGTTTCTTGAAATCCCTTTTCAGGCATTTGATGCAGGTCTCTTCTTATCTGTATAAAGGGATTGATTAAGTTAGACACGACAGTTCCTCTCTTTCTAAGAAAAAGACGTGGAGTTAAGCACCCACGCCTTTTTTCTTTTCTTCTTTATTATAATTGACGAAGTTCTTGTTTAATTTCCGTTTTGGACTTCGTTTTTTCATCAATATCTTTAATTTTTCTTGCAGGTGTTCCAGCTACCACTGTATATGGTGCCACATCATCAATAACGATGGCTCCAGCTGCTACAACTGCACCTTTTCCTACAGTAACGCCTTCTAGTACTACTGCATTTGCTCCAATTACTACATCGTCTTCGATGACAACCGGCTTAGCAGAAGGTGGCTCAATTACACCAGCAAGAACAGTTCCCGCACCGATGTGACAGTTTTTACCGACTGTAGCGCGTCCTCCAAGTACAACATTCATATCAATCATCGTACCTTCTCCAACTACGGATCCGATATTGATGGAAGCTCCCATCATGATGACAGCATTGTCGCCGATTTCCACTTGATCACGGATAATTGCGCCTGGCTCGATACGAGCTTTTACACCTTTCATATCAAGTAGAGGAATGGCAGAGTTGCGACGGTCGTTTTCCACTACAAAGTCTTCAATTTTCGCTTCGTTCTCTTTCAAAGCCACTTCAATTTCAGCCCACTCGCCAAATACAACTCCGCTATTGCCATTTAAGAAAGTTTTTGAGGAAGCACCAAAGTCGATGCCTTCCACGTCACCTTTCACATAAACCTTTACAGGTGTGGATTTAGTACTGTTTTGAATAAAAGAAATAATCTCGTTTGCATCCATCATTTTCATTATGTAATTCCTCCTAAAACAATAAGTCTTTATCCCTTTACTCTATCAAACAAAGAAAAGTGTGACAAGTAAAAAAATTATACATTTTTCATATAGAAAAAGAGAGACTCATTCTGTCTCTCTTTTGGCAACCATTTTTTCATTTGTGCGTGCGATAAATTGAACCACAATTAAACCAATGATGAAGGTAATGATGCTAATTACATTTGCAAGCATGCTTTGGGAAAAGCCCGGGAAAACAATTAGCGTCGATCCCAGCACAAGGCCAATGATAGCTGCAAATGTAATTTTCGGAAAGTGCTCTAAGACGTATTTGATCAGTTTACTTGAAATGATAAATCCGACAGCAACTCCTGCACCGATAGTAAGGATGATAGGGATATTGATATCTTTAAGTGCCGCGATTGCTGTGGTGTAAAAACCAAGAATCAATAATACCATCGAGCCACTGATACCAGGTAAAAGCATTGTCATACTAGCAATCCAGCCAGCAAAGAACAGACTGATGGCTGATCCAAGAGTTAACGTTTCAATTACCGGTCTTGTGGACTCCTGCAAGAATGCCATAGAACCAACCAATACGAGGGAAAGTAAAAGGGCAAAATAATGTTGTGCTTTAAATGTCTGTAACATATTAGATTCTTTAGCTAGTAGTGGTAATACACCAATAATCAATCCTAAAAATAAGAACATAGTCGGTTGCGGGTAGGTATGTAACAAGTAATCGAGCAGATGACTGAAGATTAACAGCGCTCCTACAATCCCAATACCCAAAGGAATAAGGAACTTAAGGTGCTTTAACCAATCTCTGCTGAAAATACCGCTTATTGACTCAATTAAACGATCGTAAATTCCCAAAATAAAAGCAATCGTTCCACCACTTACACCAGGGATCACATCACTGATACCCATTAACATACCGCGAAAAATATTTTTCCATTCCATATAAAATCGTTCCACCTTAACATGCAGTCTAGTATCTCAAAGATTTATATTACTATTTCTTCTCTAGATAATCCAATATTATCTCAATAGAAGGATCATTTTCCTCCATGTTCATATTCCTCTAATACTTCTAGAAACGCCTCTACCTGCTTTAAATTAAAGGAAGACTCATATCCAATTAACCAAGTATCTCGGTGCAAATTGGACACTTCATCTTCTTCTAGCGGAATTTTTTTAATGTTATCATAATCATCCTGCAAGGTGATGGACGGCAGGATTGCATAGCCGATTCCATTCAACGCCATCTGTTTACATGTCTCTATTTGATCTACCACAATTGTGCGCTTTGGCGGTGCCTGAAATTTCTTATGCCACCATACTTGAATTTCTTGATAATAGGTGGAATCACTCTTAAATTGGATAAACGGGCGCTCCGTAAGTTCAAGTTCAGAAAGCTCTTTTATTTCCGTATCTACCAGGTAAAGTTTGTCTCTGAGCAGATGTTTCTTTACCCCTTTCCATTCCGGATTTCCCCGAATAATTCCTAAGTGAACTTCATCTTCATACAAACTTTTGACAATATCACTACTCCACCCTGTCACAAGCGAAACTTTCGCGTTCGGGTATTTTTGAATGTATCTCTTCAGCACTTTAGGTAGCCAATATTGTCCTATAATGGTTGCCACTGCAATCTTTAGGGTTCCATATATTTCTTTATCGAGTGAAGTAATTTCTTCTCTTACCTTCGCTTCTTTTGCCAGTACCTCTTCGGCAAATTCCACAATCTTTTCTCCGGCTGGTGTAATTAGTAATCCTTTTTGCGTTCTGATAAATATTTTCGTATTCCAATTTTTTTCAATGGATTGCAGTCTTTGTGATAAAGCAGGTTGGGAAACAAATAAGCGTTCAGATGCTTTTCTCATATTTTTTTCTTTTGCCAATACCGATAAAATTTGAAATTCTGATGTGTTCATAAACTACCCTCAATATAAGTTTTTCTTATAGTATATCTTAATATTAATGTCATTTCATTATGACTTTTAAAAGCATACAATGAAGTAGCAACAGAAAGTACCGTTGAAAGAAGGTGACATCAATGGAAACATCCTACTACTATCTTACCTTAATTGGTTTTATCGCAACATTCGTCGGAACCCTCGGAGGAGGCGGCGGCCTTATTAATTTGCCTTCTATGCTACTTTTGGGAGTACCTATTCATACCGCGATTGCCGCAAATAAGTTTTCAAATTCTTTTAGTTCATTCACTAGCTTTTACACGATATGGAAAAAGCAACAAGTTCAATTGAAGCTTGGTTTATCCATTGTGCCTTTTACCATCATTGGAGGCATCAGTGGTGCATTGCTGGCCTCCTTTCTTACAGAGGAAGTCTTGCTTAAAGTTGCTTTGGTGTTGTTGTTCATTGCCACCATTCTAAATATCGTAAAATCGAATTTTAAAAAAACAAAAAACACCGGAACTCCTACCCCGCTTTTTTATCCAACTTATATAGGTATTGGCGCCTTCGATGGTTTATTCGGTCCAGGGCAAGCTACTCTGCTTATGCATTCCTTTTTAAATGCTGGACATTCTTTTCTTACCAGCATTGGACTAACAAGACTCCAAACTTTTACAAGTTGCACAGTCTCATTTTGGGTATACTTCTCCATGGGGTATTTCGATTGGAGGGTCGGGGTGGCCTTAGGGTTAGGATCTTTTGTAGGTGCTCAAACTGCAATTAAACTGGCTAACAGGCTGGCTTTTCTTCCTTGGCAAAAGATACTTAGCGCGTTTTCTATTTTTCTCATACTCTATTTGTCTATAAAAATTATTCTGTAATAAAAGAAAAAACGGCAACTCTTAAATTATTATCCTTAAGAGTTGCCGTTTTCTTCATTTTTCTTAGGTAAGAGCAATATTAATAAAAAGCTGATGACCGCAAATCCTGCAACGACAAGGTAAACGGTCTGAAGTGCGGAAGTCAGTCCATCTTGAAGCAAGACTCTCATGGATTCTGTAAGTTGATTGCGCTGCTCCTCATTAAGAAGAAGCGTCGTCGAGTCTAAAGAAAATTGATCCAAGGCTCCATTTTCCCGTAGATGCTCCTGAATTCTTGAGTTCAAGATTCCACCTAACAATGCTGCTCCAATGGTACTTCCGAGCGTTCTCATAAACATATTGGATGCTGTTGCGACTCCTCGTTTTTGCCAAGGAACGGTGCTTTGTATAGAGACGATGAAGGCAGTTGTGGAAAACCCCATTCCGACTCCAATCATGAACGAACCAAATGCAGCCCAGACTGGACCGTCATCAGGGCTCAATGTCATAAAAATGATGCTTCCAAGTATCAGCGCAACTCCTCCAATAATGGAAGTGGTTCTGAAACCTATTTTTAACAAAAGCCTGCCTGCTATCATGGCAGCGATTGGCCATCCAATGGACATGGTAGTCAGGGTGAAGCCTGCAACAATCGGTGGCCTTTCCATGACACCTTGCACAAATGCTGGTAGGAAGCTAGAAATACCAATTAACATGACACCTGTTGTCAACGAAGTCGTATTGGCAATTAAGATAGACCTTTCTTGCCATATATCAAACGGCATCATTGGATCTTTCGCTCTCTTTTCTTGCAAAATAAAGAATATAAAAGTTATCAAGGATAAGGAAATAAGGCTAAATACAGGAGCTGAAATCCACTCCCACCTTACACCGCCCTCTACCATGACAAGCATGAATGAACTTACAGATACAAATAATAAGCCAGCTCCTGCATAGTCAATGGAGTGCTTCTTCTTTTCCACTCCCTCATGCAGAAAGAGATACAGACCGATAATGGCTAAAATGCCTAAAGGGATATTTACCCAGAATACAAATCTCCAGCTAACATACTGAACAAGCAATCCGCCTATAGCTGGCCCTAAGATTGCAGAGATTCCCCATACACTCGATAAATACCCTTGTATCTTTGCCCGTTCCTCCTTTGTGTACATATCCCCCACAATAGTGGAGGCTATCGGCATAACGGCTCCTGCCCCAAAACCTTGAATAAAACGAAACACGATTAACATTTCAATGGAAGTAGCCATTCCGCATAATAAAGATCCGATTAAAAAGACGATAATTCCAAATGTAAGGATTGGTTTTCTACCAAACAGGTCCGACAGTTTTCCATATATTAAGACTGTTACAGCATTCATCAATAAATAGGAAGAAAATACCCAACTGTATAAAGAGAATCCCCCAAGATCTGCAGCAATTGCCGGCATCGCTGTAGACACAATCGTCGCTTCAATGGCTGCCATGAACATTGCCAGCATAATAGCTGCTAGGACCAATGGCTTCTTCGTTTTGTTTGGTGAGGCTTGTTTCACTTCTTGCCTCTCAAGTGTTGCAGTTCCCATATGTTTCCCTTCTCTCTCTATTGAATAACTCTATAGATTCTTAGTATGCTTCATATATTTCGTGACTCTATGTAAATTGTACCCTTTAACCAAATTAATGCAACCTTGAATTTTAACAAAAAAAGACCCTATGCTTCAGGGTCTTTTTTCGTTTCATTCGTTTGAAAATGTGTAATTAATCTATCTAAGATTGTACGACGGGTCAGGATACCTTCAAATACATCGTTCTCATCTTGTACACAGACAAAAGGATGGTCCACTAGTAACTCCAAACCCTTCTCCACTGTATCCGTTACATTTAAACAAGGAAGTTCTTTATTCATCACATCTTCAACAATCATATGTTCAAGTTTATCAAATTCAATTCGCTCTAATCCAAGTATAGAATCCATAATGTGGGTAGTGCTGACAAGACCATGTAACCTATATTTAGGATCTAGAACAGGAACAGCTGTATATCCTGTTTTAGTCAGAACTAGTAAAGCGTGTTCCAGATTATTCTTAACTTGCACATGTGCCACCCGTTCGGCTGGAATAATTAAATCTTTAATGGTTGCTCCTAATACTTTACTACTTTGGAGGCTGATCATAAATGTTCTTCCTCTCTATATTTACTCTCTAATACTATATGCCACTTTGTGTAATTGACCAATATTATTGTAGCACAAATATGACTTGGACTCGAATTTTAACCAAAATAAAATAATCGTCTTTCTTCGACAAAGATTAACTTAAAACTTGTAAAATTAAGAGTAAAACAAAAAAACTGCCCTAGATTAGGCAGCTACTGGAAGACGTCCCGCTATGAGATTTTATCATACAGTTCAATCAGTTTTTGATAGGTTCTAGTCTCAAGTTCCTTTTCCCCCACCTCTATATCGTTTATTTCACTGATTACCAATTCCTTGGCCACGTCAGTTGATATTAATAAGGTTACCAGCAGATCTTTTTCCTCTTGAGTTAAAGTCACCATTGCACCATTTTCCCTCCTTTCCATGATTGGTTTTACTTTGTATAGCGGTTAGCATAACAAAAAGCTGTATAAGCATCCGGCTTTATTTTGGCATCTAGGCCCATGGCAGTAATCCGACCTGTCATTTCCTGAATGAAATCTTTTGTAGCACCTTTTTGTCCAATATCGAGATGAATTTCAAAATGGAAATCCGCGCCATGCTCTATATGTGGCAGTAAAAGATTTTGTATCTTTTCCAATTTTTCCATTGTAAATAACATCGCAATTTCTTGACTTAAAGCAGTCTCAAGCGAAATTTTTTCATGCAGGCTTCTAATGGCTCTATTTACGATGTATGGTCTTACACAACCCCAAGCACCCTTACCAACCCGATGCAAATGCACCGCTGTCATGAATTTGGTTTCCTGTTGATGAACATGCGAATCTGTACCGATAGATAGTAAGTATGGGGCCCTCACGTCTTTTTGGATAAACAAAAGGATCTTTTCATAAGCTTGTTCAAAAGTAAGGTAGCCGTGGGTAATATTAATAAACTTGCTGGGGTTATCCATTTATCCACTTCCTTTTCCGTACTTTCCCTTATACTTATATGTTCCTTCCTCCCAAAAAAGTAGTGTTTTCTTCGTTCAAGCTGGTTGGATGACAAATATATCTACATTATTGTCGCGATTATCAAAAGTTTATACGTTAAATCCAATGAATTTTCAGCTGTTGTTCGCAAAGAAAACATTAAAACCTTTCCGGCCCTTTTTAATCTGAAATTCTTAGGTAAATGGTTAATCCGCTGTTCCTTTCCGCAAATGGCTGCGCTTTCCGCGGGGCGACCTTGAGCCTCCTCGCGTTCGCTGCGGGGTCTCAACATTGCCGCTACTCCCCCGCAGGAGTCTTCGCCATTTGCTCCAAGTCACAGCTAAAAATCTCGTTAAAGAATGATGTTCAATTATCTAGGTTTATTAGCTACTCAATAACCCTTATATTAATGAAGTTTCCTTGTTGATTGGAGTGGAAGGCGTGCAGACGCCCGCGGGAGGAAGGGACAGGTAAGACCCCGCAACGGAGTGAGGAGGCTTACGGACCGCCCGCAGGCAAGCGAAGCGCCTGGAACGGAAATCAACCAGATCATAAACACAAAAAAACCAGGCTGTGGATGGACAGCCTGGTTAACCTTTACTTGTATGGATTTGTGACTTCGAATACGCACAATGCGGGCATCGATACATGACATTTTGATTTGAATGGGCAGTAAGTACTTTATCCATTTCTTCTTCGCGATTGCACTTAGGACAGTGAACCGTTGGCATCATGTAAACCACTCCTACTATAAATGTCGTTGAAACTCTTCCTTTGATACAAAGATATCTTCTTTATCAATTGCTGTAGGACTAGAAAGGACTAGTCCAATATTGGTAGAGGACGCTTTATCGTCGACAATAGTAAATGGGATATTGTTATCATTCGCAATTCGAATATATTTGGAAAGATGTATATAATCCAATTCCCCATCCAGATACAGTTTGGAAGAAGGGTATCTTTTCATTAGATCTGCAATGGGCTTATAAGGTTTTTGCTGGATCACTTGGCCGTTTGTCAATGCAAGAATAATTCGCTCACGAATTTGCGAGAGGTATTCCCGTCTCTCACTTGCCTTTGTTTCCGGTGTTCCTTTAAGCCCTTTATCTATATAATCATCAATGTTTTTACCCATGTAACTTCCCTCCATTTCGAAATTCAGGGTTTCCCTGGAATTCTTAGTGGATCAGGTCGAATATTTCAATAGCAATCATATCAATATTATCAAATTGATATGTTTTAGGGTTTTCCCCTTTTAGAAATACTTCCAATTCATATGTATTGGTCTTGTCGAAGAATTTCACGCTGCACACTTTTTCTCCGTTTACTTCAAAAAAGCGTTGTGCTGGTTCATTTCCTGCTTCTGATGTTTCCTTTAAATCATTCAATCTTTTTACAATCCCTACTAATAGTGACATGTAACAACTCTCCTTCTATTCCTTCCTACCTATATCATTCACCTTGTTTTGTAAGGCCATTCGTTTTTTTGTACAAAACCTTTCAATATCCGGTAAAATAAAAGTTAGGAATACAAATTTATAATAATGTTCGAACATAACTTCCCTTTTATTGTAGTCTAAAATGACGAATAAAACATGCGAAGTTGTGAATTTTTTCTTACGAGGAGCTGTATCCATGAATATAACCGTCTATACTCAACCTGATTGTCCCCCGTGTCAGGTGGTAAAACAATTTTTAACACACCATAATATCTCCTATAAGGTGATTGACATCTCTGAGAACCTAGAAGCAAGAGATTATTTAGTACATGAATTACAGTCTTATTCCACTCCTACTGTAACAGTCGATGAGCAGGTTGTAAAAGGATTTGACCTGTCAAAGCTGCAAAATTTATTAGGTATAGAGGAATAAGTCACTGTGCTAATTTCGCAAGAGAATACATCATACCACTAATGAGATGCTAGAAGAAAGCATTTTATTGATTTCCATAAGAAAAACCGGGTAAACCGCCCGGTCCTTGTTTTGTTGCTTGGTTATGCACCGCTGTTGATTTCCGCAAATGGCTTCGCTTTCCTAGGGGCGCTGCTGGAGCCTCCTCGGCCTTCGCCTGCGGGGTCTCCATCAAGCGCTATCTCCCTCAGGAGTCTCCGCCTTTTGCTCCAATCAACAGCTATAGATTACTAGAACGATACGTTAGTGCTTTAACAGTTAACTCAAGTAAAAACCTCTTCATAGCCCCTTAGCTGAATGAAGTCACCTTGTTGATTGGAGTGGAATGCGCGCAGACGCCCGCGGGAGGAAGGGACAGGTGAGACCCCGCAACGGAGTGAGGAGGCTCACGGACCGCACGCAGGCTAGCGAAGCGCCTGGAACGGAAATCAACCGATTTTTATACTTTCTTATCTTTCTAAAAAAAGAGCGTATTTCCACGCTCTTTTTTAGTGGGATTATCTTGTCACAAGAAAGGTATTCTGATTATAATCATGAAGTAATTGAGATGCCATCATCCCGATCGTTACTGGTAAGGAATGAAAAAAGGGATAGGCAAACATTCCAAATGGGGTGATTCGATTCATCCTTACATCTTTCACAGAGCCTGTAGTAACGATGGAGTCCTCTTGTTCCATTTCATTGTTTTTAACAAAATCGGGCATCTCATATTCAAACCCATAGTCATTCACTTTCCAACCTGAGGGTGTTTCTTGTAGCTTTACGTACTCATAGTGGTCATCATAAAGGCTTGGCATATCCTCCTCAGATGTGAAAAATTCATATATGATTATCTCATCCTCACTGCTTTCCATCACCTTCGTTTCTTCATCATAGCTAAAGAAAGGAATGTAATATGCGGGAAAGTCGGTTCCGTATGTTATATAGCCTGCTTCTTCCTCGAATAAATGCTCCTTAAGAAATGATTGTTGATATTCTTTTGTAAAATACGGATCTAATACCAGGTCAATTTCTTCTAAAGAACGATGTTTCTCTCCTAAGGAAAGCTGTGATTGAAACGCATCTTTCAAAAAGGTATAAACTTCTTCGTCTCTAGGGGATTGTTCAGCGCTGGCATAATTTGATCCGAAAAATAGTATGGTTATAATGGCAATAATTCCTGTCATACTTTTAAGCAATCCATTCTCCTCCTCAGATGATGTGTTCTAATTGTATCAAGAACAGAGCGGACAAGGGTTCGTAACCGTTCGTAAAATTACGTTGAAAACTGACAAATTATTCACTCTATTAACTTTTACCCTCATTTTTAAAGACAAAACAAAAATACGGATAAAACAAAAACCCTTACATTTTATGTAAGGGTTTTTGCATTACCAGTTGGAATTCAGTCCTGCATATACGATATATGACAATACCAATACCGCCGCAATTAAGTAGGTTAAAAAAACAGGATTTCTTAGCACATAATGATCCTGAACCTTCTCATCGATAGAAGAATCCTGATTTGCTGACTGCGTACTTGACTGCCGACCAACTTTATAAGTGTAAATCATTCCACCAGCTAAAATAAGCAATGCCACTATTAGCAAAATAAAATCAAAAGAACCCATTTCTATCACCTCACCGAGCATACTATACTCTTAAGGTAAACAAACGGGTAAATTCTATTCATAGCTTATAAAAGATCCTGGTTTTCATATAGATACTCATAAGAAATATCCACATATAGGAACCGGTTTTGATTAATCAGACAAGAATAGGTCCGAACACTTTCACCTGATTCAATATCACTATACAAGTCGGATAATATTCCTTTTTTCTCGATAGTCATTTTCATGACATGTTCAAGGAAATATGGCCTCCAACTCCAGTTTTTCCCTTTATAACTTTTGTCTGGTTTCCACTTTCCATTATCTTTTGTGAGATTCGAAGAAAGCTGAAATCCATTTTCATCACAAACATACATTCTGAAGCTGATGTTTGTTAGTTCGTCCGCGATGGAGTTCAACCATTCATCATAATCTTCAAGGTTATGTCCTTTCAGAATAAGTGGTTGAAGTCTAGTTTGAAGCATACCGGTAAACTGGTGAATGGCTTGCAATTTCCTTTTCTCATAACGAATGAATTGTTGGAACTTTTCTACAAGAACATTTTTTGCATGGTAAATGTCAATAAAATTAGGTTCAGGTTTATGCAGATAGTAACCCTGGTAGTACCTTCCACCATTTCTCCAAGCATACTGTAATTGAAAAGATGCTTCCATGTTCTCATACATTAATGCAGCTCCTATTTTCCTAGATAAAATGGATAAAGAATACAAAATATCTTGGTGGGCCGCGACTTCATATGATTGACGAAGGATTTCTAAATTAACCTTTAGTATATTAGGATTTAAGCGTCCAATTCGATCCATATTTGCACCAGCATCCCCGATATTTGCTACAGAAAGTTGGATACCATAAGTCCTATAGTAATTGAAAAGATGTTGGAGAAATTCCTCCCCTTCCATAGATGAATGTTCATCTACTTCAATTACAATATTCTCAAGCTTTAACCCTCTTGGAACATAGGACAGAAAGAGTTCAAGCAAAGATTCACCCTGATCTTCCAAAAGAAGTTCTGCATTTTGGTTGAAAAATAACTTCGACGTGCAATCTTGCTCGGTATAATAGGTTAAAGCTTTATTTATGATAACCTTATCCACTTCGAGCTGGTATTCCCCAGGCACTGTTTTATCACGAAAAAATGCCCCTAAACTTTTCACATCACCGTTCTCCATCTGGAATCTTCCAAGTACTTCATACCCAATGACTTCTTGGGAAGCAGCACTGAAAATTGCTTGATAATAAGGGGTGACCTTTTCGATATTTGTCATAATATCAAGTGGATCCATCTCGTTCTCCCCTTTGTCTTGTTTGGAACGATTATATCATGATTTAGCCCAATTTATGACGCGAAAATAAAAAGGTGACAGGATTTTATTGCATTCTTTTTGGGATTTTTAATTCTTGGCCAATTTTCAAGCAATCAGTATCGAGATTGTTTAATCGTCTAATTGAATCCCGTGAAATATCATATCTCTTAGCTATTTTTAGTAAGCTGTCTGAAGTTACCACTGTGTGAAGATAACAAGGTACCTTAATGTTCATCCCAACAAATATGGTTTCACCATCAAGTTGATTTACCTTTCTTAAGCTATTCTCATCAACTGAAAACATTTGCGATATGTCTTTTAACGTTTCATTTTGTTTCACTTTGTAACTTCCGCAAGCTGGACCTTCTAACAGTTCTCTTGTGGCTCCATTCTTTTCATCTAGTACAGCTATGAGAAATTGTTGAAATTTCACTCGATAGCTGTTGACAACCGTCCCTTTGGGCAATACTTCTGAGGCCAATTTCCTTGCTGAATCCAGTAGGTTTTTTCTTTTTGATAATTTTTCATGGTTACTGGCGTATTCTACGGAAAACTCGTAGAATGCTTCTGTTGGGTTAATATATACTGTCAATTCTTTATTTTCTTCGTCCCAGTCATACTTGTAATAAATGCTCATTGGGTTTCCTCCTTGTTGCTTTTGCTTAGTATGAGCAAAACGGGTATACAAGTATGAAAAAAAGCCCGGTAAAGCAATAAAATTGCTTTACTCGAGCTTTTACCTTCTTTACAACCGCTGTTAATTTCCGCAAATGGCTTCGCTTTCCGCGGGGCGACCTTGAGCCTCCTCACTTCGTTGCGGGGTCTCAACATTGCCGTTACTCCCCCGCAGGAGTCTTCGCCTTTTGCTCCAATTAACAGCTATAAATCACTATAACTTAAAACGGGAATGGTTGGAGCCATTGGCCGCCGTCCATGGTTACGCATTCTCCATTTATGTAGGCTGCTTTTTCGGAGCTTAGGAAAAATGCTAATTCTGCAATTTCTTCAGGTGTACCAAAACGCTTCAATGGGACACTTTCCGCAACTTTTTTAGCTTCTTCCTCAGATTGCATCAATTTGTCTGCCCCACCAGTTCTTTCGATAGGTCCTGGAGCAATTGCATTTACGCGGATTCCGTATTTTGTTCCCCATTCCACTGCAAGGGTTCTAGTAAGAGATAGTACTCCTGCTTTCGCAGCAGCAGAATGCACCACACCTGCTCCCGCATTCCAAGCGTAAGTTGCTACCATGTTAATCATGCTGCCCTTCACATTTCTTTGCATCCAATAATTCCCTACGGCAGAGCTGCAATAAAACGTTCCATTCAAGACGATGTCAATGACAGACTTCCAACCGTTAACAGATAATTTTTCAGCCGGGCAGATAAAGTTACCGGCTGCATTGTTGACAAGCACATCAATTCTACCAAATGCTTCGTCCGTCAACTTAACCATTCTCTCCACATGCTCAGGCTCTCTTACATCCATCTGCACTGTCAATACCTCACCATCATGTCCCTGAATCTCCTCTTTAGCTTGCGCAAGGCGATCAAGATCACGACCGGTAATCACCACATTATAACCTTCTTGAGCGAACTTCAACGCCATATATTTCCCCATACCGCTAGAGCCACCCGTAACGATGACAACTTTCTTTTCTCCCATAAAATCTCCCCCAATCCTATGTCTCTATACTATTCTAACCTAATATTCAAAATAATTAAAATGTTTTATAAAATTTATACAAAAAGTTTCCATATAAAAGTAGAAAGATAGAAAGAGAAATTCCTCTCTAAAAGGTGCTATAATGGTTGATATCATATTAGGTAAGGTTGGTATATATATATGAGTAAAATGACGAGGCGAGGCTTTTTTAAACGTATCTTTACAATAGTCTTCACCGCTTTGCTGACAACTGGTGTAGGCTATTTTTATGCTAGATATATAGAACCAAAACAAATGAACATATTAAAACATAAAGTTAAGCACTCTACTATTCCTAAAAGTTTTTCCGGAATAAAGATTGCTCAATTTTCTGATACGCATGTTGGCCATCATTTCGGACAAGCAGAATTAGAAAAAGTAGTACGCCTTATAAATGAAGAGGAACCTGATATTGTCTTTTTCACTGGAGATCTGATGGACAATCCATTAGAGTACGATGGCTCCTATAACCTTATAAATATCTTGAAACAAATCAAAGCTCCACTTGGCAAATTTGCGATTTATGGAAACCACGACCATGGAGGATATGGAACAGAGACTTATGAGGAAATTATGGAGTCTTCCGATTTCACTGTGTTAAAAAATGAGAATACTACCATAGAGTTAATAGACAAAAGTCAAATATACATTGCAGGTGTGGATGATTTGATGCTGGGAAGACCTGATTTTAATGAAACTTTGCGTAATATCCCTGAAGATGCTTATACGATATTATTGGCCCATGAAGGAGATGCAGCTGACTCTATAGCAGAGCAGTTTCATGTAAATCTTCAACTTTCCGGACACTCCCATGGAGGACAAGTGCAGATTCCCTTTTTCGGTCCGCTTATTACTCCTCCTCTTGGATCCAAATTTTATGAAGGCTTTTACTATTTTGATGATTTGACTCTATATGTGAATAAAGGGCTAGGCACTACTAGGGAGCCTTACCGCTTTTTGGCGCCGCCGGAAATTACATTTTTCACTTTAGAACGTCAATAAATGGGCTATCTGGTACAAGCGCAAGCCCTTTACCATTGCCATACCTTATAGAGACTCTATAAAGGAGGCATATGTCCATGTATCGAAACTACCCGAATAACAGATTTATTGGAGGATTAGGTTTCGGGTTTCCTTTTTTTCCGTTTTTAGGGGGATTGGCAGTAGGTTCTCTTTTAGCTCCTAGACCATACTATCCACCTTACCCTTATTATGGACCATACCCAGGACCGTACCCGAGACCATATCCACCTTATCCTTATTATAGATAATGGATTGATCGAAACCCAAAGCCGCTGCACACTCTGCACCGGCTTTTTTACATCATGATAAAAGAGGTGAGTGTGGTGGCTGTACATGTAGTGAGGCGAGGAGAAACACTAAGTTCTATTTCGTTGGATTATCGGCGGCCATTAGCTGAGATTTTGGCTGTAAATTCCATTTCAAACCCTAATGTAATATATCCTGGTCAGCAAATCATCATTCCCGGTCTGCCTGATGCAAATACCATCCCCTATTCTATTGAAATATCCATTGCTAGTAGGAAACTGGTTCTAAAGGAAAATGGGATCATTATTAAAACATATCCCATTGCAGTTGGCAGGATGCTCTTTGAAACACCTATTGGCAATTATGTTATCGTAAACCGACAACCTAACCCTGGTGGGCCATTCGGCGCAATGTGGCTCTCCCTCTCCAAATTATCCTATGGTATTCATGGTACGAACGATCCCAGCTCTATTGGAAAGGCTGTCTCACGCGGATGTGTCCGCATGTATAACCAAGATGTACTTCAACTTGCATCCATGGTACCTAATGGGACCAGTGTTCTAATTCGCCCTTCATAACATTTACCTTCCATATCCAACAAATTTACTAGAACATACCGAAAAGATTGATTATAATTGTACTAGAAATATTTAGTGATAAAGGAAGGGATTTCTTGCATCAGCAAACATATACTCGTTTTGTAAAACAGCTTGTCATAAATTATATCCTTGGTTCATCCATAGCAGTTCTCGGGGTAGGCGGCATCCTAATCTTCTCTACGCTAAACCTATCCCTTTCTGAGATTAATATCATGGTTAGCATTTTATTTTCTTCTGCATTCATCATGGTGCTGTGTGAATTTTACGCATTCCATAAACAACTGCAACCGATCAAAGTGATACTTACTAATACAAATAATACATATACCGACTTTCAGAAAGCTTTTTTACATATACAACGCTTTCCCATTTTAACAGTTAAAAGAATTATAGGTCCCCACCTGCTTGGGCTTTCCGTTCCCGCCATCACCCTTGCGATAATCTGCATACACTCAGGGCTCTTGGACATGCCCTTTCGATATGTCTTTCTTGCTTCTCTTGGTGCCGTGTTAATTGCCGGAATGCACGCGTTTATAGAGTATTTTCTTACTGTCAAAGCTATTAGACCGGTTTTGGACTGTTTACAGGAAACCACTCAGAAAATGTATCAACTTCCTTTATCTATAAACGGTGATATCATCGTATCTTTACGTACTAAATTTCTTGTAGGAGCATTATTTATCGGGATCTTTCCAGTACTTTTATTCAGTTTGGCAACCGAAGTCCGTTTTGAAACTCTTACCCTGGAAGTGGATTTCTGGAATTGGGGAGTATTGATTCTTCTCATTGCTGCAGGATTTTCTTCTTTTGGGGCTTTTTTGTTATTTAAAGACATCATCCAACCCATCTCTCAACTGTTAAAAGGAATGCAAAACGTAGAAAATAACAATCTATCACCCGCAAAGGAATTGTATTCTGATGAATTTTCCCAAGTGATTCAAGGCTTTAACTCCATGGTGCAAGGACTTGAAGAGAGAAATGAAACGAATAGGCTGTTGATGGAAAGTTTCTATCAAACCCTTTCCACCACCCTTGACGCACGCGACCCCTACACAGCAGGACATTCATTGAGAGTAAGCAGGTACTCCGTATTAATTGGCGAAAAAGCTGGACTGCCCCCGCATCAGCTTGAGCTGCTAAAAAACGCCGCCCTTCTTCATGACATCGGCAAAATTGGAGTGAAAGACGAGGTATTATTAAAGGATGGGAAGCTTACAGATTTAGAATTCGAAGAAATAAAACGACATCCTTTGCTTGGCGCGACAATTTTAGACCAGGTACAGCCAAAAGAGGCAATGTCACCATTAATCCCAGGTGTCAGAAACCATCATGAACGCTTTGATGGAAATGGCTACCCTGATAGATTAATTGGTCACGAGATTCCGCTTTTCGGCAGAATCATTGCTGTCGCGGATGCCTATGACGCCATGACATCGGATCGTCCATATCGGGTAGGGATGAAAAAGGATAAGGCACTGGTTATTCTGCAAAGCGGAAGGGGCACCCAATGGGATCCGGAGTTTGTTGATATTTTCATCTCCATTATGAATAAAAACACGGAACATGCTCTATCTTCAGCCCTTTAATGGATGAAGTTGGGGCTACCCTTCCATTTTCAGTGAAGGCACAGTATAATAAGGGAAAGGAAAGGAGCCTATTATGCATAATAAAAGTTATTCAAACCAAAGAAAAACCGATTCCCCTATTGAATCTTCTATTGAAAACCTCTCACGTGCCATCTTTACTGTCAATCGGCATGCAAAAACCGCGCCGGATCCAAAGTTTCTCTATACATTAAAAAGAAAAGCCTTAGAGAAACTTATCACCGAAGGCAAAGCTACAAAAAAAGGATTGCATTTTTCTAGAAACCCCAAGAACAGCCGCCAACAATCTGACGTTCTTGTATTGGCAGGGGAATATTACTTTCATCTTCCGCCTTCAAAAGAAGACTTCACAGAATTGCCGCATCTTGGCGAGTTAAATGATCATTATCGCAATCCCAAAGCTAACATGTCATTATCTGTAGCAAAAAGTTTACTTCAACGGTACACCAATTTCCAACCGACAGATGGACAAAAAAATCATCCAAAAAGACAGTACCAAAAGCCTGTATTTAAAAAACTTGGTGAGAGCTACTTATAAGATGAATTGACAACAGCCCAATCTTTTAATAGATTGGGCTGTTCCATTCCTTTATAAGGTCAGTTAATTAGCAGTTGCTCATCTAGTAATTCCACTAACTTTGTCAATTGAGGTTTGCTGATTTGGGCATTCGCTCCTACTTGTTCCCCTTTATGTCTTAGATGATCGGTTATCAGGGAAGAGAAGATGATAACCGGTATCTTGGAAAGAAAGCCATCTTCCTTGATTTTCTTCGTGAGGTGATGACCATCCATTTGGGGCATCTCAATATCCGTAATTAACAAGTCTACATTTTGCTCTCCATTTTTCACTACGGTCTCCATGAAATCCCATGCACTTTTTCCATTTTCAAAAAATTGAATATGTTCAAATCCTGCACCGAGCAACGTCTCTTCTAAAAGTTTTCTTAACATCGGAGAATCTTCAGCAATCATAATCCGTTTTTCACTTCGAGCAGGGTTAAGATTTTCATGAAGACGGGACGCTTCTTTATCAAGGTTTGGATATATATCAAACATAATCTTCTCCACATCCAACAGAAGTATCATCTGTGATGGTTGTTTGATAATTCCGGTGATATGATCTTCAAATCCATGCTGTAAGGAAGCAGGTTTTTCCATTTCAGCCCATGATAAACGGTGAATCTGAGTTACGTGATCGACCCTCAAAATGACTTTCATGCCATTGAATTCTGTAACGATAAACTTTTCTTCCAAAAACTCACTTTTCTCTTCTATATTTAATGCCGTTCTCAGGTTAATGATTGGCAGCACTTCTCCCCTTAGTTCCATGATTCCTTCCACATTTCTGTGAGAATGTGGGATTTTGGTCACGGCTACAGGTTTGATGATTTCTCTTACTTTTAATACATTTATCCCAAAGCTGGTACTACCTATTAGAAACTCAAGAAATTCCACTTCGTTTGTTCCGGAGTCTAATAAGATTCCACTTGTCTTTTCCATATTTGATACGCCCTTCCGTTCTTTACTAATTAGTTCTCTTCTTTTTCTATCGGGTTTAGTACGGAAATGTTGATAGATTAAGCTGGTTCATTTCAGAAAAGCCTAAAAAGAAACACCTTATCTGTGTTTAGATAAGGTGTTGGCTTGGTTTAGGAAAAGCTCTTTTCTAGTTCGTCAATCAATGATCCAACATAAGCGACAGCTGTCTTAATTGGTTCAGGTGTTGTCATATCAACTCCACCCAATTGCATCAATTCTAACGGTTTCAATGTTCCTCCTGCTTTTAAAGCGGATAACCAACGATCCACAGCCGGCTGGCCATCTTCCTGGATCTGTTTGGCTGCTGCCGTAGAAGCAGTCAGTCCAGCAGAATAAGTATATGGATAAAGCCCCATATAATAATGTGGCTGTCGCATCCAGGTCAATCCAGCCCCTTCATCCATTTGCACTTCATCTCCCCAGAATTCAGAAAGCAGGGAGGTCTTTTGTTCACAGAGGACATTGGCAGTAATAGGAGTCCCTTTATCTGCTAGGTTGTAAACCCTACGCTGAAGCTCCCCTTCAAGAATATGTGTCACAAAATTATGATAATACGTCCCTAATGATTGTAAGATTACCCATCTGCGCATTCTTTCATCATTTGGCTGAGATAAGATGTGCTGACTTAAGAGCATTTCATTCATAGTGGAAGGCGCTTCGACAAAATACCTTGATGGACGGGTGTTAGAAAGCTTCTGGTATCTGCC
The DNA here is from genome assembly GCF_002157855.1 of Sutcliffiella horikoshii. Taxonomy (NCBI): domain Bacteria; kingdom Bacillati; phylum Bacillota; class Bacilli; order Caryophanales; family Bacillaceae; genus Sutcliffiella; species Sutcliffiella horikoshii. The sequence goes on along the minus strand of NZ_CP020880.1, from coordinate 1,717,786 downwards.
TGCTAAGCGGAAATGCCCTGCATGACCCAATTCATGTGCCAGTGTATAGGCATTCCTCATCGAGTCACTCCATGTCATGAGAATGTATGGATGAACACCATACGGACTGGAACAAAAAGCACCAGAACCCTTCCCTACGTTATCAGCCAGATCAACCCAACGATTGTTTAGCCCTTCTTCCATAATTTCTATGTATTCAGGTCCCATCACTTCCAAGGACTCTAAAATTAATTTAGATGCTTCCTCATAGGTAATCTCAGGGTTGAAATCTGGATCTAGTGGAGCTTTTAAGTCACAGAAATGCATCGTCTCCAAACCCAGCACGCGCTTTTTCAATTTTGCATATCTGCGCATATGTGGTGCCAACTCATTTTGGATGGTATCCAACTGATTATGATACATTTCTTTAGTCACCTGTTGGTCGTGAAGAAGCATATCCGTTACAGAATCATAGTTTCGCAGACGCGCTTCTACTACCTGCTTTTTCACTTCAGTTGCATAAGTAGCTGCGTACGTATGCTTGTATTGTTTTAGAGTCTCAATAAACGTTTGATACGCTTTTCTACGTAATTCTGTATTGGAAGACCCTTCATAATTAGGAAAAGAATTAAAAGATAACGGATGCTCCTTTCCATCATCAGTAAAGAATGAAGGAAATCTCATATCCGATATTAAACTTCTTTGATAGATGGTATATGGTGCATTATGCACTTCTCCGAAAGCAGAAAGTACTTCTTCTGCCTCAGGCGAAAGTTTATGTGGCTTTGTTTCCAAAACATCCATCAAGGTCTTTTTATACTCTTCCAACTCTGGTTCTTCTAATATGTATGCATTCAATGTTTCTTCGCTTAGTTGGAGGATCTCAGATTCGAAAAACGATATACTTGCGCTGAAGTTGGAAAGCATGCCGCCTACACGAGTTGAATTAGCCTGATTATCAGGATTTGTTCCATCTTCGGATTGTTTCAGGGATGCGTAAGTCATTACCCTCATAACTCTTTCTGTCAATGAATCTTTGTCCTTTAAACACATAAGTAATGTTTTCGCATCTTTCACAACTTTTCCTTTATATCGGGTGACAGTGGAAAGATCTTGTTGGACCCCTTGTAACTCCTGCTCCCATTCTCTTGTGGAACCAAACAAATCTTCGAGGTTCCAAGTTTGCTCTACAGGGACTTCCTCTCTTTTCAATGCTTTATTTAATACCTGTGCCATCTACTTCCCCTCCATTTATTTCGATAATCGAATATTTTATATAACCATTATATAAGAAGGAGGAAATAATTTAAATGATATTTTTGAAAATTACGATATTAATACGAGGACAATCTTTGCCTTATTCCTGAAGCATTGTCCTCGTTCAACTCGTATGAGGACAATCTTTTACCTTAATCCTAAAACATTGTCCTCGTTCAACTCGTATGAGGACAATCTTTTACCTTAATCCTAAAACATTGTCCTCGTTCAACTCGTACGAGGACAATCTTTTACCTTAATCCTAAAACATTGTCCTCGTTCAACTCGTACGAGGACAATCTTTGCCTTATTCCTGAAACATTGTCCTCGTTCAACTCGTACGAGGACAATCTTTTACCTTAATCCTAAAACATTGTCCTAGTTCAACTCGTACGAGGACAATTTTTGCCTTATTCCTGAAACACTGTCCTCGTTCTGCTCGAATGAAAAAGACACTCCCATCCACCGAGAGTGTCTTTCCCTACAATCACTTCATTCTTCTTGCAAAATCAACAAATCGGAATTTGTCCAGTCGGTGGCGCGATTCTGTATATTGAAAGGGACTTGCATCATCCAAATGAACGATACTTTTCACCACTACCACATGAGTAAGTCCATTTAAGTCCAGTAACTGCCTGTCCTCATCTGTTGCTTCCTCTACTGTAACTTCTTTATCGGCAAAAGCTATCTGCAGACCTTGCTCAGACTCAAGATAATTGTAAATGGAGTTTTTGCAAATATCCTGGTCAAGATAAGGAACTTGGCTTTTGATGAAGTAATCTTTATCCAAAATGATACTTTCATCATCCACTCTGCGCGAACGGACCACCTTCCATAGTTCGCTTTCCCCTAATTTAGATTCTAAATCAGAAGAGTCAACAACACTTTCTAGTTCGTGCACAACTGTTTGCCAAGGCCTACCCATTTTCTCGGCTAATTCCTTGAAGCTGACCAAACCTGAAATAGGAAAATCAAATTTATCACGTGCAAGCACAATAGAGCCTTTTCCACGAACTTTTTGAATATAACCATTCTGAGCAAGTTGATTTAGAGCCTTTCTTACCGTTTCTCTTGAAGTATCGAAAAGTTCCATCAGATCATGCTCGGACGGAAGCTTACTCCCCGCTACGAAATCCTGTTTTTCTATTTTCATTACCAACTGCTGATAAATTGCCTGATATTTGTTATTTTTCATTTTCTACCACCTACAGCTATTGTAGCACTACTTTTTCAGGTGATAAACGATGGATTCGTATGGACGAAGGGTTATTTCATTAAACTGACTGTTAGAATCTTCATAGTTGCTTACTAACACTTCTGACTTGTAGCCATCCACATCAATATCCACTGGCAGCACAAAAGAACTTTCTTTGCCATAATAATTGCTTACCACAAGAAGTTTTTCATTCTCACAATTACGGATATAGGCAAAGATTTGCGGATCATCTCCTGAAATCAATTGAAAATCTCCATGTGTGATAACATCATAGTTCTTGCGTAGTTCAATTAACTTTTTATAATGATAGAAAACGGAATCTTCGTCATTCAAAGCCGTTTCTGCGTTAATTTCTTTATAATTACTTGCTACTCCAATCCAGGGTGTGCCATTTGTAAACCCTGCATTTTCTTCTCTATTCCACTGAACTGGCGTTCTGGAATTATCGCGGGACTTATGGCGAAGAATCTCCAATATCTCCTCCTCACTCATACCTGCTTCCTTCTTTAAGTTGAAAATATTTAAGGACTCCACGTCCCGGTAGTCACTAATTTTCACAAACCCTGGGTTGGTCATTCCAAACTCTTCTCCTTGATAAATGTAAGGAGTACCTCTCATCATATGCATGCTTGTTGCTAGCATTTTTGCTGATTTATTGTGATATTTGCCATCATCACCATAGCGGGATACGACACGAGGTTGATCATGGTTGCACCAGAACAAGGCATTCCAACCGCCGCCTTTTTCCATCTCAATTTGCCATGTAGATAAAATATCCTTTAATTGTTGGAAGTCAAAATCTGCAACAGACCATTTTTCTCCATTCGGATAATCCACTTTTAAATGATGGAAGTTAAATGTCATGCTGAGCTCGTTTCGATCTGGTCGAGTGTATTTGATACAATGATCAATTGTGGTAGAAGACATTTCCCCTACTGTCATGCTGTCATATTTTGAAAACACTTTTTCGTACATTTCATTCATATATTCGTGAACGCGTGGCCCGTCTGTGTAAAATTTACGACCATCGCCTGGAGGCACCGATCCGTCATCATCCGGAAAACTCTGGTCTTTGGAAATGAGATTAATTACATCTAACCTAAACCCATCCACTCCCTTTTCAAACCAAAACTTCATCATATCATAGACTTGTTTGCGAACTTCTTCATTCTCCCAATTCAAGTCTGCTTGCGTCACATCAAATAGATGCAAATACCATTGACCTGTTTTTTCATCATATTGCCAAGCATTGCCGCCAAACTTGGATTCCCAATTTGTTGGTTCGCTGCCATCTTGCTTGCTGTCTTTCCAAATATAAAAATCGCGATACGGGTTATTATCTTTCTGTTCTATTGATTTCTGAAACCATTCATGCTCGGTGGATGTATGGTTCACGACAATGTCCATGATAACTTTTATTCCTCTATCATGCGCTTGGGATAAAAGCTGATCAAAATCTTCCATCGTTCCGTATTCTTCGTGAATGGAAAAATAATCGCTGATATCATAACCATTATCTTTTTGCGGTGATTTATTAATAGGAGTCAACCAAATAACATCCACTCCAAGTTCTTTTAAGTAATCAAGCTTCTCAATAATACCTTGGATATCACCTACTCCGTTTCCTGTAGTATCATTGAAGCTTTTTGGATAGATCTGATAAACAACAGACCTTTTCCACCACGGTTCTTGTTCTATTATTTTGCTCATCTTCAAGCACCTCTTTTTCTATATTTTAATTAATAGATGTTAATTCAATAAATACACTCGTGCTTCATAAGGCTGCAAAGTGAATTCAGCAATATTACTTTGTTCTTCTACCGTATAGTTGCTTACTAATAGTTGTTTGGTCATGAAATTAATATCTCTTGGTAGCTTGAATGTTGGCTCTTTATCATAGAAGTTGCAAATCACTAGCAGCTTTTTGTCTTGATAACTTCTAACATAGGAGAAAATCTCCGGATCATCCTCAAGTATCAATTGGTAATCCCCGTAAACGATCAGTTCATTTTGCTTCCGCAATTGAATCAGACGTTTGTAATAGTTAAAGATAGAATGTTCATTATTTCTTTCCGCTTCTACGTTGATAGATTTGTAATTAGGGTTGACGGCCATCCATGGTTCCCCGCTAGAAAAGCCAGCGTGATCCTCATCATTCCATTGCATTGGAGTTCTGGCATTGTCCCTGCTTTTTTTGAAAATACTCTCCATCACTTCCTCTTCACTCCATCCCTGCTCTTTTAAGTCAGAATAAGCTTGAAGAGTTTCAATATCTTTGTAAGATTCGATTGAATCAAATCGTACATTTGTCATGCCGATTTCTTCACCTTGGTAGACATATGGAGTACCTTTCATCATATGAAGAAGCGTAGCCAGCATTTTAGCCGATTCTATGCGGTAATCCCCGTCATTTCCAAATCTTGAAACAGACCTTGGTTGATCATGGTTATTATAATAGAGACTGTTCCAGCCGCCTTCTGCTAGAGCATACTGCCACCTTGATAAACTCTGTTTGAGCTCAATTAAATCTAGTTCCTGCAAGTCCCATTTCCCATTTGGTCCATTATCCAATCCCATATGTTCAAATTGGAACACCATGTTCAGTTCATTTCTTTCTTCACCTGTGTAGTCTTTTGCTTGATCTGGAGTAACCCCGGGCATTTCTCCGACGGTCATGACATCATATTGGGATAATACTTTCTCATTCATTTCTTTCAAATAATCATGAATCTTTGGGCCGTTACGGTAGTACTTACTTCCTGAAGCATATTTTTTCCCGTTTTTAATCTCTCCGTCAGGGAAGTTATCTACTTTAGAAATAAAGTTGATGACATCCATCCTAAAACCGTCAACACCTTTATCCAACCACCATTTCATCATGCGATACACTTCTTCACGAAGCTGTTCGTTTTCCCAGTTTAGGTCTGGCTGTTTTTTGGAGAATAAGTGCAAGTAGTAATCTTTTGTTTCTTCATTGTATTCCCAAGCAGAACCTCCAAAATTGGATGCCCAGTTGTTCGGCTCCTTGCCGTCTCCTTTTGGGTCCCTCCAAATATAATAGTCACGATACGGATTATCTCTAGATGTTTTCGCCTGCATAAACCACTTGTGCTCATCAGATGTATGATTGACCACTAGGTCCATAATCAAACTCATTTCTCTCATATGTACCTGCTGTAACAGCTCTTCCCAATCTTCCATTGATCCGAACTCGTCCATTATTTTCATGTAGTTACTAATGTCGTATCCATTATCATCATTTGGCGATTCATACACAGGTGAGAGCCATATGGTATCGATACCAAGCTCCTTCAGATAATCCAGCTTCATAATAATACCTTGGATATCACCAATTCCATCGCCGTTGGAATCCATAAAACTACGAGGATAAATTTGATATACGACACTTTCCTTCCACCAAGAATGCTTCATCTATCAATCTCTCCCTTCATAATTGAAAAAATTGTAAAAAGGGGTCCAACCCCTTTTTACAATCTCTACGCTTCTTTTCTCATTTTCACTTTTGCTATTAAAAAAGTAATGACAAATGGTACAACAAGCACAATTCCCATTCCAAGGAAGAAAATTGGCCAGTATTCCGCCATAATGGAGAAGAATGCAGGTATTCCACCAACCCCAATGGACGGAGCTTTTACTCCTGCAATGGTGATGATGATTCCTGCAATGGCAGATCCAATCATTGCTGCGAAGAATGGATAGCGGAAACGTAAGTTAACACCAAACATTGCTGGTTCTGTAATCCCCAACCAAGCAGAAATGGAAGATGTTAACGCCAATCCCTTCAGCTTCTCATCTTTCGTCGCAAGCATCATGGCAAAGGCAGCTGAACCTTGTGCGATGTTAGACAGGGCAACCATCGGCCATAAGAACGTTCCACCAATAGTAGCAATAAGCTGAAAATCTACTGCAAGGAAAGTATGATGCATCCCTGTAATAACTAACGGTGCATATAAACCACCATAAATAAGTCCACCTAGTGCCGGTACTGCATCAAAAATTCCGACAAAGCCGTTCGTCAGGAAATTACCGATTGCAAATGTAACAGGACCGATGGCTACAAATGTCACGAAGCCTGTTAATAATAAAGTGATTGGCGGTACGATAAGCATATGAAACGCATCACTTACACGTTTGGATAAAAATTGTTCTACTTTAGCCAATACAAATGCTGCAACAAGCACAGGCAATACTTGTCCTTGGTATCCGACTTTTTCAATCTCTAATCCGAAGAATTTCCATGTTTCAACTGCTCCATCTTCTTGTGCTTCCGCATATCCCCATGCATTAAGAAGATCAGGGTGCACAAGCATAAGTCCAAGCACAATCCCTAACAGTTCACTGCCACCAAAACGTTTTGCGGCGGACCAACCAATCAGCCCCGGCAAAAAGACAAAGGCGGTATTGGCTATCAGGTTAATGATACTTGCAATATCCGACCATTCTGTATGAACATCAATAACAGATTGTTCATCATAAAAGATACCAGGACCTGTTAATAAATTGTTTATCCCCATTAGTAGACCTGCTGTAACAATGGCAGGCAGTATTGGAATAAAAATATCCGCCAAAGTTTTTATGGCACGCTGCAAGGGATTCAAGTTGGATTCGGCAGCCTTCTTCACCTCATCCTTTGAGGCCTCTCCAACACCGGTAATGTCTACAAACTCTTTGTAAACCTTATTGACCGTTCCTTGTCCGATTACAACTTGGAATTGACCATTAGTGGAGAAAGAACCCTTCACCACATCAATGCTTTCTAACGCTTTTTGGTCTACCTTACTTTCATCATGCAAAGCCAAACGGAGTCGAGTCACACAATGTGTGGCTGCGCTAACGTTTTCTTTTCCCCCTAAGGCTTGGACAATCTCTTCCGTCTGTTTTCTTATGTCCATTTTTGTTTCCTCCTGTATGCCTTCTCTATTCGTTTAAAAATCTAATATTAGGTGATACTTAATTTTTCATTGTAAGATGAAATAATTCCGTTTGGCCTTTTACAGCTTCAGCCATGGATTTCTTATTAAGGCTCTCGACATTTTCACCATTTGTTATGACGATAGGAGTGATAATATCAGCTGCCTTTTCTTTGATAAGATCGATATTAAAAGTAATCAATTTGTCCCCAGCTTTTACTTTATCGCCCTCTTTTACATGCCCTTCAAAACCTTCTCCATTCATGGACACCGTCTCAAGCCCAACATGGATAAGTATTTCCGCACCAGAGAGGGAACGAATACCAATTGCATGTTTTGTATGGAAGAACTGCACGATTTCTCCATCAACTGGTGAAACCACTTCTCCTTCAGATGGAACAATTGCCAACCCATCTCCCATCATTTTCTGTGAAAACGTTGGATCTGGAACCTCACTCAACTCTGTCACTCTTCCACTCAATGGTGCAAGGAAGGTTTCCTCTGCAGGAGTTTCGGTGGTTTCTTTCATTCCGAATAGTTTTTTGAACATGATAATCCCTCCAAAATAGTAGATATATTTTTTCTTTATAAGATAATCTAATTCACTCGAAAAACGCTTACATTTTTACAACAACTTGTATATACATGTCGATGTAAATTAGTCTAACTTGTATATACATGTTAGTCAACTAAAAAGTAGTCTGCTTCTTTTTTATAAAAAAGAAAAGGCTTCTAGTGGCAATTGCCAAAAAAATAAAGGCGAAAAATGATTTCGTGTGGGACCATTCTTTCAAATCCAGCATGCCAAGCATTAGAAAGAGTGGTTCAAAAATAAAAGATAGTACTGCTGCAGATATTACACTGCCAATGACAAATGATTTCCATGTAGACGTATACTGGTAAAGGAGCATATACATGACAGGAATAACTGCTGTATCTGCTGGGAGCAGTGTTTGAATGTCATTGTTTAATTTAAAGGGGTAGCTCCACTTCCCATATTCTGTCCCGAGTATATCCAGCCACGTCGCCATTGCAGCCCAAAAGAGACCAAAGGCCAGAACCTCGAACATTCTAGATTTTTCCACTACCCTCAACCATAACAACCATGGCCAAAATATGGAGGCGAATAGCAACCACCAGCGGGGATCGGCAATTGAGCTTAGAACTATCCAATTGTATAGGTAGTTAAAATTGACAATCTCCATTATGTACATTCCCTCTCTTTATCACCTTAAACACCTTTATTAACGGTCACAAGTTGTTTTATTTTCCCCTACTGCACTTAAATTACTCTTTTTTCTGATAATACAATAAAGAAAAAACTGGCCAAAATGCCCCTTAATAGCCGCTGTTGATTTCCGCAAATGGCTTCGCTTTCCTAGGGGCGCTGCTGGAGCCTCCTCGGCTACGTCTGTGGGGTCTCCACCTAGCGCTATTTCCCTCAGGAGACTTCGTCTTTTGCTCCAATCAACAGCTGAAAATTACGAAAAAGAAATGTTATTACTTATTAAGTTAACTCAGTAAATGCCTTTTCATAAACCTTTAAGTAATAGAAGTCACCTTGTTGATTGGAGCGGAAGGCGCGCAGACGCCCGCGGGCAAGCGAAGCGCCTGGAACGGAAATCAACCGTCTTGTAATACAAAAAAACACTGCAGGTTATGCAGTGTTTAGAGTGATATGGTCGTCGTTATTGGGAGGAAGGAGAATATTTTGAATGTTATTTTGACTTTTTCTGCAGCTTCTACACTTCCTTCCCTTTTTTGGTCTGTAATGTAGATGCTATAAATTTCTTCTTTTTTGGAAGTGTCACTTGGAATCGTGACCTCCTCTAATTCCTCAAACTCCTCTGTTTGCGTCGTCATAAATGACTGATCTAGGCTGGAATTACCCCCACTATATACTCCTTTCAGTTTAATGCTGTATGCAGTGATGGGTAGCTCTTTTTCTTGGCCGTCAACCATGGAAGCGCTGGATACTTTAATTGGCATGACGTATGGATTCTGCAGGCTTAATGACACGCCGTTTTGATTTGATTCTTTTACTGCTGATGCAATAACTTCTTCCTTGGTGGTATGGATGTACAGCATAAATAAGAAAAGACTAATTATTAGTGCTAGTGTCAGACGAACTGGTTTTTTTAATTTTCTCAATTTTTCAAGGCTCCTCGTTTTGGCTTTTAGATATTGGCTCTTATCTACTTACATAACACCATTCGAGAGATTTAAAACCTATTCGTCCTTCGCACCTGCTTCATATTCATCCACCAAATCTCCTTGATCATCATAAAGCTGGGCTTTATCTCCATTATTATTCCATAAATGATCACTGAGCCAATGGATATATTTTTTAAAATGTTGCTTATGTGCACCTGAAGCAATATAAATGGTTTCGCCCGGTTGTAGCTTATAATTTTCAGGGAAATCAAATGTTTGATATCCTTTCTTACTGACAAGCTTCCAATAGGACATATCAACCGTTTCAGCGCTTTTATTTTCTAATGTAACCATTTCTTCTTTTACGTCCAAGCCTGTGATGACAATCGATTTCTTCGTTTCTTGCTTTTGTTGATTAGCATATAGCCATGGACGATTGTTGACAAATAAAAGCTTTCCATCTGTTGAAAAAACAATACTTCCAGACTCAGCAGTATTGTAAATATCTGCACCGCTCTCAATCAATCTGTTTAAAACCGGCAAATGCGGATGATGGAAGTCATTATTTTTCCCGGCGGATATTACGGCGATTTTAGGCTGGACATCCTTCAAGAACGAGGCGGTAGAGGAACTGTTAGAACCATGATGCGCAACCTTTAAGATGGTCGATTCAAGGTTATATTTCCTGCTCATTCTCTTTTCTTCTTGTTCCTCAGTATCTCCCATCAAAAGAAACTTCATCTCTCCATATGTAATATGAAGGACAATAGATGCATTGTTTGTTTCTTTTTCTTCGGAACCGCTGTTTAACACCTTAATTTTCAAATCCGGATCAATGTCCAACTTCATTTTTTCTTTTGCATATTGAACAGGGACGATGTTGTTCCATACGTATTGTTTGTATTGAATAAATGTTAAAGTTGTATGGGCCTTGCCGCTGTCTAATATTTTCTTAACAGGTAGCTTTTCGAGTAAGGATGGAATGCCTCCAATATGATCAAAGTCAGGATGAGTGATGACTAACAAATCAATGGACGTCACGCTTACCTTTTTTAAATAAGCAAGCAGCTTTTTCGACGATTCTTTTGGTCCTGTATCTACAAGTATGTTGGAACCATTGGGGGTTTGCAAGAGGATTGCGTCTCCTTGCCCCACATCAATAAAGTGAACAAGCAAAGGGAGGGAAACAATATTGCTGTCTTTCGGTCTTTCTATTTCATAAAGAAATGAGGATGCATCTTTTTGATTAATGGAAAGTGGTGTCAAAGTACTTGACTCAGAAGCATTTAGAGGCTGAAGAAGAATGGAGAGAAGCAGCAGTATGATAATTTTTTTCAAGTTCAACCTACTCTCCCCCTTTGTAATCTGTCTATATTTACTATGAGGGAGAGCGGGTATTTTTATTCATTGATTAGTTGTTAAAGCCGATGTTATCTAAGAAAATCAAACCACTTTCGGTCTGGTTGAATTCAAAGGTAACCTCTTCTATCTGTGAGTAATCTATATCAGGAAAGTTCTCTTTTAAATAATCCAAAGGAATACCGTATGTTTGAAGCATTTGTTCATATTGATTACCATAACGTTCGTTCCACCAATCAAAACGGTACAAGGTAGTAGTATAGGTAGGTTCGATGTAAATAGTTTTTCTTACTCTACCATCAAAGTCCGCCATTCCCTTTGCTTTGACACTTACTGATATAGGAACGGCTTTATCTTCATATCCTTCCGGTAGATCGATAGAATAAAAATCATAACGAGTTGGATGGGCCTGTACTGCGTCAAACCTCAATACCGTTTCTTCTGAGAAGTTATCGGCAGCCCCTTCAGGCAATGTGATGGTATATCTACTATTTTTATTTGTCCAACCTAGCTTTACTACCTGATTATTTTGCTGTTCTTTGTTTCTTTGAAGTAAATTTATCTCCTTCCACACACGAAGGTTATTTCCATGTAACCTACCGCCGTCTTGGGTAGTTTTGGTTACATCTGCATCCTCCTCAAATGTAGCGATAGATTGAAAGTCCCGATCCTCAAAACGCATTCTAAGCGGATCGGTTGGAATCCACGATGAAGCAATCTCCTTATTAGAAAAAACTTCACGGTATTCACGTTTCCCTTTTAAAGTGGCGTCAAGAAAGGAAGAAACATACACTTTGGTGATTTCTCTTTGCATATCCGGAGCCATTATTTCTTTCCGATTCATAAACCACCAATACGGGCTTGGCTGATCCACTTCCCAGTCAGAATTGAATTGGCCGTGATTGGCTCCATTGATATAAATGCTGCTTTTGAACCCGTCAAAGTCATCTGTGAAAGATATCCGCTGAAATTGTCTCATACCAAGGTAATTCGTATGGTCGGTATCATTCCCACCTTGAAGGGTAAGGTAATTGACGTCTTGCAGGCTAACTGGCTGATCTCCAGGTTTGAACCGGCCATCACCAGGCGATAATCCAATCAATGACTTTATGGAAAAATCAAAGTTCAAACTTACTTTTGCGTTATTCGGAAACCGATCAAGCTCATTGAAAAGCTGAGCGGTACTAACAGCTTCCCCTCCCCTCGAATGGCCGATGAGAGCAATATTATCCATGTCCACTTTATTGAATAGCGCATGTGTTTTGTTTTCGTTCCATGACTGCCACAGTTCTAAATGTTTCAATAACAGCCATGCCCTGCCTGCATTATCCCAGCCGATATGACCTGTTTTTCCGGAGTTGATGAAATTCTGGTCCACTGAGGCAACAATATACCCTTTACTTGCAAGCATTTCTCCAAGATAGGCGTATCCATCATCGGAAAAATCGGCCATATTATGATTACCATGAACGATTAACACGAGAGGATATGGTTCTTCTTCTTCATTTTCAGGCATCCACACTCGACCATTCAATGGGGCATTGTATAAATCAAAGCCCCAAAACCATTCACGATACCATTTATTCAAGCCTTTAGGCTGGGCAACAAATGACGACATATTGACAGAATGAGACTCAAATTTCACATTTCTATATTCTTCCCTGCGTTCATCCTTGCCACTTCCATATGTAAAATACTGTACTTTGGCATCTCCACTATCAGCCGGATTTGGTAAAGCTGTTGCATTATTCTCTATTTCAAGTGACCAAGGACCTTCCTTCCCATCTGTAACTACTAGATAGGCAGCAGCTACGTGCAAGCCTAACGTAATAAAACCAAAAAAGACAAAAAATGCTTTTTTCTTATTCCGAAATAAAAAAGCAGTTACTCCTAAGAATACAGACAGCACTAGAATGGTAAAACCCATTAACCGGAAAAACGGACCCATAAATGCGCCAACACTATATATCACAACGATACAAGCAACCATGACAGCCACCAGAATTCTTGGTAATCCTCCTAAAATGTTCAAGAGGACTAAAGTTATTCCTAGGCCTAACACTAATGCCAATAAACCCGTACCTACAATTAATAGGATATCAAACCATTTTCCAGCACCGGTAAAAAAGAAATAACTTAATACGATTACAAAAATGGATATATAAAGGATAAGACTTATTACAAGATACCTACTGCTTTCCCGCATAAAGCCACTAGCTTTTTCTATACTGTTATTATAAAGCTGTTTGAGCTTGTCCATTTTTAACTCCTACTCATTTAATTAAAGCAAATATTTGTTTATAATTTCTTGGTGTTCCTGCCTCTTTCGATTTCTTCCTACAATGCTACACATTATATATGCCAAAAGAGAAAGCATCACTGGTATTACGACACTATGCATTCCAAATGCATCAGGGTAATATATTGTAATTCCTATATAGGTAAATACCCCTGTAAAAATGGAAGCTAAAGCTCCAACTGCGTTGCCAGCTTTCCAATAAAGACCCAAAACCACCGGCCAAATAAAGGCCGCTTCCAATCCACCAAAGGCAAATAGATTTAAGGTAATAAGGAATGCCGGCGGATCAATGGCCATAAAGAACACAAGTACTCCTACGACAGCTGTTACGCCTATGCTTATCCTCTTGATATTTTTTTCCGGAGCGTCAGGACGAATATAATTTAAATATACATCCTTCACAATGGAAGAACTCACAATTAGCAAAAGGGAGTCAACCGTTGACATGATCGCAGCCATCGGTGCTGCCAAGACAATTCCTGCTAACCAACCCGGCAAAACATGCAGGGCTAATAGTGGCATGACAGTATCTGGAGTATCTAATCCAGGTAAAACTGCTCTTCCAAATACACCTGCCAAGTGCATGCCTAGCATAATAAATCCTACGACGATGGTACCAATAATCAACGCTGCATGCATCGCTTTTGAGTTTTTATATGACATCGCCCTGATAGCCACTTGTGGAAGGCCCACTACGCCAACCCCCACCAGGATCCAAAAAGAAGAAACATATAATGGCGTCAGAGACCCATCTGCTCCAAAAGGGGTAATAAGATTAGGATTTTCCGCCATTAAATCACTCATGATTGTAGGAATGCCGCCACCTGCAATGATGGTTCCTGCCAATATGACAACGGTACCGACCACCATGATAATTCCCTGCATCCCATCTGTAATGGCGACCGCACGGAATCCACCGATGATCACATATACCAATACGGAAGCAGCAAAGACAAATAATGCAGAAATATAAGAAAGACCAGTTATTGACTCAATCAATCTTGCCCCGCCTATCCATTGTGCTGCCATCGCGGAAAAAAGGAAAAGAATGATGCTGCTTGCAGATAATAATACGACCCACTTACTCTGATATCTTTCCTTTAAAAAATCAATCAAGGTGATGGCTTTCATTTTTCTTGCGATAATGGCGAATTTCTTACCTAAAATCGTTAAAACAAAATACCCTGTCACCACTTGTATCATTGCCAACAGTACCCAACCGAGTCCTGTCTGGTAGGCAATTCCCGGTCCTCCAATGAAACTGGAGGCACTTCCATACGTTGCAACCATTGTCATTGCCAGCAACAGTCCGCCAAGCTCTCTCCCCCCAAGGAAATAATCTTGGACAAATGAAGAGGAATTTGCTAATTTCCTAGATGCAAAAACTCCAATAAGAAAAATAATAATGAGAAATATCAACAAAGGAATGATCACTTGCAAGTTCATGGGCGATCTCCTTCTTCATCTGACTCTAAAGGAAGATCCTGAAAAAAGAATCGAACAACTAGAATGACGAGTATAATGATGAAGAAAAAGCCCAGAATACAACTATAAAAAAACCAAGCGGGAAAACCTAATATATATGTATATGATTCGACTGGCTTTGATCCAAAACCGTAAGCAAAACCGTACCACCAAGCAAAATGAAAAAGAACAATCGCAATCCCAATCCATGCTTCTCTATGTGCAATGGGGTAGCGCCAATCTCCTTTTCTCTTCTTGTTTTCGTGCATAAAATCACTCTCTTTTTAATTCATTATGTATCTCTAAAAAAACATTTATTTATAAAAAAACTCTAGTTACTGGATGGATGCACTGTTCCTCTCCGCAAATGCCTTCGCTTTCCGCGGGACGGTGCTTGAGCCTCCTCCCAACGCTTCAGGGGTCTCAACCTACCGTTTCTCCCCCGCTGGAGTCTACGCCATTTGCTCCAATCCACAGCTAGAAACTACTAGAACGAAATAATACTATTTTTTCAGTTAACTCCGTTAGATGATTCTCACAAGCCCTAAAGTAAAAGAAGTCACCTTGTTGATTGGAGTGGAAGACGCGCAGACGCCCGCGGGAGGAAGGGACAGGTGAGACCCCGGAAGGCAAAGCCTGAGGAGGCTCACGGACCGCCCGCAGGCAAGCGAAGCGTCTGGAACGGAAATCAACGGAAACACGCTTTCTTAACTTTCTTTTAAAAAAGCCTGCTTTGCAAGCAATTCCATCGTAATTTCATCTGCAGGGGGATTGTGAAGGCCTGCTCGGACGTCGCGATAATGGCGTTGAAGAGGATGTTCCGCATGCAGGCTTTGGGCGCCGACTATCCGCATCGCTTCATCAACAATGGAAATGGCACTATTTATTGCAACAAGTTTAGCTGTGGCAAGCTCACCAATAAGTTTATCGCGTTTGTCAGGCTCTTCATCCCATAGTCTCGCCACGCTGTACAATAAATGCCTGGCTGCAGTCAATTCCACATCCATCTTTGCAACCCGTTCTCTTACTTTCGGTACTTCCCTAATAGGATGAGGAAGGCTGTTCGGATGATACGAATCAGCAAATGAAACTGCCTCGTTTCTTGCCGCTATTGCTATGCCTAAGTAACAAGCGGGTATATGTAGTAGCCACCCTTGTGGTTTTGGTGATTTTTTCTTTTTTATATACAAAAGTGCTTCTTTACTTGCCATGACTTCTGATAACACCAAATCGTCACTTCTAGTGGCTCTCATGCTCATAGAGTTCCACGTTTCTTCTATTGAGATTCCTTTCAGTTCGCGCGGAAGCAAAAACTCTCCTACATCTTCTGTTCCTTCCACGCTTGCAGATATGATGAAGTAATCCAAGACTGGGGCAAGGGAAGTGAAGTTTTTTCTCCCGTTAATTACCCAACCTCCGTTGGAATGCTTCTTTGCAACCGTTTCAGGTTTTCCCCCTCTTGCAGGACTGCCTGTCTTTATTTCGCTATGTGCACTGTTAATCAATTTTTTGTGCTGAACAATATCCTGGCATACCATTTCATAAATATTCTGCGGCCATGAACGATTAATTCCTTCATTCATCATGATTCCTAAATGCCAACCAAGACTCAGCGCAGTGGGACCATCACCTTGAGCAATGGTTTCCTGCAGTAAAACAAAGTCATAAAGCCCTGCTCCTTTCCCACCATATTTCTTTGGTATGGTTAAATCGAGGACTCCTGCACCCTTAAGCGCTTGGAAATTTTCAAAAGGAAAGACAGCATTCTGATCATAATGACCAGCACGGGTAGAAAAATCCGAAGCCAAAGAAGATGCTAAAGAGTAAATATGTTCTTGCTCTTCTGTTCTTGCAAAACTTCTGATTTCATTCATCTGACATATACCACCTTTGTACTGTGCGAATTACCCATCATTTTACCACAAGGTGATGTTGTATCCATTATTTAAACTTGATATTTGGATTTTTCAAGTAATCTTTTTCTTCTTCTTCTGTCATTACGCCAGTTGCTTTCCCAACAGTCCCATTAAGCAACGACCACACTCGATTATGATCTATGTCAGCTGTGGAAAAGTCCCCTTTCTGCCATTTTGTCAGAATTTCCACATACACTTCTTCATGTTTATAATCGGCTTCTTTTACTTTCTCTAATAGCCAATCAATTCTTTCCGGCGTCATCTTATAGTGTGTCCACTTGCTTTCCGCTTTAACTTTTTGATGGGACATCCAATGAATGTAATTAACAACATGAACCTCATTCAAATTCTTTTTATGATCAAAAGGATTATCTTGTTCGACTGAAATATTTCTTGAAGTGGATATTGTACTAGAAGAAGCTTGATTCCCTTGACTCCCTGTAAGTCCTGTTCCCTGAAATGGTGACGTGTACAAATAATAAGTAATCAGTGCACCTGCCAAAAGAAAAACAGCCACAAAGGGAAGGAGTTTGCCCTTGTTCGATTTAAACCAACTTTTCATAGAAACCCCTTTCATTTAGAAAAATTTACTATTCTATTATTATATATGGAAATGTATGACTTTTCCATGATTCTATTAAATTGGAGAGAGAATATTCAAGACAAACAAAAAGAGCTGCCCTCATTATTTGGACAGCCCTGTTCAGTAGTATATTAGCTTTTCAATAGTGCATAGACTTCTTCATCTAATTTTTTGGCAAGTTCTTCGTCATATGTCTTCACATAGTCAGGTTCCTGCGTTATTTTTCCGCCATAGAAGATAACATCTTCCACAGACTCAACCTCAACAGTTACCACACGATACTTCATTGTTTTATCAATAACTTCGGATACGGAACCTTTACCATTAATGGAATAACAGCTTCCGGCACCTACAACTCCTAAAATCAGATTAGGATTTTCTTGAATATTAAACGCACTCTCCGCTTTATGACCTAAAGCAAATTTAATGGTTTTACCATCTTCATGTGCAACCAGCCATGATACAATGCTTAAATTCGGTTTTTTCGTATCTTTGTCAGTTGTGATTAACGATACGATTTTTTCCCCTTGCAATAAATCAATCAATTGCTCGTTAAGCTCGCTCTCTTTTCTCGGCATATTCCTACCTCCTATTATCTACATATCTCCATTATATACAATCTTTGGACAACTCGCCAAACCCTTATTCATAACCTACCCCACTATTTTAATACAAAACAACGGAGCATCCTGCTGTTCTCACAGAATGCTCCGTTGTTAAACCTACCTATAATAACTGCTTCTTCTAGAATAAACGATAGAATCTGAGTAACGTTGTTGCATTTTCTTTTTCCTTCTTCTTCTTTGGAGCACATTCATAATAAAAAAGAAGATTAATAGGGAGATGAAAATAAAAATGGTTGGTATCAAGCTGCTCTTGGTTCCCGCATCTCCATTTACTGCTGATGAATTAGCCGGATCTGATGAAGTTGCAGTGGGAGCAGGTGTCAAATCATTCCGTTCTTGCTCGACTAACACGTTTTCTTCGAGGTGTTCCCGGTTGCCAATTTTCACAACTAAATCCTTGTCCTTGTTTACACGTAAGTTAATCGTTTCCTCATCCCGCTTCGCTACATGCACGTTTTTCGCAAGCATGTACTCTCTACCTGAAGCGTCTGTAACCATTTCACCTTTTTTGATTTCATCTGTAATAAAATTGGCAAATCCATAATCCAAAAGGGTCATCGTATCTTTATAGATGTAATACTTAGACGCAGCCTTCATGGTAACCACAATAAGATCCATACCATCCCTTTTCGCAGAAGTGACCAGTGTATGACCTGACTCCGGAACATACCCGTTCTTCACACCAGTTGTCCCTTCATAGTCCCATAACAATCGGTGATGGTTAAACAACGTGGTCTCCCACCCTTCACCTATCCATTCCATTTCCTTTGTTCCCACAATCTCCCTAAATGTTTCATTCTTCATTGCATACTGGGCGATTTTTGCCATATCCTGTGCAGTTGTTACATGATCAGGATGATATAAACCATGTGGGTTGGTAAAATTAGTATTTTTCACACCAACCTTTTCTTTCACAAACGTATTCATTCTCTTGGCAAAAGCTTTTTCGCTACCATCAAGATGTTCTGCAATAGCAGTGCCTGCATCATTTCCAGAGTTTATCAACAAGCCTTGGACCAACTTCTTAAGTGTAACCTTTTCACCTTCAAGTAAATAGACCCTAGTACCGTCCTGATCTCTCGCATTTTCACTAACGGTTACGATATCTTGTAGGTTCCCCTCTTCAATCGCAATGATTGCTGTTACAATTTTAGTGATACTTGCAGGATACATCTCACGCTTACTATCTTTTTCATATAAAGTATTACCTGATTTAGAATCAATTAATATAACGGACTCACTAAATAAGTCCCCAGGACCTTCTGCATGTACTGTTATTGAATTCCCAAAAACCATAACAAGTAATGGGATAATCACACAAAGTTGTAGTTTTTTTATCATAAAAGAAGACATACCTTTCTACTATATCTATTGTCAGTGTAGTGTTCTGTCATAAAAACTCGAAAAATCTCACTATCTACTATTTTATATTATATTTCTTGTATTTTCATGCAAAAATAAGGTTTTGTTAGAAAAGTCATAAAAACTTAACAAAAAAAAGGGTAAATAGAGGAAATCTCTACTTACCCGGTACTATTTTTCAGTTATTCACTTTTTGGTAGTCGCAATAGGCCTTTATAAAGTGTTCTGGGTTTAGAGGCTCTCCTGTCACTTTCTCAATTTTTTTATTCCAGTGATAGGTTGCTCCCGGTGCCAAAAATTCATCGCGAATAAACGCCCCGACCTTAAGGGAGAAAAACTCCTCAGAAACGTTGTTTTTAATATGTTGATAGAGTTGTGCAGCTGTCAGTTCACCCAACAAGTAGTTCTGATAATAAACCGGAGCAAGAGTAAAATGAATTTTTGCCGCCCAATCCGGATTGTTTCGGTCTTCTGGAGGATGAAGCAATTGAACTTTTTCCACTGTTTCCCACCAAAGAGCGTTAAGGTCCTGATCAGGATTTTCATACAGCTTTCTTTCAAAGAAAACAAACGTAATAATCCATCTTGCAGATATGAGCATTTTCAATTGTTCATGCTTTTCAAGGGATGGCATTAAGGTATCAAGTTTCGCATCGTCTAACTTCAAGAATTTAGAAAGCCATTCTCTGTTTTCCGTCATTTTCCCAAATAACATCGCAATGGACTCTGTTGTTAAAATGTGCGCGAAGCTTCTTAATAGATAGGGAAGATCACGGTTTACATATTTGTTGTATGCTGCATGGCCAAACTCATGTAGCATGGTTCCCATCCAATATGTATTATCGACGTTATTGCAAAGTACACGAATATCTCCCTCTCGGTTCATATCCATGCAAAACGCCGTAGGATTCTTTCCTTCACGCGGATTCAAATCGGATGATGCATACAAACCCTCAATTGGCATATCCATAGAATCGAATGTATCTGCAGTCAATTTTTCTAGATCTTGCCCTTTAAAATATGGATCAAGATTTGTTTGTTCGTTTGCAGGAGCTTCCTGGAAGAAAGGATCGACGTAATGCCAAGGTCGTAATTCTTCCACACTCACTCCGAACTTTTTGGTTAGTTCGTTATCTAATTCGCCTTTTAACCTGCGATAGGTGGTGTCCGACTGGTCTACAAGATTTTCAAACATAGAAAATACTTCTTCCAAATCGAGTTCCTGATTCGCAAACGACATTTCATAATAGTTTCCATAGCCTAACTTCCGTGCTGCTTCGTTTCGTTTTTTTACTAACGTCAATAGCTTTTGCGACACTACTTGCCCCACTTCTTTGCTTGCCTTCCAAGCCTCTTCCCGCTCTTTGCTGTCGGTACTATTCAACAAAATATTTCTGATATCATTGGCTGATAATTTTTTCCCATTTACTTCAGGCAAGTACGTATTAAAAAGGTAGTTCAGCTCTGAGGACATAGTAGACATTTCTTCAATTGTTTCCTTATCCAATTGATTTTCTTTCATTCCATATTCGAGAATTTCTAACTGTCTTTTCTGTTCCATCGTAAGTTCAGGATCTTGCAAGTAGGACTTTACCTGGTTGTAACGATCCTCATTGGCATAAAAAAGGCTGAATTCACTAGAAGCTTTACCGGCTTCTTCCGCCCATTTCTTTTCTCCAGTTGTTTGTGCCATCCATCCAGCATGAGTGGATTTTTTTAATAGTTTCTGAAACTGTTCATTTTGTTCTTCTAAAAACTTTTCAACCATCATGACGATCCCTCCAAAATTAACAAATAATATATGTACTTTGACTATAGCTTTCTATTTAAATTACCCGATATCCACACCTGCTGCTATTGGCTTCTTCATCCAAACTTGGTCCACTTTCGTCGAAAATCCTTTGTCAATAAGATAGTCATACACATTTTTATTGGACGTTTGAAAAAATGCTAACGTACACTGGTAAGATGCTACTGTCGGTGGGAAAAGATGAAAAAATAAAGCTTCCAATACTTTTTCCGGGTCTTTTTGTTCATCATTTATAAAGCAGTGAGTGACGACGATCGCCTTCAAGGTTCCGTCAGGACTATATTGCCTTTTGAACATGGCGTAAGCGGCAGTCTCCCCGTCAGGACCCATCAGCTGTAACGTTAAACCATCTTTCATACACCACCATTGACTTTGCCATGGCGTATCATGACGATAGATGGGTAAAAACTGGGCATCATGTGCCGATGTGATTACTGGATAATATTCCAAGGAATCGTTAAACTCCACTGAAGTTTCTAGGGAAAGGTGTACCACATGATCCACAATCTTGTATCCTTTAGAATCGTATAAGGCAATTGCTTGGTCATTTTTAGAGATCGCTTCCAATGTTGATGTATGGATCCCTTTTGCTCTATAAATCTCACAAGCTTTTTCTACCAATAGCTTCCCAATTCCTTTTTTGCGATGAGTGGCAGCTACCCCAGTGCCGCCATTCCAGGCAATGTGATTATTCCCTATCTTTTTGCTTCCACTTAATAAGAGTCCTATAGGAGTCTCACCATCAAATGCAATGATAGATAAAGAAGCAGATATATTTTCCTGTCCCAATCTAGCAGCAAATCGGTCCACATCCATAGTAGCATCAAAAAAATACCCCTCAAAACCCTTGTTCCATGCTTCAAGTGCTTGATCTAATGTACACTCACTCAAACGTTTAATTTGATACATGTAAATGCCCCCTTACCCCTTCTACTTATAAATGAAGACAACCTAATTACTATCTTATAATAATAACAGAAAAACTTACAGTATATTCTAACAAATAGATTTTTTCTGAAAGAAATTCTGATGATTGGTTAATCGTCGCTATTCCTTTCCGCAAATGGCTTCGCTTTCCGCGGGACGGTGCTGGAGTCTCCTCACAACGTTTCAGGGGTCTCAACCTACCGTTACTCCCCCGCTGGAGTCTTCACCATTTGCTCCATTCCACAGCTAGAGATTTAGTGAAAGTATTGTTATTGGTTATCAGTAACTCGTTAGGTATCTTTTTTTAGCCATAAGTTAAATGAAGTATCCTAGTTGATTGGAGTGGAAGGCGCGAAGACGCCCGCGGGAGGAAGGGACAGGTGAGACCCCGGAAGGCGAAGCCTGAGGAGGCTCACGGACCGCCCGCAGGCAAGCGAAGCGCCTGGAACGGAAATCAACTGGATTAAACCTTTTCAAAAAAAATACAGGTTGGAAATTATGGATTCCGACCTGTATTTCTAAACCTTTATTTACCTAAGTCTTCTCTAAGTATGGAAAAGACATTTGCATCATGAAATGTTCCACCTTGATATAAATATCCCCTCAAAAGGCCTTCATGAGTAAACCCTAATTTTTCCAAAACCTTTCTCGACCCGACATTTTCAGGATAGACATTGGCTCCAATTCGATGGAAATTCATCGCCTCGAACCCAAAGTGGACCAATGCCCCAATAGCCTCTGTTGCATAACCTTTTCCCCAATAAGGAATATCTATTTCATACCCTATTTCTGCACGTTGATGTTTTTCCGATATTGCATGAAAACCGCATGTTCCTATAAGACTATTCGTTTCCTTTTCAACGATTCCCCATCTATAAAGAGATGTATAGTCATCAATGAAATCTTTAATGAATTTATTTGCCTCTATTTTTGTCTGGAAGGGCTCCATCCCATAAAATCTCGTCATCTCCGGTTGGGAAAAATAAGAAAAAATAACATCTGAATCTCTTAACGTAAGACTTCTTAACTGAAGTCGCTCGGTTCTGAGCATTGGTACTGGCTTTAACATGATCTCCCTACCCTTCTGTCATCTCTGCTACGATATATTGGTTTGTCCACATTTTTAACATGATAACGAGGCTTTCATCCCCTTTTGAAAATAGAAAGGTAGAACCTAATTGTTTTTCAAATACCCAACCGTTCTCTTCCACATGGGAAAGTACATCCTGTAATCCTGTACCTTCGTCCATTTTTGCCATAACTGTTGTCGAATCTTCTGCAGAGGAAAGTGTTACAACAGGTGAACCGGTCAAAGCTAACTTTGCCGCACCCCTTACCTCTTCATTGAATGCAAGTAGTGTTCCTGTGACTAGTAGTATGCCTGTGAAAATGATGAGCCCCCATTTCCATTTCATTCTACTTCCTCCTACTCTACTATTTTTCTCCCCATAATCACCAAATCCCTTTTTACAGAATCAAGTTCTGCGACACCCGGAAGATATCCCCATTTTTCAAATCCATATTTTTCAAACAAACGTATACTTGGTACATTATGTGCAAAAATAAATGCCAATAAATTCTCGATCTGAAGGGCTGGACATTCTTTTATCGCTTTTTCTAATAATAAGGCTCCTAGTCCCTTCCCTCTCGTTTCTTCGCTAAGATAAATACTTACCTCCGCCGTTGCCTGATAGGCCGGGCGACCGTAAAAGTTCTGGAAACTAATCCATGCACAAATTTGATTATCAAGTTCCACTACCTTTAATGGTCTATCATTATTATGTTTGTGAAACCATTCTTTTCTACTCTCCACTGTGACAGGAGAAGTATCCGCCGTCACCATCCTGCTTTCAATGGTGGAATTATAAATGGAAACTATCTCGGGAAGGTCTTCTATAACAGCATTTCTTAATTGAATGGATAAGTTATTCATGATGATTCACCTTTCTAGTATTCTATG
This sequence comes from Sutcliffiella horikoshii, assembly GCF_002157855.1. Taxonomy (NCBI): domain Bacteria; kingdom Bacillati; phylum Bacillota; class Bacilli; order Caryophanales; family Bacillaceae; genus Sutcliffiella; species Sutcliffiella horikoshii. Next base: position 1,693,943 of record NZ_CP020880.1, on the reverse strand, counting down.
CTTTTATTCTGTTAATAGTATATTATTTCATAAGAAAATTGGATAGAATAATTTTGGAATTTGCGTCACTATAGTTGTATATACCAATAAGTAAATTGGTATATACAACTAGACATATTTTTGCTAAGCTATACATATAATAAGTAGGAAAAGAGGACTTTGACATGGCTTTGCAACCAAATAGCTACGCCCTCCTCTCTATGAAGATCGTGACAGAAGAGGAACTAATCGAAAATGGATATATGATTATAAAAGAGGGAAAGATCGCTGATTTTGGCCCTCTAAACGAATACACCAATAATAATAATCTGCCCCAAATACACTTATCGGAAGAGCTTTATGCCGCCCCAGGCTTTATTGACCTACACATCCACGGATTAAATGGGGCCGATGTTATGGATGCAAGTACGGATTGTATCAAAAATATGGCGAATACTCTACCAAAAGAGGGAACCACTAGTTTTTTAGCTACTACCATAACGCAAGAAAAATCGGAACTAGTAAAAGCATTACAAAATGTAAATTCCTTTATTCCTTTTCAAAATCAGAGTGATGTTGGAAGCGAAGTATTAGGAGTGCATCTTGAAGGACCTTTTATCAATGAAAAACGCGCTGGTGCTCAGCCACCTGCCTTTATTTTAGAACCATCTGTAGAAACATTTCGTCATTTCCAGTCCGAGTCTGGCAATCATATTAAATTGGTTACTCTCGCTCCTGAAGAAAAAAATGGTTTGGAGTTGGTCAAACACCTTTCCGATACGGGAGTAATCGCCTCCATCGGGCATTCCGATGCTTTATATGCAGAAGTAGTGAAAGCAATAGAAGCTGGTGCAGAGCATATTACTCATTTCTTTAATGGAATGCGCGGAAGTCATCACCGTGAACCAGGCGTCGCTGGTGCCGGCCTCGCCCACCCTGAACTCTATTTGGAAATGATTGCAGACGGCATACATGTTCATCCTGCCATGGTAAAAGCAACTTTTCTTGCTAAAGGCGTAGATCATATCCTATTGATAACCGATTCCATGAGAGCTAAATGGTTGGACGATGGAGAGTACGAGCTTGGTGGCCAGAAAGTGATAGTAGAGAATAACACCGCCCTTCTGGAAGATGGAACCCTTGCTGGAAGTGTACTAAAAATGAACGACGCTATTAGAAACATGAAGAAATTCACCGATTGTACGATGCAAGAAGCAATCCAAATGGCAACAGCCAATCCAGCCAAACGACTTCATGTATGGGATCGAAAAGGTAGCATTTCGATTGGCAAGGATGCAGACATTGTTATCTTAGATGAAGAAATGCAAGTGAAAATGACCTTCTGTAAAGGGATTCTGTCATATAAAGGAGAGTAAACGTATGGACATCATCACTACCCCTTCTTATGAAGCTTTAAGTAAGGAAGCGGCATCTTATGTTTCAAGAAAAGTCCAAGAAAATCCTCACATCGTACTCGGGCTCGCCACTGGAAGCACTCCTACCGGTATGTATGAACAATTGATTAAGAATCATATAACCCTGGGAACAAGCTACCGAAATGTAACCACATTTAATCTAGATGAGTATGTAGGGATGAGCAAGAAAAACCATAACAGCTACTATGCTTTTATGGAGAAACATCTTTTTCAGCATATAGACATCCAAAACGAATTTACTTTTATACCGGATGGGATGAGTGATCCACAAAAGGAATGTGGCCTATACGAGGAAAAATTAAGAAAGCATGGACCAATTGACCTTCAAATCTTGGGCTTAGGAGCTAACGGACATATCGGGTTTAACGAGCCTGGCACTCCATTTTGCAGCAGGACACATGTGGTGGAGCTGACTGACTCCACTCGCAAGGCTAATTCCCGTTTCTTCAAAGGTATAGAGGATGTTCCGACGCATGCCATCACAATGGGAATCGACTCGATTGTGAATGCCAAAGAAATACTTCTGCTTGTATCCGGAGCGATCAAAAAAGAAGCCTTTGAGAAACTGTTGTACGGCGATATTTCAGAAGACTTCCCTGCTTCTATTTTGAAGAAACACCCTTGTGTAAAAATCTTAGCAGACCAATCTGCACTTGACACTTCCAGCATTATTGCATGAAAGGAGCGAACTACCCTAAATGATTGATAAAACATCCCCTATTCCAATTTATTATCAATTGGAATCTTATATAAAAAACCAAATTGAAGCAGGATTCATTTTACCAGGTGAAAACATCCCTTCAGAAAGGGAATATGCCGAAAACTATGGTATCAGCCGTATGACTGTTAGACAGGCTATCAATTCCCTTGTTAATGAAGGACTTCTTTATAGAAAAAAAGGAAGCGGCACTTTTGTTTCGGAAAAAAAGATCGAGCAGCCCCTTCAAGGTTTGACAAGTTTTACAGAAGATATGCAAAAACGCGGCATGACCCCAACTAGTAAACTGATTCACTTTGAAGTCATTCCGGCAAACAGTTTTATCGCAAATGAATTGAAAATCAGTGAATATGCCCCTGTATATGAAATAAAGAGGATCCGCCTTGCCGACGGTGAACCAATGGCCCTTGAAACAAACTACCTTTCTGCGAACTTGGTAAAAGGCCTTACAGAAGAAAAGGTGAAAGCGTCTATTTATTCCTATGTAGAAGAGAAGCTGGGCCTGCGAATAACCCATGCCGAACAGATGATAGAATCAGTTAGGGCTACAGACGATCATGAAAAACTATTGAATATCGAGAAAAATCATCCGATGTTATATATTCAACGCAACACCTTTCTTCATGATGGAACCCCCCTTGAACTTGTTAGGTCCGTTTATAGAGGAGACCGTTATAAATTTCAGATTAAGATGGAGCGAAATTAGACATTTTCATAGAAAAGGCGGTACCTTAAGGATGAGGTACCGCCTTCGTTTTATCTGGAGATGAACATTTGCGTCCAGTAATGACCATATTGGCCGCCTTTGGCATAGCCCACTCCAATTTCTGTATATTGACTGGATAAGATATTTTTACGATGCCCTTCACTGTTCATCCAAGCATTCATGACCTCTTGTGGTGTTTGTTGCCCAGCAGCAATGTTTTCACCTGCTGATCGGTAAGAAATACCAAAGTTACGAATCATATCGAATGGAGATCCATATGTTGGTGACGTGTGGCTGAAATATTTTTTATCAATCATATCTTGAGATTTATATCTTGCAACTCTGGATAACTCCCAGTTTAGTTTCAAAGGCTTTAAACCATGCTTAGCACGTTCCTGGTTTACTAACTTAGCAACCTGCTCTTCTTGTGTTTGCCCCTCTCCTTTTTCTGGAATAGTAATTTCTTGACCTGGATAGATTAGGTCAGGGTTCTTGAGTGTAGAATTCGCTGCGATCAGTTCGGATACCCCAACCTGATATTTCACCGCGATCTTCCACATTGTATCACCGGATTGAACCGTGTGAGTAGTAGCTGCAAATGCAGCTGAATTTCCACCTAAGACTAGTGCGACAACCGACAAAGTTATGAGGACTTTCTGTAAAATTTTCATACTATTAATCTAATATGAATTTCTCATTATGAAAACAAGTAATTATTGTAAAATAACGAAATATACTGTTAATTGCCTGTCATGACTGTAATGAGAAATATATTCCAACATTTCTGCGGGGGCTGGTTGGGGTGGTCGGTGGCAGTTCAGAGGAATACAACCGCCACACCTGCTCCGATAGCAAAAGCTGTAAAAAGCGCCTCTGCTCCTTTCGATAACCCTGAAACGAAATGCCCCACCATCAGGTCTCGGACAGCATTTGTGATAAGGAGACCAGGGACCAATGGCATAACAGAACCAATGATAATTTTATCCAACTCCATCCCAAATCCAATGGTAACCATCGCCAGAGCGACAAGACCAATGATCAATGATGCGAAAAACTCTGCAAAAAACTTAACACGTGTGTAATGTTGTATCAGTAATAATCCGGAATACCCCAAACCACCGGCAATCATTGCGGGTAGAAAATCCGTCCACACACCCTTGAACATGATTAAAAAAGAGCCGCTGACTAATGCCGCAGCGAGAATCTGGTAGCTTATCGGAAAGAGAAGATGCGACTCCTCTAATTGAATCAGTGATTGATGGGCCTCTTGCACAGATAGCTCACCCGCTGCAATTTTTCGAGAGATTTGGTTGACTTGTGCCACCTTTTCTAAATCGGTGGTTCTAGAATTGATTCTGACTAACCGTGTAGGGTTATCTCCTTGAAGTGAAACGATGATTCCGGTAGGAGTAACGAAACTGTGCGTTTCTTTTATACCGTATGATGCAGCAATTCTTGTCATCGTATCCTCCACCCGGTACGTCTCCGCTCCCCCTTCCATCATAATCCTTCCGGCAAGCAGGCAGACTTCCAGAATTTTCTCCGTTTCCCGTTCTGTCATTTCCTTTGTCACCTAACTCACCTCACGTTTAACATTATTAGAAGCCCGCTTTATGATATTCATGACTACTTGCATAATTACCTCAGCAAACACCAACCCCATCGCGATGGCACCTGATATCATAAATGCCTTTGCCGCCAAAGGAATGGCTGCTAGATAATCATTTTCCGCAATTTGCCGCATCGTATTATAGGCCAATCCCCCCGGTACAAGCGGGATGATTCCTGCCACACTGAAAATAATCATCGGCATCCTGAAACGCTTTGCCATTATATGACCCACAAGCGCCACCATAAAAGACCCGACAAATGAAGCCACCACGGGGTCCACACCCGCATCGGCCAATATTATGTAAAAAATCCAACCAATCATCCCAACCGTGCCGCAATGAATCAAAGCCCTTCTCGGTGCATTAAATAGGACCCCAAAACCAGCAGCCGCAATAAAGCTGAATCCCAACTGTGAAAGTAGATATAGCATGCTGTCACCTCTTATTTCTAGTACTGCTTATTATATAGGAAAGTGGGGATAGAAAAAACCTCCTTTTGGGGAGGAGGCTTTTGGGTTGCTCGTTGTGTATGCTTCCGCTCTATTTATCCATTATCCAAGTCTTCGCAACAGCGAAATATTCCCGTGACCATAGCTTTAAGATTGCTATTTTTGGAGTTTTTCCGGCAAGTGTATGAACCTCTGCAAAGTCGAGTCTTTTTCCTATTAGGGATGCACGATACATGTGAAAATCATTGCTCACAATCGCAACAGAGGCACCGTCCTCCATTAGAGCTTTTGAATAGGACAGGTTTTCAAACGTGGTAGTCGATCGGTCTTCGAGGATGATTCTCTCCTCTTCAATGCCATGTTTTACAAAGTACCTTCTCATTGCCTCAGCTTCTGTAATATCCTCTCCTGGTCCCTGACCTCCTGATGCGATGACTTTGGTATTTGGATTCTCCTTCAGGTACTCTAGCGCTGCTTCTACTCTAAATAGGAGTGCCTTCGTCATCACTTCCCCCTTCACTCGTGCTCCAAGGACGATCAGGTAATCCATACCTTTGGGAGGTTCTTGTTTAGCAGTCTGATAGATGAGAGAGTGGACGATGATTATGTAAATTAACAGCATAACCATTGTGATTTTCATTAACGTTTTTACTCGCTTTTTAGTTATCATGTTTGTTTTTCCTTATCTGGTTTAGTTTGTCTATTAGTATAACGAAATGGGGGTGGGTTTAGTTTCAAGTTTGTTGATTTTGGTGGTCAAATTGTAGAATATATGGTTTTAGTGGTCGAAGTGGGCTTGGGAAATGTAGAAGGTAGTCCGGGAAATGTAGAAGATCCACTTTTTATGGTAGAAGGTGAGGACTAAACTGTAGAAGCTTGAACGAAGAGATTGCGTCGAGTAGAAAGTTGTCCCAATATTAAGGGGCTAGTGTGGAACGGCTCGTATATTTCTGTAACGGAAAATAAATGATGGAGTTTGGAAAATATAATTGCCTTTTCGGCTCGTAAATTCCACTAACTGAAAATAAAATCTGCAGTTTGGAAAATAAGCTGAAAATAAGACGTAAAAGACTGCCTCCTCCAAAGAGACAGTCTCGACGTTCCCTTTTATATTTTACTCACAGCTTCCTCTACGTTATCTTCTCCAGCAACGACGTCAAACGCAGCACCATACGTATTTTTAGCCCCTATTACTGCTAGCAATACCTTCGCTACATCTTCTCTAGCGATAGATCCAGGTTCAATGTTGTCTCCGATTTCCACCTTGCCGGTACCTGATTCATTCACCAATCCACCAGGTCGCACAATGGTGTAGTCCAAACCACTTGCCATTAACACCTTATCCGCATAATGTTTGGCAACATAGTATGGACGAAGGTCGTCGTTCCAATTTTCGCGATTGTCCGCTTGGAACGCGCTTACCATTACATAACGGGAAATGCCTGCTTTTTCCGCCGCTTCCACTGTTTTCGCTGCTCCATCTAAATCAATCAATAAGGTCATCTCGGATCCCGTGCTTCCTCCAGATCCTGCTGTGAATACGACTGCATCACTGCCTTTAAAAGCATTCGCTAGATCTTCCACCGAACCTTCTAAATCCGCCAATACCGATTCAATTCCATCCTTTGCAAAACTTTCTGCCTGCTCTTCTTTCCGAACCATTGCTATAGGGGTGTATCCTTCTTCTTCTTTTAAGAAATGCACAAGTTGTTTTCCAATCTGTCCGTTTGCTCCAACTACTGTTACTTTCATCGATAACACTCTCCCTTTTCTTTTGTGTGCATTATGACAAATGCATGAAATGATAGCAAATGAACTGCTCACGGATACTATTCCCTTAATAGTAGAAAAAGCAACATGTTTGAGCACATGCTGCTTTTTTGTTTATAGAACCATCCCTATAATTTCATTTAACCAAGCTTGATTTACAGGCACCCTTAGCCTTTCAGCAAGAACACGGTGGACCCGGGTAAACTCTTCTACCTGACTTCTAAAAACATGAACCAACTTTTGCTCATCACGCATCCCAACATCCCAGGAAACTAATTGATTCATCTGCTTCTCACTCAAAGGACTCCTCCGCCCTTCAACCTTCGACCAGTCCCCAAATGAATTAGGCACTTCCCCCATTTCCACATACCAACCTATTACAATGGAATAGCTCAGAGAATTGACCATTTGAAAAGCATAATTATACTCCCCGCGTTGAACCCGGCGATAAACTTCATGCAGATAAGCAAAGAATTTGCCACGCCACACTTCAAATTCTTTTTCAGAAAATAGATAGTCTATTGATTGGGACTTGTCTCTTATCTGAGAGATAATTCCGTTAGGATCATGTTCAATCAAAAGATGCTTTAAATAAGGAGAAGGTTGCAAATCAGATTGCCGGTAATAAAATGTGTCCACTTTTATAAAAGAACTAAAATGAGCGATGGAATATGGTGCCCTCGGAAAATCTTCATAATATAATACATCACCCCACTTTGTTGCGCGTTCTTTTTTATTCAAACGATAAGTTTCATAGGCAGAGTCCTCCACAACAATACGGAGATCTAAATCGGAGTACAAGTCTTCATTGCCTTTAGCAAGCGAACCTCCATAGAAGAAAGCTAGAATGTCAGTATCATGAACTAAGTCTTTATATATAGCCTCTCTCAATTTCTGTCTTTCTATAGGCAAGCAAGCATCTCTTTGTTCATGTTTAGTTAAAAATCCCACACATAATAAATCATCTCCCTATTGGTTGTTGTATTTTTATTTCTACAAAAATATGTAAAAACCTTTAAAAGAGTGGGAATAACAATTTCACTCTTAACTTAGTAAAGGTGAAATTAGCCTAATTGTAGAACATTTGATATAAATGGCAGAAGGTCGAGTGGGAAATGTAGAAACTAGTCTGGGAAATGTAGAACGTCAAAAATTATAGGTAGAAGTTAAAGGTTAAGGTGTAGAAGCATAATCGATGCTGCCACCAGAAAAGACAAATCTAGTTACCCAAACCCACTTCTAGTAAATCCAAACCTCAAACTCACTAAAAATCAAAAAAAGAGCAGAAGAATATCCTGCCCCTTCATTTCGCCATATAAAAATCCTCGAACAAAGAAATAGAAACTACAATCACCCCTGCAAAAAAGGAAGCCAAAGTAGCAATCCAATGAAAGTAATTAAAAGAAATGACTATAGCTACAAACATAACTACTAGCCAAAAAAATGTATATTTAATCTTGCTCACTCCTTTATCAAAACTCTCCCGCTTCCCTTTCTTCCCATACAATTTCACTATAAATATCTGCAAATGCCTTAATGGCGTTACGCGCTTCTTCCAAGTTGTTGTCCACCCCTCCAACTTCTAAAAGAATGGCTCGGTTTGAGAGGTCTTGATTATATAACCCGTTTCCAGTTGACTTTCCTTTAGGAATGACTCCCCTGCTCAGGCCAGGGTACTTTTTTTCAATAGCATGATGAATACTTTCGGCAAATTCCAGATTTTTTTCGTAGTTCTTATGAGCTGTCCCCACTACAAACAAAAGTCTAGCGTAGCTTTTTCCATCTATCACTTCGGTTGTCTTTTCTTTTCGTAAAGCGTCACGATGAATATCAATTAAATATTCCACATCACTATTAAACGTCATGGCTGCTTCCACGGTTTCCCTAGAATATTGGTAGGAGTGGTTGTAATTCCAACCTCTTGCAGCAAGATCCTTCGGGACATTTCTTGTATCATGATTCGCTTTTATTCCTTTATCTGCAAGTTCATTTTTAAGCATTTTTCCAACTGCTATTACATTTGCCTCGGGGTTATTGCTCGTTGCATCATCCGGTTCACTTACTCCCCTTAAAAGTGGCAGGTAAGATTCCCAACTATGAGATTGATAGATATGCACAATCGTCTCATCTATAGTCTTCTCTGGTGAGGGGGTCGGTTCATCCTCATCCTCATCGACCAAAAGCATTTCCTCTGCAATCTCACGCTCTTTTAGGAGCACTTCCATAGGGGCCGAGGATTCAAATGGGATATCAGTATAGTCGGTTCCTTTTCCGGCAACATAGAACTGTGTATCATATGCAAAGAAGCCAGGAATTTCATTTCCCAAAAAACTTCTAATATCATAAGGTTTCAGGTTGGTTGCCAGTTCAAATGATAACTCCATGATTGGGAGCTTTGGAACCTCGACATCCTTGCCAGTTAAATAGTGATTCTGTGATTGAATGATGTTCAAATACAGTTCGGTTGACTGTACCTTCCTTAATATATTTCCTACATATTCAGAGGAGAGTTTAGTAGATAAGACGCTAGTAATGGTGGATATGACGATAAATAACAACACCAAGAATATTACGGTGTTATTAATGAATAGAAAAAAACCTGTTCGTTTTGTAGACTCTATTTTACCCTCCTCCTTTCTATCTAATTTGTATGCTTCCTTGATAGAAATTAGAAGGTGAAAAATAAAAAAGATGAACCCACTAACCGGCTCATCCCCCTCGCTTATCCCCTACTCTTGCAACCATCGCAAAAATTAGATGCACTATTAAAGTATTCCCTGCCACATGATACGCACATGGATGGGCGCACAAACTTGCTGCCGTAGATTTCATGATGTTTTTTTAATGATAGATTTAGAAAATAGAAGAAAACAGCGACAAGTACGGTAAAGCTGATAAAAAATATCCAGATCATCCCTAACACACCTTTTAAGCTTTTTTACTATATTCTACCATACGAAAAAAGAAAACGAGGTGATTTAATGTGAATTTCTGAATTCCCATCACACCTTACCATGTGCTATTTGCATCTTCCTTCTGATAAAATACAAGAATCAACTACTGGAGGGTCCATGATGCTCTATCTAGCTATATTTACCTTTCTGTTCTGGTTTGCTGTATGGCTGGATGCAAAGATTGGTATGAGTAAAACAACGAAAATAGAAGATGTTCAAGAAAACACTAGTTTACATAGTAGAGGTCCCCTTCTTTCCGTCATCGTCGCTGCGAAAGATGAAGAAAAGCATATAGAAGCTAGCCTGCTATCTCAATTTCAACAAACGTATTCCAATATCGAATGGATTGTCGTAAACGACCGCTCTACGGACCAGACTGGCTCCATAATTGATCGAATGGCAAAAACCGAACCGAGAATGAGATGCATCCATATTGAACATCTAAGTGAAGGGTGGCTAGGGAAAAACCACGCATTGTACGAAGGCTTCCTTCAAAGCAAAGGCGAGTACATTCTTTTTACCGACGCAGACATCATATTCGAGAAGGATACCGTCTCAAAAGCAATAACATATTTTCAAAACCAAAAACTCGACCATTTAACCCTTGCCCCCAATCTAAAAGGAAGCAGTTTCTGGACTAATGCGTTTGTTTCTTTCTTTCTGTTCGGTTTTGGCTATTTTAAAAGACCATGGAAATCCAATGACCCAAAAAGTAAATCTGCCATTGGAATCGGGGCTTTCAACCTTTTAACTAGAAATGCCTATGAGGAAATTGGTACGCATAGAAATATTAAAATGCGGCCAGATGATGACTTGATGCTTGGGAGGCAGATCAAAGAGGCCGGAAAAAAGCAACACTTGGCTCTCGCGCTCACCCACCTGCAAGTGGAATGGTATCCTGACCTGCGTTCCGCACTTGTTGGATTAGAGAAGAACACCTTTGCAGGACTTTTTTATAGTTACTTCATGGTGTTGTTTGCTATAAGTGGTTTGTTTCTCTCACAACTCTTCCCTTTTATAGCCTTGTTTGTGACGACTGGGACCACTCAACTAATTTTCTTATTAAGTATCTTGATGCTATTCCTTGCCTACAACCAAACCGCTAACAAGATGGCAAAAGGGGCAAATATCTATCTAACTGTATTCCCTGTTACTGTCTTACTTTTCATTTACAGTATTGCGCGAGCAACCATCCTCACTCTCTACAGAGGCGGCATCATTTGGAGAGGTACCTTCTACTCCATCAAACAACTTAAAAAGTGACGGTCCCCCGTCACTTTAGTAATGCCGTACAAGTAATATTAATTTTAACAACGGATATACTACAATCGCCATCGACAACTGAACGTATAAAACCATCTCCACGGAAATTCGATTCATTATTAATAGCAACACGGAACATACCACACTTGTAGCCATGAGAATGTATGCTACATGTCCACTTTTCTGATTGATTTCAGCACGCTTTCTTTTCGTGGGACGATAATGGCGCCTCATTACAGCACGGATAATTTCAGATAACCCAAGCAAAATGAAAACCACCGGGATATATTTCAATTTCCCAGAATTATGTGCTTCTACAAGCAAAAACACGCCAAACAACATAATAAGTATCGGCAAGCCAAAGGCTATAATTGGTTGATCAAATAAGGAATGCTCTTCTTTTTCCAAAACCGTCCCTCCCACCAAATACACTAGTATGTACAGTTCCACAGCTAAACTAGAACCACTGAAAATATAGATAAACAAAAGAAGAATCGTTACATTATATGCAACGATTACTAGAAAAAATGATAGATTCTTTATATTACTTCGATTTCTTTTATAATGCGTGCTGGATTTCCTCCAACCACTACATTCGGAGGAACGTCTTTCGTCACAATGGCACCAGATGCAACAACCACGTTATCACCGATTGTTACTCCTGGATTAATTACGGCACTGCCGCCGATCCAAACATTATGACCAATTTTTACAGGAATGCCGTATTCAGAACCTTTGTTTCTTTCCACAGGATCAATAGGGTGTGTTGCGGTGTAAATATGTACGCCAGGTGCAAGCATACAGTTATCCCCAAACTCTACTTTGCACACGTCAAGAATGCAGCAATCAAAGTTTGCGAAGAAGTTTTCCCCTACATGGATATTGTATCCATAGTCACATCGGAAGTTCGGTTCAAGAAAGACATTTTCTCCTGTTGATCCGAAAAGCTCCTTTAGCAGTTCGACTCTTCGGTCCCCTTCTGTTTCTGTAGTTTCATTGATTAGGCGGTTTAGCCTTCTTGCGTTGACTCTTTCCTCCATTAATTGTGGATCCCATGGTTTGTATAACTCTCCAGCAAGCATTTTTTCTTTCTCTGTAGTCACTTTTTTACCTCCTCCATTGACGAAGCTTCTCTAATTATATAGGCCTTGTTAAGTTTTGAAAAATTTCTTGCAAAAAGTGCTCGTAGTCGAAGCCTAAAGCAATGTGATGTTTACTCTCATCATCCGAGTCCATATGACGGAAGTCTGCAAACGATTTGCCCCTTGTCTTCCCTTCTACCACAACATGCACTTTTTTAGCCAAGTACTGCATTCTTTGTGGATGGGCAACAGAATAGATTGTTAACAAATCATGAAAAGGGGCACCATCCATTCCAGGTACGAGTTTTGAATAGGCCTTCGCATAAAATTTTATAATCGGAATGTATATATCTTTAAATCTATTTTTACTATAGTACTCAAGGGCTTCTCCATACTCATTTGTAATGATTGCCTTTTGAGTGACATTTAGAGGCGTTAGGAAGACTTTTTTACCGTGAGATAATAATAAATTGGTTGAGGTAGGGTCTCCAAAGAAATTCGCTTCCGCTACAGGGGTAACATTCCCCGGAACCATGAAAGCTCCTCCCATAAGATGCAGTTCTTTTACCTTACCCATCACTTCCCTGTTTAATAAAAAACAAGCAGCCAAAGTGGTTGATCTGCCAAGGTCGGCAATGACTACATCTTTATTTCGGTTAATAATATCGAATACCTCACCAAGGTTATGAATTCTAAACTGGTAGGTCCCCTTTTTCACTTTAATAGGGCCGATACCATCTTCTCCATGTATCTCTGGATAGTAGTTGGCAAGTTCTCCGGAAACCGGCATCTCTGCACCATTAAATATCGGGATATCCATCCTGCCGGCCAATTGCAAAATATGGGCCGCATTATTAGCAGCAGTAATCTTATCCACATTTCCGTAACTGCACACAAGACCAAGAACTTCTATCTCAGGATGAAGCAGCGCATAGATCAAAGCAAGTGCATCATCTATTCCCGGATCACAAAAAATAAGCAGCTTCATACATCATTCCTCCTAATATCCTGTTATTGTAAAATATTAGGCAAGATGTAAAATTATGTGATTCAAAAGATGTATTTCTTTTCCCCCTTTATAAACAAGCCCTAAAACCTACATAAAATCAAAATAGTACCGGATCACGTGAAAGAAAATTGGGGCAGAATATGCTAGGCTATCCACCCTTGTCAAATAGCTTTTCTTTAAAACAGACGCTTTTTCGTCATCCCCCACTAAAAGGTCACGTTTTAAAACCGATACCGCCAAACTTCCTCCAAAACAAGCCACACTTATAATCAGACCAGATAATATGCCAAACAATTCATTTAGTGGGGTTAAATAGGCAAATAGATTATAGGAAACTCCTGTTGTCACAAAGGTGGAAATCAGAAAACCCTCCCACGTGATGTTTGGATTGGATGACGGGATAACCTTCTTTTTTCCAATATAGAGTGAAATTAAATATTGAATCACATCATGCAATTGTGTCAAAACAACCAAATATAACACTAGGTTTGCACCATATTCTGGGCTTGCAACTTGATAGAATGCTAAATGACTCAGTCCGAATACCATCAGCATCAACCCCCATTGAGTAGATGATACTGAGCGAAGAAAACCGACCGTTCCTTTCCCAAGGATCCTCGGTAAAGGCAAGAATAAAAATACGTAGACTGGTATAAAAACAATGAACATGCCATACCACCCGATATAGATCCAATAAAACTGAATGGGAATAGAGAGATACGCCCACAAAAATAATTGCCTGTCGACCTTGCGTGTTCGCAATATCGAGAAATACTCTTTTAATGAAAAAAAACATAAAAACATAAGGGCAAATAAAGATACCATTGGATGAAACAGCGTCGCAATACTAAATACTGCAAGCATCCCCCACCACGTTTTCACCCTCACCGATAAATCCGAAAAATCTTTAGACGTGGTATTTCTTTTTACTATGTAAAAGATAATATTAAACACACTTAATCCAAATGCAATAACTAATAACGTGATGACTGCCTCTTTCTCGAAAATAAACATAAGAATCCCCCTATCTACCTATTATTATGAAATTAATGGTTAATTTTGGTCAAGAGAAATTATATAATATAATGGTAGAAATTATTTTTAAAAAAGGTGTTGGGGATGATGGAAGATACATATGTTTACATATTACTTACTGATACAGGTACCTTATTTACCAAATCCATAAAAAAATATACGAAAGCACCTTATAATCATGTCTCCCTTTCCTTTGACGGTGATTTAAAGGAGTTGTACAGCTTTGGTAGAAAGCGGCCAAGCAACCCTTTTAACGGAGGCTTTGTCAGGGAAGATGTAGAGAATGGAACCTATAGAAAATATCCCGGCACCACTTGTGTTATATACAAAATGACCGTTACGCAACGGGAAGTAGAAAAAATGAGGAGAATCATTGGGGTCTTTCGAAAGAAAGAAACAAAATGGTTCTATAATCTGCTTGGTGTAATCGGCGTTTCCATCAATGAACCGGTAGAAATTGATTCCAGTTATTTCTGTTCCCAGTTCGTTTCAGATGTTCTTCACCGCTCAGGTATCAAGTTATGGGATAAACTCCCCTCTCTTGTTACCCCTGATGATTTTAGGCAAAGCGAACGGTTGGAGTGGGTATATGAGGGAAAGCTGTATGACTATGAACCTGTAAAGCTAAGAATAACGTAAAAGAAGGGAGGAACCTTTATTGGGTCCTCCCATTTTTTTAGTAGCTGCCTTGTTGTTCCATTTGTTCCATATCTTCTTGGGTAATTTCCTGTGCACTGTCTATGACTTCTTGTGGGACAGTAATTTCCCCCACTTCATCAAAGTTGCTTAATGTCGAATCCATCACTTGAATGCTTGAGATTGTTTCTCCATCCACATCCATTTCCATATCCATATTTAATAATACTTTCGTTTGATAGAAGCTTTCTTTATCAATATGAACTAAATAGCTTAATTGATTGACAGTCATCATGGAAAGCATTTCTTGCATCATTTCTCCCATGTCATCTCCCATCATTCCGCCGATCATCCCTGCCATTTCATTAAATTGTTCACCAGATCCTTCAAAGTTCAACACATAGTGGTCTTCTTCTTCCGTCATGGTGATTTCATCTGTGTAGTCTTTTAACATCTCTAACTGTTGTGCCGGATTTGTTTGCATTTCTGACATTGCGTTTAACTGTGCAGTAAATTCTTCCGGCATTTTAAACCACTGTCCAGCCATGGAATCGTATAGAAAGAAACCGTCTTCTGAGAAATACGATTCATTTTCCATGCCCTCCATCATTCCATCAGCATCTTCAATAGAAGTTACCTGATACATTGCCATTGGGTTTAATGACATATCAGTTGTGGTGGTGGTTACCATCTTAATCGTATCTTCCCCTGCCATGGTAATTTCCTGATCAGAAATCATTTCCATGGAATAACTAGAAAGATCAGCCATCGCTTCTGTGGACTTTTGCAGAACTTCTTCTGCAGTTAGTGCTTCTTGTTCTTCAGTTTCCTCTGATGCATCAACTTCCTCTACATCTGTGGTAGAGTTAGTTGTTTCTTCGTTAGTCGTCTCTTCCGCTTCAGCATTCCCTTCAACATTTCCGTTGACCCCATTGGAAGTGTTGCCGCAAGCTGTAAGTAACATAACAGCCAAAATACTTACAAGCATCATTTTCAAAGATTTCACATAATCCTCTCCTGTTCACTGTTGTTTTATAGACTATTTTCTTTTACCCTTATAAAGGATAAAAATAACAGTATTAACAAAAAGTTCATAAGTAAATATTTTCTAGTAAACTCTTTGTTTCTCACTTCTAAATACGAGGGGGGTTGCTAGTTGGTTTCAATAATAGGGATAATTAGTAAAATATGCCTAGTTGGACTACTTCTATTAGACATTACCTCCTCTTCAGACAGAGCTTCGGGCGTTTAGAAAGCTTCTATTAGACATTTTTTCCTTTTCAGACGAAGCTTCGGGTGTTTAGGTTCTACCTAATATAATAAATTCATAAAAAAAACGGGCATGAAACGCCCAGTCTTATAAACCTTGGTTAATCATCGCTGTTCCTTTCTGCTAATGGCTTCGCTTTCCACGGGGCGACCTTGAGCCTCCTCGGCAAGCCTGCGGGGTCTCAACATTGCCGCTACTCCCCCGTAGGAGTCTTCGCCATTAGCTTCAATCCACAGCTAGAAGTTACTTGTACGATAGGTTACTTTATTTTAAGTTAACTCTTTTAGATTAACCTTTAGCTGAATGAAGTCGCCTTGTTGATTTGAGTGGAAGGCGCGAAGACGCCCGCGGGAGGAAGGGACAGGTGAGACCCCGGAAGGCGAAGCCTGAGGAGGCTCACGGACCGCCCGCAGGCAAGCGAAGCGCCTGGAACGGAAATCAACCGAATTATATACTTTCATATCTTTCAACAAAAAACCACCGCCTTTACTCAAAAGGCGATGGTCTTCACTAATCTAGTAAACTCTTCTTGTTTGCTCATATTCATAAATCTCATCTGTATACATTTCCGTCAGGCCGATATCGTCCAGTCCTTTTAACAGCATCTGCTTTCGATACTCATCTGCCTCAAAATGATACTTCATTTCATTTTTAACACAAACCTCTTGTAACTCAAGATCTACCTCTAGTTCAAGAACGTTTTTAGATGCTTTTTCAAAAAGCTCCTCCACCTCTGCTTCTTTTAATACAACCGGCAGAATTCCATTTTTAAAGCAGTTGTTATAAAAGATATCTGCAAAAGATGGTGCAATGACCACTTTGATTCCATAATCCTTCAGTGCCCATGGTGCGTGTTCACGAGAGGAACCACAACCAAAATTCTTTCGAGCCAGGAGAATGGAAGCACCTTCAAATTTCGGATCGTTCATGACAAAGGTGTCATTCTTTTCCCCATTTGCTTCAAAACGCCAATCATAAAAGAGAAATTGACCGAACCCTGTTCGTTCGATTCGCTTCAGAAATTGTTTCGGAATTATTTGATCAGTATCGACGTTGGCCTTATCTAAAGGGATTACTTTTCCGATATGATTGATGAGTGCTTCCATTAGACGACCTCCTCTTTTTCATATCGCCATTCATTTACATTGACGAATCTACCGCTAATCGCAGCAGCGGCGGCCATTGCAGGACTGACAAGATGCGTTCTGGCCCCTCTTCCTTGTCGGCCTTCAAAGTTTCTGTTGGAGGTGGAAGCACATCTTTTCCCTGCTGGGACAACATCCGGGTTCATGCTGAGACACATGCTGCAACCGGCCTCTCTCCATTCAAATCCTGCCTCTAAAAACACTTCATGAAGGCCTTCTTCTTCCGCCTGTTTTTTCACTTGTTTGGAACCTGGCACGACAAGCGCGGTTACTTGCGGTGAAACGGACCTTCCTTTTACCACTTCAGCTGCTTTTCGTAAATCCTCAATACGTGAATTGGTACAGGATCCGATAAATACATAATCAATGGCGATTTCGGAAATCTTCATACCAGGGGTCAGACCCATATAGTCGATTGCTTGAGCGACAGATTTTCTTTCCCCTTCATTTTCAATGGTTGCTGGGTCCGGAACCTTCCCGCTGATACTTGTACCCATGGATGGATTTGTTCCCCATGTGACTTGCGGTTCGAGATTAGTAATGTCAAATTGGATTTCTTTATCATAAACCGCACCTTCATCTGAACGAAGCGAGTACCAATCCACTTCCGCCTTGTCGCGTTCCTCTCCGACAGGAGCATATTTCCTCCCTTTTAAATAGGAGAATGTCGTTTCATCCGGTGCCACAAGTCCAGCGCGGGCACCAGCTTCAATGGCCATATTACAGATGGTCATGCGTTCTTCCATGGACATCTCTTCAATCACTTTTCCGGTAAATTCAAGCACATAACCGGTACCAAAATCTGTACCGTACTTTGCAATCACTGCTAAGATGAGATCTTTTGCAGAGACTCCCAGTGGTCTGAGACCGGTAAAATCAATCTTTAATGTTTTCGGTTTTGATTGCCACAAGCATTGTGTGGCAAGGACATGCTCAACTTCGCTTGTACCAATTCCAAATGCCAAAGCACCAAAAGCTCCATGGGTGGAGGTATGGCTGTCACCGCAAACGATTGTTTTTCCTGGTAATGTTAAGCCTAGTTCAGGTCCGATTACATGGACAATACCTTGTTCTGCACTGTGAAGGTCTGCGAGTCTAATTCCAAACTCTTTGCAGTTTGCTTCTAGTGTGGTCATTTGTTTGGAGGCAATTTCGTCTGTCACATGGTATGGGTTGATGGTTGGGACATTGTGGTCCATGGTTGCGAATGTTAGGTCTGGTTGTCTTACTTTTCTTCCTGATAGACGTAGTCCCTCGAATGCTTGAGGAGAGGTGACTTCGTGCACCAAGTGGAGGTCAATGTACAACAGGCTTGGTTTGCTTTCCTCTTTTACTACTGTATGACGATCCCAGATTTTCTCGAATAGTGTTCTTGGCTGCATGTCACTCACCTTCCGAAATTTTAATTTTCCTACTTAACACCGCTGTCGATTTCCGCACTGGGCTTCGCTTTCCGCGGGGCGTGTGCTTGAGCCTCCTCACTTCGTTGCGGGGTCTCAAGCTACCGCTACCTCCCGCCGGAGTCTTCGCCCATTGCTCCAATCGACAGCTAGGTTAATTAGTTATCAGCTCTTAATTGGTGATCTCAGGTAGCTTCTTACGACTTCTCCCATTTGGGCGGTGCCGAGGAGGCGTTCCCATTCTGAGCCGATGTCTTGGGTGCGGTAGCCTTCTTCTAGTGCGAGGTCTACAGCTCGTTCGACAGAGGCCGCTTCTTCTTCTAAGCCTAGGGAGTGCCTTAGAAGCATAGCGGCTGACAGGATGGTAGCTAATGGATTGGCTACATTCTTGCCGGCAATATCAGGAGCAGAACCGTGGATAGGTTCGTATAGGCCTGGACCGCCTACCCCGAGACTTGCTGACGGCAACATCCCGAGTGAGCCTGTCAGCATAGAAGCTTCATCACTTAAAATGTCTCCAAACATATTTTCAGTCACGATTACGTCAAATTGTCTTGGGTTTCTGACTAATTGCATGGCCGCATTGTCCACTAGCATGTGATCTAATTGGACATCTGGGTATTCTTTCGCGACCCGGTTGGCCGTTTCCCTCCAAAGCCTGCTGCTTTCTAATACATTAGCCTTGTCAACAGAGGTAAGTTTTTTCTTCCTTCCTTGCGCGACATCAAAACCTTTTCGGATGATACGTTCCATTTCTTTTTCTGTATAGTGAAGCGTGTCTATTACCTCTAGCCCATCCCTTCCTTGTCTTCTTTCACGTGGAGAGCCAAAATAAATGCCGCCTGTCAGTTCCCTGACTATTAAAATATCAGTATCTAGAACTACTTCTCTTTTTAGTGGAGATGCATGGATAAGTGATTCAAACAAGGTGACAGGACGAAGGTTCGCGTAAAGCTTCAAGGCCTTGCGAATCCCGAGCAATCCAGCTTCCGGCCTTCTTTCAGGGGTTTCTTGATCCCATTTTGGTCCGCCAACCGCTCCTAAAAGGACCGCGTGGCTGTTTTTACATAATTCCACCGTCTCTTGTGGAAGAGGAGTTCCTGTCTCATCGACAGCAACTCCCCCTACCTTGCCATAGTTAAATGTAAATGTATGTTGAAAATTCTTGGCCACCTGCTCTAATATAAGGAGCGCTTCCCTTACCACTTCCGGGCCGATACCGTCACCAGGCAGGACACTAATGGTAAACTGGCTCATCCTACCTCCACCCCTTTTGCTGAGTATCTTGAAAATTTTTCTTTTATCGATAAGCGATTGACTGCATCCAGATAAGCTTTTGCAGAAGCTTCTAACACATCATGCTCTATTCCTCTACCGCTTGAAACTTCACCTTCGCAGTTTATTTTCACATACACCTCTGCAAGCGCATCACTACCATTTGTCGTAGATTGAATGCGATAGTCAAGCAACGATATTTCTTTTTGCAGGATTCTAGAAATGGTATTGTATACAGATTCGACGCTGCCTTTACCTGTAGCGGATTCTTGTAGTACTTCTCCGTCCTCCGTTTTAATGGCAATGGTTGTTGTCGGAATAATATTGGAACCATATGAGATTTGTAGGGTTTCCATTCGGTAATGCGGGAAAAGTCCCTTCACGGAAGAATCCATCATCAAGGCAAAAATATCGTCCTCGGTAACTTCTTTCTTTTTCACTGTAAGATCTTTGAATGCTTTAAACAGCTTTTTTCCTTCTTCTTCACTTAAAAATAATCCAAGTTCCTCGCATCGTTGCTTGAAGGCATGACTGCCGGAGTGCTTGCCAAGGACCATTTTATTGGAGTGTAAACCGACCATCTCTGGATTGATCACTTCATAGGTACTCTTGTTTTTCAGCACCCCATCCTGGTGGATTCCTGATTCATGTGCAAAGGCGTTGGCCCCAACAACCGCTTTATTTTGTGGAACAATCATGCCGGTCAGTTTGCTGACAAGATTGCTTGTTCTGACCGTTTGTTTTAAATCAATATTCGTTTCCACCTCGTACACGTCTTTTCTTATTTGAAGGGCAACGATAATTTCTTCCAAGGAAGCATTTCCTGCACGTTCGCCGATTCCATTGATGGTTCCCTCAATCTGATCGACCCCGCTTTGGATGGCTGCGAGTGAGTTGGAAACGGCCATTCCAAGGTCATCATGGCAATGGGCTGAGAGTTTTACTTTATGGATATTCGGCACATGTTCGCGAATATATGTGATTAGTTGAGCATATTCAAGGGGAGTCGTGTATCCTACCGTATCAGGAAGGTTGATGACATTTGCTCCGGCATCAATGACCTTTTCAATAATATGAGCTAAGAACGGCCATTCGCTTCTTGTTGCGTCTTCAGCAGACCATTGCACATGGTCGAAATATTGTTTTGCATATTCGACTGCCTGAACAGCTGCCTCCACTACTTCTTTCGGCTTTTTCTTTAACTTATACTCCATATGAATGGGGGAGGTTGCCAAGAATACGTGAACGCCATTCTTTTTAGCATCCTTCACCGCTTCATAGACGGCATCAATATCTGATTTTACGGAACGGGCGAGACCTACCACTCTTGACTTTTTGATGGTTCTGGCTATTTGCTGGACTGCTTGGAAGTCCCCGTAGGAGGAAGCAGGAAACCCTGCCTCCATGACATCTACACCGTATTTTTCTAACTGGATGGCTATTTCTAATTTCTCGTGGGGGTGAAGATTCACTCCGGCTGACTGTTCACCGTCTCTTAGGGTTGTATCAAATATGTCAACCTTTCGCACTGCCAACGACTCCTTTCTTCTTCGATTGGATGAATGGCATTTTCGCGCGGAGCTCCCTTCCTACCACTTCGAGTGGGTGATGTTTTTCTTGTTCATTGATGGAGTGGAACATTGGGCGGTTTGCCTGGTTTTCAAGCACCCATCCTTTTGCGAATTGACCGGATTGGATTTCCGAAAGGATTTTTCTCATTTCATCCTTTGTTCCGTCGTTTACCACTCGTGGTCCTGCGGTAAAATCACCCCACTGAGCAGTGTCTGAGATAGAGTAGCGCATTCCCTCTAATCCATTTTCATATAAAAGATCTACGATAAGTTTAAGTTCATGTAAACACTCGAAGTAAGCAACTTCCGGTTGGTAACCTGCTTCCACCAACGTTTCAAATCCTGCTTTTACTAGAGCAGTTGTTCCACCGCACAGTACTGCTTGTTCTCCGAATAAATCTGTTTCTGTTTCTTCTTTAAATGTGGTTTCCATCACTGCTGCTCTTCCTGCACCTACCGCTTTACTATAGGCCAATGCAACTTCTTTTGCTTCCCCTGATGCATTTTGATGGACGGCAAAGAGTGCAGGTACCCCGCCACCTTCTTCATATACACGTCTCACTAAGTGGCCAGGCCCTTTTGGTGCGACTAAGAATACATCCACGTCTTTTGGAGGGACTACCTGATGGAAATGGACATTGAACCCGTGGGCAAATGCCAATGCTTTCCCTTCTGTTAGATGTGGTTCGATTTCTTGTTTGTATACTTCGGGCTGCCTTTCGTCAGGTAGCAATACCATTACAACGTCTGCCTGGGCAACTGCTTCTCCCACGGAGTATACTTGGAATCCGTCTTCTTTTGCTTTTTCCCAGGATCCGCCGGGTCGAACACCTACTACTACTTCTACTCCGCTGTCACGTAGATTTTGTGCGTGGGCATGGCCTTGTGATCCATATCCTACTACTGCTACCTTTTTGCCGTTTAGTGCTGCTTGGGAGATGTCGTCGTTATAATACATGTGTGCTGCCATTTGAAATTCCTCCTTGAAAATATCAGTATTTGAATGAACTCCCGATGACCTTCGTTTCAGGTGTTCGCTTTCCGCGGGCCGGTGCTTGAGCCTCCTCACAACGCTTCAGGGGTCTCAACCTACCGTTATCCCCCGCAGGAGTCTCACACCTTGCACTCCAGTCAACGGGTAAAACCACTTTATTATTAAGAATATTCCGTTAATTTGTTAGAGCGATTTGCTCGGAGATGTCGGTGATTTGGATGACGTCGATTTGTTTGTCTAGTTGGAGCTTTATTTTTTCCACTTCTTGTTCCTCGACCACGTTAACGACGATGGTCATGAGGGAAATGGAAGATTCGTTGACAGGCGCTACTGCCAGGCTTTCAATGTTTAATCCCTTTCGCAAAAACAGATTGGTCAATCGGTTCAAAACTCCAAGCTGGTTGTTTACTAGGAGCGACAATGTTCGCTTCATGGCTTCACACCTTCCATTTGTTGAATTCCTTTTCCGGGAGCTATCATCGGATACACATTTTCCGTTGGAGTCACCCGGCAATCTAATAAATATGGCTCATCTGTAGCAAGTGCTTCGGCAAATGCCGTGCGGAACTCTACTTCACTATGAACAACCGCAGCCTTGATTCCAAAAGCATCGGACAGTTTAACGTAATCCGGTTGGTTTGGCAGTAAGGATTCTGAGTATCTTTCTTTATAAAAGAGCTGTTGCCATTGTCGGACCATTCCCATAGATTGATTGTTTACGAGTACAACTTTTACCGGAAGTTTATATTCTTTCAGGACAGCCAGTTCCTGCAGTGTCATTTGGAAACCAGCATCCCCAAGTACTGCTACAACTGTAGAAGGTCGTTCTGCCACCTGCGCGCCGATTGCTGCTGGTAAACCGAAACCCATCGTTCCGAGTCCTCCGGAGGTAACCCAGCGATCCGGTTTTTGAAATCCATGAAATTGCGCTGCCCACATTTGATGCTGCCCAACGTCTGTCGTGACAATCGCTTCTCCTTTTGTTAGTTCATGAACAAGTTCTACAAGCTTTTGAGGTTTGAAGGTTTCTCCATCTTCTACATACCATAGCGGATAATCTTCTTTAGATTGAAGGAGTTGTTCGAGCCAACTACTTGTATCCGCCGTTTCTGGTAACTCTTTTAATAGTAATTGAAGGGACTTTGCTGCATCCCCGGCTACTGGATAATCCGTCGGAACATTTTTGCCGATTTCGGATGGATCAATATCAAAATGTACCACTTTTGCAAACTTAGCGAATTCTTGCAGGTTTCCTGTCAACCTGTCATCAAACCTTGCTCCGATATTAATGATTAAATCTGCTTCATACAGGGCCATATTGGCCGTATATGTTCCGTGCATCCCAGCCATTCCAAGAAATAGAGGGTGGTCTGCTGGAAAGCTGCCAAGTCCAAGTAATGTACTGGCTACTGGAATTGTCGTTTTTGCAACCAGTTCCTTCAATTCATTAGTTGCTTTACTGTGGAGAACGCCTGCGCCAGCTAAAATGACGGGCTTTTCCGCTTTCTTTAAGGCCTGTGCTACTTTTTTTACTGCCTGTGGATCAGGTTCAGTCTGTAACTTGTACCCAGGCAGGTGCACTGCTTTTGAATAGTCGTAAATCCCTGAAGTAGCCGTGATGTCTTTTGGTATGTCAATCAATACCGGTCCCGGCCTACCTGTAGATGCAATATGGAACGCTTCTTTAAAAATTCTTGGAAGCTCTTTGACATCCTGGACCTGAAAATTATGTTTGGTGATAGGCATCGAAATTCCTAAGATTGGTGCCTCTTGAAAAGCATCTGATCCAAGTACTTGTGAATTGACTTGCCCTGTGATGACTACAAGAGGGAGGGAATCTATCATAGCATCTGCAAGTCCTGTGACGATATTGGTGGCACCAGGACCAGAAGTGGCAATGACCACCCCAGGTCTCCCTGTAACCCTTGCGTACCCTTCCGCTGCATGGATGGCACCTTGTTCATGCCTTGTTAAAAGATGTGGAATACCACCGTCATATAGTGCGTCGTAAATGTTTAGTACAGCGCCACCTGGATAGCCGAAAATCACTTCCACTTTCTCTTCTTTTAAGGCTTCGACAATCATCCGTGAACCTGTCAGCAACTTCTGCGCCACCTTTGTTCCGCTCTCTTCCACTGTACTCATTCGTTCTCCACCTCCTTATTTTTAAAACTTATACTTTTAAGATTCCACCAGTATTGGCTGAAGTCACAAGTGCTGCATATCTTGCAAGGTACCCGCTTTTCACTTTACATTCTGGTTGTTTCCAGTCTTGCTTTCTTGCTTCTAACTCTTCACTCTCTACTAATAGATGAATGGAGCGTTTTTCCAAATCAATTTGGATGATGTCTCCGTTTTCCACGAATGCAATTGGTCCGCCTTCTGCCGCTTCCGGGGAGATATGTCCAATGGAGATACCTCTTGATGCACCAGAAAATCTTCCATCTGTGATAAGTGCCACTTTTGTAGATAATCCTCGACCTGCAATCGAGGATGTCGGTGCAAGCATCTCCGGCATTCCCGGTCCCCCTTTTGGCCCTTCATACCTGATTACCACAACATGCCCTTCACGAACTTGCCCACTATTTATTCCTTCTTGGGCTTCTTCTTGTGATTCGAAAACTATCGCGTCTCCTGTAAAGGTCTTAATAGACGGATCTACCGCTCCTACCTTAATGACTCCTCCGTTTGGCGCGAGATTACCAAACAGGATGCTTAGTCCTCCAACAGGACTGTATGGGTTATCTTTCTTTCGGATTACTTGGTCGTTTACGATTTGTGCATGATCTACCACTTCCTTGATGGTTTGACCGGAAATGGTGATTCTTTCTGGATGGATAGCTCCTTCCATTTGACAAAGCTCCTTGATGATAGCACTTACTCCTCCAGCCTCATGTACATCTTCCATGGAATAGTCTGATGCAGGGCTAACTTTGCAAAGATAAGGTACTCTTTCGGCAATCTTATTGATGTCTTCAAGTTTATATTCAATTCCAGCTTCGTGTGCGATGGCAAGTGTATGTAGGACGGTATTGGTCGATCCGCCCATTGCCATATCCAGTGCAAAAGCGTCGTCGATTGCTTCTTTTGTGATGATATCCCTCGGTCTTACATCTTCTTCAATTTGTCGCATGAGATGCTTGGCTGCATCTTTGATCAGTTGATGTCTTCCGTCTGATGTTGCCACCATGGTACCGTTACCAGGTAGGGCTACTCCGAGCATTTCCATCAGTGTATTCATAGAGTTTGCCGTAAACATCCCTGAGCAGGAACCGCATGTTGGACACGCACTAGATTCAATTTCTAGCAGCTCTTCACGGGACATTTTTCCGGATAGGACGCTTCCTACTCCTTCGAAGACGGATACAAGTGATAATGGTTTTCCATCCTTCGTTCTACCTGCTTCCATCGGTCCGCCTGATACAAAAACAGCAGGTACGTTGGTTCTAGCCGCTGCCATCAGCATGCCTGGTGTGATTTTGTCACAATTGGGGATGTAAAAGACGCCATCAAACCAGTGGGCGTTGATTACTGTTTCTGCTGAGTCTGCAATCAGCTCTCTACTTGGTAAGGAATAGCGCATTCCAATATGCCCCATCGCAATTCCATCATCCACTCCGATTGTATTAAATTCGAAAGGAACTCCCCCAGCTTCCCTGATTGCTTCCTTTACCACTTCAGCGAACTTATTTAAATGCATATGCCCAGGGATGATATCCACATAAGAGTTACAGACACCAATGAACGGCTTATCCATATCCTCCGCCTTAACGCCCGCTGCATGCAACAAACTTCTATGTGGTGCTCTATCGATACCTCTCTTGATCGTATTACTTCTCATCAGCTGCTTCACTCCTTTGAGAGGGGTCAGACCCCTCTTTATTGCTTTAATGCAGTGAGGGTCAGACCCCTCTTTATCTTTTTAATGATTCAACGCTTCACCCAACAACACTCCGCCGTTGATTTCCCAGCCTACTTGGGTTTCTTCTGGATAGACTTTGTGGCCGTCTTCTACGACAAGTTGGCGGAAGCGGTTTAGGATTTTGTGGGTTTCTTTTCCTGGTTTTCCGTCTGCGATTTTTCTGCCGTCCAAACTGATGACCGGGATTACTTCAGCCGCGGTTCCTGTTAAGAACACTTCGTCCGCTACATATACATCGTGCCTAGTAAACGGTTCTTCTCGAACGTCATAGCCCATTTCATTAGCGAGATCGATGATGGCATTTCGCGTGATGCCTTCGAGTGCCCCAACATAGCTTGGCGGCGTTAATAGTTTGTTGCCCTTTAGAATAAAGATGTTCTGCCCCGATCCTTCTGCTACATAACCTTCTGTGTTAAGTGTTAGTGCTTCATTGGCACCCGCCATATTTGCTTCTGCTTTTACCATGATGTTGTTTAAATAGTTTAGTGATTTAACTTTCGGACTTAAGATATCCGGACGGTTTCTACGGGTAGGAACGGTTACCATTGTAATTCCTACGTCGTACAGTTCTTTTGGGAATAATGCCAGTTGCTCAGCAATGACAATTAGATTTGGAGTTTTGCATTTTGTGGGATCTAAACCGAGATCGCCGACTCCTCTTGATAGGACTAGTCGAATATAGGCCGTATCATGCAATTTGTTCTTTCTGAGAGTCTCAACGATAATATCTTCCAGTTCAGACATAGTATAGGGGACGTCCAATAATACAGACCTTGCAGAATCGTACAATCTTTCAAGATGTTCGCGAAGACGGAATACATTTCCGTTATACATTCGGATTCCTTCAAATACGCCATCGCCATATAGGAATCCATGATCATATACAGATACAACTGCCTTTTCTTTTTCTACTAGCTGACCATTCATATAGATGTATCTACACATAGCTAATCTCCTCTTTTCACTTTTTATTGTTTGAATATTCTGACATATAACAGTTTAAAAGTTGCCCCTTGGTCAGGTTGAATAAACGTCAAGCGTTCATCAGAACCTATCCGTAGAGGCTTTTTTCCTCGCGGTGTACACCATCTGTCAAGATCGTGCTGGTATCGCTCGGACCAGACATGATTGGAAAATTGGGATGAGAATGCAAGTTATTTCTTTCTTGCACTACCACTTTACTTTCCTGAAATCACCGGAACCCTAGACACCCTTCTGATATGTGAAATGTTATTTCATTTATCAATGTTTCTTTGAGTTGATGTTATTTTAATACCGTCTATACAGGCAGTCAACACCTAATTTCAGATAATTCTAATTTTACTGATAATATTAAAACGCTTTCATTTTCGCCCTGTAAACAAAGAAAACGCTTACAAATGTTTGTTAAATTTTTTTACATACCCTTCTTTTTTTCTCTCAAAACATAAAAAAAGAACGGGTTATCCCGCTCTTTTTCTAGACAAACTATAATTATATTAATAAATTAAACAGCTGCTTATCTTTGTTAATCTCGATATAGGTGAAGCCTTTCTTTTCCATTCGTTCAATAATGGCAAAATAATCGTCAGGCTTTCGTAATTCGACGCCAACCAACACCGGCCCCTTATCTCTGTTATTTTTCTTGGTGTATTCAAAACGTGTAATATCGTCTGTCTCTCCCAAGACATCTTCCATAAATTCTCGCAATGCCCCTGCACGTTGTGGGAAATTCACAATGAAATAATGTTTAAGCCCTTCATAGATTAGAGACCTTTCTTTCATTTCCTGCATGCGGTCCAAATCATTGTTGCCCCCGCTCACAATACAGACTACTGTCTTCCCGGCAATCTCATCCTTGTAAAAATCAAGAGCTGCAATAGACAATGCCCCCGCAGGCTCGGCAATTATGGCGTTTTCGTTGTAAAGATTCAGGATGGTGGTACACACTTTCCCTTCTGGTACCAATACCACATCATCAGCAAGGTCTTTTGTCAGCTCAAAAGGCAGTTTTCCCACCTGCTTTACAGCCGCTCCATCTACAAAGCTATCAATCTCATTCAATCGCACCACTTCATTTTGAGCCAATGATTGCTTCATACCTGGAGCACCGAATGGTTCCACACCAATCAATTTTGTATTAGGGCGCTTGTCTTTCAGATAGGATCCCACACCTGAGATCAGTCCCCCACCACCAATACTCATAAACACATGGGAACATTCCTCTTGCAACTGTTCAGAAATCTCCAAACCTACAGTGGCTTGACCGGTAATCGTTAACCGATCGTCAAAAGGGTGGATAAACTTCATCCCTTCCATTTCACAAACTTCCATCGCCTTCTGATAAGAATCATCGTACGTGTCACCTGTAAGAACCACTTCGGTAAACTCTCCACCAAAAAACTCTACGCGTGACACTTTTTGTCTTGGTGTAGTAGTTGGCATAAAAATCTTCCCTTTTATACCGAGCTTTTTGCACGCAAAGGCAACTCCTTGGGCATGGTTACCTGCACTCGCACAGACTACCCCTTTTGCTCGTTGCTGCTCTGTTAAACTATGGACCGAATAGTAGGCTCCCCTAATCTTAAAGGATCTTACCACCTGTTGATCTTCCCGTTTCAAGTACACTTTACAGTTATATCGTTCTGATAGAATGGTATCCAACTGAAGCGGGGTTCTGACAACCACATCCTTCAGCACCTCATAGGCATGCTCTACTTCTTTTGTAGTCACTCTTGTTTGTAATGCTCTTGCCAATGTTACCGCTCCTTTCTTTTCGCAAAAAAACGAATATTGTGAATTATTGTACAACACCTTGTTTTAAAAAGTCACGATGAAATTTTCGCGGGAACACTAAAAAAAGCATTCGACATCTTTAACTTGTTGTCGATTGCTCTGCTAACACTTTATTAAATTTCTCTTGCCGTTCCGACTTTTTCATTTTCGGACAGGTAAAACATAAGTGACCGCCCTCTGTTTGATAAGCCAGACAACATGAAGGCTTTAACGGCATCGGGTCATTCAAATCCCAAGGGTTATCAATAAATATTAATTCTTTTGCATATGGATGTTTTGCGCTCCCCACTCCCATGCAAGAGGCTGGAGTTACTTTTTTAAACATCTCTACGTTTTCTTCGAATTGCATAACATAGTGCTTAGGCAGATTTGAATGTTTCATGCGATCTGTAATCCAATAGAGGCTATGTGTCGCCTGATACCACATATGTAAAAGGTGGTTGTTCGTTGACATAGTTTGCATCTGTATAAAAGCGGGCTTCATGTTTTGCTCATAAAATTCCTCTACCCACACTTTCTCTCTTTCTTTAACTAAGGCTTCAGAATGAACGACAAATGAGATAAGCATCATCCCACGTTGATGTTTATATAGTTGCAATTTAATATTTTCTGAAGTAATCATCCAGTCCACAGAAGACAAAAAATGCATAGCCCCACATAAATATCCAAACCAGCCTGAAAGATACATCACCGTGACATCTTTTGTCGTTGCCTTAATTCCTTCTCCATAAAGTTCTAGAAGTGTTTGTAGAGTTTCAGGATCCCCCAACTCACTTATCCGACATTCCCAGACAACATCCGTTTTCTCTTCTTTCGACACGTAAAAGAAATTCTCCATCTGTTCCCACGTCCACGCCTGTTCTTGAAGTTCCATCTTCTCCCTCCTTCTATAAAAAGAAGGCTGACAGCATATGTCAACCTTCCCTATTCTTCCTTACATTTCTTCCATGTACTTCACAATATCTTCTAATAGAAGATTTGCCGCTTTAATTCCACCAGACAGGTTCCAAATGATTTCATCTACTTTGTACGCAGAATCCGTTTGTGCAACATTTAGCTTTTCATAAAGAGGATGCTGCATCCAAGCTTCTTGCATTTTGGTTCCGCCTTTTTCCTCATCATAGTCGGCATTGAAGTAGAACATAACGTCTCCATCCATGCTGCTCATTTGTTCTTCTGTAATGACTTCCATGAAATTTTCTTTATCTTGTGCTTCTGGGCGTGCAAACCCTAAGTCAGAAAGGATTGTCCCTGCAAATGTATCTTTTTGATATATACGAACCGTTGTTGGCAAGAAACGGACAACCGAAACTTCCATATCCAATTTATCGCTTAACTTCCCTTTTACTTCTTCCACATGTTTGTCATAGTTTGCCATTGCTTCTTTACCTTCTGCCTCTTTGTTCAACGCTTTTGCATATAATTCAAAGTTTTGCTTCCAGTCTCCTGCTAAATCTTCAGAGAATACAGTTGGTGCAATCGCTTCTAATTGTTCAAAGATTTCTTCATGACGGATCTTGTTACCAATAATCAAGTCAGGTTGAAGGCTTGCAATGGTCTCAAGGTTTGGTGCTGTTTCTTCCCCAAGCTCCGTTACCCCTTCCATTTGTTCTTTGATATGAGCATACCATTCAGTCCCTACACCAGGACTAGCAGCACCAACTGGCGTTACGCCAAGTTCCAGTACAGCTTCAGTTCCTTCGTTTGTCAGCACCACAACTTTTTTGGGCGTATCTTCAATCGTTGTTTCCCCCATAGCATGTTGAACCGTGTATTCGGTAGACTCTTCCGTTTTCACTGCGTCATTATCTTTGGAACTGTTTTCACCTGTTCCATTGTTGCTTGCAGTATTGTTTGCTCCGCATCCAGCTAAAATTAATGCCAATATACTGAATGTAAGCAGTAATTGAATAAACCCTTTGTTCTTTCTCATTTCTATCTCCCTTTCTTCTGACTGTCATTCAGTCTATGTAATTGATAATGATTTTCATTATTATTATAGGTCGCATAGACTAGGAAAGCTATGCACTTTTTGAACATTTTGCATGGACTTTTTATCACCCACATTTTTTCAGGCACCGTTTCGGACAAAGGTTGGGGAGGTTTGTTACAATATGCTTTATGAAAAGATTGGAACTTTCAAAGATATGAAAAGAGGGATAGAAGTTGTTAAACAGTGGATTAGTACTTGAAGGCGGGGGTATGCGCGGAGTATATACTGCCGGAATTTTAGAATATTTTATGGAAAAAAACTTATACTTTCCATATGTGATTGGTGTTTCTGCCGGAGCTTGCATGGCAGCTTCTTATCTTTCGAGACAGCCGGGTAGAAACAAAAAGGTCAATATCGACTTTGTTGGAGATCCCAGATACCTTTCCTATCGTAACTTTTGGAAAAAACGCCAGATGTTTGACATGGATTTTTTATTTGATGAAATACCGAATAAACTTGTTCCTTATGACTATGATTCATTCTTAAACAGAACAGAACAGTTTGTAGTCGTAACAACGGATTGTCTGACTGGCGAACCTGTCTACTACAACATGGACCAGCATGGAGAAGATATGCTTCAGCTGATTCGGGCATCAAGCTCTCTGCCTTTTGTTGCGCCAAGTGTTGCCTATCAAGACAAAATGCTATTGGATGGTGGAATCATTGATCCGATCCCATTAAAAAAAGCCCAAAAAGATGGCTTTGAAAAAAATGTTGTGATTTTGACAAAGCCTGTTGGCTACAAAAAGAAAGCAAGCCGGTTCTCTTCCCTGTTCAAATACAAGCAATTTCCGATTATTTCAGAACGTCTTCAGACACGTTACAAGCTATATAATGAAACATTGGACTATGTCGCTGCAGAGAAGGAATCCGGATCCACTTTTGTATTCCAGCCAAGCCAGCCGTTACCTGTAGGCAGAATGGAACGGAAAAAGGAACGCCTTCAAGCCCTTTATGAACTAGGGTATGAAGATGCGAAAAACAACTACAAGGCATTACAAGAATTTTTACAAAACTAAGATAGAAACTGGTGAGACAAATGGCATCACACACCGCCGATTATAAAGACCTAGAACAACCCGTAATAGAAGAAAATAAAATCATCCTTATCTGGAGTGCCACCGTTTGGCTTGTTGTCATGAATACAACCATGTTCAATGTTGCCTTGCCAAGTGTATTGAGCGAGCTGAGCCTATCCTCCTCCACCGCTTCCTGGATTGTATCTGGCTATTCAATCGTTTTCGCGATTTCAACTTTGACCTATAGCAGGTTGTCGGATTTTTTACCGATTAGGAAGTTGCTAAGCATTGGACTTGCCTTGTTAGCCATTTCCTCGATTATCGGATTCTTTTCTCAAGATTTCGTTTGGTTATTAGCCGCAAGACTATTGCAAGCTGCAGGTGCCGGTGCTGTCCCAGGGCTCGCCATGGTATTGGCGGGACGATACATCCCAATATCTAGAAGAGGAAAAGCGATGGCTTTCATCTCTTCTGCCGCCTCTCTTGGATTTGGACTTGGTCCAGTAATCGGGGGACTGATCACCCAATACTTGGGCTGGCATTACCTTTTCGTTGTAACAGGATTCGTTTTATTGCTACTGCCACTATTTCGAAAATTATTGCCTCATGAAGAAACACAAAAAATTAAATTTGACTACCTTGGTGGTCTGTTAATTGGAACTGGTGTAACTGGACTATTACTTTACCTTTCCACTTTTAAGCTTCCAATTTTACTGGTCAGTATTGCTGCACTCTTATGGTTATGGCGTCATATACACAAGGTTTCGACACCTTTCATTCAACCTGCATTGTTAAAAAACAGGCAGTTAGTGAAACTGTTGGGTATTGGATTCGGTGCATTTGTCTCACATTTCTCAGCATTGTTTTTAATGCCGATCATGTTGGCAGTGATTTTCAACAAGGAACCGGCAACCATCGGCTTGCTTATCTTTCCGGGAGCAATCCTTTCCGCCATTGCCGCTCAATTCATCGGCAGGTTTATCGACCGCTTTGGCAATATGCCCCTGATTTTGTTCGGTCAGGTGTTTTTAATTATTTCTACCCTATCATTTGGAATGCTTGGGAATCTTTCTCCTTTTGTGATTTTGGTTACCTATATGTTTATGAGTACAGGATTTTCAGCACTAACCTCAAGCATTTCAAATGAGATATCAAGGATTTTGGATAAATCGGAGCTTGGTGCCGGCATGGGGATTGCCCAGCTAGTCCAATTCTTCGGTGGTGCTTTTGGAGTGGCATTGACTGGGTTGTTGATTGTGTGGCAAGGAGACTTACCAGTGGAGGAGATTTATCGCAATATTTTCCTCGGGGTTACAGGGCTATTGTTACTAACTTCAGTGGTGTTTTATCAGTATAGAAGAAGTAAAGGGAGACAGTCGATTTGACTGTCTTTTTCTATCTCTCCCACCGTGGATTCTTTTGACACCTAATGAAGACCTTTCCGTTATTGTTTTCACGCTAGAGAGGTCCTCATATCACGATGAAGACATCTCTCCCTCCGCTTTCACACTAGTAACGTCCTCATAAGCTCAATGAAGACATCTCCCCCTTCGTTTTCACACTCGTAACGTCCTCATAAGTTCGATGAAGACATCTCCCCCTTCGTTTTCACGCTAGAGAGGTCCTCATGAGCAGTATAAATAGAACTAGTCCCAGTAATTGAATAAGATTCACCAAGGGTTTCCGGTTTCCAATGTTTAAGAATGTATTATCTTGCATTATGAAAAATAAAGCCACCGGTTTTATCCCGGTGGCTCTTTATTCATTATCTTTCCCCTTTATCAAATTTCTCCTGTGCTTGCGCTGTCCGTTTTGCATATGGCAATGCCTCAAGACGCTCGTATGGAATCTCTTCCCCTGTATCGACACAAGTACCATATGTTCCTTCTTCTATTCTAGCTAATGCTTCTTCAATTTCACCTAGCAATTTCTCATCAATCTGCTCAAAGGTTTGTTCCTGTTCTCGCTCCACTCTCTCCGCGTTGCCTTCCGCCAAGTGGTTCCCAATTCCAGTCGTGATTTCTCCTGTAGACTCGCGCAAGGATTCGTCCAATATACTGCTTTCTTGCTTTTTCTCTATACTTTCTTTCATCTTTTCCAGTTTGGTTTGAAGTGTTTTCTGCTTTTCTTTTGTTAATGTCATTTCTATCTACTCCCTTCATCTAGTGAAGGTATACCCTCAGAGGCACGGAATAAAACAAATCAATATTCTAGGATAAAATGTCTGCTAGGGCTTCATCTATCTTAGGATACTTGAATTGATAGCCTTCTTTTTCCAACCTTTCGGGAATGACCCACCTGCTTTTCAGGATTAACTCTGTTTCCGTCCTAATAACGACAGCGCCGACCTCGAGCATCCATCTTGGGGATGGCAACCCAATCTTTCTATTAATTTTCTCTCTCATCTCAGCCATAAATTTCTTGTTAGAGATAGGATGTATTTCAAATTCTATTTTTACGTAACTCCCCATTTCTCCAGTGCTTTTTGAAGAGTAGAGTAAATAGTTATATGGGAGAAATCAAGTCCAAGATGGATGGCTGTCTGTGCTACTTCAGGACGAACACCTGTAATAATGCTTTTCACTCCAATGAGCTCTAAAGTGGTGACTGCGATAAATAACTGATTGGCTACCATAGTGTCCACAATAGGTACACCAGATAAATCGATGACAAGACACTCTACATTCTTTTCCTGACACTGTTTAAGGCTTGTCTCTGTAATAATTTTCGCTCTTTGTGTATCAATGCTTCCTATCAAGGGTAGTACACTGATTTCACTCGTCAATTTTATAATTGGTGAGCTTAACTCTGATATCATTTCTTGTTGTGCCAAGAGTGTCGATCGGTGATAAGCAGTATAGGTTGCCACAAATTCCTCGATAACGTTGTCAAACGCATAATGGAAAAGATTAGACCAGGTTAACAGTTTCTCAGCCGTGATAGAGTTGGTAGGTTCTGATGCAAATTCATTAATTTTATTCCAGTAAATCTGACGAAACACTTTAAACTGAGGAATGATTTCATTTAATTCTGTTTGGGTGGAAACTCTATCTTTCGCAACTTCAGAAGCCCATTTTTTAATAGCATCGTAGTTTGATTCCGTATCAGGGTTGATAAAAATATGAGCAATTGTTGTAATGAACTTCTTATTTTGCACACGTAATTTCTCACCAATAGTAGGAACAGTACTCGAATAAATACTACTTTCCTTCGCTTTTTTAGCCTGGAACCAAGCGTTAGTCAAGGAATCCGTATTATTTACAATAAAATCATGTAATGCCATGTTCTTTTCCATATAAAGCCCCTTAACTTTTTTTATTTTAGTATATTATAACGGTTATAAATATAAAGAGCACTATTTCCTGATGTAATCTACTTGTTAAGATTCTACTACTTCTTTGATTTTCCTTGCGATCAACGTCCAAGCCTCTTCCGCTCTTTCTTTTGGGCCTAGATGGGTAAACGCATGGAAACAGTCTTTAAATAGTTCATAGTGAACGTCTACCCCTGCTGCTTTTAATTTCTCAGCATAACATTTAGCCTCAGGTTTAAATGCGTCATACTCTGCATTAAGAATAAGCGCAGGAGCTAAGCGGTCACTAACCTTAGCTAGAACAGGGGATGCAAGTGGATGGCCAGCGTGTTCTTTTTCAGCTAAATAACACATGTTAATAAAATTTGCTACTTGAGGATATCGAGAACGCCACTTATCTGGTTCTGGTTTATCTGCATGAGGAGTGACAAAATCCAGCATAGGGCAAGACAACACTTGGAGAAGTGGCTGATTTTCCCCTTTCTCTTCCAGGTATAGGCATAGGGCGGCTGCGATATTTGCACCTGAACTCTGTCCGCCAAGCATTATTCTCTCCACATCAATATTCAATTCATTTGCCCTACTTTTCAGCCATTGAATTAACTCATAGCCCTGTTCAATAGGTTTAGGAAAACGATGTTCTGGTGCTTTCACATAATCAACATTAACGACCACA
Organism: Sutcliffiella horikoshii; assembly: GCF_002157855.1. Lineage (NCBI taxonomy): Bacteria > Bacillati > Bacillota > Bacilli > Caryophanales > Bacillaceae > Sutcliffiella > Sutcliffiella horikoshii. Next base: position 1,657,943 of record NZ_CP020880.1, on the reverse strand, counting down.
CATTCTGCCTGATTGGATAAAAAGCGACAATAGGGGTCATCCATCTCCTTCTCATTCATGATAAACGCGCCACCATGGAAGTTTATGTAGACAGGGTGCTTCTTCTGGTTAGTTTTCATGGGGTAGTATAAAGAAATAGGAGTGCGTTTTACAGATGTTTCAATTAACATATCTTTTTTCATTTTTACATTTTGCAGAGGAATCATTGGTGTTTTTAATGCTTTATTAGGTAAGAGGCGTAGTGATTTTGCAACAACAGACTTGAACATCAGCGTACCTCACTTTCGTAATCAATAAAACTAGGTTAAATGATTAAGATACAATCTCTAAAATATTTCCATCGGGATCTATAACATGGAATACTGAATGAAGTGAACTTCTTTTCACTTGAAAGTTTTGTGATTCTAACAGTCGATAATAATAGAATATCTCTTTAGGTTTAGATTCTCGTATTGATTTTGAAAGCGCCATAAAAATTTGTTGATTCGAGATTAGCATTCCCTTTTCCATATCAGTTGCATTTGTTAATTTTAGTTTCTTTCTAGAACGATGAAGTGCTGTTTTTATTGACTCATCACTTACTCTTAACATGGACGCAATTTCTTTTGAAGTGTATCCGAATACATCCTTTAAGGTAATAAGCATAGATTGCTTTAAAGGCAAACTTGTAAATAAAATTTCAATTAGACCGTAATAATCGATAAAATCGAACTCTTTTCCCATTAATTCTTCATTAAAATGAATGTTTTCTCTATACTTTCTTTTCTCGTCGATAAACTTATTTTTAGCCACCGTACATAAAAAAGCAAATGTAAACTCCCTACTAGGTTCGGTCTTTTTAATTTTATACACCTTTAGAAACGTTTCTTGTACTAAATCCTCAGCTGTCCAAGGTGAACCTGACAGTTTTAAGCAATACTTATAAAGTTTATTAATCTCATACTCTATATCTTCTAGAAACATGTTTTAGCACCTTTTCGTTTATTTTTATTTTTCATGTAACTTTTACATTATAATTAACGTTAATAGTAAGAATTTATTTGGAGGAGGAAGATTATGTTTAAAGTAGGTAGTATTTTTATTCCAGTTACAGACATAGAGAAATCAACAGAATGGTATGAAAAATTTCTTGGTGCAAAGATGATTGATAGTTGGGGAGAGGGAGTTGGCTTTTATTTACCATCAGGATCAACACAAATAGCCTTGGTGAAGGTTGAATCCCCGCAGCCCACTGAGTTCAGAACCAATGATGATCAGAAAAATGGTTATTTTAATTTTGTTGTTGATGATATTGAAGCAACCCATCAACATTTTAAAAGCAATGGTATTGTTACATCCGAAATTGATGATTTTGGCGGAATGAAGTTTTTTGATTTCTATGACCTAGATGGCAATCCATTCAGTGTGGTAAATGAAGTTGATGGCTCACCTTACCATTCAGATAATATCAGAAAAATGCAGGACCGTGACAGAAAAAATCAATAAATAGTGAAAAAGAATTACCAATCTATTAGGATAGGTAATTCTTTTTCAATTTTTATTTTATAGATAGTGAATAATCCTAAATAGCTCCGGCAGCTATAAAATAATTATCTCAAATACCCATTATTTCCACAATAAGTTATTTGAGAAACTTACTCGAACAAAAATGATAAACGAGAGCAGATTCGTGTTTTAGGATAGCGCCCGATTACGGAAGATTACTGTTACATAGTTGCATAGTATCATTATACTCTGCAACAATAGTTTTTCTTCCTACTTCAAATAAAACTCAACTTCTCCATTAAATTACTTAGTTTCTTAAGTTACTTTTCCTTCATAATAGGCACAAAAGAATTATATACACCAATAAACTTCATTTCCTTTCCCTTGAATTGGGTTTTATGTATCGTAAAGAAAACGAAATCATTATATTCAGAATTGTTTTCAATCATCTTTTTACCAAAAATCTTCAAAGTCGTTTCCTGTAAAGGTTGGTTTGCCCCAGCTTTTTCAATAACAACCCCTAATAGCCAGTCTGCGTACATATCCTCTGTAGGCTTTGTCAAATACATGCTACTTAATAAAACAACCATAACGACAACACTAACGATCCACTTCTTCAAAACTATCCCTCCCGTATTATAACAGGTAGGATTTCTCATCCTACCTGTTACTTAAATCAATTATTATCGGAGAGCTCGCATCTGTATTAAACCAAGTTAACATTCTCCACTTTAAATGAAACATGCAAGCACTTTATACTGTAATAAATCGGATTTATGAAAACCTTCTCCACTTCCCAATGATACTGTAAAGAACTGGTATGAAGACAAGCGTGAGCAATGTACTAGTAGTAAGCCCCCCGATTACAGTTATGGCTAACCCTTTAGAAATAACACCTGACGATGATGTTGATAAAGCTAGTGGTACGAGTGCTAAAATGGTAGCGAGGGCGGTCATAATAATGGGACGGAAACGTGTATTACACGCTTCAATCACTGCATGCTCTAAGGCCATTCCACTAATCCGGTTTGCTTCTACGCGGTCTAGCATCACAACCGCATTTGTTACGACAATCCCGATTAGCATCAGCATCCCGATCATTCCACTCATGGATAACGTTTCACCCGTAATCAGTAGGGCCCCGAGAGAACCGATTGGTACAAAAATCAAAGAGGAAAGAATAACAAATGGTGTAATGACTCCTCCGTATGTGATGGTTAACGTTAAGAACACCAATCCTACCGCAATCATCATGGCGATACCAAGGTCTTGGAATCCTTCTGCCATCATCTCTTGCCCACCACCAACTTCCCATTCTACTTCATCTGAGATTGCTAGTGATGCCAAATCCCCTTCTACTTGTTCTGTTACGGCTCCAACCTCCTCACTTACACTTTCTGCTGACAAGGTGTAAGCAAGCTTCCCATCCTTATGCTGAATCGTAGCTGGAATGGACAGTTCTTCTATCGTTGCGAGTTCCATCAATGGCTTTGGTCCTTGCTGCGTAAGGATCTCGATATTTTCTAATTCATTTTTATCACGAACTAACTCGTTGTAGGTTACAAGTACCTCTAGCTCTTTCTTGTCTAAGTCCATCACTCCAGCGGAAAGCTCATTCATTTTTTCATTGACTTGCTGATAAATGGTAAATTGATTTACTCCTAATTCAACCGCTTCGTCCTTTAACTCCAATTTGTACTTCGTTTGAAGCTGCTGTGCACTACTAGACACATCTCTTAGTTGGTCGTTCTCCTGTAAGACGCCTTCCACTTGATTCGCTGCGTCCAGAAGTGCCTCTAAATTCTCACCATAGAGTGTAATGTCAATGGTTTTACTTGATGGAGGTCCTTCCTGCTGTACCTCATTAATTCGCACGGTAGTTTCTTCGTATGTTTTTGATACTTGTGCAGCGATTTCATCTTCCAAACCTTTTCGTTCCATTGTAACGGTGTATCCATCTTTTAGTTGAATAAAGAAAGTAGCTTTATAATCAGACGAAGCTTTTTGCTTTAATGGGTTCGAGTTATTGACTAATCCTACAGAGCCTTGAACATATTCAATGGCCGTATCTTCCATAAGCAACTCTTCTATCTCTTTTGCCATACTATTTGTTTTTTCTAGTGTGGTGGACGCTGGGAGTTCCACCTCCACCTCTAATGCACTTGCTGGACCACTTGGTAAAAAGGACTTACCGATTGCAGGTACCAAAAAGAGAGCCCCGGCCAATAAAACAAAGGCACTAATTATGACCATCAATTTATAATTCAGTGATCCTTTTAATAACCGATCGTATGCTTTTTGGATCCAACCTTGTTTCTCCTCCTGACTTCCTTCTTTAAGAAGCGTTAAAGCTAAAACAGGGATGAGCATGAAGGCCACAAGTAAGGAAAGCGTAATGGATGTAACCACGGCAATAGAAAATGGCTTAAAAAACTCCCCTACAATCCCTCCTACAAAAGCCAATGGCAGAAATACAACAATGGTGGCCACAGTAGATGACGTGACCGCTCCAATCACTTCTTTAGTAGCGTTGGAAATTAGATCTCGTTTTGATAATTTTTTTTCCTTCTGCATCCATTGGAAAATGTTTTCAATAACGACAATACTATCGTCTACAATCCGGCCCACGGAAACTGCGATTCCACCAAGAGTCATGATGTTTAATGAGTATCCAAAATAGTCAAGAACTGCAATGGTACCTAAGATCGAAATAGGTAACGATAAAATGGCAATTACTGTTGATCGGATATTTCTTAAAAACAACAAGATGATAATGATTGTAAATAGGGCCCCGAACCCGCCTTCTTTTAATAAGGATTTTACGGATTTCTCTACTTCTTTCCCTTGATCGATGATGGTATATAATTCAGAATCGGAAGAAGCATGGAAGTCTTTCACCTCTTCTTTTACATGTTCCACAACCTCCGCTGTATTCGCATCTTGTGTTTTTGTTACATTTACAATAAGTGCTGGTTCACCGTTATAACGAGTGATACCGTTCTCTTCCTCCACTTCTTTTATTTGCGCTATTTCACTTAACAAAATGAACGTTGGTTTCTGGGGCTGGGAGGGATTTGTTGCTTTCTCATTTGGCGGAATACCTTGCTGCGAAGGTGCAACAGGGATTTGAACCCCCTTTATATCTTCTATGCTAGAAAGGTTCCCCTCCATACTAACCGGGATCTTCCCCTCTTCTTCTAGACTTCCAAGAGGTAACACATAGTTTTTCTCGTTTAAAACTTGGATGATACTTGCGATTGTTAAACCATTCTCCGCTGCTTTTTCTTCATCCACTTCTATTACTAGTTTGGAAGTGGTTGTTCCCGAGACTGTTACATCACTCACACCTGCAATATTTTGAAGCTGTGGTGTAAGGGTATCCGATATATTTTCTTGTAATGCTGTTAATTCTTCATCTGCGAAAGCAATTTGATAGATAGGCTTTGCACTAGCCGATAAGCGTTTGTAAGTCAGCGTGGCATCTTCCGGTAGCTTAAGCTTACTAATCGCTGATTGTATCTCCCTTTCTCTTTCTTCCATATCTTCATTGAAGTCATAGCTTACTTGTATCATGGTGCTATTATCTTGAGTAGTACTCGTTAATTCTTCATATGGTGCTATGTTTTCAATGGCTTCCTCTATTGGTAGCGTGATGTCTTTCTCCGCTTCTTCTGAGGAATGGTTTGGGTATGCTACCTGAATCATTAGTGTTGGAATCTCCACATTTGGATAGTTTTCCAACTTAATTGTATTTGTTGATATATAACCTGTTATAAGAACTAGTATCGTTAACATAATCATTGCAACACTGTTTTTTAAGCTAAAATCAATCATTTTTTTCATATCAGCATGTCTCCTTTTGTGTATGAGTTCACTATATAAGAGAAATGTGACCTAAATATGACCAACTAAGAACTTAAAAATTAAAAAAGCCAAACTCTAAAAAGAGTTTGACGTTATTTCGGAAGTACTATTTGAATAGAAGTGCCTACTCCATGTTCACTTTTAATGGAAATTTCACCTTTATGAAGGTCGATAATTTTTTTGACAATCGCTAGCCCCAAACCACTCCCCTGACCTGAGCGAACCCTTGCTTTATCGACCTTGAAAAACCGATCAAAGATATACGGAAGGTCCTTTTCAGGAATCCCTATCCCAGTGTCAGAGAAAATCACTTGTACTTTTTTTTGAATCTCCTTTACTTCTACTTTAATTTTGCCACCGGTATTGGAATATTTAATACTGTTTGTAAGTAGATTATGCCATACTTGCTCTAATTGCAACTGGTCAGCTGTTATCTCTACTTTATTAACATCTTCTAAATTTAACTCGAGTTTTTTTTCAAGCCATTGTGGCTGATGGCTTAAAAAGACTTGCCTAATTTGTTGATCAAGGCGGAAATTTTCCTTCTCTAACAATGATTCTTTATTTTCTAGCACAGAAAGTTTTAGTAAGTTCTCACTAAGCTTTGCAAGTCGTTCACTTTCTTTTTGAATAATGGTTAAATAATGATCCTGCTGTTCTTTAGAAAATTCATTTTCCTTTAATGCAACAGCAAATCCTCTAATCGATGTTAAGGGGGATTGTAAATCATGTGAAACATTTGATATAAATTCTTTTCTCATCGTTTCAAGCTTCATAAGTTCGCTAGTCATTCTATTAAAACTTCTTCCTAATTCGCCGATTTCATCTTTTCGCTTAATTGATTTAATTTGCTGGAAGTCGCCTTTTGCGATGTTGGTTGTCAAAGCTGTTAATTTTTTTATAGGATTTACTAATAGAAATGCAGCTACTAAATAAAGTAAGCTACCAATAATCAACACATACGTTAAAACAGTAATAAGTGCTTCTTTAATAATATCAATGCGATCCATAATCCTTGGCTTAAGAAATAGCGCATATCTCTCTTCCTCCACTTGAAACGGCAAACCGATTGTTACGTTCTTTAACAATCTTTTTTCCGTGGATTCTACTCGATAAACGCCTCCATTTAACACTTTCTGAACATCTGAAGGGGCAGCCATTGGTTCATCCGTATTTCTTCCAAACACCTTCACTTCACCATCTTCAGAATAAAGAGCGATATTAAAGGTAATGGTTGATATTCCCGCCAAATAGCCTTCAAGGTTCTCTTGTCCCATCGTTTTTTGTAACTGAATGATACCCTTTCCAGCTTGAATCATTTCTCCCTCCAACTCACTTAACACACGCTCCTGATAAAAGCTAAATGTGATATAGAAAGCGGCTGTTAAACTTATTACTACAACTAAAATAAATGTAACTACGACGCGAACATATAACGTATTAAACATCCTTTATTACCTCTAATCGATAGCCCAACCCCCTAATGGTCAGGATATCAAAAGCCATTTGTTGGTTTAACTTTTTCCTTATTTTCTTAATATGTGAGTCAACGGTTCTATCGAAACCTTCAAAATCACTTCCCCAAATTTCTTCTATCAACTGGTCTCTTGAAAACACTTGTCCAGGATGACTAGCAAGTTTAAACAGAAGTTGGAACTCTTTTAAAGGAAATATGATAGGCTCATGATTAATGGTAACTTCCATACTATTCGCGTCAATTACAACATTTCCAATTGTCACTTTATTTGCTGTATTGATTTTGTATCTCCTTAAGAGCGCTTTAACTCGCATGATTAATTCATGTGTATCAAATGGCTTAACAATATAATCGTCTGTCCCTTGCTGAAAGCCTTTTACTTTATCTTCGCTCTCTCCTTTAGCCGTAACCATTAGTATAGGCAAGTCATATAACTCTCTTATTTCCTTACAAAGTTCCCAGCCGTTTTTATTTGGCATCATAACATCAATGATGCATAAATGAACGGTACGTTGAGATAAAATATTCGTAGCTTCTACACCATCATTTGCTTCAAAAACTGTATATCCCTCTTTTTTTAAATAGATCGCAATCAGTTCCCTTATGAAAAGGTCATCGTCTGCTACTAAAATAGCTGCCAAAAAAACACCTCGTTTCAAGAAAATTTTGTTAGGTTGATCAAGGAGTACTGTTTTTAATGAAGAATACTTCTATTATTTTTCACCATTATAAGTGATGAAAAGAATGAGCGCTAATCCTTTTTTATAGGAATGCGCCCGATTGCCGAAGACTTTAATTCGAGATAACTTGTATAGAATCTCAATTATTGCCTTCTATAACGAAATAACATTAAGTTTATCCAGCCATAAATTACATCAATTTTAGAGGTCGTTCTTCTATCAAGTTAAAGTGACATTATTGTGTATATCACTAGCAATTGGCCCCTTAGTTAGTAAGACAAATTTATTCTAAATCATCCATTACTTGTTTAACTACTTCTGCAAAGATTTCTGCTGTTCTATATGTCTCTTCCAAGGAATTTTCTATACCACCTATTTCTACTAATACAGAATTAGGATGAAGGTCTTGGTTATAATTGTTACGTGCACTTTCACCAGGTAAATATATTCCTCTAGTGATACCTGGATATAGTTCTTCTAGTTTTGAATTCAGTTCTATAGCAAATTCGTTGTTAATATCATAATGTTCACTGATAGAAGATACAGCAAAAAGAATCCTTGCATAGTCTTTTCCATTAATTTTAACTGTTGTGGCTTCTCTTTTTTGTGAATCTCTGTGTAGATCAATAACCATTTTGATACTCTCGTGCTCATTTAATGTATTTTGTAAAATCTCTCTTGAAATTAGATAGGAATCTGCAAACATTAAATCCCTTTCGTTTAAAACACTAGCTATGTCGGTATCATCATAAATAGCGTTTATATTCTTCTCGTTTAGAGCTTCACTTAATTTCTTACCAACTAATGTAATATTTTTAGAATCACTAAATGCATTTTCACTACTATTTCCATTTAGTTCTGGAGTGAAGGACTCTTGGTTATGTGTGTGGTAAATAAATACTAATGGTTCTTTTTTAGTACTATTGATTACAAATGAAGATGCCCCTTCATCTAAGTTGTTTAAAGCATTAATCAATACATCCTTTCCACTGAACAAAAATATCCAAGAAAAAGCAACTGCAAAAAGAAAGACGCCACTCCAGACTGCAGATAATCTTTTTACTTGTATTCTTTTATCCATACTTCTAGCCTTTTGTCTTAATATTTTTTCAGTAGAGACAACGAACTCTTCTCTTGGCTGCTGCTGATAAGTTCTTCTGATAGTATTCATTAAATTTTTCTCATTTAACATTTGTCAAAACCTCCTCAGTAGCAAAATGCAATTTGTTTTTCAGTATTTTTAAGGCTCTATGATAATCCACTTTCACTTTTGATTCACTACATTTAAGAATGTCTGAAGTTTCTTTTATGGAAAATTCATTTATTCCACGGAGAATTACTACAGCCCTATAACTGGGCTTTAATTTTGAAATTGCATCATGCACTAATTCTTTCATTTCATTAATTTCATATTCTTCATCAGGTTTTTTGTTATTTGATTCTAATTGTTTAAAAAACCCCTCCCTAAATATTGTGGCAAACTTCCTTTTTCTATAATGATCAATTGCAACGTGTTTCGCGATGGAAAAAATCCACGTCTTGAGGTTATTAGTACAATTAAAATTGGGTAGATTTTTTAATACCCGAATAAATACTTCCTGCGTTAAGTCCTCTGCATCATTTTGATTTCCAGAAAAGCAAATAAGAAATCGATAGACATCTAAATGGTGTTTATTGTAAATGACAACAATACTGGATTCAATATCCTTTACATTAATCAATCTTTTCCCCCCTTGTTTTCAATTCATTTATAATTCGTTTGAGTTATGTAAAAAGTTACAGTTAATTAAAATAAAGTGCCGCTTTTTCATCAGACGATGTTGTATCGTCTTAATTCATTAATGGGAGATTTGATAGAAAAATTTTTACGATAAGTAAATAACTTCCACAAATAAAATCGTAACCCTCTTTAGTAAGCACTGTTAATTGGAGCAAATAAAAATAAGCGCTAATCCTTTTTTCAAGGATTGCGCCCGATTGTTGAATATCCCCTTTTTCAAATGAATAGTATCGTTGAACTATGCAGTAGATGACTTTATTTTGCTATTTGTTCTTCTTCAAAAAAACCCTCATTTGTTCAAGCAGGTATTTATTGATTTAAGCAAATTTAAATTCCCATTCACAAATCATAGTTAATTGATTATCCCTTAACTCAGCATAAATATTCCCGTTCATTTTTTCCATCAAGCTTTTAGCGATTGGTAAACCCAGACCAGTACCTTTTCCCGTCCTTGTCTGGTCAGCCTTATAAAAACGGTCAAACATTTGCTTTACATCTTGTTCATTTAGAGAATCAACAGAGTTGCTAACCTTAAGTTGAATGGAAGATATACAATTTTGAAGGAGAATAGTAACCTCTCCACTAGAGTATCTAATTGCATTTACTAATAAGTTTTCAATTACTCTTTTGACAGCGGATGGGTCAAGCAACATGATCATATCATCTTCTGGAATGCGTATTGCAGGCTCTATGTTTCTCTTATTAAACTCCTCATAAAAGCCAAAAAGCACTTCTAAAACTAGATCATTAAACTTAACCCTCTCCATTTTCAATGGATAATCTGCTTGTTCGATGATCGATAGCTCGAAAAAATCCTCAAGTAAAACCTTTAATCTTCCTGCACTACTTTTTATTGTTTCTATGTATTCCTTTTTCATCTCGCTACTTATTTCATCTGATTCTAGAAATTGAATATACCCAACTATTGAAGTCATAGGTGTACGAATGTCATGTGCAATATGAGATATTGCCTGCTTTAACTCGTTTTCGGTCGTTCGTTTTTCTGCCTCCGCCTTTTTCGTTTGGTCAATTTGGCGATTTATTTCCTGTGCTAATTCCTCAAAATCACGATTAAGAAAACCAACATCAATCTTCTTAGCTGTTTTATGTTGGTTTAATTGAATGAGTTGCCGAGTTGTACTCTTAATTTCCTTTTTGAGTTGATACAAACGAGTGAGGACATATACGAAAGCGATCATAACAGTTAGGAGCAAATAGAGCATATGACCTCACCTACTTTCTGTTTACTTAATTTCTTTTCTTTGAAAAATAAAGCTTCCTAAAGCCCCAAATGCAAAAAATGTGACAATCGGAACAACAACAAGGGTTAACACTTCAGCACTTTCCAAGGAGTTAACAATGATAATATCGTAAATTAACTTAAAAACAGAATGATATAGAATAGGTTCAAAAAATGGCACTTTTGCAGCTAAAACTTGCAGTGGCCAGTCGACAAATATAAAAAACATAAGCAGAAATCCAATCGTTTTCCCACTGTCGGTGAAAAGGATAGAAAAGACCGCCATAATCGACGCAAAGGCTGCCCCATATAATATGATAAGTCCTACTGTTTGGAAGTAATATGTCCATTCAGGCATCTCTTGAAAGCCAAAATAAATCGCACTAGCACCTGTCATAAAAATCGGCAGTATTAATGAGATGATAGTAGTTCCAACGGAGAATACGATAAGCTTAGCGAAGTAGATTCGTACCCTGCTATTCCCAGAAGAAACAATGCTTTTCATTGTGCCCATCGAGTATTCGTTTGTAATAAAGAATCCAGCAAAAATACTAGGAATAAGCTTGACGATATTCCCATGGGTACCTAGGACATTTTCCAAATAATAGTCCTTTACTGCAGGCAGACCAGGAGAACCGTTATCAAATTCAATTAAAGGAAACAAAACAGCAGCAGCGAGTAACATCCATGTTAGAAACCGAAATGAGCGGTCCCTCTTCAATTTATACCATTCAGTTTTCAGTAAATTACCCATGCTGCACCCCTCCAATACGATTACTAAAGTACGTTTCCAAATCTTCTCCCATTGGCATAAATTCTTCGATGACCAATCCTTCATTGGTTAGGATTTTGGAGACTTTACCTGGCACATCTACATAGGCATACAACTTCATGGTTCCATCTGGCATTACTTCAAACTCTTGCGTTGCAAGGAGACTTTCAATAACTGTTGCAGCTTTGTTTGGATTATCTACTTTTATATGCAAATATTGCTGGCACTTTTCATTCAGTTCTTTTGCGGATAACTGCTCAAGCAATTCTCCATTATGAATAATTCCATAATGTGTAGCTAATAAATGCAGTTCACTTAAAATATGACTTGAGATTAAAATCGTAATATCATACTCTTGGTTAAGCTTATTTAATAATTCTCTGATTTCAACTACTCCCATTGGGTCTAAACCATTAATAGGTTCATCAAGAATCAAAAACTCTGGATCTCCTAATAAAGCTATAGCAAGCCCTAGACGCTGTTTCATTCCTAAAGAAAAATTCTTTGCTTTCTTTTTTCCTGCACTTTGTAATCCTACTGTCTTAAGAGTTTTGTCAATACATTCTTTCCCCGGAATTCCTTTTAGAAGCCGATGTGCTTCTAAATTTTCAGCGGCTGTCATTTGTGGGTATAAAGCAGGGCCTTCAATTATTGTTCCAATTCGTTTCCTGGCTTCAATTAACTCTCGTTTTCTATTTTCTCCAAACAATTCGAATGTACCTGTTGTTGGATAAGAAAGACCTGTGATTAATCGAATTAACGTGGATTTCCCAGCACCATTTTGTCCAATAAAACCATAAATAGAGCCCTTTTTTATTGTTACATTTACCTTATTAAGCGCCATTTTATTTTGATATTTTTTAGACAATTGATTCGTTTTTAAAACATAGTCATTCATCAAGGTTTTCCTCCTTATTTCATTATCTAACTTGTCCAAAATGATACCTGTTTGAACACTCTTATACTATAAGAAGGAAAACATAAGAAAGTCTTAAGTCAATTCTTAAGAAAACCTTAAGTTTTGAGCTTGTACCCCATTCCCCAAACCGTTTCAATGTACACTTCATTAGGATTTGCTTTAGAGAGCTTATTTCTAATATTACTCAAATGGACATTAATCGTATTGTCGTCCCCATAAAACGGTTCATTCCAAACGCTCTCGAATAAATTAGCTTTGGTAAAGACCTTATTTGGGGAAGACATTAATAGAAGTAAAATCTCATATTCTCGCGCTGTTAATTTGAGTACATTTCCATTCACAGTCACTATTTTTGCATCCGGATCCAAAACAATATCTTTATTGCTCATCAGATTGGTTATCGACACACTCGGTATATCACGATACCTTCTAAGGCAAGAATCAATTCTGGCAGAAACCTCTTCAATATCGAAAGGTTTTGTAATGTAGTCATCGGCACCAGCCCTTAAGGCAGCAATTTTTGATTGTGTTTCGAGTTTAGCCGAAATAATAATGATAGGAACATCGCTCTCTTTGGTTACTATTTTTAAAATATCTTCACCAGACAAACCAGGAAGCATTAGATCGATGAGGACCATATCCCATCTCTCGCTATCTAGGTAAATCATTGCTTCCGTCCCTGAATAAGCTGACTTGGGGGTATAACCACTCTTACTAACAATATTACATAATAAGCGATTAATATCTTCATCATCTTCAATTATCAATATTCTTAATGAATCGTTCATCCAATCACCCTCACTATTATTAACATAATCATTTATATAAATAAAATCAATGTCAAGCGGTTGAATATATTGGATGGGGGAAAGGGTCCTCCTCCAAGTAGAGTTATTCGACAACCTTGCTCATTTGTTGAAACCAATCATCTAATAAATAAAAAGATCCTTCTTTACTTTTAGTTGACTCTTTCAAGTTATTTGCTGCACAGTAAGAGTCTACTACGTAATAAAATAGTTCCTCCGTAATCTGGCCCGTTTGTGGAAAACTGTTGCCTTCCTCTCTCCAAGAACAAAATTGCTAACGCGAGTTAAAACCACGTCTCAAGATTATAATTTCTTGGGACGTTTTCTCGCTTTTCGCAAATTTTGAAATATTGATCTTGGCCGAATCTTTCCTTTGCGCTCACCTTTGAATATATCAATAAAATCCCTTTCACCAAGGGCTTCATATTGGCGATGACGACTTCTCTCCTCCTGATTTCTTGTCACTGATGTCTTCATAACGCCGATGAGGACTTCTCTCCTCCTGATTTCCCGTCACTGAAGTCTTCATAACGCCGATGAGGACTCCTCTCCTCCTGATTTCTCGTCACTGATGTCTTCATACGGCCGATGAGGACTTCTCTCCTCCTGATTTCTCGTCACTGATGTCTTCATACGGGCGATGAGGACTTCTCTCTTACCAATTTCTCGTCACCGATGTCTTCATAACGCCGATGACGACTTCTCTCCTCCTGATTTCTCGTCACCGAGGTCTTCATCTTCCCGACGATTAAGAATTACACTGAAGACTGTCCACAATAATAATTTCCTAAAGAACAAAAAACAGGCCTCTCCATAATAGAAAGGCCCATTCTCTCCTTAAAAAACTCCTATTCCACCGTACTCTTCATCTCTTTCTCCACAATATCCCTTAAAGTACGTTTCAGGAATTTCCCTACCGAAGTCTTCGGTATTTCTTCCATGAAGATTACTTCATCTGGCAGCCACCATTTGGCGAACTGAGGAGAGATGAAGTCAATGATTTCTTGCTTAGCAACTTTGCCGGCATAGGCTTCTTTCAGTACGACGCATGCGACTGGTCTTTCCTGCCATTCGTCATGTGGAATGGCGACGACGCTTGCTTCAAAAACTGCTTCATGCGCCATGATGGCATTTTCCAAATCAACAGAGGAGATCCATTCGCCTCCGCTTTTTATTAAATCTTTTGTACGGTCAACGATTTTGACGACTCCTTCTTCATCCACTGTAACAACATCACCTGTGTGCAGCCAGCCATCGATGAAGGCATCAGCAGAACGCTCGTCTTTATAGTACTCGTCTGCAATCCATGGACCGCGGAGGCAAAGTTCACCCATTTCCGCACCGTTCCATTCTACTTCCCCTTCTGCACCGACAATTTTCATCTCAAGTCCAGGAACCAACAAACCTTGCATCGAGCGGATATCCAGCATTTTTTCTTCATCTAAATCTGTTTGATGACTTTTCAGCCTGGAAACTGTAGCAAGTGGCGTCGTTTCTGTCATGCCATAAGCATGTAAAAATGGTATGCCGTATTTGGTTTCAAAAGCCTTGATCATCCCGCGAGGTGCAGCCGATCCACCACACAATATTGCCCGCAGGCTTGATGTGTCATACGATCCTTTTTCCAACTCATTCAATAAACCAAGCCAGATCGTCGGAACACCGGCAGTCAATGTAATGTTTTCGCTCTCTATCAATTCTGCCAAAAGTTGCGGTGTGAACTGAGGGCCTGGCAACACTTGCGTGGTACCGAACCAAGTGGCTGCAAACGGCAATCCCCAAGCATTTGCATGGAACATTGGTACTACCGGCATGCATGTATCATATTCCGACAGGCCTGCAGTATCCGCCAATCCGAGAGCATAGCTGTGAAGCACCAATGAGCGATGAGAGTAGACGACACCTTTCGGATTACCGGTGGTGGCGGAAGTGTAACAAATTCCGGCCGCGTCGTTTTCATCGATATCTTTTACAAAGGAGAAGTTCGGGTCCCCTTCTTCTAGTAAATCTTCATAAGAGAAAACAGGATGTAAGGAAGTCGATGGGAGCTCTTCTTTATCTGTCATGATGATGAATGCTTTCACTGTTCCCAATTGGTCCTTTACCCGCTCCACTAACGGCAGCAAATCTTCATCCACAAAAAGCACTACGTCTTCTGCATGATTGACAATATAAGACACATGCTCGGGAGCCAGTCTGATATTAATCGTATGAAGCACTGCTCCCATTCCTGGAATTCCAAAGTAGGTTTCTAAATGGCGGTGATGATTCCAAGCAAAGGTTCCAACTCTATCGCCTTTTTGCACCCCTAGCTTTTCTAGCGCACTGGATAATCGGCGTGTCCGCTCCCCAATTTTCCGATAGGACAAACGCTGCACACCTGATAGCGTTCTTGACACAACCTCTTTATTCGGGAAAAATCTTTCCGCTCTTTCCAGCATGGAACTGACGGTCATAGGTACATTCATCATCTAACATTACCCCTCTCAATTAAATGAATTTAGCTTACATTAAAGCTTGTCCAGCAATCTCACAGTATGTTCCCCAACAGATGGTGCAGGATTAACCCCCTTGTAACTTCCACTATGCATGGCAACATTTACATTTCCTTTATCATCATGAAAAATACTATTATTCTCTTTAAAATATGGATAACTTGAAAGTTCCCCTACTTCCAACACAGGGGTTAAGCAGCAATCGACCTCTTGGCTAAAGGTTGTCCACTCTTCAAAAGTGCGACTAGCAAACAACTCTTCCATCCCGCCCGAAACAGGATTACTGTCTCTTCTGACCGAAAAATGCGCGCCAAGCCATTCTTCCCGATCCACCGCTTCACATAAATTCTGCCAGAACTTATATTCCAATGCGCCAAGGGCCATAAACCGCCCGTCCTTTGTTTCATAGATTCCATAGCTGATAAGTTCCCCATTTAGTAATGTGATGCCCTGCTCTTCCCCCACCTCTTGTTGAATCATGAGGTGTGTGCCCATGAAGGAAGCCGCCACATCCGTCAGACTGATAGAGTGGTAGCCACCTAGACCTGACCGCTCTTTTTTTAATAGAAGTGCAAGCACCATCTCACAAGCTGCCATACTACCAAAATAGTCGGCTATGGTGATGGATGGGTGAATGGGGCGGCCAGATGAATCTTTTAATTGTGCCAGCATCCCGCTTAGTGCCATATAGTTGATATCATGGCTTCCAAGCTTGCTCCATCTACCATGGTTCCCGTAGCCAGTAATGGAACAATAGATAATGTCGGGCTTTTGGACTTTTACAGTTTCATAGTCAAGGCCGAACTTTGACATGACACCTGGCCTGAAACTTTCTATAATAACATCGCAACCCTCAACCAAACTCATAACTTTATCCCTGTCAGCCTCATCTTTCAAATCGACGGAAACACTCATTTTCCCATGATTATTTGCAAGATATACCACACCAGTCCCATCAAGTTTTACCCCTGTATGACGGGCTGGATCTCCTGCTGAAGGCTCCACTTTGATGACCTCTGCTCCAAGGTCCGTAAGACGTTGCGTTGCATATGGACCTGGAAGATAGTTAGTGAAATCTAGTATTCTAATCCCTTCTAGCAATTTTTCTATCATAAGGATGGAGTTTCCCCTGTCACAAGCTCTTCCATCTGCTTTCTCAAGACAAACTTCTGAATTTTCCCGCTTGCATTTCGAGGCAGGGCATCCACAAACATGTACTTTCGTGGGCGTTTATAACGTGCAAGCTCAGAACTATTCAAACAGAAAGCATCAAGTTCTTCTTCTGTCACTTTTTCGTTCTTTTTCACCACAAACGCAGTTACCGTTTCTCCCCAACGGTCATCAGGCAAACCGACAATGGCTACATCCAACACAGCAGGGTGTTCATAAAGAACATCTTCTACCTCACGTGGATAGATGTTCTCCCCACCGCTGATGATCATGTCATCCACCCGATCTTTTACATATAAAAAGCCTTCTTCATCCAGATAACCAATGTCCCCAGAATGGTACCAGCCTTTATACATGGCAGCAGCCGTCGCTTCCTCTCTGTTAAAATAAGCGCTCATGATGCATGGACCTTTGACGAGTATTTCTCCCGCTTCACCTGCAGGCAACATATCATCGGGATCACTTGGTCCATCTTCGTTCGGACGGACAATCCGAATCTCATGATTCAGGCAGGCCTGGCCTGCGGAACCTGCTTTCCTGAGCTGATCTTTTTCAGATAGGAAGGTGATTGCTGGTCCCATTTCTGTCATGCCATATGCTTGGACGAGGGAAATGCCCAATAAGTCGTGACACGCCCTGACAAGTGCGGGTGCCATTGGAGCAGCACCGTATAAGCCAAGATTCAGGCTGCTCAAATCATAGTCATTAAAGTTCTCCTGCAATAGCATATTCCACATAGTTGGGGCGGCAAAAAACTTCGTCACCTTTTCCTCTTGAATCAGTTGAAGAACCTTCTTCGGCTCAAAATGATGGAGGATGACATTCTTCCCGCCTACATGAATTCTTGGGATAACAGCACAGTGCAGTTCCGCGCAATGGAACATTGGTGCGGTCACAAGGCCTATATCCTCCGCTTCAAGCTTCGTGGCGGAAATGACAATTAAACTCTGCTCCGCCATATCCCTATGTCGATGAACGACGCCTTTTGGCCTTCCTGTCGTTCCGCTCGTGTACATGATCGCATATGTGTCGTTTTCCAAGACATTGATTGATACTTCATCATTGGAGGCAGATACCAATTTTTCATGATAAGAGGAGGAATAACTGGTTTCTTCCCCATCAATAATCCAGAATCCTGTTTTTTCAAAGCGCCCCGCAATGGAAGCGACAACAGGTTCCAACGCTTTTTCATACATTACGACTTTCGGCCTTGCGTCGTTTAGAATGAACGCCACTTCCTCCGGCTGCAAGCGGAAATTGATTGGATTGAAGACGGCTCCGATTTTTGCACAAGCAAGCATCGTGTTTGCCAGTTCCTCTGTGTTAAAAAGCAGCGTGGAGACCCTGTCCCCTTTTTTTACTCCTTCTTCCAAAAGGGCATTGGCTAACCGGTTTACTTCCACATTCCATTCTTTGTAGGTATATCGTACATTTTTCTTCACATCATAAAGCGCTTCTTTATCCGGAAACTTTTGTACTGTAAGATCAAAGATTTTCCCAATCGTTATCGACATCTTTCATCCTCCTACTTTTCATTAAGTATCAGTCAAGCCTTTCAATGATGGTCGCGTTCGCCATTCCATGCCCCTCACACATTGTCTGGAGGCCGTACCTGCCACCAGTACGTTCAAGTTCATGCATCATACTTATCATTAATCTCGCTCCGCTTGCCCCTAGAGGATGACCTAACGCAATTGCACCGCCATTTGGATTAAGTTTAGCCGGATCAGCTCCTGTTTCCTTCAACCAAGCCATCGGAACCGGAGCAAAAGCTTCATTGACTTCAAACACATCAATGTCATCAATGGATAGGCCTGATTTTAGCAGCACTTTCTCGGTTGCCGGAATAGGACCTGTCAGCATCAAGGTTGGATCAGAACCGACCACCACTCTTGTATGAACTTTGAAACGCGGCTTTAATCCAAGCTCCAATGCCTTTTCCTTTGTCATCAATAGAACAGCTGCTGCGCCGTCACTGATTTGGCTTGCATTCCCTGCATGGATGACGCCATCTTCCTTGAATACGGTTTTTAAACCACCAAGCGCCTCCACTGACGTTTCCTTGCGAGGACCAGAATCTTCCTTCATCATAAATGTTGTACCGTCTTCCAATGATACTTCAATCGGCATGATTTCTGTTGTAAAATAACCCTCTGCTTGCGCTTTTAACGCTTTTTGATGGCTTTCATATGAAAAGGTATCTAACTCCTCACGTGTGAATCCATACTTTTCGGCAATTCTTTCCGCTGAAAGTCCTTGGTTAATGATTTCATATTTCTCCTGTAGCCTGTCACTGAACGGAGCCTTTTGATAGTTGGATCCCATCGGCACTCTTGTCATGTTCTCTACTCCCCCGGCAATGACCACATCCATGTCACCTGAAAGAATGGCCTGTGCTGCAAAGTGTACAGCCTGTTGACTGGAGCCACATTGACGATCAAGCGTAGTACCTGGCACTTCTATCGGAAAACCTGCAATCAAAGCAGCAACCCTTGCAATATCCCCAGCCTGTTCTCCAGACTGTGTCACACATCCAAGGATAACGTCTTCCACTAGTCCTGCGTCAATGCCCGCACGCTTTACAAGCTCCTTCAATACTTGCCCAGCCAAATCATCTGGTCGGTAATCCTTTAATAATCCTTTTCTTCTCCCGACTGGTGTTCGTACTCCTTCTACAATGACGACTTCTCTCATGATGAATAATCTCCCTTCCTACAATCCTAAGTTTTTGGCAATGATCGTTTTCATAATGTCATTGGTTCCTGCATAAATACTGGCAACAGGTATATCCCGGTATCTTCTTGCAATCTTGTATTCTTCCATATAACCGTATCCTCCATGAAGCTGCATGCACTGAGTCGCAATATTTCTTGCTATTTCGGTGAGCTTCCATTTTGCCATCGATACCTTTGTCACGACATCTTCTCCGGCAATATGATCGGCGATGAGCTGGTCAAGAAAAGCTCTTCCCATTTCCACTTCTGTCGCCATTTCGGCTATTTTAAACTGAGTATTCTGAAATTGACTGACAGGTCTGCCGAATGCTTCCCTGCTCTTCACATAGTCAATCGTGGACTGCAGCATTTCCTCTGAAGCAATTTGCGCTCCAATGCCCACCAACAGCCTTTCTTGCTGCAATTTATCCATTAAGTATAAGAACCCGCGACCTTCTTCTCCGAGTAAATTCTCCTTAGGGACCTTACAATCCTCAAAAAATAATTCGGCTGTATCTTGCGAATGTAATCCCACTTTGTCCAGCTTCCGCCCTCTAGAAAAACCTTGATGGCCTCGTTCAATCACAAGCAGGCTGACTCCTCTGTGCTGCGGGTGAATTTCTGTATCTGTCTTTACTGCCACGATCACTAGATCTGCATGGATTCCATTCGTAATGAATGTTTTTGCTCCATTAACGATATAATGGTCTCCTTCAAGTCTTGCCGTTGTTTTGATATTCGCAAGATCCGATCCTGTCCCAGGCTCTGTCATGGCAATGGCGGTAATCGTTCGACCAGACACACATGAAGGCAGCCATCTCTGCTTCTGCTCCTCTGTTCCGAAGCTTGTGATATAAGGGACTACAATATCATTGTGTAGCGCTACACCAATTAATCCAGTCCCCACACGCTCGAGCTCTTCGTTAATTACAACTGAATAACCCCAGTCCGTCTCACTTCCACCGTATTTTTCATCAATATCAGGGCAAAGATAGCCCTGTTCCCCCATCTTTGTCCAGAACGAACGAGGAATGATGCGATCACTTTCCCACTCATCATAAAAAGGAACTGCTTCTCTTTCTAAAAACTTGCGCAGAGACTTTCTGAATTGTTGATGGTCTTTTGTTAAGTATGGATGTTTTCTTGGTTCTCTTTTTGTTGAAAGCGATTTCAAATTACTTCACCCCTATGCGTTTACTTGATTTAATTGTTGTCTAAGCTGATACTTCAGTATTTTTCCTGATGCATTTCTTGGTAGCGTCTCTTCCAAAAAAATTCTCCGCGGAACCTTATAGCCAGCAAGCTTCTGACGGCAGAACTGTTTTAGTTCCTCTTCATTGACCACTTGATCTTTATGAGGAACGACCACTGCACATACCGCTTCTCCCCATACCTCATCTGGCAGTCCGATAATAGCTGCCTCGAGAACTTGAGGATGTTCGTACAACACTTCTTCCACCTCAATGGAATAAACGTTTTCTCCTCCCGAAATAATCATGTCTTTTTTGCGGTCTACTAAGGTGATATTACCTTCTTCGTCAACGGTAGCTAAATCTCCTGTATATAACCATCCATCTTTTAAAGCAGCCTTCGTTTCTTCCGGTTTTTTGTAATATTCTTTCATGATGGATTCACCTTTAAGGATGAATTCCCCCACTGCGCCGACTTCAATATCACGGCCCGTTTCATCAACCACTCTTGCTTCTGTCAAAAACGAAGGTTTCCCATTTTTTCCGAGATGTTTTTTGTGACCGATCGGATCTAATAAAATCCCGTTTGGTCCTGCCTCCGTTAAACCGCAGAGATTGAAGAATTGATCGTTTTTGAATAAGTTCATGCTCTTTTTCACAAGCTCTGGTGCCATTGGAGCCGCTCCATAACCGCAACGCTTGATGGAAGAAAGGTCATAGCTGTTCGCATTTGGTACCTGTAACAGGAAATTGAACATGGCCGGCACTCCAAAGAAATGCGTAATCTTATGTTCCTGAATCGCTTGAAGTGTATGAACTGGATGAAAATCACGGTGAATGAAATGCGTCGCTCCAAGCACCGTACCCGATACAAGGAATAAATTCAGCTGCGCAGAATGGAACAATGGTGCAATATGTAGAAAGCGCTCTTGCTGATTGATCCCCATACTGATCATCATGGAAAGGCCAACATTGAAAATTCGTCTGTGATCGAACAAAGCACCTTTTGGACGACCGGTCGTTCCGGACGTGTATAAAATCTCTAAATCGTCGGTTTCAAAGACTTCTACTTTTGGATCTTCTACGTTTGTTGATAGGACCTCCGCGTATGATCTGTTTTCAGGCATGGTCGGTGTCCCTACCACAATAACCTTTTCAACAGTACTGCTTGCCTTCGCCGTTGCAATGGTTCCTTCAAATTCCTCATCACAGATGACGACTTTCGCTTCTGACTGCTCTAAAATATATTGAATTTCAGAGGAGGTTAAACGGAAATTCATTGGTACGATGACAGCACCAATCTTTGCACCTGCAAAATAAGAGAAAACAAAAGTGTCCGAGTTTTTCATCATGAAAGCCACTTTGTCGCCTTTGGTGACACCTAGACCTAACAAACCGTGAGCAAGTTTATTTACTTCCTTATTGAACTGATCGTAATTAAATTGTCTCCCTTCACAGTCGATCGCAAGCTTATTCGGCACTTTTCTGGCATTTTGGGACAGATACATTCCAATGTTCATACACTTTCCTCCCTTTAATTTGATTCATCCATATTTATGCAAGAATTGTGCCAAGACTGGTAATCAGCTTGTAAAGGGGTCCTAAGTTATCTCTCATCTGACTATAAAAAAAGCGTCCAAAATCTGTACACTTCTAAAGCTACACTGTATATGCTCAAAAGAACTGTACAAACTAAGTTCATGGATTTTTCATAATGAAAAAAAGGCGAATTCCTCAAAGAAACCGCCTTTTTTCCATTTACTTCTCATTCAATTGATACTTTCTCAATTTATCATAAAGGCTCGACCTGCTGATTCCCAACATCTTCGCTGCTTTTGCTTTATTTCCTTTCGTTTTCGTAAGAGCTGTTTCAATCGCTACACGCTCTGCACTTTCAACCATCGACTCTTCTTGCGTGACCGCTGTTTCATCCACTAACACGTGATTACTTCCAAGCATATAGTCCGGCAGATCCTCTACTTTAATTTTTCCGTGTTCTGCAAATGTCATGGCACGCTCCATCACATTTCGTAGTTCGCGGACATTTCCTGGCCAATGATAGGACATAAGTATTTGTTTTGCCCGCGGCTCGAAGCCGGTAATGCTTGTACCAATAACGCGATTAAGCTCGCTCATTATTTTTTCGGAAAGAACTTGTATGTCCATCATTCTTTCGCGGAGAGGTGGTATGAATAACGAAATGACATTCAACCGGTAGTATAAATCTTCACGGAATGTTCCTTCTTTCACCATTTCCTCCAAGTTGCGATTGGTAGCTGCGATTATCCTTACATCCACTTGAATTCTTTTCGTGCCTCCTACCCGATAAAATTCTCTCTCTTGCAACACCCTTAAAAGCTTGGCTTGAAGGTTCAAAGACATGTCCCCTATTTCATCTAAAAATAGAGATCCTCCATTTGCTAAGTCAAACTTACCGATTTTCCCTCGTGACCTGGCCCCTGTAAAAGCACCATCCTCATATCCGAAAAACTCTGATTCTAATAAGTCCTCTGGTATTGCCGCACAATTCACGACAACGAACTTCCCATCTTTCCTAGCCGAGCTGTTATGAGCCGCATGGGCGAATAGTTCCTTGCCTGTCCCGCTCTCTCCTCTAATTAATATGGTTGAACGACCTTTCGCCGCTTTTGCCGCACTCTTTTTTATTTTTTCCATAACTGTGTGTTCGCTTATGATATGATCCCAAGTAAACTTGGCATTTTCGGATTTTTTCAGTTCTGTGTGATAAAAACTTGCTTTGTTTTCTGCCTTTTGAAGTCGTTTGAAAAGTTCATTGACTTCATTCAACTGCCTATACATTATTTTCACAATTGCTCCAACCACGCGACCTTCTTGTTTGACGGGTATTCGGTGAATGATATACTTGATTCCATTTATCTCATGGAAATCACTAATATCCGCCTCTTCAGATTCATAAATCTTTGATATTTGAAAATGCGGAAATACCTGATTTGTTTTTTTATGTAAAACATCCTGATAATCCATATTGAACAATTCCAAAAGTGAGGGGCTAACCATTTGAATCGTTTGTGTTTCATCAGCCAACAATATTCCATCATAAGCATGATCCATTGCGGTCTGTAGGGATTGCTTCAAATTTAATGTTCTGGTTACATTGAGTAGACCCATCACCATATCCGCTTTAGTAAACAAACCAACTACTCTGTTTTCCGCATCCACAACGACCCCAGTCCCCACTGAACTGTTTCGAACAATTTCCTGTAATTCTTTAAATGGGGTATCCTCCTTTAAAGAATTGACATCTCTTTTGACAAAATCCTTAATGGGAGTGGTGAGTGACTTTTCCAGTTTAACCATTTGAAATAGTCTGCTTCGGGTAAATACACCCACTAATTTTCGAGCTTCATTCACTACAGGCAAGAGACCATATTTTTCTTCTTTCATAATATTTAATGCTTCTTTAAGAGTTGTGTCTTCTTTTATTTGATATGGAATTGGCGTTATCATTTCTTTTAATGTGATCACGGACTTTCCACCTTCTTGTCACAATATGTATCTCTATTGTAGCTTAGTTTTCTATTTTTTAGAATATTTTATCTATTTAAAGTAAAATAACCCCCTCTCCTAAACGAGAGGGGGTTGAAGTTATGCTTTTCCTTTTGCCATTCTCGGTAGGATGATTGCTAGTAATAGAATCAATGCTATGGCAAGAAATCCATATAGAAGAATAGTGATGCTGCTTGTTTTGGATGAGCTATCGGTGGCAACCACCGCTTGGTACCTTGAGTTGTCTTGTTCGGTGAACAGTTTCAACTCTTGAGAGGTAACTTGGATGGTGGTGGATTTTTTTTCACCGGTCATAAATAATGTTCCGACAAAGTTCTCTTCCGCTTTCTTTTCTCGTTCCTTGAAAGTAAGGAGCTTTTGTTCTTCGGGAACAGATTCCCTGCGCTCATTAAGATTATTTTCACGCAGGAAATTTGTATTCTCTTTAAAATCCTTTTTTTCATAACTGTTTGGCTCGAGGGATTCAATATCAGAATCTGCCATAGTTACTGTCCCGTTCAACGGCAGTAAAGACATCAGTGCACTTACTGCTATTAAAAGCAAAGCAATTTTAGCCTTCATACGCTTCATCTTCATTCTTTTTATCGTTACTACTCTTAAATAGTTTGACCAATTGTGGCAAAACAAGAAGCAACAATAGAATGACAATCAACGTGATTACCGCTGTCATAAAGAGGGAGCTAGAGCCATACTGAATGGACATGTACACGCGAGACATCGGGTCTTCGTAATTGATATTTGGTGCCGTCAGAGTAAGGAATGGGCTGATAAAGAAAATAACCAGTCCAACACTTGCAATCCAGCCGACTAATTTGCCCATGCTAAATCCTGAAAGTACAACCGCTGACGCAGCTGTAAGCAAAAGAACAGTGAATATGGACCACTGAATTGCACGATCTTCCGCTAATGGATAGATGTTTAACCCATACAAACTGATAATCAAGCCAACTATGATATTTAATAAAATAAACATGGAACCTTGCACAAGCATTGGCGCATTGTTGAAATAGTGGCTGAAATATCCGATTAAAAGACTGCTAATCAAGATAATCGCTAGTACTACAACTGGAGGAATTCTATTGTCCTCTGTGCCGCTTGCTGCATCGCCGCTTATTTGCAAAGGATTGGAAAGGTGCTCATAAACTGGACCGTTCTTCTGTCCGTCCACATAAGCATTTCCTAGGACATTAAAGATATCATCTCGGTACATTCTAGTTGCATCTACATTTTCTGCCCATTTGGCATTGAGTGTGTCGGCATCATTTTGTACATTTTCCACATTTGTTTGCAATTTTGTCGTATAAGAGACAATGCTGGACTGACTTTCCCCTACGGAAGTGACTAGTTCATTCAATGTCAATAATTCTTGACTAATGGTCTGCTGTCTTGTTACTACGGTATTTCCATCATTGCCGTTAGTTGGAATTGGTTCGTTATTTTCAAATAATTGAACCTGTTCCATTACATTGTTTGCACTTTCCTCAAGGGAAGAGATGTCATTCATGATAGCCATCTGCTGCTCTTCAATGTTTGCTCTGTATTCTTCCATGAACACTGAGAAGTTGTCTTGCAGTGCCTGCATCTGTTCCATGGTAGATGGGAGAGATGCTGTTATACTGTTCCATCCTTCTTGTTCAGGGTCGGACACGTTCAATATGTTTTGGATATCTTCAAGGAGCGCTTCCACATCTTCATTAACATTCCGATTTAATGTTTGTTCGTATTGAACAAGAGAAGCATGATAATTTAATAGATCTTTGGTGTTATTATTATTTATTTCTTTATCAAAAACTGGTTCTAATAGTCTTAACCTATCCTCATCTTGAATTTGATCAAGTATGTCTTTTTCTGTTTTCTCGATCTCATTTATAACTGTCTGAAGGTTATTGGATAAGGATTCTTTGTCCCCTTCTAATGATTCAATAACTTCTTCTAGTTCAGAAATCTGTTCCAAATATCCTACTATTTCTTCTTCTAGAGCTTGCTTTTCGGCTTCCAGCTGCTCAATTATTTTAAGTAATGGGTTTTCTTCTTCTACGCCTTTAAGGCTTTCTTCTACCTGTGAAATCCTAGAAGATAATTCACCTAGAGGATTTAGGACAGTGAGTATTTCTTCGGGAACCAGTTCTCCCAAACCATTAATGGTTGTTTGGATATCATTGATATCTTTAGCAATCGCATTTAATTCCTTTATTTCATTCTCAAAACTTCTGTTTTCTGGAACCTCAACCTCCTCCGAATCGTCATCCTTGACTTCACTTACAGACGATGTCGTTACAGGCTTAGGATCTTCGGGTTTTCCTGGCTCTTTTTCGCCTTCTTTTTCAAGTTCGTCTTTCAAGTTCTCTAGCGTTGTTTCTAATTCACTTAGATCGGCATTTTTTTGTGACATGGCAATCTGTTCTTGTTGTTCAAAGAATGCTTCCATATCTCCCGTTTGCCTGTCTACTTCGGATTTTCTTAATTCGGAAAGCTCATTAAGGGCCGTATTGTTACTCTCCATGCTGCTATTAACAGACTCCAACCTGTTATTTATCTCTGTTCCTCCTTGAGAAAAATATTCTTGCACTTGCGCAAAACGGGATGGTTGAGCCGTTGCTAAGAGCTGAATGCTTCCCATGCTTTCATCCTGAAGTTCTTGTAAGACCAATTGTTGGCTGTCTTGATATTCTTTAAATTGGTCTACAAATTGTACAAAGGATGTTAGGTTGTCTTCGAACTGTTGTACCGTGCTTTCTCTCCCAGGAGCGTCTTGGCTTACAGTTGTAACAGTTGATTGAAGGCTTTCAAGCATTGAACGCTGTCTTTCAATTTCGGATGCAAGATTTAAGGAAGTAGGTTTATAGAATGCTAACATGGCATTTTGGAAATCTATTTCCTTTTGCAAAATGGTATCAAAATGAGCTCGGACGTTTTCTAAGTCCTGGGAAACATATGTCCAGTAAAGAGTAGAAATTCTACTGTTTACCTTACTTGTTGCTTTTTCAATTTCACGTAAAACTTTTTCTCGATCAATGGTATTTAATTGATCTTGAACATTGTATTCAAAGTTAGCTTTAAGCGGCTGATTACTCTCATAGGTCATGATGTTGGTAGAAAAATTGGAAGGGATATAAACAACTGCATCATATTTGGAATCTTCCAGGCCGTTTACTGCCGCACTCCTACCGATTACTGTCCATTCATATCTAGAATCCTCCTCAAATATAGAGGAGATTTCCTTTCCAAACTCAAGGGCTTTATCATCCTTTTCCATTCCAGTGTCTTCATTTACTACTGCAATTACTCTCGAAGCGGTTCTTTTCACTTCCATCGGGTTTTCCCCGACAGATCCAAAGAAAACTGCAGGTGTCACTAGGATTAGGAGAATAACCAACACCATCTTTATTATATAGGTGGTTTTTCCCGTCATGTAAATACCTTCCTTTCCGTAGTGCATAGCGGAATCTGAATTTTCATTTCTTTGCCGTTGATAACGTAATAACCGTATCCAGGATGAATTTCTTCTTCGTTTCTCTCATATGGCAGAGTGAAAATATTCTGCTCTGACTTTTTCATAAGAACGAGTGCTTGTCGTATCTGCTTTACTTCCATTGTAAGTGTATCGTAGCCTTTTGACAGATCATTGTTACTGCCTGAGGCAACCATATTAAATCCTAGGTGACTATAATTTTTCATTAGTCTCGCAAACTTGTCTTGCAGCATCGGGTCGACCGTCTGAATAAATCTCGCATACCCATCTATAACAAGGAACAATGGTGGGTAATCCATGGAAGTGTCTCCAAATTGAACTTTCTTAAGGTAGTCACTTTCTCTAGCAAGCAACTTCTGCTCCACTTCTTCCACCCATTTTGCTATTTGCTCTTTAGTTTCTAAGTAGGTGACATTGTCTTCTTCTGTATAATTGGAAAGGCTTCTGTCAAATGAATCAAAGAGTCCAATAGATTCAGCACCTTGATCTATCGTCGTATTTAATATCACTTTCATGACATTTGTTTTGCCTTTTTGAGCTTGTCCTACCACCATACAATGTTTATATTTTTCATAGTTGATAAATACAGGTTGGACAAATTCTTCGTCCAGTCCAATCGGAACAAGCCCTTTTTTCAGCTTGCCTTCTGTATATTTTGCAAAATTGATGACATTTAGGTCAGTAGGGAGCATCGGAACAACTTGCGGTTCCTTGTACTCACGATACTTTTCTTTAATAGATGCAATATCACTTCGAATGGAATCTAGTATTTCAAAATCATCTTTCCCTTCACCAGGCAAGAAGACTTGCGAGAAGAATGCTTCATCCTTCTTTATGATGGCTCTTCCTGGAATTGGTTCAGGATTATAAGGGACCCTCCCTAATATAGTGAAAGCTTCACTATTATCCATCAGATAGTGAACTATTTTTGTTTTCAGGTTGTTCATCAATGATTGTCTGATTGAGTTGACCCTTGTGGCTGTAAATATCATATAGATTCCCAATGACTGGCCATCTCGGACAAACTGGTTAATTTGCATTTCTAGATCTTGCATTTCCTCTTTGATAAGATCAAAATTATCGATCGTCATGAAAATGATAGGTAATTTTTCTTTACTCAGAGAATTGAACATTTTAATGGAACTTACCTCTTGCTGTTGGAACAGATTTTTACGTCTAGCCATTTCATCCTTTAAGATACGCATGAACTTCTCGATTTTCCGTTCTTCATCCATCAAGAAGAAATCTGCTGTATGTGGAAGCTGACGCAATGGCAGCAAAGTTCCATTACCGAAATCAAAGATATAATAGTGCAACTCTTCTGGTGTATATTTCTCTGCCATACTTAACAACAGCATCAGAATGGTATGTGACTTACCATAACCTGATGAACCGAATATCCCGATATTCCCATCTTCCACTAGTTCATATTCATAAACCGTTTGCGATTGTTTTTCAGGCTCATCCTTTAATGCAAGTGGAATGAAACCTTGCTCCTCGGAAATATACTTCTTGCGGGAAAGTCTTGCCTCTAAAGGAGGGAGCCATGGGCTGTTAAGTTGTCTGATGCCCATATATTGCTGAACAGAATGGATTTCCTCCACCACTGCTCCTATCTCTGTTTGAGCACTTTTCTTTTTCTTTTTAGATGTCGATACATCGGACAATGGGACAAGTCCAAGGTCCGTGACAAATGCTACCTCATCTTCTGTCTCAGTTGTATCCTCAAGATAAGGTGCTCCACTCCAAGCAGATTGAAATAGTTCATATACTTCATTGTTGCCTACCTGAAGATACCCCCGGCCTGTAACGGTAATGGAAGCAGCATCTCCATTTTTCAGAATCTCTCTGCTGTCATCTGCATCTTGCACTTTTAACGCCACTTTAAAACGAGCGTTACTCCAGATCTGTTCATCAATGACTCCGCCTGGTTTCTGGGTCGCTAGAATTAGATGAACACCTAAACTTCTTCCTATCCGCGCAGCACTAACCAACTCCCGGATAAACTCTGGTTCTTCCGCTTTCAATTCTGCAAACTCATCGGAAATAAGGAATAAGTGCGGCAAAGGTTCTTCCGCTTTATTTTGCTTATAAAGATCTGTATAAGCATTAATATGATTGACCTTGTACTGATCAAACAATCGCTGACGCCTTTTCAGCTCACTTTTAATCGAAGCAAGTGCCCTTGCACTGAAGTTCTTACTTCCTTCAATGTTAGTAATGACTCCTAATAAATGGGGCATTTTTTCAAACGGTTGAGCCATTCCTCCACCTTTGTAGTCAATGAGCAGGAAAGCTACTTCATGCGGATGATAGTGAATAGCAAGGGATAGAATATAAGTCTGCAAGAATTCACTTTTCCCAGATCCCGTTGTACCTGCCAATAGACCATGTGGACCATGGGCTTTTTCGTGTAAGTTCAGTACAGATATGTCTTCTTTACCTTTTAACCCGATAGGTACTGCCAAGGATTTAGAAGACTCTCTTGTAAGCCAGTTTTCTTGTATCGGTAGCATCCCAACTTCTTTTACTTTCATCATTTCTAAAAAAGATATGCTATTAGGGATGGAGTTTGTCATACCCACCTGATGATCGAGGGTTCTAAGCATTCTCGAGAAGACTTCGTTTCCATCTCTTTTATGGGAATCCAATGTAAAGGGAATGGAAACTGCTTTTTTGTCTTGGATTAGAATGTCTCCCTCTTGGGTATTGATATACCTCACAAGAGTTTCAATGTTATCGGACAAACTCTCTTTAGAATCCGCAGCGAAAATGACCGAAATGCCAAGGTCTTTATGGTCTCCCTCGAGATATTCAAGAATGACATGATCTGCTATCAACTGCTGCTCTGTAATAATAAAGACGATATGAGGTGAGAACGAAACCTTCTCTTTATCTTCCATTAAGTCTCTTTCTCTGAGCATTTCATAAATGGAAGAAAGCAATTGATCTCTTGTTTGGTCATTATAGATGAGACCCTTAGCAAATGATTGCGGTATCTGGAAATGTGGTAGCCACTTCACCCATTCCCATTGTTCATATTCTTTCTCATTAAAAATAAACACAAATCGAAGATCGTGATAGCTGTGGAAAAAGGATAGCTGACCTATTATCTGATGAATTTCATTTTTCATAACTGATTCTTTCCCGATTAAACCGATGGCGCCTTTAGATAAATCCGCTACAACCGGAACATTATCGATTTCTCTATATACTTTTTCCAAATGCTGCGACTTTTCAAGAAGATCATCAATCTCCCTATTGGCCATATCCCCAGAGTTAATGGATATTTCATAACTGGAAGGGACTTTTCCTCGTCCTAAACGGAATTGCAAGAAATCATGACTCTCCAATGACCTTTCCCATATTCGATCGGAAATCTCTCCTGTCAGATATTTCATCCGCTCAAAAGAAGGGAAGTGAAACGTGAGTACATTACTCTGCTTTTCTGCTAATTCTTGCAGCTCTTTTCGCTTATTTTCAAGATAAAGCGAATAAACTCTTCTTCTCCGTTCTTCGCTTCTTTTTCGGTTTGCTTTTTCTTTAAAGAATTGAACGGTTGACGTAATAAGTGTGGTCATAAACATAACCATTGAAATAATGATGAATATTCCCCTCGGTGCAACGAGCGCTACCACTCCCATGACTATCAACATAATAAGTGGAGGCATGATAATGAGCCACAGACCTTTATTATTGTCATCTGATTCCTGCGTAGGAAATTGTAGAGACACCTTTTCGTCAGGAAGATCATAAACCATCCTTGGTGTCCTACGATAGCTTGGATATTTCTTCTTCATTTCTGACTGAGGTCGCTGTATGTCAGAAAGGTCTGTCTCATATTCTGTATGGCTTGCAACCTCGAAGACATCCTCTTCAATCAACCGGATCTCCATAAAGGACCAAAGTAGCAAATCTCCAACTTCTAGGACGGTACCATCATCTATTTTGTGCCCATTCAAATAACCATTTTCATCAGAAATATTTACAACCCATTTTCTTGAAAAGTTTCTGATGAACGTAATCGTTTTCCCTTGATCGCCAGCTTTTTTAGAAAAAACTACTTGCTCTCTGCTACCTATATAATAGGTCTGGGATTGCGAGGGACTTGGCGTAAGCACCATTTTTAACTCTTTCTTATCGTCTTTCCACTCAAAGGGTTGGCTGTATGTACCGCTTCCTATTACACCGGACTGTTGTTTAACTGTGAATTGGTCATTTTGGATATCGACAAGCAAAGACCCATCCGTAAATGGAAAATTACGGACAGTAAGCTGATCCTCTACTTCAGAACTTACAGTAACAGTACCTTTTTCTATAGATATCTTTTGGTAGTTGTTTTGATAGAACAACCAGAAATTATTCATACACTCACCTCATTTCAACCTTGCAGTTAGTTTGCATCATCTTGCTCTTCATCTAACGCTTCAATTGCTTCTGCATATTCGTCAATTTCATCTTGAACTTCTTCTAGTTGGTTTTGTTTCTCTTCACCAGAGAGGTCGTCCTGTGCTCTAATTTGTTCCTTGTATTTCAATAAGGCGTACAGAATTATCTCTGAATCCTCCAATGATCTAGCAATATCAAGCGCCTCTTGTGCTTCTCCGCGGCCAATGTGTATCCAATATTGATAGTACTGTGGATCGGATTGCAAGGTTATGCGGTTCTGCAAGGCATCTTTTTGGTCTTCATTCAAAGATTCATTGATGATATAGGAAGTTGCCAATTTATATTGCACCACTCTTGGCATCTCTTTTGCTTCATATCCATTTAATGTAGTAACCACCTGACTGTATTCACTTTTAAGAAAGTGTTCGGAACTTTGTACATATGCTGCCTGTTTTGGTTGAACGAAAAGAAAGGAATAAATCGCTAATACGAGTGCTGGTAACAAAAGAACGGTGAGACCTATGGTGACATATTTGGTGATTTTCCATCGTTTTTCTGGAAGTCGGATAAAGTGTTTTTCTTTTTCTTCAAGCCCCTTTATCCCGTTACGAATGAACGTTAATAGTTCCTCTTCATCCTTGGCATTCATTATGGTTTTGGCAGCTGGTGATAGGTCTAAAGTTTGATAAAGTTTGAGATACTCTTTGAAGGTGTATTTCCCGTCAATGGCAGCTGCAATGACTGCTTTTGTTTCCCGCCATAGCTTTTCTGATTCTTTTTCATAGGGTGGTAGACTTTCCATCACGCCATAATGAAGAAAATAGGGGGTCAAACTTTCATCTACCACCATATTTTCGGGACATATAAGAAGATGTAGTCTTGAAAGAGAGTGATTCTTGACACTCTTTATTAATTGAGAGGCAAAGATCCATCTGCTTTTCTCATCTTTTCTTTTCATTTTAGCGAAAGATGAAAATGCAGGAGGGGGATGATAGATGAGTGTTAACTCGTCTTCTGTTTCTTTAATTTTTTTATGTATGGCTGGGTTAATTTCTTGAAGCATCCGAATTTCAGCAGCATCTTCCAATTTGATTTTTTCTTTTTGAAAGACAAGCTTAATCGTTTCACCTTCTTTGGAAAGTGTTGCCCCTATTTCTTCTTCCAGATATGTTCGACTTTGATCTGCCATGATAGATTGCTCCTTTATAAAATTTCCAGACGGTCACCAGACGTAATGCCATGGTCTACAAGCTTGTCTGAACCTGATAGTATCAAGTGTTTGTTCACAACCTTTACCCATTCCCCGTCCCTTGGAGGTGTTGCGGGGGAGGCGGCCTGCCAAACGATATCAACGACTTTTTTTACTGTATGATAGTTAGATAGTCGAAGGTCAAAAGATTCCCTTTGGTAGTTCTTTAGATCGATTGTTATTTCTATGTACACTGTTTTTCACCTCATAAAAGAAGGAACGCATTCAACTGTTAAAGAATGGCGCTCCTTCTTTCTTTTTGGCTGCCCTATAGAAGGGAGCTATTTCTGTAAGAACAAATTACCCGCGAATCTGGCTTGCAATTTGAGTATCGGCATCTTCAAGTGCTCTAGCAGTGTTGCTAAGCTGAACGGAGATATCCTCTAGCAATTGTTGCATTTGAATGATAGAAGGCTTCAAAGATTGGTATTGATCACTGAATGCACGGCTTGATTCACCTTCCCAAACACTTTCAAGCTCACGAATCATGTTGTCTAAACGGTTGATTTGATCTCCAACCTGGCTGCTTTCACTTCTGTAACGAGTGGACATTCCAACTAACTCTGCAGGGGTAACGCGAATAATTCCTGACATTTCACATCTCTCCATTTCTTTAATAAGTTACTTTTATTGTAAAAAATACACAACTAAGAGGTCAATTCTAAAGTAGGAATTTAAGGAAAATGAGTAATATATACCCACAAATACCCACATTCCCAATTTTTGAAACCTCAAAATATAGTATTTTTTTCACAGATTGATATATTTCTAGGTATTTCGACTAAATCAACTAATTGTTTCATTGACCTCTTCATAGAAGATTGTCAACTCTTGCCTATTCATTTCATCAACATGTTCGTGGTATTTGTTGGAAAGGGTTGTCATCAGTCTTGACTGATCGTTGGTGATAATCGTAAACAGTCGATGATTCTTATTAAATTCCAGTAATGATTGTTCAATAACTTTACCTTTACTCAGTTCGAGTTCCGCGTTGATGATACTTGCCAACTCATCACTGATCTCACGGACTCTCCCAAGCTCCGCATTGAAAATAAGATACTTAAACCGTAAATCTTCATATGGTGCAAAGGCATACGAAGTTTTATACTGTCCTATTCCTACCACCCCCTTTACCGTAATTCAAACAATTTCGAAATACTTTGATCTTCTTCATACAATTCTTCAATAGACTTTCTAACTCGACTGATCATGGCTTTAGCTTTTTCAATTTCCTCCCGAAGGTAATGATACATTCCCTCAAAAGAATCCTGAAACATGGGATCTAACGGTCTGATAAACTCGTGAACATTAATCTTGGTTACTTTCACATCACTACTTGAAACTGGAAGAAGATGGCTGTAATTCCTCGGATTTGCTTCCATTTGGTGAATGGCATTCATCACCCGCTGTTTCCTGAATTCCAGATCATCAACGTATTCTGTGTAATACAGTCTCCTCCAGGAAGTGAGTGCTTCTTCCTTTTCCATGCATTTATCTAGACCAAGTTGATAAATCCTCACTGCAGAAGATAGATTGACCTCAATGGTCCTGCCATCTGTGGCATTTTTATAACGAATTAAATCAGATCCTTCGTAACGTCTTCCTTCTACCTGATTTAATGAGTTAACTACATGCTCCATTCCATGTGCATGAGCGGCATCCCCAAACTCGCCAACAAAATCATTCGTGTCGTCTATAATTGCTTGGTAACTGTTTTGGATATTACTGCCTTCCTGTTCGATCGTTACTGCAAGATCTATTACCGTCAAGATATTCTCATGTTGGGACAAGTTATTAGTAAAGGACCCTTTAACCAGGTTCTTCCCAACATCTAAAGCAGCACTACCAATCGCCTCAATCATACGCTGTATGCTACCGAGCATTTCCTCTACATGAACCTGGATTATCTTCAACAGATCCTCACTGATCTCTCCAACCAAGGCAAGTAAGGAAGGCAGAACTTCTGTCAAATCTTGCAACTTAGCTTTAATCTCCAACGCTCTTGAAATAAACTCTTGTTGATTAGAAAAAAAATCACTTGGAAATTCTTTAACTGGATACGCAAACGGCATATCCACTGTAAAGCTTCCAAATCCAATAACACCAATCGTCATAGGAACCGCTCCACGCTTCCACTTCGGAGGTTCGAAGATTTTTTTCCAATCCTGTTTGATATCATCAATTAGAGTGAAGAATTTTTGATCAATTCCAAACATGCTTCTGTTTAGCCCGTCGAATCCTGATTTTTCGTAGGCTGGGGCGTGTTTTGCGACGAATTGTTGGATGATGTAAAGGTTTTCGTCTGAAACTCTATTCATGTATTTTGCTATACCGTCTGTTTGGGGGTAGGTAGTTAGAACTTCACGAGAACCAAGATCTAAAAATCCCCTAAACCCTATGACAGAGTATAAAATTTCTTCTTTTATTGTTAAGTGATGGATACTCTGCCCTTGGGCATGGTAGTATTCTTCTGCGAATCCTTTTAGTTTATTAGGATTTATTTCGTAGATGTCATCTAATCTTCTATTTCGTATATTAAATTTACTGAATATAGCATGTCGAAATTTCAAGTCTAGCCCTGCTAGTTGATATATGCTAGGGGGAGCATCGTTAATTGCTAAAACATTTTCAAACGGCTGATCTAATATTTGTATAGTTTGAATAAGATTCCCACCTAAAGAGTGCCCAATCCCATATTTAGTCAAAGTTTCAGGATCAATGTGTTTTCCTTGTCTAATAATATTGTTAACTTCTTTATCTGCTGCACTATTTATTTCATTACTTACATGTTTTTCAAAGTGTCTAGCGTCTTGTAATTGATTTTGTGCTTTTCCACCAAATATGCCAAATGTATTATATAACCAATCGCTTGGTGGACCGTTTCCATTATTTTCTCCCATCTCACTTCCTCTAGTGATTGTATAAGATTGGTTAATGCCTGCTTCTAAATCCATAAAATGGATTACAGTACCATCAAATCCAGAATCATAATCCTTTACATGTTTAGGAAGTTCATCTGAGTGATATATTGTAATGCTACCAGGTGGTTCTTTTCCTGTTTCTTCAATATATATTCTTCTAATATTTTCGACGGTTAGTTGCTTATATTCTAATTCAGCTACTCTTGCTTTTATTAGTTTTGAATGAAGTATTTCGGAATTTGCCATTTAAATCACCTAGATTTAAAATCTATTGAATGCATTATATTTAGAACTTTATCTTTTACTTCATTACTATCTTGTTTACAAGGTTGTTCATAATCTATACATGTAACACTACCGATGAAATTAATTCCTTTATTTTCTATTTCAGGTTTGATATAAGCAAAATACTGAAAACTTTTTTTCCCTTCAAAATCAAATACATTCTCTGAATAGTAATATGTAACACTGTCTTTTGTATATTCTTCAAAATCCCCAGTATAATCTAAATAAGTATCAAACATATCTAATTTAAACTCTATATCGTTTGCTCTCGGTTGATCATCATAGTTGATATTGTAATAGAAAGATAGGTTTTCATTTTCATCATTTTCTACAAATCCTACCGCTTCAAACTCATCTCCAGCTCTTTCATAAGCTGCTTTGTCCATAGAAGCATTTTTAGGGAAGTACACTGTATACCCTTCTGTCTGAGATTTAAAGAGATAGTGTCCTTTCACAACTTCATCAGATGATTCCAGAAAATCTTTAGTAAACTCATCATTGAATGCAATTGAGTTTGGCTCACCTTCTACACCTTGACTCCCATTTGTATCCAGTTTCATTCCGCAACCTCCTATCAAAAGTACCGAACTTATTAATCCTAGAAGCATTGATTTCTTCATAGCCCTTCCCCCTAGGCAACGCTATCAACGTGGCATAATATGTATTTTCTAAAAGACTTATTCCCTATACGTTATACAAATAATCCCTTTTAAATGAAAAAATTATAGAAATTAATTTATAAATCTACAAAATGTTAATGAAGCTTTTTTATAGCTATATAATAATTACCATGTGATTTCAAAGTAGTCAATTTGATTGAAACGATTGTCGAATCCTGTCTGTTAGTTAGGCCCTAACTAGGAATTTTTCTTTTAAATATTTAATAGTTCCTTAGAAGGATTAATTGTTTATTAATGTACGTTTTCACATTGAAATATATAGAATTTAATAAAAAAAACAAATAGTCGGGTCTTTTGAATCATTTTTACTATCTTTTTACAACTAACCATTGTACATATAAAACCAAATACAAAATTTTATTTAGTTGTAAAATTAATCTTCTTGGTTCGGGCTTTGAGATGGGATCTCTGTTACTGTTTAACCTTCTTTTCCACTTCTTCGGGTCTTGAGACGGCTTCTCTGTTACCGTTTAACCTTCCCTTCCTCTTCTTCGGGCCTTGAGACGGCCTCTCTGTTACCATTTGACCTTTCCTTCCTCTTCTTCGGGCCTTGACACGGCTTCTCTTTTACCATTTAACTTATTCTTTAACAAATTAAGGACTTGAGACTTCTTAAAGTTCTTAAAGTGCATTTACATGCAAAAAAAAAATACGGATCTCATCAATGAAATGAAATCCGTTTTACTCTCTAACTATTAACATCTTTATTTCGGCTGCATCCTAATTGCTCCATCCAGCCTTATGGTATCCCCATTTAACATTGGATTTTCTATGATGCTTTGGACAAGTTGGGCATACTCTTCCGGGTACCCAAGCCGGGAGGGAAATGGTACCATCTTTCCAAGAGAATCCCTTGCTTCAGCTGGTAAGGAATCAAACATTGGAGTATGAAAGAGCCCGGGTGCAATGGTCATAACTCGGACTCCGAATGATGCGAATTCCCTGGCAATAGGCAAGGTCATGCCGACTATCCCGCCTTTTGAAGCAGAATAGGCTGCCTGGCCAATTTGGCCATCAAAGGCTGCAACAGATGCCGTGTTTACGACAACACCGCGTCCCCCCTCTTCGTTTGGTTCATTTCCCTTCATACGCTCAGCAGCCAAACGGATCACATTAAATGAACCTATAAGGTTAATAGAGATAACTTTGGAAAAGTCGTCAAGCGAATGTGGCCCTTTTCGGTTTAATACTTTTTGTGCCACTCCAATTCCAGCACAATTCACCACTGTATTTATGTACCCAAATGTTTGTATGCCAATATCTAAAGCGTTACAAACATCTTCTTCCTTTGTAACATTTGATTTTACAAATAGAATGGAATCCCCTAGCTCTTCTTTCAGGATTTTACCTCTTTCTTCTGAAAGATCTGCAACTATTGCCTTCCCCCCTTTAGAAACTATATTTCTAACGGTTGCCTCACCAAGTCCAGACGCTCCACCTGTTACTAGGGCTACACAGTTTTGAATATTCAAAGTGGACTACCTCCTTTTAAGTATTACTATTGTTTAATGCAAAAAGCATGCCAGTAAAGGTGATAGTGTTTTTAATTAAAAGTGTACGGAATCCACACAAACTGTATGATAACTGGAAAATTACTATAAAAGTAAAAGGACACATCACTTTCTAAGCTGTGTCCTTTTACTCCGGTTATTTTATTTTCACTTTGACTTCTTCTGTTATTCTTGAAGGGTATTCTGCAATTTTAAATGTAATCGGGCTTACCATCTTATCAGTATCCACTATCATCCCTTGTTCAAATAAATTTGTTCCATCAATATACGAATAGGTTCTCGTAGTATATTCATGAACAGTTCCATCAGCGTCGATAATGTTGTTATCGAAAAGACTAAAGAAATAATTATGGTCCTTTGGATCGACCTCAATCTGAAAATATATCCCTTTCCTATCTTTTTCTCCATCATCCAACCAAACCTTTTTTAACCGCTTATCACTTGGCGCTTTGATAATACTTTCTTTTTCTAGATCAACAACTACTTCTAGTTCATCTTTAGGGAGAGCCGTAAATGAAGAGAAGACCAGATTAAGTTGCTGAGGTTCAGAAAAGTAATTGCTCTCAAAGTACATTACTATTTTATTATCCTCCATTGAAGAGCTACCGTCTGAAATCCATCTATTCCCTTTCTCGTCTTCAAGCGCTATATCATCAAAACGGAATATTTCGTGTGTATTAGACTCGTCATACTCTAAGAATAACGCAATTCGAGTCGGATGGATTTCCATCTTTTCAAAGTAGATAGACTGTTCACCAGCTTCTACGGACTTATCAATTGCTATCTCGTGTGTAATTGCTGAGAATTTCTGTGTATCCACTTCGATAGGAAAATTCAACCCCTTTATTACTTCTACTTCATTAATATTAACGCCAGTTTCAAAATTGATTTTTTCAGGAATGACCTCTTTGTCTGAATAAATGACTTTTATTTGGCCTGAAACCTTTTCGCCTTTCATTACTTCCCCATGGCTTCCATAAGATAATCCATCCACATCAAGCTCTTCACCTGACTGTGACTTCAATTTAATATTACTAAGATTAATAGTGGGATAGTTAAGATCACTTTCAATGGTATAAAAAATTAACATCTGCGCTTCATCCACTATGATGGCATCTATCGTCAATGACACGCCATCTTCCTCTTTTGTGATTCCCACTTCCTGAAGATAGTCGTTTTCCACCGCTGACATAATTCCTTTATTATGATGAATCAGCTCCACTATCCTCTCCATCCCAGGAATAGTACTGACGTAGTTTGCAAATGCAGGGGATACCCTAATGGAGGTAAGGAAAATGATTAGGAGGATGCTTGCAGCAACCATGCCAATTTTCCAGAAAGAAGGTCGTGTAGTATTTTTAACTTTTCTGATTCCGCTCCTAATGAAATCATCAATTTCACTAGGGATTTCCACATTACCGTATTCCTTTTTTAACTCATACAGCTTCTTTTCTTCTTTTTCAAACATGCTCGCTTCCTCCCTTCTCATCCCAGTACTGACGTAATTTTTCCAAGCCTTTTCTCAACCATGTTTTCACGGTATTCTCTGATGAATCCATTACCTTTGCGATATCTTTAATCATGAAATCCTCCATGTAACGGAGTTGAATGACTGTCTGGTATGGATCTCCTAATAAAGAGATAGCCTCTTGTACTTCCAGCTGAAGATTATTATCTTCTGTATACGGCTCTTTCATCTTCACTTGCATAATAGGCTCCCGTTTTTTCTTTTTCCATTCATCCCTGCAGTAATTAATCATGATTCTTACAAGCCAGGTCGAAAAATAGTCAGCCTGCTTCAGTTTTTTTATCCCCTTAAACGCTCTATACGTCACCTCTTGAATGGCCTCAAGCGAATCTGCTTCATTTTTCAAGTAGGAATAGGCAATTCTATAGAGTTGTTCCTTATGTGACGAAATGAGGGCAAAGAACGCCTCTTCATCTCCCTTTTTCGCTTTCTGCACCAACCATTTCTTCTCCAAAATCTCACGCTCCTAAAAGCTCTTTTGCTGTTTTATACTTATTAGACACATTGATTCTGCGAAAAGTTTTAACAAATTAAAAAAAGCACCTGCCGTATTCGTAACAGGTGTATTGCCAATCATTTGTGCCCAAACCGTTCTAGAATTTTTCCTTCATTCATTATATACTTTTTCAGCATTCTACTACTATTATTCAACACTTCACCCCCAAACCATCGAAACAACCCTTTAAATTTCTAATAATTATCTATTATCTGTTAAAATAATATAAAGACCAAAATTTAAGGAGTTCATACAAATGTCTAATCGACTTATGCTTATCACACAAAATATCGGACAAGATTATACGAATCAAATCAAAGAACTTGCCCCGCGATTTGAAGTTATAGTGGGAAAAGACAAAGAAATATGGGAGCCTTATGCAAAAGAGGCCGAAGTAGTAGTTGGATGGAAAAAGGATCTGGAGAAGCTATCTTTAGTCGAAGGTTCTAATCTTCGTTGGATACAATCGTGGAGTGCAGGTGTCAACAGTATGCCGCTACCAACACTTGCTGAGAAGGGAATTCTTTTAACAAGTGCCAATGGTGTTCATGCCTATCCAATTTCTGAGACAATTTTCGCCCTCATACTTAGTTTGACCAGAAAGATACATACCTATGTGAAGCAACAACAGAAGAAAGATTGGCATCATGCACAAATGAACCTTGAAATTCACGAAAAGACTATTGGTATTGTTGGAGTAGGTGAGATTGGAAAAGAAACCGCTAGGATTGCTAAAGCTTTTCGAATGAATGTTATCGGAGTTCGTCATTCAGGCAAAGCTGCTGACAATGTTGATGAAATGTTCACGCCTGACAGATTACATGAAGTTTTACCAAAATGCGATTATGTGGTGATTACACTTCCTTTGACAGATCAAACGGATGGAATGTTCGGCTTAGAAGAATTCAAACGTATGAAAAAGACCGCTTTCCTCATTAATATAGGGCGCGGGGAAGTAATCGTGGAGCATGAACTAGTACAAGCCCTACAAGAGAGCGTCATTGCCGGTGCTGGTCTTGATGTTTTTACCAAAGAGCCCTTAGAAGAAAAGAGCCCTTTATGGGATATGGACCATGTCATTATCACTCCTCACACATCAGGTTCAACAGAGCATTATACGAAACGTGTTATGGAGGATATTTTTATTCCAAACCTGAAACAATATCTAAAGAATGAGAAGCCTTTAAAAAATTTGGTTGATTACAAAAAAGGCTATTAAAAATAGTTTAACCAGCTAGTATAAAGGGTAAACAGGGAGAGAGTTAGGGGGAACTAAACATGCATCGAAATAGTGAACTACATACATTCTTATTAGAAAAAGCTAAAGTTTTAACAGAAGAATGGTACGAATCCTTGGATAAAACAAATTCCAAAGGAGTGTACGCTTCGACAAATCCTGAGGTGGTCGCTACTTTAAAAAAGCAGAATTTCGAATTCCACCTTCAATTATGCAAAATTTTTATTGAAGAAGAAGATAAATTTTTCAAAGACTTTGAAAGTTGGATCTTGTCTATTGCACAGGATGAGCAACATCTACAAACCCCAATCCATCATATTTTGCAAGAATTCTTCAGAGTGCGTGGCCAGTATTTAAAATTCATTGACGAATTTGTCACTCTGCACCAAGAAGAAAAAGAGCATCAGTTATTGTGGAATCATATGATAACGAAAGCTTTTGATAATGTGGTGCTAAAATTCGTCGAAGAAAACCAAAAGTATTCAGAAGAACGACTGCAAGCCCAGCAGGACATGATCAAAGAATTAAGTTCACCAGTCATTGCCCTTGATAATAATCGGGCCCTCTTGCCATTGGTTGGAGAAATTGATACAAGCAGGGCAAAATTTATACTTGAAAACACCTTGGAACAATGTGGGAAAAAGGGAATCAATCATTTATATATTGACCTCTCAGGCGTGGTGATCATTGATACCCTTGTTGCCGACCAAATTTTCAATCTAATAAAGGCGTTGAACCTTATTGGAGTAAAAACAACATTATCAGGAATCAGACCTGAAATCGCACAAACAACCGTTCAACTAGGAATATCCTTTAATAATATCTCTATAAAGCCAACATTGGCAGGCGCACTGACTTTACCTCATTCATCAGATACCCGACGTTAATTTGTCGGGTT
Source organism: Sutcliffiella horikoshii (assembly GCF_002157855.1). NCBI lineage: Bacteria > Bacillati > Bacillota > Bacilli > Caryophanales > Bacillaceae > Sutcliffiella > Sutcliffiella horikoshii. The sequence goes on along the minus strand of NZ_CP020880.1, from coordinate 1,615,136 downwards.
TTTTCTTTCCCCTCATTTTTTTAATCGTTCAAGTTTTCCTTATTGTGTTTAAAGTCTTTCCAGAAAGAGTATTTAAACTATATATATCTAAGTATGTAGGGTATATGAAAAAATAAGAAGATATTCCTTCTTATAAAAGGAGTGAAAAAGATGGAGAAGGTACTAAATGAAATACTGGTTGAATTAAAAGAAATAAAAGCAGCTCAATTAGCCCTTTTGCAAGAACAAGAAGTGCTAAAGCATAATAGTTCTGTTTTAAAAAAAGATGTTACCAATTTGAAGGATGGGCAGCAAGAGAAAAATACATTAATTAAACACACACTCACTCTCCAAATTGAAAATATGTTAGAAATAAGGAATGCGTTAAGGTCAATAGAACAAGAACAAAAGACGTCTGTTATTCCAAAGTAATTCTTCCGAATACAAAAAACACTTCGCTCGGTGATGGAGGAAGTGTTTTTTAATTTGCTTTTTGGGCTACAATACTATTCTTTAATAAATTTAGGTTCCGGTATATGTTTACGATCTCCTCTTTTTTCATTCTGACAAGTCCACTAGACGATGGAGCTACAAAATCTACGGTCCCTTCTACTAGGTTCTTATCCTGTTTTCCCCACTCAACTTGACGGATTCCGCTATATTCCTGATACACTCCTTTACCAACAAAACATACGATTTTTGGTTGAAAGAATTCTATTTTCTCTTTCAACTCTTCTCTACCTTTTTGGTATTCCTCTTTGGTTATATCTGCCGCTCCAATGGTAGGCCTTGATACAATGTTGGTCAAACCATATTGAAGTTCCACTAACTTAAAATCCTCTGTTGGTGCATATTTTCTGGGAGTGATGCCTGATTCAAAAAGAATGCTCCAAAACCTGTTGGTTGGGTTTGCATAATGGTGGCCAGTTTCACCAGAGCGGATACTTGGATTATAGCCGACAAAAAGAATATGTAAATCATGGTCGATATGGTCATATATCGCCTCCATACTCCTCACCTCTTTTTTCTTTTTATTCTATCAACAATAACGAAAAAGACCAAACGGAAGCTTTCCGCCTAGTCTATTCCTTAATCTATTAAAAAGCAGATAATGTTACTGTTTGCTTTTGATTATCCGTTTTATTACTCTAGTTGAGAGATCCGATTTATGTGAAGAAGTACGAACCCTTTTGCGGTTTGATGAGAATGAGTGTACCGTAGGTGTAGGGGCGACGCCTAAAAAAGCGGAAGAGGTCTTAATAATACTTTTATGTTTGGCGGCATTTTCATATCTTCTTGCGCTTGCTTGAGATATCGATACATTGCTTTACTGCCAACCGAGTTTGCAGAATGAATAGTAATTCTATCCGCATACAGCTCGTTCTCCACCATTTTATGAACGAGAAGCAGACCATTTCGATGTCTGTTCAACAAGTCATGGTCCAAAGAGAGATGCCCAATTGCATGGCTCTCTAACAAGGTGAGGCACTGGTCAATGTCTTCTACGAGTATATACCCATTAGGACATGTGCGACTATCATCTAGAAATACATTAATCTTCAAGATGACACCTCCAAATATTCGACTTAGCTACAGTGTAACATACATTCGTTACTAATTTTTTCCTAGATGCTTACAAGCTTACCCCTAAACTCTTTCATAGCAGGCCTCACAGAGGAAAGATAGGAATAATGTACCATTTTTAACTTTTAAGGTTTTTTAAATTCAGGAAAGTCAAATACCCACTTCATCCAAAAGGATTGAAGTCTATTTTGCAGGCGATCATATTCATTATATTCCTTTGCATACTGTTGCTTAAATGCATACGGAATCTCCCCTTTTGCATCTTTTTCAAGATATTGCTCTTCCAACACTTCAAGTTTCTCTATTTTAAATTGTATGCTGTTATAGGTTAAAGCTGAAAACATTCCATAAAATAAACCCAAGATTACGGCGTACATTAATAAAAATCTCTTTATACTTCCCATCTGTATCTTCCCTTCGTTTTTCTACATACTATGACGAAATACGGGAATATGACAGGACTATTACAAATAATAAATTACAATTAACCATCCTGTAACATTATAGTTTGCAACTTGAAGGAGTTGTGGATAGAATTGTGGTAAAAGTGCTTTTGTTGGAGGGTATTGCTTAGGTGGGAATTTTAATTGATATAATAATTGTTGTTGCATTTTCTCTTATCTTTTTTGGTGTATATAAATATGTGATGAAAACGATTAGGAAATATTAAAAGAACCGCTCCCTAGATTGATTAGGGGCGGTTTTTGTTTGGTGTGTGAAACAATAAGGATTAAATAGCTGAATTTTGGAAAATGAAGGATACCATTAACCATTAATACTTTCCTATCAAGTGAAAATGTCTATTTGTAACGTTCTATTCGACCGAACTACCTCAACATGCACGTTAATTGTCTAATAAAAGTAGTCCTGCATATGTTCAACAATATATCTATTACAAAACACCAGATTTTTCATGCTTATATGCTTTCAATTTTTCTTTAATAAAGAACGGAGCATATAACAATAAAAAGATAGCTAATACGACTAATTCAAGCCAGAGAATATACCAAGGATACGGACCCAAAAAGTCTATGAGGCTTGCATTTGTAGGCTTTTCAGCCAGGAACATGTAGTTGCCACCCGTCAAAAGGTTTACCAAAAACACCACTAACGCAATAACATTCAAAGCAGCAAAAGCTTTCCAAACGGACTTGAACTTCACTTGGAATTTTTCAACCCATAGCATATAAAATACAGCTAGAATGATAGATATATGTGCTATAAAAAAATGTAAGAATCGAAAATGAGGAAAGTCATAAAACAACTCTGGAGTAAGCAAAGCCTGTAGCGCCCCGCCGACACCGAGAAAATATACCACTTCAAATACCCATTTCTGCCTCATCAGAAGCATCCATACACAAAGGTATAAACATATAGAACATAACTGGAAGGGTAATGTGTATCGGATATCCCACATGTTAGTGGAAAAATACCAATAGTTCAGCCATATCTCAGAGCCAGCCAGGCCCAAGATGATCAACCACCTGCCTACCCGCTTCATCCATGGTTTATTTCTAAATAAAAACAGATAAAAAAGGAGTGCTAAAGTTACGCATAAACTGATTATGTGGGAAGCTGAAAAAAGGAGTGATCCATCCATATAAGCTTCCGGATCGGTATAAGTACTAAACATCTGCACAGGCCCTCCTTTATAGTCTACGCTTATGAAATTTGCTTCTTGATCCAGCCCTTTACTTGTTCAGGAGAATAATAGTATCTTCCGCTAATATCAAGTTTAGGGATTTCTGGGTATTGGTAAAGGAGCGCCCTTGTTTCTTCTTTCGTTAAACCAATATGTGAATGCAAATCCTGCTCTTTCACTAAAAGATTTTCTTCCTCATCAAATATTTTATCTATCGGATTTCTGCTGTTGGATTGTGGTGAAAATCCTTTGATTGCCTCAAATAAAAAATATGCACAGGCAATAATGGTAACCGCTAACCATAAGTCCAAAAATATCATCTCCTTTTTATGTAGATGTTTTGTTTACGTATGTTCCTAGTAAAGTGTTTCATTTATATCGTATGCAATGTAATTTTCACGTCGTTTTTCTTCACTTGTAGTTTTACATTCCCTCCTATCGGAAAAGTGAACATCGGACTGGTGTGGCCGAAATCTGCATTTGCAACAACTGGAATATGTGAAAGCTCCTTTTTTGTTTGAACGATTGTTTTAATCAATTCATTTGTAACATTGGACACTTTCTCAAAACGACCTATCACAATTCCTTTTACATCAGTAAAGCCTGTTTGGTGGATGAGGGATTGCAAGTCACGGTCAAACGTTTTCGGGCACGTTAATTTATCATCCTCAAGAAAGAGTACAGAACCTTTAAGGTTTGGCATAAATTCGGTTCCTTGAAGAAGATTCAACGTACATAGATTTCCGCCAATTATTGTGCCTTCGCATTCTCCTTCATTAATAACAAGATATCCTTCATTAGGGTAGAACTTTCTATTCTCCTGGTCCATATACCACGCATCATTACTCCATTCAGAAGACTTTTCTACTTCAAAAGAAGAACCAGCATCTTCAAGTAACATCTTCTTAAAGTGTTCAAGAGAATATTCAAAGCCGTTCATCATGCCAAATGAAGAAAAGTGAACTCCGGAGTATGTGACTAGTCCTGCTTTAGCATAAATGGCATTGCCCAACGCGGTAATATCAGAGTACCCACAAAAGATTTTTGGATTATCTCTAATCAAGTCAAAATCAATATAGGATAATAGTTGATTTGCCTGGTACCCTCCGATTGAAGTTAATATGGCTTTTACATTATTATCTTTAAACGCGTCGTGAAGATCCTCAATTCGAGATTCAATGGATGATGTCATCAAACTGTTACATTCATTGATATGCTTACCGAACGTCACTTTTAGTCCCAATTGTTCTAGTCTATGTGTCGACAACTCGATATTTTCCTTTGAAAGAATAGAATGAGAAGTGGACGGTGCAATAACCCTAATTTCATCTCCAATTTTTAGTTTTGCTGGTACTATCATTATCCCAACCTCCATCAAAAACCAATTTACCTACTATTCTACCAAACAAACCCACAAAACTTCTATAACTTTCCAGAAAACCAACACAAAAACAAAAACTTTACTAGAATAAGAATATTTATGCAAAAAATGAATAAAAGGGGTCAGACCCCTTTTTTCATTCTTCACAAAATAGTAAGAATTTGCAGGTTGAGAATCTTGGTGTGGTATGTGTATACTTGGTATTACAAGTTTTTTTATTTGGTTTTTTGGGTATTGATTGTTGATTTGAAATATGCAAAATAAGTGAGGACTATTATGTATTATAAAACGCTTACTCATTCTTCATCGAAAGAGTGGATTGTGCTGTTTCATGGGTTTGGGGGTAATTCTTCCATTTTTTATAAGCAGCTGAAAGCTTTCCGCACTGAATATAATATTCTTTTATTAGATCTGCCTGGTCACGGAAAGTCTCCATATCCAAGTGGCGTAGATCTTTTTGAGTATTCCTCTGAACAGACAATCGGGATTATGCACAAATTAAAAATTGAATCCGCTCACTTTGTTGGTATTTCACTTGGAACCATTATCATGCAGGAAATTGCGCTCCGTAAGCCTTCTATCATTAAATCGATGGTACTTGGCGGCGCAACTCCAAAACTGAAAAAATGGGGTGAGTTTCTTTGCCGACTGTCCGTATTCTACCCTCTGAGAAAAATACTACCCCACATGGTACCTTATCGTATCTTTGCACGGGTACTGCTACCTAAGAAGAATCACTCAGATTCAAGAAAAGCTTTCATTAAAGAGGCCTATAAACTTTCCAAAGAAACCTATTTAGGATGGGTCCTCTCTGGTCTGAACGGTTATACCACTTACGATCGGTTGAAATCAATAAAGAACAAAATTCCGAAGCTATATATTTCCGGTTCTGAAGATCATATGTTTTTAAGCAATACGAAGGAATATGTCAAACAGGAAGAAAACTCCACATTAGAAGTCATTGAGAAATGTGGCCATGTATGTAACATTGAGGAAAGTGATAAATTTAATGATCTTGCCGTTTCTTTTATGAAACGTGTCGATAAGATTAGAATTACTGCTTAAAAAGCTGGAGGGTGACTACTCTCTGGTTTTTTTGTATGTAAAAAAACCACAAGGCACCAATCTCGCACCTTGTGGCTTCCTCCCTATTTCTTTTTCCCACCGCGTACTCCAGAGGTAATTTTCTTCCACTTCTCTTTTTCTGCAAGTTGAGCACGTTTATCATTTTTTCTTTCCAAGAATGCAAGTTCACGCTGCAACTTTACATAGCTCTGGTATCTACCAGCATCCAAAGTACCTTCGTTAATAGCACCTTGAACCGCACACTTTGGCTCATTACCATGCTTACAATCCCTGAAATAGCACTGCTCTGCCAGTTCTTCGATATCTTGGAAACTATGACTGATCGCGCCATCTGCTTCCCATAATTGAAGCTCCCTCATACCAGGAGTATCCAGAACAAGGCCACCCGTGGGCAACATATATAACTCTCGATATGTTGTCGTATGTTTTCCTTTATCATCATCACTACGAACTTTTTGAATAAGTTGCTTCTCTTCCCCAAGAAGATAATTCGTCAATGTGGACTTCCCTGCTCCTGATGAACCAAGTAAGGCAACTGTTTTCCCCACAGTAAAATATGATGCCAGTTCCTCTAATCCCGTTTCGTCCTTCACACTTACCGCATGAATCGGAACACCAAAGGCAACAGCTTCCATCTCGGCAATTTTCTCGGGAATATCTTCACACAAATCTGACTTTGTTAAGACCACCACAGGATTGGAGCCACTTTCCCATGCCATCACTAGATATCTTTCCAATCGTCTTGGATTAAAATCATAGTTTAAGGATTGCACTAGAAAAACAGTATCCACATTAGCTGCTACAATCTGTTCTTCCGTCGTTAATCCAGCTGCTTTTCTTGAGAATTTACTAAACCTTGGTAACAAAGCATGGATCGTTGCTTTGCCTTCCTCTTGACGTTCACTTAATACAACCCAATCTCCAACAGCAGGGTAATCCTCTCGAGTTACCGCTTCAAACCGGTATTTTCCCGCCACTTCCGCCAGGCACTCACCGTGGTCCGTTTCCACTCTGTACAATCTTTTATGCTCGAGCATCACTCTGCCCACTGTGTATCCTTGCACTTCATATTCAGTAAAAGCACTATTTAAAAATTCATTCCAACCTAATTGATTTCTTTTCAATGTGTTTTCCTCCTAATGGAAAGTAGATAATTTTTTTGGCAAAACAAAAAGACCGCTCGCACGGTCTTTTGCAAAAACATTTATTAACCATGGGACGTTTCGTCACAGCCCCATGGAAATCTACTATCTCATCAGAAAAAGAACAGATTAGTTTAACGATTTCTATGCAAGGGCTGTGCTTCTTTATTTAATTGAATAACATTTAAAACAATTAACTTTTTCATAAAACATCCCTCGCTTCCATTCGTTTTTATTACAATATTTATAATATGGTATTTTTATCTAAAAGTAAATAGGCAGTCTGAATTTTCTTAATTGAAATTAATTTGCTTCCACTTGAGCTAATCTTTTCTTTTGTTTTGATTGCCATGTAAAAGATACAAGTATTGTTACACTTAAAACTAATAGTCCGAGTACAAATGGGTAAATGATATTTACATCATATAATAACCCTGCAAGTGTGGGCCCTAATACATTTCCAATACTCATGTACGCGTTATTCATCCCCATCGCAAATCCCTGCTCATTTCCCGCCAATTTCGAAATCAAGGTATTGATGACAGGTCTCAAAATAGAAGTTGCCAAGAAAATAATCAAGGTTATCCCAAAGAATACACCGTAGCTTGAAGCAAATAACGATACCAAGAAACCGATTGCTGCTACGCATAAGAAGATATTTAATACATTGCCTTCTCCTATCGCACGTACAATTCGATCTACTACAAAGAGTTGCACTATTACACTGATTATACCCGTAGCTGTAATCATTACCGCAATTTCCTGCGGTGTTGCGCCAAACTGATTATCTATGAATAACCCAAGAACAGACTCATATGCCATCAATCCAAAACTCATCACAAGCGTTATAATTAGCGGTATAAAATACGGTTTGTTAACAGAAAGTGCCAGCTTTTTGATCATTGGCTCTGGATTTTCCTCCTGTGCCATAACCGTCTCTTTCTCTCTGCTTTCTTCTAACACAAGAATGGAGAAAACAGTTGCCACTAGTGAAATCAAAGCAGATACCAACAATGGAGTTTTTAATCCGAAGTCAGCTAAGAACCCGCCAATTCCAGGTCCTATAACGATACCAAGCGACATAGCAGCGGAAATGTAACTGTTCCCTTTTGCACGCTGATCCATTGTAGTGATATCCGCTACATAAGCAAAAAGGGCAGGTATTAACAGCGCTGCTCCTATTCCACCAATAACACGTGAAAAATAAAGCATCCATACAGAATCAAATCCATAAAAAACAAACATGGATAAGGTCAACCCTGCCAAACCTAAAATAATCATAATTCTGCGTCCGTATTGATCGGCCCATTTTCCAGCCAATGGCGACATGACAAACTGCGCACCAGCAAAAATGGCAATCATTAACCCAGCAGCCAATCCGCCTTCCCCAATCGAAGCCAAGTATGCTGGAAGAATAGGGATGATTATCCCGAAACTCCCTACTGCAATAAACATATTTATCATTAAAATAATCATTTTCTTACGTTGTTCAGGTGCCATTTTGTCACTTCTTTCTTTTATTTATTTCGTGCCTCTTAATAAATCAACCTTAGTATTTTATGACTTTTGAAGGCCGGTGTCAATGGAAGAAGTTTTCCCGGATTCACCAAAAATTATGGATCGGGCGATTGAAGGATTTCCACTTCATCATCAGACACCTAAAATATGTTACAATTGCTTTATTCAAATAAAGGGGTCTTTAGCTATGCGAAATATACCTATATTAAGATTAATAGAAGCATACATAATAGGCGGACTTGGGGGATATCTATTTTACCTTGCTAACCTGCCTCTGCCTTGGGTTCTCGGAGCACTATCTTCCATTATGCTTTATCAAGGTTTTTCTAAGCGGAAGGTGTACTGTCCGGATCCTTTAAAACAGAGTGGATTTCTGGTTCTCGGATTATTTTTCGGCCTTTATTTTACAAAAGACACCTTAATGACAGTCGCACCTTACATACTTCCTTATGTGCTATCCACCATTGCTTTGGTTGCTGTGAGTATAATGAACAGCATTCTAGTTACAAGATGGATATCTGTAGATAAAATTACGAGTGTATTCGGTGCGATTCCTGGAGGGCTTTCCGAAATGGTGGTTGCAAGTGAATCATTGAATGCGAAAAGTTCCTTGGTCGTCATTTTCCAGACAGTACGGTTGCTGACAGTATTGTTCATGGTTCCTTTTATTGTCGTCCATGCTTTTTCATCTAACGGGATTGGGCAAGATGTTTCGGCAGTAATGGGGCGTACGTATGAATTTGGGGGATGGCACTATCTTTGGTTCCTTCCAGCAATAATTGGCGGGGTACTTTTAAAAAATAAAATTCCAGCAGGCATTGTCATTATTCCACTTGCCTTGACTGCTCTATTTAACACAACCCTGATTGAAATGGCCACTCTTCCACCTTTATTATTGATACTCGCTCAGATAACTGTAGGAATAGGGATGGGAAAAGGAATTGCCTTTGCAGATTTGAAGCTTGGCGGCAAATATTGCGTTGTTTATTTTGGTTTAACGGTAACGTTGATCATGGTCTCTTTTGCACTTGGAACGCTTCTCGCAACGATAACCAGCTTGGATTTGCCAACTGCCATTTTGAGTGTCGCACCCGGCGGACTGATTGAAATGGTGTTGACGGCAACCTCTGTAGGAGGAGATCCTGCTGTGGTCAGCTCTTTGCAATTAATAAGGCTCCTATTCATTATTATTGTTGTCCCGCCTCTTCTTAAGTGGTATTTCAGGAGAATTCCTAAAGAAAAGATTGCGTAAAAGTGCAGAAAAAAGGATTTTTTGTCTGTTATAGAGAATTAGCTAACTATAACCTATTTTGGGAGGCCTACATATGAAAATTTTAGTGATTGGCGGTACGCGGTTTTTAGGTAGATTTATCGTAGAAGAAGCGTTAAAACAAGGTCATGAAGTGACGATGTTCAATCGCGGTAATCATGTAGATTTGTTTCCGCAGGTTGAATGTATTGTAGGAGATCGCAACAAAGACCTTTCTCTACTTGAAACTGGGAAATGGGATGTTGCGATTGACACTTGCGGTTTTACCCCAAAAGCTTTAAATGATTCCACAAGGGTGCTTGCGGATAAAGTCGACCATTATACCTTCGTTTCGAGCATTTCGGTTTACAAAGATTGGATACCATCTAACATTAAAGAGGACTATCCCGTTCAATCCCTGACAGAAAAACAAATAGAAGAGATCGGTTACGGAACACAAGAGGAAATCAATGCCCATTATGGTGCTTTGAAAGCAGAGAGTGAACGCGCCGCAGAGGAGAATATGCCCAATAAGGTTTTGCATGTCCGTTCTGGACTGCTGGTTGGTCCACATGACTATTCTGATCGTTTCTCCTATTGGGTTAACCGCGTAGCTGAAGGTGGCGAAGTGTTGGCACCAGGCAGAAAGGAAAGAGAAATCCAATATATTGATGCTAGAGACATGGCACTGTGGATCCTTAAAATGGCAGATGAAAAAATAACCGGTACTTTTAACGTAACTGGACCGACAACACCTGTGAGCATGGAGGATTTCCTTACCGTATGCAAAAACGTAAGTGGATCTGATGCTGAATTTGTCTGGGCAGATGAAAGCTTCTTATTGGAACAACAAGTTGCACCGTGGACAGAAATGCCACTTTGGATACCAGAAGAGCATCCCCTAGTAGAAGGCAGTGAACCGTGGTGTGGCGCAAGCTCCATAAGTATTGAAAAAGCATTGCAACACAGATTGGAAGTACGTTCCGTAGAAGAAACAGTAAAAGATGTCCGAGATTGGATGACATCAAAAAAAGACGAAGAACGAAAAGCTGGAATTCATAAAGAAAAAGAACAAAATGTGTTGAATGCTTGGAAAACAAGAACTTAACCCATGCATTATTAAGCCTGCGATGTTGTCATCGCAGGCTTCTTCATGTTTTTTACCCATCTCTTAAAAATGGGCTTAACTATTTTTCATGTACAAGCGACAAAATTCAACCAACTACGTCAAAGTAAGTGTAATCAAAAATTTTAAATTGGAGTGTTCAACATGAAAAAACATCAAAAAGCCATTCTTGCATTAGCCATTACCCTTGGTCTATCGGGTGCACTTGGGTTCTCATCTTATGAACCTGCTTTTGCTTCAAGTACTGATGAAGTAATCACCATTCAAAAAGGGGATACACTGTACAGTCTATCAAAGAAATACGATGTCACAATCGATGAACTCAAAAAGATGAATGAGCTCACAAGTTCCAAGATTATTGCTGGAGAGAAACTCATTATAAAAGAAGCAACAGATATTGTGGTGAAAAAGGGGGACACCCTCTACTCCCTTGCAAAAACTCATGCAACTACCGTAAAGAAGTTAAAAGAGTGGAACCTGTTAAACAATAATAATATTTATACCGGCCAAAAACTTTTAGTGAAAGCTCCTGTCATCACGGAAGTTAAAAAAGGGGATACTCTTTACTCTTTAGCCAAAAAGTCCAACAATTCGGTAGAACAATTGAAGGCCTGGAACAACCTAACTTCTGACACCATAAAGATCGGCCAACAACTCTACCTTTCCCCTTCTCCTGAAAGCTTCACCATCACAGTCAAAAAAGGGGACACCTTGTATTCGTTATCTAAAAAATACGGAACAACCGTTGCTGCCTTAAAGGAACTCAATGAGCTTTCCTCCAACACCATTTATTCTGGACAGAAATTGAGACTAAACTGAAACTTTCGGAATTCTTATTCGTATAAATAGATATAAAATAAAGGAGGAACAGCGAATGGAAAAGACAGTCTATTTTTCAGATAACTTCTTCTCTTCTGGAGAAACGGAGATATTTAATGAAGATCAAAAAATTATTGGAAAGTTAGATTTAAGGAGTGCTTTTTCTGCTGCTGTAGATATCAAAGCTCCTGACGGGAAAATTATTTTAAGCGGAAGTTTCGGTTTTTTCTCGAACAAGTGGTATATAAAGGATCATGAAGAAAAAGAGTTAGGAGAACTTCGCGAACGTTTCGCATTCTTCAAATCCATTTATGAATACAAAGCCCACGGTCGTGGAATTTATCGCTTGGAGTGCCCTGCATTTTCAAGGGAATATACACTTTTTGATGAAAACGATGAGTTGGCTGCAGAATTCAAAAGAACAGATAGCTTCTTTGAAGCAGCGGCATTTGAATTATCCGACTACACAACGGCCTTAGAGACAGAAGAATTAGTAGCAGTTGTAATGGGAATGAACGCCATTCAGAAAAGAAGAAGTTCACAAAACAGCGCTGCGCCTCCAGCTACATGATGATAAATGAAAAAGGCTGACATTAGGCTATTATTGTACCTAGTGTCAGCCTCTTCACTTATTATGCCAATTCTTTTTTTAATTGCATTAACTTGAGTAACTCATTATCAATATCAGAATATTCTTGGCTATCCCTTTTTAACATGCTGATTTTACCCAATAATTCGGTAATCCTGGCCTCCAAAATCGCAAGCTTTTCTCTGGTTTCTTTTTCAGAAGATGACACCTGCACCCCTTTACTCTCTTCATACTCTTTTATACCTGTTTCCACCCGTTTGATTCTATTATTTTCAATCACTAGCAGTTTGTCACATAGCTTCTCAATAAAATAGCGGTCATGAGAGATTATAATGAGCGTGCCATTGAACGTACACAAAGTAGCCTCCATCTGTTCTCTGCTTGGTAAGTCCAGATGATTGGTCGGTTCGTCCAGGATTAAGACATCATATTCCTGCATAATCATATGAACCAACTTGACCCTGGTCTTTTCACCAAGGCTCAAGGTATTAAGTGGCTTGGTAAGCTTTTCTTCCTGCATTCCCATATTTGCAAATATGGTGCGTGCCTTGGAAATTCGTTCCCACCCAACCAGGTCTAAATATTCCAATGCAGTTTTATTGGATGGCAAATCACTGACTTCCTGACTCAAATAGGCAATTTTCAATGAAGAACTTTTCCATAAGGAACCTCTTGTAATAGCTTCCTGATCCAACAGCATTTTGATAAAAGTGGTTTTCCCTGCCCCATTTTCACCAACTAACCCAATTCTCTCTCCATGCTTCACATAAAAATGACTTTTTTCAAATAGGAGTCGAGCATCAAATTGCTTGGTTAGCCCTTTCGCCTCCAGAATTCTTTTGCCTCTTTTACCATCCGTTTCAAATTCAAATTTGACCTGTACTTCTTCCTTCGGCTTTTCCACTTTATGTTTGAACAGTTCAATCTCCAGCCTTTTTGTCTTTGATTTAATTTGATTATCTTTTTTCTTCGCTTTTACACGTTCAAATTCTTTTAACCCCATCTGCTTCCGTTCTCCAGGGTTATCCCTTTTCCCCGCTTCTCTATGTGCCTTTTCCGACCACTGTTTCAAATTGGCAACTTGATCTTCAATCATTTTTATTTTTCGTTGTTGCTTCCCATAGTCACGAGTTTGCTGGTCGAGACGACGCTTTTTCTCTTGGCGATAGGCTGTGTAATTCCCTTCATACTCCAATAGCCTACAGTCTTCTATTTCGTAAATTTTAGAAACTGTCATATCTAAGAAGTATCTGTCATGAGAGATGATGATTGCTGCACCAGCAAACTTATTTAGTTCTGATACTAACCAGTTTACACCTTTCATATCCATATGGTTTGTCGGCTCATCCAGACAAAGAAGCTGCGGTGTTTGCGTCCATATTTTTGCCAAAGCTAGTTTAAGTTTCTCCCCACCGCTCAACGTGTCCGAGGATGCTCCCTCTTTTGTAATGGATTTAACCAAACCCAACTCACTTGTTGTACGTAAGAGATCTTTTGCCTCCTCTATCATTTCTTGATCTGTATGGATGGTATAATCGGTGCTTTGCGGCAAGTATCCAATCTTTAATGAATCTTGAAATTTAGTAATACTTCCAGAATCCGGTTGGATCGAACCCATCAATAACTTCATCAACGTGGTCTTCCCCGCACCATTCCAACCAACCAAACCTATCTTTTCACCATTTCTTATCTCAAAAGAGATATCCTTCAAAATATCCCTTTCCCCAAAACTTTTATTCAATTGTTTCACTTGTAGTATCACTGTCATACATATGCACCTCATTATTGTTTTTTTTTATAAATGAGCAGCCATTGTATCAATCATCTCAAAAAACCTCCCCAGAATCCTGGAGAGGTTTAAAAGAAAAGTCGATTGCATATGCAAACAACGCCTATTCTACAAGTAAGTATCACAAAATAACACTAATCCATTATGGATAGCGAAGAAACTATACATCGATACTTATGGCAGGTAAAAATGGGCAGACTAATCCAATTCTCCAAGTTTCTCATTTTAATAATCACATGAGTTCACTCCTAAGAAATAGATTAATTCCACATCGCACCTTGTACCTTCCTTTTCTCGTATAGTCTTACACTATTAGTATATTTTCCCTTTTATTTATTGTCAATCCTAATTCAAACAATGGTTTTTGAAAAATTCCCTGGTTTGGTAGTGAGCTAGCTTTTTTAGCACCTCTTCTTTTTTGAAAAAACCAATCTCACTAATCTCGTCATCTTGTGGCAGAAAGCCTTTGTTCTCACCTGTATACTCAACAAGAAACATGGTTATTTCTTGGAAATGATATCCTATCCTGTCCGCTACTTCTTGAGAAAATTCAAAGCTTATTTTTTCTTCAAATTCTTTTATAACAGAAAAAGTTCCCTTTCCTGTTTCTTCCTTTAGTTCTCTTAGGACAGCCTCACAAAGAGAGGAATCCGTTTTCTCTACCCCGCCCTTGATAAAATCCCATTCACCCTGGATTTCTTTTTTGCCTTCTGTCGTATTTATTTTTGTTTTTAGTATTAGTATGTATTCATTGCCTATTGTTACAATCGCTCCTACCGCTTGTCTTATCTTCATAAGCGTCCTCCTCTCCGTTATCTGAATCTTTTCTCATTTTTATGATATACTATACATAAAGAAACAAAAACCATCATAACGGAGGTTATGCAAGACATGGAATATCTTTTTCCAATGATTGCGCTATTCTTGTTAGGTATGCTTGTTTTTTCAGGTGGAGGTTTAATGGCCTATCTGAACAAAAAAGTTCATTTTGTCAGTGTGATTCTTACAATGGTCAGTTTTGGAATCCTTTATAGTCTAATTGCAAGAATCACTGACCTATTGCCCGCTATCATTACGATGTCCACCGTTCTCTCACTGTTAGGGATCTGGGTTGTGAACAACTATCGTGGTGTCAAAATGGCTCCAAAAGATTTAAATAAACAAACTCCATAATATAATGTGATAAAGACGCATAACCGTATTTGGTTGTGTGTTTTTTTTCGGTCTAAAGTAGTATGGAATCTTCGCACTTATTCCTGAGGTCAGGTTTAGGAACTCCTATTATAATAAAAGTAGTTAAAAAACATTAGGAGGTAACTTTCCATGAAAAATGCTGAATTATATGAGACTCATGTGAAAACGATAAGTTTGGAGTCGGCGGTAGCTTTCTATAGAAGCCTGGGATTGGAGCTTGCTTACTTTTTAGAAGAGCGGCGAGTGGCATTTTTCTTTTTAGGTGATTCAGGAAAGAAACAACAGATGCTAGGAATTTGGGAAGTAAATGAGCATGAGTTTGTTCGCTCCCATTTTGCATTTAAGGTTTCGCTCGAACAGTTGCGGAGCGTCCCAACATTTTTAGCTACAAAAGGTATTGAGCTTTCCTCAAGCTTTGGATTGAACGCAAGCGAACCCGTTGTCCACGCATGGATGCCCGCAGCCTGCTATTATTTTGCAGATCCGGACGGCAATAGCTTGGAGTATCTTGCTCTACTTGACCAGGAAGCCAAACCTGAATTAGGTGTCTTACATTTGAGCGAGTGGGAAAAGACTTTTCAGTAATAAGGATTTATTGCTACTGGGCAGCTCAGGATACTGAGGTTATTTTGCTTGTTATTTTTTGAGCTGTCCATAGCAAATGTCCGAAGATTTTTGAAAGTTGACCGAAGTTTTCGCAGAGTTGACCAAAGTTTTCGAAAAGTTGACCGAAGTTTTCCAATAATTGACCGAACCAAAAATTGAAATGACCGAACGCCCGGTGAAAGTTGACCAAACATCACAGTGAATTGACCGAACTTCCAGTTTTTCAAGGTTCAAATGTCCGAAGCAAGGAGAATTTTGACCGAACCATTTTACTACACTTAAAAAGTGGCTGTATTCATTAAGTTCTTTCTTCATACCGGCGATGAGGACCTCTCTCTTCCTTTTTCCTCGTCACTCATGCCTTCATCACACTATGAGGACCTCCCTACTCCTTTTTCCTCGTCACTCAGGTCTTCATCACAACCATGAACAACAAGCATGAGACTATTCTACAATTCGCTTATTTTACAATTTTCCCCAGAAAACCAAAAACCGCCCCGACAACCATAAAGGTTACCGGGGCGGCTCACTTATCAACCATTCTTCAACGACAAGCTTTCCTTCAAATACCCAAAAGGTGTCTGAATAGCTTTTACCACGTATTTATTTCCTGTTACCACCGTTACCAGAATACTCAATAAAAGAAGCAACATATATCCTGCTGGCGAGTTGACAGCTTGGCCAAAGCTCGTTTCAAAGAACCACTTAATGATAAAGCCGTGTAGGATATACACATAAAACGATCTTCTTCCAATACCAGTAAAGATATACTTATCTTTTGGCACAAGTGCGAAAAACGCTATGGTTACAAGCATGCTGCCTGCATATATGCCAATTCGCATCAACATATCGATCACAGAAGAGAAGGTGTACGTCCCATAAAGGATACTTGCTCCATCAATTCCACCTAACAAAAAGTAAATTCCAGCAAACAGCATGACAAGAAATGCAGAAGCATGTACTCGATACGCACCGTTTTTCAACTTCTCAAATAGGTCTGTTTTGGTTAAATAATACCCTATCAAAAAGAATGGGAAGAAATAAAACGTTCGATCCAAGCTTAAGAATCTTTCTGGGATATCCACATATCCAATTACGACACCTAAAAGTATTGCCAACAGAATACTGTATCTTGCCTGTAATTTTCCAAACAATGGCAACATCAGTTTCCAGGCAATCATACTCAATAAGAACCACATCGCCCATCTTGGGGTGAAGTATTCCAAGGTCATAGATGGATCTGCATAAAGCTGACTGTAAAACAGCGTATAGATTGTCTGTAAAATTAAATATGGCACTAATAATCTCGTAATAATTTTTACATAATAGCCTTTTTTATGAAAGTTGGTACTGAAATGCCCTGCTAAAAGAATAAATGCTGGCATATGAAAAATAAAGATAAAATGGTAGATGGACACAAGCCATTCATCATTTGCACGATATGGAGAAATGATATGCCCAAATACAACAAGAAAAATTAAGATAAACTTCGCATTATCAAAGAAGGAATCGCGAGCTTTCATGGTGTTCTCCTCCATTTCCAGTTATACGAAGGTATTTACCCACATTTATGCCATACATAAACATGGACATATATTCATTCGAAGAGTATAACATGAACTTGTCCGTTGGAGGAATGTAAAAATTTCCTTTCAAAATGAAAAAAACAGATGGACTCATGCATCCACCTGCTATCTTCAGTACAACACTTCTTCCCCTTTTAAAAACCTGGTCAACCATTCTACTGCTTCCTTTTCATCAGAACCTTCTGCTTTCACTGTCACGACACTGCCATTAGAAATTCCAAGCGACAATAAACCAAGGTAACTCTTTGCATCAATTATCTTATTGTGCCTTACTACATGTATGTCTGAAACAAAACTACTTGCTTTTTCAACAAAGTAGTGAGCTGGCTTGGAATGAAGTCCGTATTCGAGTGCGACCGTTATTTGCTTCGATACCATATAAAAATCCCCCACATAACCAAATTTATATATGGTATGTGAGGGTAAATGACTTCATGAATAATTTTCGTAAAATAGTACTTTTGCCTACTCCTAAACTTATTTAATCATCATTTCTACACCTGGCCCAATTGGGATGCCACCTAGTGCAAAAATAACCAATAATATGATCCAGACACCTAAGAAAATAAGACTGTATGGCAACATTAAAGCAATTAAAGTCCCCAGTCCTGCTTTTTTATCATAATCTTTCATAAACGCCAAGACGACGATAATATAAGGATTCAATGGTGTAATAATATTTGTGGAGGAATCCGCGATACGAAATGCCGCCTGAATGAACGCAGGGTGATAATCCAGCATCCAAAACATAGGGATAAATATTGGTGCCATCAGAGCCCATTGTGCAGATCCACTGAAAATGATCAAGTTCAATACGGCTGCAAGTAGAACAAAACCAATAATTCCTGGAATTCCTGTCAGGTTCATGCTTTCTAAGAACCCCGCTCCATTAACAGCAATCCATATTCCAAGATTCGACCAATTAAAGTATGCGATGAACTGTGCTGCTGCAAAAATAAGGACAATATATCCTGCCATATCTTTCATGGATTCTGTCATCAATTTTGGCACATCTGCCGTGTTTTTAATTTTCCCTACTGTCACCCCATAAGCAACACCTACTACGATGAAAAAGAATAGGGTGATGGGTACGATGGCAGTAAGGAATAGGGAAGGAACAAGTCCACCGTCTTCATTTCTCAAAATGGAATCCGGCCAAAATACTCCAACTGCCAACAAGATCAAATAAGCAAGTCCAGCCAGTACAGCATTTCTTAATCCTTTGCTTTCAAGAGGATTTGGCTCTTCTAGTTCCTTATCTACTTTTCCTTTATATGTTCCAAGTCGCGGTTCGATAATTTTTTCCGTAATTAAGGCCCCCACCACCGCAAGAATGAATACAGAGACCACCATAAAATAATAATTGTCTACAGGTGTGACGATTAACGACTCGTCAAAAGGTTTTATGGCTTCTGTCGCAATACCAGACAATAATGCATCTGTTCCAGCAACTATGACATTTGCTGTAAACCCGGCACCAACACCCGCGAAACCTGCTGCAAGCCCAGCAAGAGGGTGCCTGCCAACTGTATAAAAAATCATGGCAGCAAGGGGCGGTACTATAACAAACGCTGCATCCGATGCAAGGTTTCCTAGAATTCCGGTACCAACGACCGCATAGGTGATCAAAGCTTTTGGTGCATTTAATATAGTCTTCTTGATCCCTGCTTCAATCAATCCCACTTTATCAGCAAGCCCTATTCCAAGCATCATTGCCAGCACTAGACCTAAAGGTGCAAAACCAGTGAAGTTGGTAAGCATCGAGGTAAGAATGAATTCAATTCCTTCTCCTGACAATAAGCTCTTAATAGCCAGTTCTTCCCCCGTTCCGGGATGTTCAACCGTTACTCCAAACTGATTAACTGCAAAGGAAATTCCAATAATAAAAAGAGATAAATAGACAAATAGCATAAAAGGATCTGGAAGCTTATTCCCTAACCGTTCTACGCCTCCTAAGAATCTATCAAGCATGGAGGTAGATTTTTCTTGCTGTGTTTGTAATTGACTCATTTTCCTCACTCCTTTTAGGTATAGTTCCTTTTTTGTTCCGAAAATAACTGATAAATTCCAATCGCAACATTCGTTCCATTTATAATATAATAAATTTTCAGTTATTTCATCCGTTTTTGAGAAATGGGAAATCTAACTGCGATTTCCCCTTCACTCACAAAAAAGATAGTTTGTATATTTTTCTCGGTCTGCCACGATGTCCAGATTGTTCTTCCCCAGAGACTTTTATAAGGCCCGACCGTTCCATTTCAGTAAGTATTCTCCTTGCATTTCTTTCCGTACTTTTCAGCCAACTTGCCAGGTCTTGTGATGTGACGACATCTTTTTGATAGTAATGTGCCAATGACTTTATTCTAGAAACAATCGTCGGACTAATAGTAAGATCTTTGAGCTTTTCTTCCCACTCTTCCCCAAGTGAGCGTGATTGAAAAGAAAGCCTGTCGGACGAACCAAAGAATTCAGTGACTTCTCGGTCTTCGTTAACACAAACTAGTGTAGAGGAATCCTGTTCTCGTGCATGGTGAAACGCCTGCCTTACATTTTCTTCTGCTGCTAGTACCGTCTCACCAAATCCCAGTCCTAACCTTACTTTCAGTCCACTTTGCACTTTGATATCCTCTACCAATTGAAGTAGTGACTCTCCTTCAATATGCCACTCAAGCTCCCCTCTTGTTGTGAAGAGAAAGAAAAGTCCGTCACCAAATTGTACAAAAGAACCATTTACCTCTTCTGCAAATCGGAGCATTAATCTTTTTAACTCAAGCTCCTTAATTTTCATTTTATGAGAGTAGTGCATTTCTTCAAGCGAAGCTTTTGTATGAATGACTTCAATTCCTAGAATGGCAATCTGGGATTTTCTATATCGCAATGAATGTGCCCGTTCAATCAATATTTCCAGGCTAGACAATATGGCAAGGTCGGACGGTATTACCCGAAAGCAAGGGATGTTTAGTTTCCTCAGTTTTCTATAGACGGCCTGTATACAAGTAAAGGCAACTTCGATTTCTTTCTTTTCATATAATTCTTGATGAAAAGAAACTAAGTCTTCTACCGCTACAATTCCTTCATAGGAATAGGAATGGAAGTTTATTGCTTGAAGAGAGAAAAAGTTTTTGTTCATCTCAATTCTGTCTTGCCTGATTGTATCAAGGCTAACTGTTTTGAGGATCTTTCCTTCCTTCACTTGAGCTTCTAAAAGGGTCCCAAGAAAACTAGAGCCATAAAGTTCAGCGAATCCACCCTCATTCTTTTTCAACAAATCCCGAGACATTGCATATGTGAAGGGAACTTGACCAGAAAACATCCATTGATCGACTGATCCCTTGTTATTATTGATGATTAAATCGATTTCTTCTAGTGCTGTATATGGAAAAGAAAACAATTCAACATTCTTAAATTCTTTTCCGACTAACATGATTCTCTCGGTGGAATCACTTGGACCGATTATACCTATTTTAACTTTCACTTCTTCACCTCATAATAAAGCAGATATACCACACTTTTCTATTCTAGGATAAAGATAGAATAGAGGAGATGTATACGTCAAGTGCCACGTCAAGAACCTTTTCATCATAATCAAATAGTGGATGATGATGGCCAGCCGCAAGTGGTGTACCGAAGATAAAATAAGTGGCTTTCCCTCCCCGGTCTCTTACATGATTGAGCATATACGCTGCATCCTCTGATGCCTTAAGTGGTAACGTTTCTGTTACCTTCTTCACCCGCTTGCTGCTCTTTGTTGCATCATCCAAGAACTCTTTCCATCCTTGCTCTGAGGAAGCTTCTATTCCTTTACCTACTAACTGGATGTCACAATCTACACCATAGATTGCAGCGGAATGTTGAATGATCTTAGTAGCTTCGTCCTCCATATATTGATTGAGGATGCTTGTTTCCCCGCGCGTTTCCAATGACATTGCCGCATGATCCGGAATGACATTTCTACCGCTACCTGCTTGAAGTGTGCCGACGTTTATTCTCGTTTCTCCTCCTGAGTGCCTTGGGATAGCATGAAGGTGTATGGATGCTGAGGCTGCAGCAAGCAAGGCATTTCTACCTTCTTGGGGTTCCACACCTGCGTGTGCAGACTTCCCGTTGAATAAAACATCAAGTTTAGATGTAGCTAGAAATCCATGTGCAGAAGCAACTACCTCACCAATCTGCATCGGAGCGATCCCGATGTGCCCACTTAAGAATACATCCACATCATCCAACCAACCTTTTGAGACCATTGATTTTGCCCCTCTGCTTCCCTCTTCTGCAGGTTGAAAGAGGAGAGTAAAGGTTCCTGATAACTTTTCTTGATAGGTTGAAAGAAAAGTGGCTAAACCGAGTCCTATTGCCGCATGTCCATCATGACCGCATGCGTGCATCACATTTGGCCATTGTGATGAAAATCCATGTATAGTCGGGAAATGATCTTTAGATGACCATTTATTCTCCAATATCGGAAGTGCATCAATATCAAAACGAAGTGCTATATGCTTCCCAGGCCTCCCAGTATCAAGTCTGGCAACTACACCAGTATGACCACCCTTCATTTTTGACATCCATTCTGCAGGTACACCGTTTTGGAGAGCTTTATTTTCAGCGTTACGAAGAACATCATGATTCGGAACGCCCATTCTCTCTTCGGACACTAAGGCATCCTTACCTAAGGATAGAGGATAGCCAAGCTTATCAAGCTCCTTCGCAATGAGGTAGGTTGTCTCATATTCGGTCCAACCCAGTTCGGGAAACTTGTGTAAATGTCTGCGCCAAGAGATCAAAGAATCCGATATGGAAGAAACAAAATCTGAAACGTCTATCGCCATATTAATATCCGCCTCCTAGTTTTTATGTTGGAGTTTTTCCAGTGCGTTTAATGTGACCTCAACGAGCATGTTCACACCTATTGGCAGGGCTTTTTCATTGAATTCAAATTTAGGGTCATGGAGAGGTTTTTGAACTTCTCTACCTTCAACGGCTGAACCCAGCCAGAAGAAGGCTCCTGGATACCTGTTAAGAAATCTGGAAAAGTCTTCTCCTCCAAGTGACGGATCGACAGTTGGGGTTGCATCTTCAGATCCCAGTAATTTGTTGGCCGTTTCTTTTACGACCTCTGCCCATTCAGGCATATTAATGGTTGCTTCATATCCATCAATATATTCAATATCTGCAGTTGCACCCATTGCTTTTGCAGTAAGTTCCACTACTTCAAAGAATCTTTCTTTTACTCTGGCTTTTGTTTCTTCTTTGTAGGTGCGAATGGAACCTTCCAGCGTTACGGTATCAGCTATCACATTATACCTGTATCCGCCTTCTATTCTTCCGACCGTTACAACGGCTGCATCAATAGGGTTCACATTCCTGCTCACGATGGTTTGTAGTATGGTCACCATATGGTTAGCTGCAATTATGGCGTCATTTGTTTGATGCGGCATGCTGGCATGACCACCGGAACCATTTATCACCACTTTAAATCGATCTGTTGCCCCCATCATTTCTTTAGACCGAATACCAATCTGGCCTACAGGTAGATCGGGCCAAACATGTTGTCCAAAAATAACATCCGGGACATATTCATCAAACACTCCGTCATCCATCATCGGTTTCGCACCACCATTTGGTGAAGCTTCTTCTGCAGGTTGAAAGACCAAAAGCACCGTTCCAGCCAGGTCATGTTTATATTGATTTAATAAAATCCCTGCGCCTAAAAGCATCGTCGTGTGGGCATCATGTCCACAGGCATGCATGCTTCCTGGTTTAAGAGAAGCAAATGGCAGGTCCGTTTTCTCCGTAATAGGCAAAGCATCAATATCCGCCCTTAATGCAACTGTAGGACCCGGTTTTGCACCTTTAATTATTCCAAGAACACCTGTCTTGGCAAAACCTGTTTGAAAAGGGATGTCATGTTTACTAAGTTGCGCTTGTATTTTTTTAGAGGTTTCATATTCTTCGCCGCTGATTTCAGGAAACTGATGTACATCTCTTCTGAACTCAATTAGCTGTTTAAACAAGAGTTCATCCATTGCTGGTATCGTTAAATCCATCTATGTAACACGTCCTTTCAAGTTGTATTATCCAATAAAGGAAATATTCCTTAATTATGCCGTAATTACATAGTATCATACTGTTTTTTATTTTCAACAAACATTTTTTATTTTCTGTTAATTTATCACTTTCTTCACGTTATGCGTTTTAAAGGAATACCTTACATTAAAGAAGTCCGAAATGCCACGATTGGAGGGTTCAAATTGCCAGTTTCCATCATCTTTAATCAAATAAATGTCAACAGCATCAGCCAGAGTTCTGCCGTTTCCACAGGTCAGAACAACCAACCGGATTGGAGCACTCAGGGGAAAATCAACATGGGGAATGGAATTGAAATAGGAGCAGTAGCAGTTACGAATGTTTGTAACGTAGTATTTGATGCAGACGGTGTTGATACTTCCATTGCGAATCCAGAAATCAACAACCCGCAACCGACGGCACAATTTTAAGGGGGCGTTATTTTGACAAGAAATCATTCGTCGCAAATTCACATACTGCTTGATAAAATTGAAGTCATGTCCATTATGAATTGTTCCGGGATATTTACAGGAGAAAACATGCAGGCCAATTGGAGCACCTACCAAAAAACAAATATGGGGTTTGGTGTGGTAGCGGGAGAATTTAATGATTCTGATTCCAATCTAAATATCGTCCACGATCCTGATGTGGTGGATATGCCGGTACAGAATAAATCTAGCAATTAATCGGTTTTCTCTTCGGCATGCATGCCCTCCTTTTCTTTTATTACATTTTGCAGCCATTGTGGCAATTCTTGATCTTCTGTTTGCTCAAACATATCAATAAAGGAAGAGTCACTAACCTGGCTTTTCGTTCCATGAATATCATTTTCATCGCCACTTATGTTTCCCACCCCTTGGTTATGCTTTTTATGACTTTGAAACTGGGAAGGGTAATTGTTCCCCATGTTGATACAAGAAGCACTTTCCACTACTCCGATCCGGATGCTTCCTATGAAGAAATTAGGCGAATAATCGCTCATCCACTCTCCTCCTTCCCATTGATTTTTACGGATAATCCGTTTTTTCTATTTGTCACACTTATGTGCTGGCTTTCCTCGCTTTTATTTTTTTGTTTTTTTAAAGGACGATAGGATCGGCTATTTTTTTCGTTAGTTTCTTTATTTTTTTGAGGTTCCTTTATGGGAGTTTGCTGTTTAGCGTCAAAATTGTTCCCTATATTTAACGTACCGCTAAGTTGTTCGATACCGATACTATCGAGATGATAATTTAGTTTATCAATTTGAGCATTTTGTATTTCTAATGTTTTGATATGATAGTGGACAACCTGCTGTTTTGTATCATTCATCTTATTAAATTGTGTGGTAAGTTGCTCAATTTTTGCTTCTAAATCTTGAATCCTTCTTTCCATTTCATCATTGTTAGACATAAATAATCACAACCATTTAGGATGAAGTTTGTTCGTTGCCGCCACTTTGGCTTTTTACTGTATTACTTGATTGTCGGATAGAGTTCCTTTCACCTGAAAGTATTCCAAAACCTTGATTTTCCTTTTGTGTTGACTTCGTATTCCAACTTACATTTTTCCCTTTATTTAAAGAGGATGAGTTCATCAGAATGTCCACTTTAAAATCCTTCACCTCAAACTTCAAGCTGCCCCCTCCTTACAAAATATAATTATTCTATAAAATCTATCTCAACTGATACATCTTGTGCATTTTTTTGAAATATGAGCGTTAGTAAACCTTGTTTGTATTGTGCGGTCAATTTCTCTGGTACAAACGAAAAAGGGATTTGAACAACACGCTGAAAGTCACCGAAAAATCTTTCTCCCTGTAGTAAGTTTTCTCTTGGAATGGGGTAGGGGTATGGAATGCTGCCTTTAATGAATAATTGATTGTTTCTGACGGAGATTTGGATGTCTTCAGCAGATTTCAATCCGGGAAGTTCCATTATTATTAGTCCTTTGTCTTCGGTTTCCATGATGTCGATAAGAGGGATACGTTTTGGCATGACAGGAAGCATATCTTTCCAAAACTTATCTCCCAATACTTCGTCAATTTTATCGTTCATTGTTTCCCATGGGTTTGTATGCTTTTTTTTCATCAGCCTCCTCCCCAGTTAATTTCTCGATAAAACTCTATAGCTATGTATATGTGGGAAGTTCATGCTTTTATTCAGACAAAAAAAGAGAAACCGTATTTATGGTTTCTCTTGGACTGTTGATCTTTTATTTTTCTTCTATGCCTAAAACGCGGTTGATGCGTTTTTTTAGCATTTTCATTCCGCTTCCGCCTGCTTGGAAATGGCGGAGTTTTCCTTCTTCGTCAAATACATAGTAAGCTGGTACGTATTTGTTTTCGAATGCTTCTGTTAGTTTATGTTCACTATCTACAAAAATTGGTTGTGTGATGTCGTGGCCCATTGCCATGGAACGAATTACGCCGATATCAAGGTCATCTTCTGAACGTGGCATGTGTACTGCGATTACATTCAAGTCGTCGTCATATTCGTCACGCAGTTCATTGATTTCAGGCATTGCTTCCTTACAAAGGTGGCAGCTTACTGACCAGAAGTGGATAAGGGTCGCTTTCCCCTTTAGCTCGTCCATTGTAATTTCTTCATTGATCCATTCTGTTGCGCCTGTTAGTTCAGGCATTTGTTCTCTTAATTTCATTCTACTCTCTCCCTTTTTTATTATATGAGTTATCTTTTTATAATAATTATTATTTAATACATTTTATATTATATTCATATCATTATTTGCTGTCAACCAGATTATATTTATTATAAATAGATAATTAAAATAGAATACTAAAAGAACCAAGCAAAACTGCCCGGACCTTTTAAAATAATTGGTTAAGCTCCGTTGTTGATTTCCGCAAATGGCTTCGCTTTCCTAGGGGCGCTGCTGGAGCCTCCTCGGCTCCGCCTGCGGGGTCTCCACCTAGCACTATCTCCCTCAGGAGTCTTCGCCTTTTGCTCCAATCAACAGCTCTAGATCACTAGAACGAAACGTTATTACTTATACAGTTAACTCAGGGAAATACCATACCTCTTAGGAAATCCTAAAAGTTAATGAAGTTATCTTGTTGATTGCAGTGGAAGGCGCGAAGACGCCCGCGGGAGGAAGGGACAGGTGAGACCCCGCAACGAAGTGAGGAGGCTCACGGACCGCCCGCAGGCAAGCGAAGCGCCTGGAACGGAAATCAACCGGATTTTATACTCTCTTATTTATAAAAAAAAGAAGCTTACTTACGCTTCTTTTTTGTATGGTACTCTCAGGGTGATGATTAGGCCGATGAAGGCCAGAATGATTAGGGAGCCAAGTGCTGTCCGGCTTGCGAGGTTTCCGTAGCCTGCAAGTACTAAGGTGATGGTTCCGTATAACAGCGGTCCGACAATGGAGGAAACTTTACCGGAAAAGGCAAAGAGTCCGAAGAACTGCCCTCTTTTCCCTTCTGGTGTCAGCTCTATGATAAACGTTCTGGACGTTACCCATGTTGCACCAAGAGCGACTCCAAATAAACTTCCTGCAAGCCAAAGCATCCAAGGATCGATGGCAAAGACAGCAAAACATAATGCCACTATCAAGAGCCCAGCTACGGATGCTACCGCAAGTTTTGATCCGATACTTCTTGAGATATAACCATAGATAAATGACCCGATAATACTCGAAACAGTAGAAACTAAATAAAGCAATATAAATTCAGTTGCTGAAAAGCCTCCGATTGCCCTTGCATAGATAGCCATCATCGCAATCGCCGTAGCAATAGCGTCATTGATAAAGAAATACGCAATCATAAAGAGAAAAACAGGTCGATACAAACGCATCTCTTTAAACGTCTGATAGATCTCTTTATAGCCACTGAAAAATGATTTTTTCTCTTGAACTTCCTTAGGCTTTTCCTTAAAAATGAAGAACAAAGGCAAAGAAAATAAAAGAAATAGTACTCCGGTCGGGATAAAAGCCCGATGAAAATCACTATCCCCCACATATAGGTATACCGTGAGCCCGAGCAATGTCCCCATATACCCTACTGCGATACCAAACCCTGATATTAACGGCAATTCCTTTTTAGTCCCCAGGTCTGGAAGCATCGTGTCATAAAAGATGAGGGAGGAATGAAAGAAGAACTTTGCTACCACAAACAATAGGAGCACTAATATGAAACTAACCGGTAATCCAAACATTGTTTGGGAAGTTTGAAGAGATGCAAAAACACCCATGAAGATAGTGGAAAAAACGGCTATTAAGGTAAAAGGAATGATGAATTTTTTCCTTTTTCCTGTCCGGTCAATCATTACCCCGAATAAAGGAGAAAACAAAACCAGAAAAAAACTGGCCGTTGCGTTTGCATATGATAGAAATGTACTTGCAATTTGATCCATTCTTTCATTTGTCCCTATCACTTCCTGTAAATAAAAAGGGAAAAATATCGTAATGATATTGGATGAAAAAATAGTATTGGCAAAATCATAAAGAGCCCAAGAAATAATAGGCAGGGAAAAATATAAGGCCCATGGAGATTTTGGTTTTTCTTGATTGCTTCCGTTTTGTACTTTCGGTTCCAAATTTGCCATTAAAACTTCCTCCATCAATTAATGTGATAAGAAGACTATTCTCTAATAACCCCCCCACTCCTCCTTTCTACATGATTTTTTACGTAATATTTACACGCTGTCTATCTTTTCCCATTATATGCTGTTCATTTCTGCTAAAAACGCTAACTTGCATGAAATCTTTCTTCCTACTTCATACTATCAATAATCGACATGTGAAAGATATGAAGGAGGGTGTCATGCATGCATCAAAAACTGTTAATTATTCCATTAGTATTTGTTCTTTCCTGTGGGTGTGCCAATCAAAGGGATGAAGAAAGTGCAAAGGGACCAACGATAACAGAAGAAAGAAAACAACCTGGATTGATGTCCAATGATGAACTGATAAGAGATTCACGGAATGAAGCATTGATAAACGTAGACAACACAAATGGCGATAATGATCAAGGGAAAATCTCTAGACAAGAAGCGAGATCAAGTCTAATGAAGTATTTGGAGCTTACCAGGCATGATAGTACAGATGTTGCTTACGAGGGCATTGATGGGGAATTTTACTTATTTCATGTATCTGATCTTGTACATTTTAATAATCAACCGGAAAAATTATCACGCGGATGGTACAAGGTAAATCGAAATACTGGTGAAGTTTCTTTATGGAAAAAATAGAAAAGAGGCTGGCGTTGATTTTCAACATCAGCCTCTTTTGTTTACTTAGTTTTTGATAACAATAGGTAATTTAACTGTGACAGATGTGCCGTTATGAACCTTGCTTTCATAATGGATTTTACCTTTCATTTCATGGATCAACCTGTTTGTTATCATGCTTCCTAATCCTGTACCTTTTGTTTTTGTCGTATAATAAGGTAACCCGAGTTTCTCTAATTGCTCCTCGCTCATTCCTATTCCATTATCCACAAAGATGATTTCAACCTGCCCTCTTTCATCTGCAGGCTTTTTCACGATTTTCACATATCCACCTTGCTCTTCATCCACTGCCTCAATTCCATTTTTAATGATGTTCATTAATACCTGCTTTAAATGTTGTTCATCACTGTAGATATAATGCTCCCCCTCTAAGTTAAGGTCTATGGAAACATTGCGGTATGACCCGAATGGTCTGAGCAACTCTACAGAGTCTTGCAGGGCTTTATTAACATCTATATATGATAAAGTGAAGTTTGTCGGCCGTGCCACAGTCAGATAATTCGTGATAATCTTATTGGTCCGATCCAATTCATCAAGAATGAGTGGAGCAAATTGCTTTAAATTTTCGTCTTTGGTGTCGGAGTTAATAAATTGAATAAAGCCTCTGACAGTTGTAATGGGGTTTCTGATTTCGTGAGCAAATGCTGCTGCCATTTGACTGACTGTTGAAAGTTTATCCAGATACAAAGTTTCATCAAACTGTTGATTAGCAATGATTAATTTTTCTACCGTAAATATCAAAGCCGTAAAAGTTAAGCTGAATGCAAGAAAATAAACAATATAAAAATTAATATCTAAAAAAGATACTGTACTAAACAAAATGAAAATATATACCAAATAATAGAAGGATATGACAATAACTCCATATAACACTTTATTGGCGCTCTTAAGAAAGCCAGAACGGAACAAGACACCTATTCCTAAAGCAAGAATGGAAACCGCAATACCAACGTAAACATACTCTCCACCAATCAAGTATCGCAGCATTACGACTATAACTGTACAAAGCAGGCCAGGATACCAGCCTCCATACAACGTAACAATTATGATTGGTATCATCCTAAAGTCAAAATTAGTATCTTCCAGTGTTTCAATGGGGTAAAGCATACACAACGTTGCAGAAAATGCACTAAACAATCCAAGTATGGTTGACTGTTTAAAATTCAGGGGTTTTCTTTTGCTGAAGGGAAAGAATAAATTCGCATTGAACATCAATGAAAAGATGATGGTTATATTAACAATTAGCGGTTTAATTAGATAAATCATTCAAAACAAATCCTCCAATTAATAACAACATTACTTATATTACCCACCGGACTCAATTTAATGGGTAAAGTGTTAAATTTTATAATTTAGCACCCCATCCATTATAGGCTTCTTGTATGAGTTCGTCTAGAAATACATGACAATTTCCAATAACTTACCTCAATAGTCGGATTTCAATTTGCGTTTGAATATACCGCTAAACCCATTATTAGTATCCGACATCTCATCTTTCCTTTATAATAAAAGACAAACCACTCTTTACATACAAAGGTGTGATCGAATTTGGCAATAAAACTTGTAATACTTGGTCTCCTCATGGAAGGAGACAAGCATCCATACGAAATCCAACAAGTGATGCATGACCGTAACATGGAGCAATATATTAAAATGGCAAAAGGCTCCCTCTACTATGCCGTAGAGCAGCTTCTTAACAAAAAACTTATTAAGGTCAAGCAAGTCGTAACAGACCAGACTCGTCCTGATAAGACCATATATAGCATCACTCCTGATGGAAAAGAAGCTTTTCAACAGTTACTAAAAAAGCAGATACAAGCAGAAAGCACGCACTTTCATCCAATGTACACAGCCCTTGCATTTATACATCTTGGGAATGAAAACCTGATTAGAGAGGCCTTATCTGCGAGAATCTCCCATACAAAAATGCAACTTGAAATGCTGGAAAGAGTATATAATCAATATGGTATCCATGCCCCAAAAGGGTCGCAAGCCATCATGGAAAACGCCCATGAACTCTGCCAAGTAGAATTAAAATGGCTACAAAGACTTCAGGAAGATGCAGAAGAAGGGTTATTTAATCAAGAAGGCTAAGAAAGTGCGGGTCCTCTCTCCCCTTTTATTTATAAGTTATTTGATTAGTCCGCTGTTCCTTTCCGCAATTGGCTTCGCTTTCCGCGGGACGGTGCTTGAGCCTCCTCACTTCGTTGCGGGGTCTCAACCTACCGTTACTCCCCCGCTGGAGTCTACGCCATTTGCTCCAATCCACAGCTAGAAATTGGTTAAAAGAATTGTTATTGGTTTGTCAGTTTCTCGTTAAATATCTTTTTTAACCTTAAGTTGAATGAAGTAACCTTGTTGATTGTAGTGGAAGGCGCGCAGACGCCCGGGGGAGGAAGGGACAGGTGGACCCCGCAGGCAGGCTCACGGACCGCCCGCAGGCAAGCGAAGCGCGTGGAACGGAAATCAAGTGGAATTTATACTTTCCTACATTTAAATAAGAAACGACGCACCCGAAAAAGTTGGGTGCGTCGTTTTTTATCCGTTAGTGTGCCGGAAAATAAATCATTTGTATTAAGAATATAACTGCAAATACGTAAATGAGCGGATGAACATCTTTCCACTTTCCATTTACAGCTTTCATGATGGGATACGTAATAAAACCAACCGCTATCCCTGTTGCGATGCTTGAAGTTAACGGCATTGTCAAAATAATGGCGAAAGCAGGGAATGCTTCATCAAAATTTCTCCATTGTATCTTTGCAAGACCTTCCATCATAAAACATCCCACAATAATTAATATTGGTGCAGTGATTGCCGGTAAACTGGATATAGCGGAAATTGCCGGGGAAAAGAACATCGATAAAAGAAACAATCCAGCTACCACAATAGAAGTCAATCCTGTTCTGCCACCCGCAGCAACCCCGGCAGAAGATTCAATATAAGCACAAGAAGGACTTGTCCCAAGGGCTGCACCAGCTGTCGTTGCTATCGCATCGGAAAGTGTCGCAGGCTTCGTTCTTGCCAATTTGCCATCCTTCATAAATCCAGCTTGTTCTGACACTCCTACAAGCGTTCCAGTAGAATCAAAAATAGTAACTAAAATGAATGCAAATACCACAGTATATAAACCGTTTGTCACTACCCCACTAAGTGCATCTCCAATATGGATGAACTGAGGTGCAGGAGGCATATCCACAATGCCGTTAAATGAAAGCATATTAAAGAAATAGCCTGCGATTGCCGTCAAAACCATACCATAAAACAGGGCACCGGATACCCGTTTTGCCATAAGAATGAGGGTGACGAACAGTCCTCCGATAGCAAGCGCCGTAACAGGACTTGTGAGATCTCCAAGTGTAATCATCGTTGCATCACTCGGAACTACAATACCTGCCATCTTTAATCCAAGAAACGCTATGAATAAGCCAATACCCGCTGTAATCCCATACTTTAATGGCGCAGGTATCGCTTCAATAAGCGCTTTTCTTAAATTGGTCAAACTTAAAATAATGATAACTAGTCCAGCTAAAAACACCGTTCCCAACACTGCTTGATAGGTAAGTCCCTGAGTAGCTACAACACTTGTGAAATATGCATTAAGGCCCATCCCGGGAGCAACCGCTATTGGATACTTTGCAAATAGTCCCATGGTTACCGTCCCGATCACAGCGGCAATGATTGTTGCCATAAACACTTGTTCAAATGGAATACCTGCTGCTGAAAGAATAGCCGGATTCACAAAAATTATATAAACCATCGTAAGGAAAGTCGTAATCCCCGCTAATACCTCTTGTTTAATTGACGTATTAAACTTTTTAAAATCAAAATAGTTTTCCAACTTAAAATTCCTCCAAAAACGAATGTATTATTGAAACCTTACTAATAATATTCGTTTTCTATTGATATTTCAAGAGTAAATTTAAAATTCTCGTCCACGACTTTATTATTTTTCCGAATCACCATTGATTTCAACAGATGACTATTCTTTCTTCAACTTTTTTAAGGTTAATACACTCTAATTGTTTTCCCTATTGCTATTTTGGGTATATTCAAAAATAAGTAACCAAACAATATCTTTTAAGCAAATGTCACACTTTAACAAAGTTTCCACTATTTTTTCTGATATATCTAAATTTTCTAAAAATGATACTTCACAAACAGGACAAAATATCAGATAATAGGAAAAAGGATGAGCAAGCATATATTCCATCCTTTTCATGATTCACCCATTAATACGCATTCCAAAATTCCGCACAGGGGGTAGAAATTATGAATAAGCATTTTTCTTTTCAACCTGAACAATCTGTTTCCAACTTCAAAAGCTTTGATATGACCAGAGAGGAGAAAGTCGCTCAAATCATTGTCGACTCTTCTGTCTTTCAATTCCATAAAAACAGGCTGATGAACGAAATAGATCTAGCATTAGGTGAAGGCAACCGTCAAAAATTCAAAACACTATCAAACGAATATAATGCCCTATTAGATCAGTTCTCTCACTTACAGTAAAAAGCAAAAAAAGAAGCGGAAACTTCATTCCGCTTCTTCTTGCTTTTCAGGGAGCTTTTTCTCTATTGTTTTCGCCTCTGTTTGGCAGCAAGAACATTGTTTCTTTGTCTCTTTTTCCTGCTTGTACAAGTAAGCGAGCACCCCAATAATCATAAACGAAAAGACCCCTGATGATGAATCCTGAAAAAACAACTCCTCTGCGTACCTTTCCAACAACGTAACCCAGATTTGTAGCACAATATCCATTACACAATCCCCTTTCAGACGGAATCCAACAGACACCAAATCCCAGTAATACAAAGGTGAAAGGAGTGCATCCAAAGCAATGGAGACGGCAACTAAAATTATGTGAATATTCTGTGTTTATAATTATTATAAAGGTTATGTAAGTTTTTTCCTATCCTACTAGCTTCTTATTTTTATAGGTCTTCCCTAGTACGCCAAAGACCAAACAAACGTTTCCCCTCTCTTTCTAGGTATCAAGGAACCCCTCTTCCTACCTATACATTTTACTAGAATAATCTCTTGGACAAGGGGAAAAAAGTCAGTTACACTAACTTAAAAAGCTTGAATACATAAAGGGGCAATTTGTATGGAACATCTAATCAACTCGAATGTAAAAGATATAGAAATTTCAGGGATTCGAAAGTTTTTCAACCTTGTAGCAAAATATGATGATGTACTTTCACTTACCATCGGGCAACCCGATTTTCCTACTCCAACACATGTAAAAGAAGCCGGCAAAGCTGCCATTGAAATGAATAAAACCGTGTATACACCTAATGCTGGCATCCCTGAACTTAGGAAGGCTGCCACTGAGTTTGTTACAAAGAAATACAAGATGGATTATGACCCTGAGACTGAATTGATTGTTTCCATTGGTGCCAGTCAAGGGATTGATATTGCATTTCGTACCATTTTAGAACCGGAAACGGAAGTGATTTTACCTGGGCCAGTCTATCCAGGTTACGAACCTATTATAAAACTTTGCGGGGCGATACCTGTTCATATCGATACGAGAGAGACTGGTTTTCAATTAACAGCAGATCTAATAGAAAAAAATATTACGGAAAAAACACGTTGTATCATTCTACCTTATCCATCTAACCCGACTGGTGCAGCATTACCAGAAACGGAATTAAGAAAAATTGCAGACCTGTTGCAAGACAAGGATATTTTTATTTTGTCAGATGAAATATATAGTGAACTTGTTTTTGAGGGCAAGCATCAATCTATTGCCACCCTCCCCGGCATGCGAGAGAAAACCATCGTCATCAATGGTGTATCCAAATCCCATTCCATGACAGGTTGGAGAATAGGGCTTGTATTTGGTCCTGAATATGTGATGAAACAGATGTTAAAGGTACATCAGTACAACGTTTCCTGCGCGAGTTCCGTCTCTCAATACGCCGCATTACAGGCTTTAACAACAGGAATTAATGATGCAGAGGATATGAAAGTACAGTATCAAGAGAGAATGAACTATGTGTATGGACGCCTTGGGGAAATGGGGCTTGAGGTAGTAAAGCCAAGTGGCGCGTTTTACCTGTTCCCTTCAATTGAGAAGTATAAGATGAAATCATTTGATTTTGCGTTAAAACTTGTAGAGGAAGCAGGCGTCGCGGTTGTACCAGGTAGTGCATTCTCTGAGCTAGGAGAAGGGTATGTAAGACTTTCCTATGCCTATGACATGCAAACACTTGAAAAAGCAATGGACCGTATGGAACGTTTTTTGAAAAACTTATAAGCAAAAAAGAAAAAAGGAACGACTCTATGCACAAGTAGTCGTTCCTTTTCCCTTTTATTTTCTCAAATGTTCAATAAACCGCTTCAATTCTATCTTAGTTGTCGTTTTCAACCAATCTTCTAGTCTTTCATTTTCCTCCTTAAAGTGCCATCCAATTACCTCTTCAAGTTCTTCCCTATATCCATCAAACTGTCCCTCTTCACTTTGGAGATTTTTAATTAAAAGCTCCCAATCAACCCTCACATCATAAATCCCTTGCTCTGGATGTTCTTGCGCCAATTCTAATACATAATCAAAAGGATCACCTAAAAACAGTTCTAGTGCTAGCCAATCGCCGATATGTTCATGGCTATATCCTTGCTCCATTACCAGTCGAAACTGTGATTTTGCCTCTTCATACTTTTCTTGATTTAAGAGGGCCATTGCGTGAGTTCCCTCAATATATTCATTTAAAATATCTCCCTTTATACCTTCAAACCTTTCATACCATTTTTTATAGGTTTGCCAATCTTCTTTTTCATAATAGTATTGGAGAATATCAAGGAACAAGATTTCGTTAGGGGCTTTTTCAGCCAAAACCTCTAAGTAAGGTATTGCCAAATCTTTTGTTGATTTGTTAAACACCGACTCCTCGACACCGATAATCTTGCTAATCATTAGCAAACTATGCAGGTCATTTGGATTCTTAGCATAATTTTGCTTATACATATCCAATGCTTCATCTGGCTTATTCTTTAACAAAACTCTATCTGCTTTTGTCAATTCTCTGTTCTTTAAATAAAAAGTCGGCAGGTTTCCAAATGTGTCGGCTCCTAATCTGTAACCTTGGCTTTGCGTAATTAAATTACCTTTTTCATCATATGCCTCCACATTCCAGAAAAAGCGGCCATTAGGATCTGCGAAACCTAGTACAGAAGAATAATCAATCCCCTTCCCGTCACTTTCTTCTGTAAACTGAATGACTCCTTGCGAAAAGTAAAGATCTTCCACGGGAACAGTGAGTTCAGTGCTTTTAATACCACTCTTCAAACCGTGCGATACGGATCCCCCCTCCACTTCTCTGCCTACACTAATACTGTAGTATGCCGCTTCTTCCACAGGTTCCCATGAAAAATGAAGCTGATTATCTGTAATTTCCTCCGAATTAACCGGCTGATGGATGTCAATCAAAGGATTAATGACGGAATCTTGTGCAACAACATCCTCACCTTTCACTTCAACCCAAGGATCTGCAGGCATGGCAAGTGTATAACCATCTATCTGATCAAAGGTAAACCCAAATCCCAGCTGATAACTGCCTGTTGGAACATTTTTAAATACGTATTCACCGTTTTTGTTGGTTACTGATTGGTATTGTTCATACGCACCAATGCTGTAATGCAAATTGTTCTTATCACGGAGAAATACCCCTACACCGTCCATAGGTGTCTCACCATCGGATTTGAGAAGTACTTTTCCTCGAACAATATTAACTGAGTCTGAGTTTAACCCATTTTTAATCCTATCTACTTTTTCTTTTGTATAGTCATCTGCTGACACATTTGCAGTGTAATCTTCTATATATTTTAAGGCAAGATCATATTTCTCATTTTGAGCGGCCAAATCAATTTGTTTGAATGCCAATTCCGATCTGAAATATGTTTTATTTCCCCTGTCTAAAGCTGTTTGCAGCACTCTATTCCCTTTTTGCCATTCGCCTTTCTGGTTGTAATAATCCGCTACTTCACCAGCCGCTGATTCCATATATCCATCAGTCGGTCCTTCTTCCACATACTCCAACAAGTAAGGTAGGCGCTCTTGAATAGAGAATTTCAATTTAGACTCCTGGGGATCAGACCAATGAGTTGAGGTCGTGCCGACATACACATCATATTCCATCGTATAAGAGTCCCCCATCATAAACTCCCGGATAAGTGCGTATCTCTGCTCAGTAAAAATTTTCTCATTGTCTAGCACCTCCTGTATTCCCTCTTTTCCCATTTGCTCCCCATTTACCATCTGTTGCTTAGCCATGTATATCGTGAACTGTGGTTGTATTAAATAGAAGAAAATTGGAAGGAATAAAATCAACGCTACTCCAGATAACACTATGTGCTTAATTTTCACTTTTATTTTCATGTTCCTTCACCGCTCTTTCATAGTCATCCTTCCAATAGGTGTATCCAGCTATCTGGATTATTTCACGTTCGGCCTGCGTTGTGGTGACCTCACTATTTAGGTCATCCTTTAGGGAGATAGTCGAGAAGATTAAGGTAGCGGCCACTACGATTGGAAGGACAGGCAACTCAATTTCCTTATTCCAGAAGGATGAAATTTTATCCGCAAAACTTTTCGGATGCGATTTCTGTATAACTTTTTCAGACCCGGTAAAATGGAAGTCCTTTAACTCATGATCAAGTCTTTCTTTAACCGCTAGTTTTTCTTTGTGTTGCACTTTCATCCTCCCCTTTCTCGAAAATGTTCTTTAAATTAGAGCGTCCTCGTTTTAACCTTGTTTTCACTGTACTTTCTGCAATAGCTAACAGCACAGCAATTTCGCTTATTTTCATCTCGTTAAAATAATAAAGAATGATTACTTCTCTGTATTTATAATCCAACTTTTGTATCGATTCACTTAAAGATTGATTCTGGAAATCAAGTAATAATTGCGCCTCAGGACCTTCTATCTGTTCGTCCTCTGTAACTCGTTCGGCAAATTCAAAGTTTAAGAGGATGCTCTTAAAGCTCCACTTACGCATTTGCATTTTACAACGGTTGACTGTAATGGAGGTGAGCCAGCTTTTTAGTTTTTCTTCTTCATCTAGTTGATGAATCTTTTTAAAGGCTGTGATGAAAGTATCCTGTACCACTTCTTCAGCTAGATGACTGTCCTTTACCAGTAAATATGCTGTTCGTAAAAGATAGTCTCCATAAATAGTCATCAATTCTTTTAGCGCGGACTCTTCTTTATTTTTTAATTGTTCCACTAGGTGCAAAGCTCGCTCACCCTCCTTTCTTTTTGAGGTCTATACTTAAGATGCAGGTTAATATGAAATAGTTTCAACTTTTTTAAAAAAATTGTTTTTTGGTAGATATATATTAAAGTAGCATAAAGCTGGGGAGTCTAGTGGGTTTTTATAATTTAAGTGAATGAAGTCACTTGGTTGATTGTAGTGGAAGGCGCGTAGACGCCCGCGGGAGGAAGGGACAGGTAAGACCCCGCAACGGAGTGAGGAGGCTTACGGACCGCCCGCAGGCAAGCGAAGCGCCTGGAACGGAAATCAAAGGTTTATGGAAAATTCTAAAAAAAAGACCCTCCCTTTATCTCACAAGGGAGGGTCTTAGTTTAATGGTTTGTTAGTTTATTGCAATGCCGCTTCAAGGTTAATGACACCATAGCCGTAATTGAAGGACGATCCCAAGTTGGTTGCCGTACTGCGTAACCTTTCACGAACTTCTACATTTGTCAGATCTGGATTTTGCGCCAGTAATAATGCCGCAGCACCTGCCACATGAGGAGATGCCATGGATGTTCCATTCAATTCCCCATATTGATTGCCTGGCAATGTACTGTTGATGGAAACTCCAGGAGCCATCACTTCAAGTTGACTTCCCACACTTGAGAAGGAAGCGCGGTTATTATTAGAATCTACGGCACCAACCGCAATAACAGAATCATATCTTGCAGGATATCCGATTGTGTTTATTAAGCCAAAGAAAGAACCGCTGTTACCAGCTGCAGCCACGACAACGATACCACTGTTATAGGCATTGTCGCTTGCCTGCTTCAACGTACTCGAACCAGTGCTGCCACCTAAACTCATATTGATAACATCCA
This sequence comes from Sutcliffiella horikoshii, assembly GCF_002157855.1. Lineage (NCBI taxonomy): Bacteria > Bacillati > Bacillota > Bacilli > Caryophanales > Bacillaceae > Sutcliffiella > Sutcliffiella horikoshii. The sequence goes on along the minus strand of NZ_CP020880.1, from coordinate 1,576,485 downwards.
TATCATTATTAATTGCCCATTCGATTCCTTGAGCGATGCCTGCAAGTGTACCGCTTCCGCCAGCACTTAATACTTTTACCGCATAAAGATCTACATCAAAAGCGACACCAAGTACTCCCGTATTATTATTTACAGCTGCAATGGTTCCTGCCACGTGAGTACCATGACCATTGCCGTCTGTCAGAGCATCCGGTTCTTCGGAAACAAAACTTGCCCCGCCTACTACATTCAAGTCCTCATGGCTTGCATCAATTCCTGTATCAAGAACTGCCACTTTTACGCCAGACCCTGTAACACCTTGTGCATGTGCCACATCCGCTTTAATATGAGGTACCCCATAAGGAACCGTTTGTGCTGTTGTGTGCATTTCCACATTTTCTTCCACATATTCTACTAACGGATTTTTTTCAAGTGCTGCGGCAGCCACTTCCGGCAACGTGATATGTAACACATTCATATGTTTAAACTGATGCTCCACCGAACCGCCGAGAGTGGATACTAGCTTGTCCGCTTTGGCTACAGACGGACCACTTTTTATACCAATCAGATATTCCTTCATTAAGGGCTTGCCTTGTGCACCTGCATCTGATGGCGTAAATGAGAAGGATAGAACCATAACTACGGCTAAAAATAAGGTAACTAATTTTCTTAAAGACCTATTCATAAAACTCACTCTCCTATAAAAAATTTATAAAGCACCAGTGCCTTCTCTATTTAAGAGTTGATCCTGGTGCTTCTATTCAAAGGGGGAACAACTTAGTTATTGCAAAGCACTTTCCACGTTTATTACACCATGTCCATAATAGAACGAATCGCCAAGGTTAGTGGCAGTATTTTTTAGTTTTTCACGAATTTGTACATTCGTCATGCTAGGGTATTTTGCTTTGATTAGTGCAGCTGCTCCTGCAACATGTGGAGAAGCCATAGACGTACCATTGAAGGAAGAGTAGTTGTTTCCAGGAGTCGTGCTGAGGATACTTACACCTGGAGCCATTACTTCAAGCTCACTTCCAACACTTGAGAAAGATGCACGGTTGTTACTGCTGTCGACCGCACCAACTGCAATTACAGAACTGTATCTAGCAGGGTAACCCATTGTGTTTCTCTTACCTCTAGAACCGGAGTTTCCAGCAGCCGCAACCACTACAATTCCACTAGCATAAGCATTGTCACAAGCTTGCTGAAGTGCTGTGGAACCGGTACTACCACCAAGGCTCATATTGATAACGTCCATATCATTAGCAATGGACCACTCAATTCCTTGTGCAATTCCACTTAATGTACCGCTTCCGGAAGCGCTAAGAACTTTAACTGCATAAAGATCCGCATTATAAGCTACACCAAGCACTCCTGTCGAATTATTCAATGCAGCAACCGTTCCTGCTACGTGTGTTCCGTGCCCGTTTCCATCTTGAAGGGCATTTGGTTCACCAGAAACAAAGCTTGCTCCACCTTTAACATTCAAATCCGCATGGTTTGCATCAATTCCTGTATCAAGGACCGCAACTTTCACTCCACTTCCTGTTACACCTGAAGCGTGCGCTTTGTCTGCTTTAATGTGAGGAATTCCCCAAGGAACTGTTTGTGCAGTAGCTTGAACTTCTGCGTTTTCCTCTACAAATGCAATGTTAGGATTTTTCGCTAATGCTTCAGCCGCTTTTTCAGGCAAGCTCACTTCCACTACATTCATGTACTGGAATGTATGTTGAATATCGCCACCAGCAGCTGTAATTAAATTTTTGGAAGACTGAGCATTTGCTTTGTTTCCTTTAGCAAATCCCACTAAGTACTCTTTCTTTGCATTAGCACTCGGACCAGAAGCTGCTGCTTGTGCAGATCCAAAAGCTAAAGAGAAAGCAAGTATTGCGATAAGTATGACCGATAAACCTTTCGTCCACTTTTTCAATAAATTCACTCCTCTAATAAAGTTTTTTAATAATTCTCACTATTGAGAACTATTAAGGACAGTTTATCACCTGACAGCTAGTTTTCATATTGGGAAAACACTAGGCAGAAGTCGCTCTTAAAGTAGAAAAACGAGGGTTGTTTTCCCAATAGGAATATCTGTCATAACTTCCTTGTTTCCCCTGTAAATTGTAGGTGGAATGAAAAAAAACACACCGACCAAGAAAGTCGAGTGTGTTTTAAAAGATAATTTAATTTAACTAACCGAAAAGTCCAAATGACTGTAAAAAGACAAGAAGTATTCCTACCGGGATCACATATCTGATCAGATAGTACCAAACTTGGAATAAACCTTTCTTAACGGTAGATCCTTGGAAAAATTCATCTTCCAAGATATTCTTCGGTATTCGATATCCAACAAAAATGGAAATGAAGAATGCACCTACAGGCAAGGCAATATTACTCACGAGAAAATCAGCTACATCAAATATGATACGTTCTCCAATGGTTATTCCAGATAGAATACCAAATGACAATGCGGAAGGTATCCCTAAAACGAAAATGATCATTCCTCCGATTATGGCAATCTTCCTTCTTTTCTCTTGGTTGTCTTTTACGATAACTGCAACTATTATCTCTAAAATAGAGAAGGCAGAGGTCAAAGTCGCAAATAATAACAAGACTAAGAACATAGTCAAGAAGATTCCGCCAAGTGGCAACTGATCAAAAACTGCCGGTAATACGACAAATACGAGACCAGGTCCTTCATCAGGTTGCAGCCCTAAAGCAAACACAGCCGGAAAAATAACTAAACCAGATAAAAGAGAGATAATGATATTCAACCAAACTACAGATCCGGCAGATCGAACAAGATTTTCTCCCTTTTCCAGATAAGAACTATAGGTCACCATGATGGATATACCAACACTCAATGAAAACAAGGCCTGTCCAAGTGCCATCAAAAATGTGTTGGGAGTGATTAAAGAAATATCCGGTTGTAAAAAGTAAAGTATCCCTTCTGATGCACCTTCTAATGTCAGCGATCTAACCAACAACACCATAAAAATAATAAATAATAATGGCATTAAAACTTTACTGGCTTTTTCGATTCCACTTTGCACTCCAGCCTGTACCACCCAAATGGTAATGGCAAGAAAAATAAACTGGGCAATCAACACTTGAGTTGGATTGGCTATTGTCTGTTCAAAAAGTCCTCCATATTCCTCAAGTGAAAATTGAGAAAGTCCCCCTGTTAAACTTTTACCTAAGTATGTAACAATCCATCCTCCTACAACACTGTAAAAGGATAATAAAATAAAGGAGGCAACTACTCCAAGAATTCCGATATAATGCCATTTAGACCCTTTAGCCAAGGTCTTATACGCTGTAATCGCATCCTTTTGTGTACTCCTGCCTATTATAAACTCAGCCAGTAACATGGGTGTAGCGATAATGACCGTGAAAAGAATAAACAACAAAAAGAATATTCCTCCACCATTTGTCCCCGCCATATACGGAAACTTCCATATCGCACCGAGGCCGATCGCGGACCCTGCTGCTGCTAAAATAAAGCCAATCTTAGACGTCCATTGCTCATGCTGTTTCATATACTAAAACTCCTATTTCAAGATTAGTCTCCTATAATACTATCCTTTTTAAAAAATGTATAGGGAATTTTCTGTAAAGTACAACATTGTCTTTCCTTATACATTGAAAGGATTCTCACTTTCAGCACAGGATATTCCTTTACTTTAATTTATTGTAAAATTTCACGCCTTTTGAAATCGAACTTCTATTTGGGTTCCTTCATTCACTTCACTTGTTACGTTTACCGTTCCATGGTGATTTTTAATGATATTAAACGTAATCATCAACCCCAAGCCAGTTCCCGTTGTTTTGGTTGTGAAAAATGGTTCCCCGAGCCTCTTGATAATATCTTCTGAGATGCCAGTCCCCTCATCACGAAACGTAACCACTACTTCATCACCAGCATCCTCTGTATCAATATAGATTGTTCCTCCACTTGGCATTGCTTCTATCCCATTTTTAATTAAATTGATAAACACCTGTTTCATCTGATTTTCATCGCATTTTATGGTTGGAGTCTTTGCCTTCAATTTTAAATCAAACCATACATTGTTCATGATCGCCTGCGTTTCTAAAAGCGTTGTTACATCCTTAAGCAGGGAATGAACGGAAACCGGATGCACATATACTTGATGCGGTTTTGCGAGCAAAAGTAACTCACTTAGGATAAGTTCGATTCTGCTCAGCTCAGACTCAATTATGTGGAAGTATTCTTTCTTTTCTTCCATCTCCCTTTCTAAAAGTTTAAAGAATCCCTTGATAGCTGTAAGAGGATTACGGATTTCATGCGCTATTCCGGCTGCCAATTGACCTGCGACAGTAAGCTTTTCCGATTGCAGCATCAATGCTTCGGCTTGTTTCCGCTCTGTTATGTCACGGATAATAACTTGCATGGCGTCTTTTCCCAAATAAGTCGTGGGTATTCCAACGAGCTCGGTATGAATGGCATTTCCTTTCATCGTCTTCCATTCTTGTTCAAATGTCGGCAACTTCATTCCATTATGTTGTTCATGCACTTCTTGCCATATCTTTTCAAAGTCTTCTTTAGGGAGATTATCATAAATGCTTTTTCCAAATATCTCCCCATAATTATCGACTTCAAGCATTTTTAATCCAGATTCATTAATAAACGTCCATTTTTCTTCACAAATCACGCCGATGGTATCAATAGAATTCTGCACAAGCTTTCGAAAACGTTCTCGACTGTTTTGCAAAATTTTATGAAAGCTCTTCCGGTGCGAAATATCCACCAGCATGACAAAAGAAGCAGGTTTTCCCTTGAAAGTAGTATGATTAGAAGTAATCTCCACATCTATTGCCCGCCCGTCAAACCTCTTCCATCGTTGTTCCATTTGCCCCACTCGGTATCCTTGTTGGACCGACTTGATTCTTTTCTCCACAATTTCATGATAATTTTCTTCTATGTATTCATAAACAGAGGTTTCAAGAATTTGTTCTTTATGGCATGCCCCAAGCATGGACGTACCTGCTTCATTCACATACTTGATTATCCCATCAACAAAAATGAATACTCCGTTCGGCAGGTACTCAATAAGGTCATATGCAGAATAATCTTCATCTATTTGGAGGTCCTCATTTTTTCTCCTTTGGCTAGTGGGCATAGCGATGCTCGTACCTCTATCTTGGATAGTGGAATTCTGATAATCCGATGTACGGGAAAGCATTAAAACGATTTCTTTTTCTTCCCCTGTAGATGATTTGACTTCAGACAGTACCGCTTCCATCCAAACAAGAGTCCCATCCTTCCTTTTCATACGAAAATAACAGTGAGTTTGATGGGAGGGTTGGTAGATTAAGCTCTCTATTAAATATAGGTCTTCCGAATTAATCCAGTTCTCTAACCTCGTATTTATCAGATCTGCCCTAGCATATCCTAATAATGCTTCACATGTAGAAGAGACATATTGTATATCCCCTACATCGGAAACGACAATAATAAGCTGGACCTTAGAAATGGATTCCACAGATTTTGTATTCTCCTTTTTTAATAAAGAGTCAGGGGTACTCATTACACGTTCCTCCCTTCGTAATCTATCGTGATCTTATTATCGTTCAATCCTTTTAAAAAGACACATCGTCCTAAACTATCAATTTCTCCTATTATACTACAAAATTCTTTATTTTTCTAAATATTATAACTAATTACCCCACTTCATTCCTCCCAAAATTATAGATCCCCACCCCACCACCTACAAATCTACCAACACCCCAAAAAAACCTGTATAATAGGGGAATAAAAAACTAGAAAAAAAAAGACAAAAAGGGGTCAGACCCCAGGAGGTATTTACACATGAACAGAGAATTACATAAGGTTGCTTTTGTTGGTACGGGTGTGATGGGTAGTAGTATGGCGAGGCATTTGTTGGATCGTGGGTTTGAGGTTAGTGTGTTTACGCGGACGCGGGAGAAGGCTGAGGGTTTGGTTTCGCACGGTGCGGTGTGGAAGCCAAGTGCTGGTGAGGCAGCTCGCGGTGCGGATGTTGTGATCACCATGGTCGGTTATCCAAAAGATGTAGAAGAGATTTATTTAGGAGACAACGGTATCTTACCTAATGCCGAAAAAGGTGCATACCTGATTGATATGACTACCTCCACTCCGACATTAGCCAAACAAATATATCTGCTAGCAAAGGAACGCGGCTTACATAGTTTGGATGCCCCTGTTTCCGGTGGAGATATTGGAGCCAGGGAAGCTCGCCTGACAATCATGGTAGGCGGGGACAAAGAAGCTTTTGCAGCATGCCAGCCTATCTTCCAAGCGTTAGGTACAAATATCATCCACCAAGGTGAGGCTGGAGCAGGACAGCACACGAAAATGTGCAACCAGATTGCTATTGCCACGAACATGATCGGTGTTTGTGAAGCTTTGGCTTACGCCGAGACCGCAGGACTGGATCCTGAAGATGTCCTAAAAAGCATTTCAAGCGGGGCAGCCGGAAGCTGGTCTTTATCAAATCTTGCTCCTCGCATTATCGCAGGAAACTATGAGCCTGGCTTTTTCGTCAAACACTTTATCAAAGACATGGAAATCGCCCTTGATGAAGCAGACAAAATGGGACTTGATGTTCCAGGTCTTTCCTTGGCTCGTGAAATGTATGTGAAGCTTTCTGCAAGTGGAGAAGAAAATAGCGGTACACAGGCACTTTATAAACTTTTCCAAAAGAAATCAACAAACTAAATCAAAAAGGCGACCGCATTCAAAAGCTGCAGTCGCCTTTTTTTCGCATCACCTGTCAAGCACACTTCTACCTCTTATAAATTCCAACAGACCATGAACGGCCACCCTACTCGTCATGTCACGAAAATCAATCGTTGGATCTATTTCTACAATGTCCAACCCACAAACTGTTTCCTCTTTCCCTAACAAGAAGATCGCTTCAAGAAGCTGTTCACTTGTCATTCCACCAGGTCCGATAGCAGGGCAACCAGGGGCATATGCCTGATCAAGAACATCGATGTCGATAGAAAGGTAAATATGCTCCACCTTATCTTTTAAATATTCGACAGTCTCCCGGATCACTTCCCCCACACCATTTTTCTTAACGTCAGCCATCGTATAAATTTTTATACCGTTTTCCATGGCATATTGATGATAATAGGCACTGTTCGAGTAGTTTCTGATTCCCACTTGAACGAGATGTTCTCCTTTTAACACATCAGCTTCAAGGAGCCTCCGGAATGGGGTTCCATTTGTTGGACCGCCGTCTTCTGTGTTCCTTAAGTCATGATGGGCATCAAATTGAATGACTCCGATTTTACCAGATTTGACTTCATTCATTGCCTTCAAAGTAGAATAGGAGATAGAATGATCCCCACCGACGAAAAGCGGGATACACTCTTTATTTTCTCTTAAAATAGTAGTTACGGTCTCTTCAATCCTGCGATATGATTCCTTTATATCTGTTGCATGCATATGAATATCTCCAGCATCCATAAGCACGGCCGAATCTCTTAAGTCCACCTCTCCTTCCACCGCATAAGTGGAATAAGATTGCATCAGCTTCCTGACAACACCCGGAGTAAAACTTGCTCCGGAATGACTGATGGAAGGTTTGGAAAGAGGGACGCCGATCATGGTCATTCCATTGAGTTTCTTCTCTCCATCCCAAAGTTGCAGCAGATCTGTTGCCTTTGGAAAATGTCTGTCTACAAAGGGAGGAGCCCCTGAGGTTTGCAAAAATGTCGGTTTACTCAAGAAAAGCTCCCCCTTTTGCCACTTCCTTCCCATTTAAAAACACACTGTGAACATGATTGACACCGTAATGATACGGGACGTACTGATAGTTTGGCGCATCCCAGATGACTACATCTGCTTGACGGCCGATTTGAAGTCTCCCAGCAACATCTTCCTTATGAATCGCTTTAGCAGAGTTGACCGTGACAGCATTCCAAATCTCTTCACAAGTCATTTTCAACTTCAACATTGCCAGGTTCATAATAAATTGGATGTTTTCAGTAGGCGAACTTCCCGGATTAAAATCTGTTGCAAGCGCCACCGCTCCGCCACCGTCAATCATTCCGCGGGCATTTGCATAGGTATCTTTGTTTAGGTAAAAGGTCGTTCCAGGTAAAAGAACCGCTATGGTATCAGTTGAACCGAACATGTTGACCGCTTCATCGGACGCTGCAATGAGGTGGTCAGCAGATGCAGCCCCAAGTTCTATCGCAAGTTCTGTTCCACCTAAAGAAACGATTTCATCAGCATGGATTTTCACAGCAAATCCCGCTTCTTTTGCTTGTGTTAAATATCTCTTCGATTGTTCTATTGTAAAAACACCTTCTTCACAGAAAATGTCGACAAACTCTGCAAGATTTTCTTCTTTAAGCATGGAAAATAAATCTGCCATTTCTTCTAAGAAACGATCCCCATCTGCCTCAAAATCCTTTGGAATGGCATGGGCACCCAGAAAAGTCGATGCCATGATCATGGAATATTTTTTCTGAAGTTCCTTAACTACCTTTAATTGTTTAAGTTCTGTTTCTCGGTTCAATCCGTAGCCACTTTTTGCCTCGACTGCAGTTACTCCATAACTGAGAATTCGTTTTAAATGAAACTCAGCTTTTTCTAAAAGTTCCTCAAAACCCGCCTCTTGTGTCGCTTTAACAGTCGAATGGATGCCTCCACCTTTCTTTAAAATTTCTAAATAAGGAATCCCTTGTTGTTTAAGTGCAATCTCATGTTCCCTGGACCCACCAAAAACAAGGTGAGTATGAGGGTCAACAAGTCCAGGAGTCACAAGCTTTCCTTTGCAATCAATTAAATTATTACATTGTAATTCTTTCGTCTCATCAGTGGTACCTAAGAACGTAATTACTCCATCCTTCCAGCCAATTGCTCCATCTTCTATAAGCGGAAGAACTTTCATCTGCTCACCTTTCACCAAATCTGATTCATGATCCATTGTGAGCAGTTGACCGCAGTTGATCAGTAAAGTATCCAATTGCATGGTTTACTCACGCTCCTTTAGCAAAGGAATGTGCACGCCTTTTTCTTTGGCCACTTTTTTCGCAAGATCATAGCCTGCATCCGCGTGCCTCACAACACCCATCCCAGGGTCTGAAGTCAGCACTCGCTCCAATCGCTTTCCTGCTGCTTCTGTTCCATCGGCCACGATAACCATACCTGCATGAAGGGAGTATCCCATGCCCACACCGCCACCGTGGTGAACAGACACCCAGCTCGCACCATTTACTCCATTAATGAGGGCATTCAATATCGGCCAATCTGCTACCGCATCACTGCCATCGAGCATTGCTTCTGTCTCACGATTAGGGGATGCCACAGATCCGCAATCCAAGTGATCGCGCCCAATGACGATTGGTGCAGACAGCTCGCCATTTGCAACCATTTCATTGATGATTTTGCCGAATCGGGCACGCTCGCCATAACCGAGCCAGCAGATTCTTGAAGGCAACCCTTGGAACGCTACTTTTTCTCTTGCCATCTTGATCCAATTGCAAAGATGCTTGTTATCCGAAAACTCTCTTAAAATTACTTCGTCTGTTTTATAAATATCTTCTGGATCACCAGAAAGTGCCACCCATCGGAAAGGTCCTTTCCCTTCACAAAATTGTGGACGGATGAATGCCGGTACAAAGCCTGGGAAGTCAAAAGCTTTTTCCACTCCCTCGTCCAGTGCAACTTGGCGGATATTATTGCCGTAATCAAATGTGATCGCGCCTTTTTGTTGCAGATCAAGCATTGCTTTCACATGCTCAGCCATGCTTTCTTTTGCAAGTTTTACATATTGTGCCGGTTCTTCTTTTCTTCGTTTTGCAGCTTCTTCTAAAGTCATTCCAATTGGAATATAACCATTTAATGGATCATGAGCAGAGGTTTGATCTGTTAAAAGATCTGGTGTAAATCCTCTTTCTACTAGTTGCGGAAGAATCTCTGCTGCATTTCCTAAAAGTCCGATAGATAAAGGTTTTTCTAGTTTCTTATACTCTTCCGCTTTTTGAATGGCTTCCTCCACTTTTTTGACCTTCACATCGCAATATCTCGTTTCAATGCGGCGGTCAATACGGTGTTCATCCACTTCAATGGCGATACACACCCCACCGTTCATGGTAACAGCAAGCGGCTGTGCACCTCCCATGCCTCCTAGTCCAGCGGTTACAGTAATCGTGCCCTTTAGCGTATTGTTAAATGATTGCTTGGCCGCTTCCGCAAATGTTTCATATGTTCCCTGTAGGATTCCTTGAGTACCGATATATATCCAAGAACCTGCTGTCATTTGGCCATACATCATGAGTCCTTTTTGATCTAGTTCATGGAAATGGTCCCAATTTGCCCACTTTGGCACAAGATTGGAGTTTGCTAGCAAGACACGCGGCGCATCAGCATGACTGCGGAACACAGCAACCGGCTTGCCTGATTGAACAAGTAATGTTTCATCATCTTCCAAGTTTTTAAGCGATTCCACAATGGCATCAAAGCTCTCCCAGTTTCTCGCAGCTTTACCGATTCCACCATACACTACAAGCTCTTCCGGAATTTCTGCCACTTCCGGGTCTAAATTGTTCATCAACATGCGCAATGCAGCCTCCTGCACCCATCCCTTCGTATTCAACTCACTGCCCCTAGGAGCACGAATAACCTTCACCATTTCCTTTTCCATATCCATTCATCCCCTTTGATAGATTCATATATTTTGGTTTTTGATAATGTTACAGGATTGTTGCGGGAGTATTAAATTTCTGAGGGGGGTCAGACCCCCCTAGGAATTTCACGCTCTACATAGAACGCTACCCTCATCTTTCATCCATGCGGCCAGTGCTTCGATGTCTTTGGAGAAGATGCGGTCTTCGGTGATGCTTGGGACGATGGTGCGTCCTTCTTGGTACCATTTTTGCATGAGTGGTGCGGATAGGAAGACTCCACGGAATTCAAGGGCTTGCATCGCACACATCCATTCGATGGCAAGCACCCTGCGCACATTGGCGACAATCTGATAAGCATGCCTTGCGCCAATTGTACCCATGCTCACATGATCCTCTTGGTTGGCTGAGGAAGGTATGGAGTCCACACTTGCCGGATGTGCCAACGTCTTATTCTCTGAAACTAGCGATGCGGCACAATACTGCATGATCATGGCACCTGACTGCAGTCCTGGCTTCGGACTTAAGAAAGGAGGCAGGTCATTCAACTGTGGATTAACCAACCGTTCAATCCTGCGTTCAGAAATATTAGCAAGCTCCGCCACCCCAAGCTTCAGAAAATCCATCGCAAAGGCAATAGGCTGGCCATGGAAGTTACCTCCAGAAATCACTTTGCCTCCATCATCAAAAATCAATGGATTATCTGTCGCCGCATTGATTTCTATTTCCAGCTTTTCTTTTACATAACCTAATACCTGCCATGATGCTCCATGCACTTGCGGAATGCACCTTAGTGAATAGGCATCCTGCACACGCTTTTCTCCCTGCCTTGTCACAAGCTTGCTTCCATCCAACAACTTCCGAAACCGCTCCGCAACTTCCACTTGCTCCTTGTACCCTCGAACCCTGTGAACATCATGGTCCAACGCATCCACAATTCCCTCTAGTCCTTCAAAGGTCATCGCTGCAATCGACTCCGCTTGGAAAGCCATCTTTTCCGCCTCTAGGTATGCGACTACCCCTACAGCCGTCATTGCCTGTGTGCCATTTATTAAGGCAAGACCTTCTTTCGCTTTCAATTCGATCGGGGTAATTCCTTTTTCAGCTAGCACACTTGCCGTATCTCGCCTTTTTCCCTCATAAAAAACTTCACCCTCACCAAGCAAGGTCAGGACCAAATGTGACAACGGCGCAAGATCTCCGCTTGCTCCTAGCGAACCTTGCTGCGGAACAACAGGATGTATTCTCTCATTTACATATTGTAAAAGCCGTTCAATGACGATAGGACGGACACCAGAAAAACCTTTCAAAAGAGCATTTGCACGTAATATCAACATCGCACGCCCTATCACCTCATCAAATGCTTCACCCACTCCACATGCATGAGAGTGAATGAGATTCCGTTGCAAGTCTGCCGTCTCTTCAAATGGAATCAAAACATCGCTGAACTTCCCAAACCCCGTTGTAATTCCGTAAACTACTTCCCCTTTATGCACAATATTCTCCACCGCTGCCCGACTAGCGACCACCTTCACCATTGCGTCCTTGCACGCTTCCACCTGATCATCTTCAAATAAAATTCCATTCAATTTTTCAAGCGTCAACGATTCGCCGTTTAATGTAATCATTGCGACTCTCCCCTTTTCCCGCTGTTTCTCCATAGACGATTTCCCCCTTTTCCCACACAAAAAGAGGCCATACTTCGACCATGTAATATGATCAAAGTACAGCCCCCTATTTATCAGCAACTATGGGCAAAATATTTAAATGTGATTTATTCCAAGACCAATTGTTTCATGCTCCGATCCCCTGACAGGAGCCCCAATCGTCCCATAAAGTGCAACTGCAATCCAGTCACCTTCTTCTAACTCCTCATAAGGATTTCCCCTTACAACGGAAAAACGCAATCCTACGGTCCTCATGACAGAACCAAGCTGCACTTGACCGCGTGTCACTCCACTAAGCGCATCCATGATGGCATGATAGAGAGCATGTGTTTCCCTGTATCCATCGGATTTGATGATACCTTCCCGCTTGGCAGCAGTTTCAATGGCTGCTACCACTTTTTGCGAATCCATGGAACCAACTTTCCCCATACAGCTTTTCCATTGTGACGGTGTTACCACCGGAAATTCCTCTTGGTCGCCGTTCATCGCGAGAAGTATTGCATATTTGCCAATTCGTCGATCTATCGCTAGTACCATATGCATTACCTCAATACTGAAAATTTTCTAATAACTAATGTCTACCTCAAGTGTAAATTTGTCCGTGCCTTCCTGTCAAGGAGTTTCTCCTTTTATATTTCTTGAAACTCCTTGGACATCATGTAATATTGCAAACCTTTTGTGGACGCTAAAGCCTGTTCCTTCTTTTCTTTTGCAAGTACATAGTTTATACGGCTTAGAGCAAGTTCCGTTTCGATGGCAAACTTCATCCAATCTTTTCTCATTTCACCTTTTAGCTCTTCCGCCTTCTTATAATCTTTTTCTGCCACTGCAATCCCAGCTGTGATATACGTCTTAATTTCCTGCTGATCGACTCTTACAACTTGCTCTTTTGCCTTTGTGTAATTGCCGACTCTTAAATAATACTGAGCCCAAAAAACTGCAGTCTTTTTCCCCTTCCACTTTCGTTCAAGCTCCTCCAACTCTTTCTTGGCACCAGTCAAGTTTCCATGGGCCAATTCTAAAATAAACCCATAGTACGGCTCATGACGCTTTTTTTCTAAATACTTCTCTATTTTCTCCACATCCCGGGATAAAAACATATATTTAACGTCCCTGTATGATAAGGCAATAAATGCTAAAACAAGGAGACCAACAAATATCCAGAAGTTGAATTGAACATTTAGAACGCCCAAGATAATGCCTATTGCAAAGCCTCCAAGTATTAACAACAATAAATTCTTCATAACTTCCTAGCTTCCCTTCTCTCTAACAATAACCATAAATTTAAATAGATTTGACCATGCCTCCATCAACTAAGAACGAGCTGCCAGTCATATAGCTGTTGGCATCTGATACTAAAAACGTTACCACTTTGGCAAATTCCTCCGGCTCTCCGTAACGACCAAGCGGTATCCCTGCCTTGACTTTCTCTTCCATCTCCGTTTTGGTGATACCCTGTTTCTTGGCATTGACTTCATCCAAAAACGCCACTCTGTCTGTAGCAATTCTTCCAGGTGCTACCGTATTGATCAAGATATTATCTCCAGCAAGCTCACCTGCTAATGTCTTAGTCAATCCAACGATGCCTGTGCGGAACGTATTGGATAGAAGTAAGCCAGGAATTGGTTCCTTGATGGAGGATGAAGCGATATTGATGATTTTCCCTCCGTTTTTCTTAAGGTGGGGAAGTGCTTCCCTGATGGTTCTAATATAGCTTAATAGATTTAATTCAAAAGCCTGCTGCCACTGCTCATCGGTTATCTGTTCAAATGAACCGGCAGGAGGACCCCCGGCGTTATTTACCAAAATATCAAGTCGACCATATGTATCCACCGCATGATTTACGGCACTTTTAATTTGAGTAGGGTCAGTAATGTCTGTTTGGATATAAGAAGCCCTCCCACCTTCATTATCCATTAGTTCACGCTGCACATTAGCTAATTTTTCCTCGTTTCTGCTCGCCAGAACCACATTGACTCCTTCATCAATGAGAGAAGAGGCAATTGCCTTTCCAAGACCTTGGCTAGAAGCCAAAATTAAAGCCGTTTTTCCTTTAAGATTCATTTCCACCAACAACACGCCCTTTCTTTTCTACTACTTTTATTATAACGTTTACAATTTGACTTGTAACGAACGAAACCTAAGAAAAAACAGCCACACTCTCATGGCTGCCTCCACTACAAACTATAAACACTCACTCTCCACAATTCCAATTAAATCTTTAAGCATGGCAACAGATGGCTCCAAACTCAGAGAATAAATACGTTGAGTTCCTTTTTGCTCGATTTCCACAAGTTTATTATCACGTAAAATTTTCAAGTGGTGGGAAATGGCCGGCCTGGAAAGCCTGGACGTTTCTGCGATCTCAGTTACAGTTAATGCTTCTTTTTCAGCCAATAGCAGAATAATATCCTGTCTTGCTTCATCCGCCAGTACTTGGAATAATGGGATACAATCGCGAAATGTTTGAATCGCTTTTTCATTCATATAAAATACTCCTTCATCGTCCACTTCATCTGATTTCCATTATACCAAGAAAGTACTGCAATTGGGACATGCAAACGCCAATCCACTAATTTAGTGGAATTCTATATTCCTTTTTTCCAAAAAAATAATCATTCGATATTTGACTAGCTTGTATCATTAATTGTGATTCTTCAGGATCCACTTCCACATTAATCAATTCCACTTTTTCGTTTACTGATTGTCGATCATACCAATCATAATCAGGGATATTATACACATTCATCCTTTGCCCGTTATCATCAAAAAACTCCCATTGAAAGTTACGTTTTTTATAATTTTGAGTTCGCTTCCCTGTAATAAGCACATTCGTTAGTTCCCCTTCTTGCCTGTTTACAGACAGCTCGTCCATTGTGTATCCATCTAAATCAATATTCAATGGTTGCTTCGTTGTTTCCTCCAGTGGAACGGTAAGTGAATAAACCCCCGGTTCAAAATAAAAGATGGTCTTAATTTCTGCAAAAAGCTTTTCATCCGCTTTAGCTACACGTTTGATTTCCATTAAGTCCTGATCAGTGTAAATATTTGAAAAATCAATTTGATTTATGGAGCTCACATTATTTAAAGAAGGATAACCGATTGGAACCAGGTACTCATTTGTATTGTTGACCAATACCACAGAGGCAAACACATCATGATAACTCATTAAAAAATGTTCATCATATTTCTGATTTGTGAGTTTCAGGTTTGTCTCTATTCTTTCGATTTCCTCTTCCTTCAGCCTTACATCATATTTCAGTCTGGTACCATACTTGCCCTTCTCTAAAGTAAGGATTTCCACTTCAATTTTTTCATCAACAACTAGTATTTCATTTAATTCCAGCAATTCAATATCTTCCATTGCTTTATCATATTCTATCGGAAGCTCAATCTTCCAATCTCCGCCCCTGCTATTCAACATATGATATTCAATGATTAGAGTGAAGTTTTCCGGCAGTGCTGCTTCGTTCAGTGCTCTCACATAAAAATTCGCGTCAACTAAACTTTCCTGGCTAGCTCCGTTTTCTACCATAAGACTATCCTTTGCGGATGCAGCCTCCATCGCATACGTTTTACCATCTTCATCCTTGGCATAAACGGTAAACCTGTCAACTCCACCACCGCCTGCTCCCTTTTCTTCACTGGATACTTCATAGTGAACCACCATATGTAAAGGATCAACATGCACGTTTGTTATTTCTACCGTAATATCATTGTCTTCTGCTGTATAAGTACCCTTTGCCCATACATTATAGAAACTGCCGTACATTAGATAATTACTTGCCATTTTGGTCCAAGGGGTAACAGTCGGCAGAACAACAAACCCACCGACAATCAAGGCAATCATTACACCAATTACACCTAACTGATAAACCATCGTTCGTTGTTTTGGTTTTATGACCGAATATGGGGTTAACTGTTGTAATACCTTTTCATTAAAATCTACTTCCAGTGACGGAGATTGAAGCACCTGCTGTAACATGCTCTCTTCCCGCTCTATTAGTTGAAGCAACTCTCTGCATCCCGGACAAAATTCCAAGTGGTCGTCCATACGGATCTCTTCCGGACTCCCCAGTAATTCATCCTGATAGGCAATTAGTTCCTCCACTCGCAAACATGCTTCTGTAGAATTATCAATTTGGGAAACTAACTTTTGCCGAATTATTTTTTTTGCTTCCAATAGATACCCAGTGAAGTCTCTCACACTATTTTCCGAAAAATCCGCTTTCCGTTCATCCGTTAACTCTAAGAGAAAATAGGAAAATAACAGGGGAACTCTCGTTTCCTTTGGTAAAGAAAGTATCTCTTCCTGCAATTGCATATAATGAGGATTGTCATATAGCCAGTTCCCAAAGCCATCTCCATTTTCCAGCATCGGCAACTTTTTCAGTAGAGGTAATACCTCCTGATACAACCAAAACGAGAACAGTTCCTTTTCCTGATAGGTTGATAGGTTTTTAAACGCTTTTATAAAGCACTCATTGGTAACTCTTTCAGCTACTTTCTGACTACCTGATAACCAATATCCCATTCTGTAAACACTGTCTTTATATTTTTCAATGATTGGTTCAAAAGCTGCCAAGTCACCTGCTAGTACTTTTCCCACATATATTCTTTCTTCCATTACTCTGACTCACTATCATTTTTTTCCTCTTGAGTAAACAGAGGGAACTTTTCCCACTCTTTTTCATCGTAATGGGTATAAATATAGTCCGCTTTTATCACCAAAGTTTCAGGAAAAACATTGTTATGTGGGACGATATCAACATGCAGCAACTTTTTCTTACCTTCCTTTTGCATGTCTTCGTAATGATACCAGCCTTCTGTTGGAATGTAATTACCAGATTGATCCGACACGCTCCAGCCAATATCTCCACGTGCTCCCTCCTGTTGATTCTCCCCATTAATGATGAGCGCATACTTAGTGATATTTCCTTCCCCATCCTTTTCAGGGGTTAGACTGTAATCCAATAACTTATAATTACTGAATTCGCTCTCTAAAGGAGTCGTTTCTGTCTCTTTAAGTGGTACTTCCAGAGAGAAAAATGTTGGCTCTTGAAAAGAGGCCCCAAACATTTTTATATAAAGTTCTTCCTCAGGATTTTCTATTTTCCCCTGTATTTGATGGTTGCCCATTTGTTGTTGTTGCTCATTACCAATGTAATAATTCGAAAAATATAATTCTACCGGTTCATTGGGTTCATAAACCATAAAGTGAAAGTAATTAGGCAAGACAAGATGCTCTTCTTCCGTTGTAACATGAAGTCCAACATGACGACCCTGAAGTATTTCTTCCATCCTATATTCCTGATCATGTTCCTTCAAGAGCTTCCTTAATCTAGCTTCCTCTTCTTTTGTATGGTTGACTTTATACCTTATTCTGCTGCCGTTTTTACTATAGGTAGCATCCATTATATCAACGACTGCTTTATCGTCAATGTTTATCGTTTTATCCAATTTAACCGTCACAGCTGTGTCTTCTACCTTGTCATATCTTATCGGAATTTCTATGTTCCATTTTCCATATTGTCCCTGGAGCCTAGCGAAATTTATTTCAAGGTTAAACTCGTCAGGTAGCTTATCAGGCATTTTCAAAAGATAGTAGGGCCTTTCTTTTTCCTCCCCTTCCTCTTCAGCAAGACTCCTTGCATGCCGAAGATGATCTGGTATCGTTGCATCAACGGGGTAATGGCTACCAGCTTCATCTACAATTCTTAATGGCTTCGAGCTATAAAAATCCACATCTTCAACTGGAAATTTTTTAGGTGGCTCATCACCTACTCTACTAATCTCATAGTAGACAGCCATATACAGAGAATCGATTTCCACATCTGTAATCTCTAAAGTTATACCTTCATCAGTAACTGCATATGTACCTTCCGTCCAGACATTATAAATGGTTCCATGCTCCATATAAGTGGAAACCATGGATGCAAGCGGCTTAAGGGTTGGTAAAATAACGACACTGAATAAGAAGATTGCGCCTAATATTCCTACAACACTAAGTTGATATTTCCACGTTCGATGCTTTGGTTTTGCCGGTACATAAGGGTCAAGCTTACTCAATACTTGATCGTTAAATGATTCATTAAGTTTTGGGTAGTCCAACACCTTCTCTAACGTAGCTTCTTCTTGTTTAAGCAAATGTAATACTTCTCTGCAATCCGGACAGAACTCTAAATGATCATTCATCTTCTGTTCCGCTTCATCGCTTAGCTTTCCATCAAAATACAAAGAAAGCTCTTCCTCACTATGGCAGTCTTCGCCTTCTTCATGGATTTCACTTGATAAAGTGCAACGGCGGATTTGTTTTAAGGAGGCTGAATAGTTCTTTTCTATTTCCTCCTTGCTTTTTCCGATAAATCCCGAAAGTTTAGCAGGTGTAAAATCCATCAGCTTAATTAGAAGCAATTGAAACTTAGCTTCAGGTGCCAAGGAATGAAGCGCTTCTTCCATCTCGATATAATGTGGATTATGAAATGGCATTTTGGCCTGTTTAGTATTATCCTTTACTCTCTTCTTACCTAATAGGGGAATGAATCGTTCGTAAAGCCAATCAGAAAAAAAGATTGATTCTTCGTATTTTTCTAGGTTTTGATAAACCTCAAGAAAACCTTGTTCTATTAGTTTTTCTGCTTCTGATTCCGTTGCAGACATATGATATGCTACTGCAAAAAGCTTGTCCTTACTGCGATCAATTATATGAGAGTATTTATCTTTGTTGCCAGACAATATCTCTTTTATTTCTTGACTTTCTTCATTCAAATCCTTTTTCACCCTTTTTATGAATCTTTTGTCTTATATCGACAATTATACCATTTACATGGTTTATTTTCAGAAAAATGAATGTATTATTTGATTAATGTTCATAAAAAAAGAAGCCACCAATTTTCAGCAGCTTCACTAGAATCTTCGAACAATATCACTTTTTAGGTATATCTCTAATCTTTTTTCATCCATCGACGCTTCCTGTCTTTTCGCCAAATCCTCATTTTTTCTTCCGAATAGTAATGTTAACATTGTTTTCATCCTCCATCATTCCTTTGTTTTGTTCTCACTCTTAGTATAGATTTTGACGCTGTTTTCGATAACATACTGCAGAATGGTTTTCTTTCATTCTTTTACCTACAGTCATTTCCAGCTTTATACCGAACGATACTAAGTCTTGAGGAGGAGATAAGAAAAACCAGGCAAAACTGCCCGGTCCTTTTTGGTTGCTTGGTTGTGCTCCGCTGTGGGTTTCCGCAAATGGCTTCGCTTTCCTAGAGGCTCACGGACCGCCCGCAGGCAAGCGAAGCGCCAGGAACGGAAATCAACCGAATCATATACTTTCTTATCTCTAAAAAAAAGCCACGAAAAAAAGAGATGCATCCGATTCATCTCTTTTTTCCTGGCATCAAGTTTGGGAAAGTAGCCTATTTTAATGATAAAGGGTAAAGGTTGTTCCGTTGCATCTATTCATTATGAAAAAGGGGAGTAATTCATGACATGTTAGACAAAGCAACAGCTTTCTGCTAAAAGTGTGAAACAACCTTACAAGATTCATTATATTCATACTTTGTTAAACTGGTTTGATGGTTATATTAACATTTTGTAAAACTTAAAGAACACGAACCGCTTTCACCGCTCTCGGTTTCCAATAAGTATTATAAGAAGAGAAAGCAACCCCTGTACTAGTAGCAGCATGAAGAAGCGTGTTTGAATCCGTCACGATGGAAACGTGGTTGATGATCCCATCTCCATCTGTATCAAAAAATACCAAGTCCCCTTTACGGATATCACTCAATGGTATTTCGTTTCCTACATTCGCTTGTTGCGCAGAAGTTCTTGGTAGGTTGATTCCGTTTTGAGCAAATACTTTTACCGTATAAGAAGAACAATCAAATGCATCGGTGCGGTTTGTGGAAGCGCCATACAAGTATTTTGCTCCTAAATATTTTTTCCCTGTTTCAATAATTGCATCCGCTTTTGCCTCCCATGAAGCATCATTACCAGGAGTAGCAGTTACATCTCCTGGGATATTAATAACTTGTCCAACGTAAATACGGTTTGCATTTTGTATGGAAGGGTTGGCAGACAACAAGGCATTAAGTGTTACACCATGTCTGTTCGCAACAGATGAAAGGTTTTCCCCACTCTTGATAATGTAAGTACTAGCTTTAGGCGCAGGTTTGCTTGGACTAGGAGCAGGTGCGACAGGTTGACTCGGTGCCGTGCTACTTGGTGCTGCCACGTTTATTTTCTGGCCTATATAGATTCTGTTAACGTCCTTAATGGAAGGATTTAGTTTCAAAAGATTGGCTATAGTTGTTTGATGTTTCCTTGCAATGATGGACAAAGAATCTCCGGCTTTAATCGTGTACGTAATAGAAGTAGGTTGGCTCGGAGCTGGTGCTGGTGCTGGTTGAGATGTGGCACCGCCTGCTTGTAATAGTAACTTTTGACCTGGATAAATAAGATCGCTATTAAGGTTGTTCCAAGATTTGATATTACTAACAGAAACTTGATTATTGTTAGCTATCTTCCATAAGGAATCACCAGATTTCACAACATAATCAGAAGCATAAGCTTGTCCAGAAAACATGATGGAAGTTACAAGAGCACCTGCCATTACTTTCTTTTTCATTTTTGTTCGATTCTCCTCTTTGGTCACTTTTTCTATGTATAGTTGTATAGTAGCACGAATTTTTCAACAATAATATAGAATTTTCTTCACATTTATCTTAAAAACGACAAAAAGCTTGTAGAACGAAAGTCTCTACAAGCATGGTCATATAAAACACCGCTGTTGATTTCCGCAAATGGCTTCGCTTTCCGCGGGGCGACCTTGAGCCTCCTCACTTCGTTGCGGGGTCTCAACAATGCCGCTACTCCCCCGCAGGAGTCTACGCCTTTTGCTCCAATCAACAGCTAAAAATCCGCTTATTTTCAATAATACAATTTTTAACTAAATCCCAGCAGAGCGTTGGAGTCTTTTGGCGATTTCCATGAAGTCTTCTTGGGATATTCCTGGTGCAAATTCTTCAGGGACACTTTGGAGGTCCGGCATTGGTGCACCAGGTGGAGAGCCTTGTATGACTTCAAGCTTTCCTCCATCTTCAGGATGACTTCCCTTCCAGATCATAGCTACATCCTTATAATCAGTCGGACTGAAGGTGTATAGCTTTCTATGTGCTCCTTCTGCTTCAAATTTTCTAGTCGTTTCAAACGCCTTATTTTCCAAGCTCGGTATCGGAACAAGCTTTGTAATGTCTACTCCTGTTGCTATCTCCAAGGCTTTCGCATATGCTACCACATGCACCCCACCCCGAACGAGGAGGTAGCCGATCATTTCTCTGGCCACTGGATTGTCTGTCATCTGATATACCCTCATCTTATGGGTTCTTGCTCCGCATTCCAGAAAAAAGTTATGCAATAGATCCAACACCAAGTTGCCACTGTTGAAGACATTATCACCGGTCCATGCCCTGCCCATTGAATCTCCAGGGAGAGCCGTTTGAGCATTGGCGATATATTGATAGGTGTTGCGGAAATCTTTGGTGTCTCTTAGCGGCGTTGCATCCGGTGGAGCAGGATATGTAACACCCTCAAGCATCAGGTTAATTGTTGTGGTTACCAGCTCAACATGACCAAGCTCCTCTGCTGTAATACTTGCCACCAAATCGAAGAATGGTTTTAACTTCTTTTTATTGCGAAAATTAATGGATTGAAACATATAGTTATTGAGTGTAGACATTTCACCAAATTTCCCGCCAAGCAGTTCTTGAACAGCCGCTGCACCATTGGGATCTGGATTTTTCGGTTTAGGCAACGGGATCAGCAATCGATTTGTACGACAGAACATCTTCTCTCACCCTCCTCTATCCAATCAAAAAGGCTCTATTTACTTGTATGATTTCTGGGAATTGTCCTATAACCAAACAAGAGGCATTTATCATAGATACAGGACATTCGCCTATACACTATGGGTGTTTGCAACATAAGGTATGTTATCAACGTCAAAAGGAGAGATGTATAAATGGGCAAAGACGCAGGTTGTGGAGCAGGCTTCACACTTTTCATTATCTTATTTATTCTTCTTATCATCATCGGAGCGGCTTATATATATTAACCCTATAGAGCTAAAACGCAGGAGCCAATATCCCTGCGTTTTTTTCATGAGGAATATACGTGTAATAAACATAATTCAGAAGTGATAGGTCAAGCTAAGGAGAGAGTAATGGCTGGAGGAATCTATCTATGCAAGAAAAATGCGATCAACATATGGACATACATACTAATACAAGGCCTTTCATATATGAACAATCCCCTTGAGCGTTTACTATGGAGCATTGCGCTTCCTGGATTTGGCCAATTACTCAACAAAAGATATATTAAAGGACTCACCTTTATCTTCTTGGAGTTTTTAATTAATGTTCAAGCTAATTTCAATTCCATTATCCTGTACAGTTTTAATGGAGAAATGGATAGGGCAATAACAGAAGCAAATTACTTGTGGCTCATGTTTTATCCTTGCTTGTATTTTTTTGCGATGTGGGATGCTTTTAAAGATGCGGGTGGTGGAAGATCACCTTATTCCTTTCTTCCCTTCGTTAGCTGTGCTTATTTTGTTACAGTTGGCCTGATGCTATCGGGAAAAATAAAGCTATTGGGTGTAATTGTAGGACCTGTTTGGACGCCTATGTTATTTGTTATACCTGGTCTAATTGTTGGTTTTCTGGTGCGGAGAATATTATTGTTTTTCACCAATAAACAAGTTCAAGGAGGGTGAGAATATGGGGTATGTTCGCACAAGGGATAATGTAAGGATTTTCTACCGATTAATTGGAAAAGGACCTACTACCATTTTATTTATCCATCCACCTGGCATGGGCCATATCACGTTTAAACAGCAACTACCCTTGTCCAAAGATTTCCGACTCCTATATATAGACTTACGAGCTAACGGAAACAGTGAGAAAGGGAGTGCCCCTATCAACTTTCCCATTATGGCTAGGGATCTACACGATGTATGTAACCAGTTAGATATAGACAAAGTATTCATATGCGGCTATTCCAATGGAGCCTCCATTGCTATGGAAACTGCATTAAGATACCCGAACTTAGTGGAAGGGCTATTATTAATTGGGGCATTTTCAGAAGTCAACTCGGTATTATTAGGAAGCGAGTTTCTACTGGGCATAATGGCATCCAAAATGAATATGATGAAGCCAATAGCAAATGTAATCGCATATGCACACTCTTATTCCAAGGAGTTTAAAAAGGACATGGCGGATTATATGTTAAAAACAGATGCAGACACACTTTATCAAATGTATGTAGAAGGTCTAAATTACAATTGCACCAAGAAGCTGCAGTCTATTGCTTGCCCCATCCTTCTCGTATATGGACAAAAGGATTATTATGTTCATCATTATCAGTATAAATTCATCACCCGCCATCACAATACTAGGGTTATCTATGTAAGTGGAGCTAAACACCAAATCCCAACCAAACATTCAACGGTCCTTAATGCGATTACAAAACAATTTATTCAAAAACAAAAACAAACAAAAGGGAGTCAATCAACTCCCTAGACTAGAATTATTTGATTGTAAATGGTGTGTTTTTATTTTTAGTAGAAACAGGGGAGTTTGGCTGCATGCAATTGTGAGCAATTTTCATGCGGCTTAACGTGGTTTTCAGCGTATCACTTGCATCTTTTTCTTTGTCTAATTGGATATTTGTCATATCTACCATCGCCCGCACAACATTTTCAAAAGCAATACGAAGCTTTTCGTCTTGGAGGGATTTTCCGTCTTTGACAATCATTTTCACCAATTCATTTGCATAGACATTCATCTTTTCCACTGCTTCCACTTTCGTATTCATGACGCACTCCTCCTATAGAATCATTTTGTTAATAATTATGTGAGAAAGCGATAAAGCATGCGTTAACTCCTAATCCAACCTTTGACTATATTATTCTGTGATAATTGCGAAATTCCTTCTCTTCGACAAAACAAGTCACACTCACAAAAAGTTCGACCTAATCCTCTCTTATAAAGCCAAATATCTGTGGGAAAAAAAACTAAAACCGTGAAATAAAAGTAGTAAAGAAAATACAACTTTTCGATTTCCGAAGTTTTTCAGGATAATACCTACTTTTTACACATAACCTATTTTCTTACAAAGATTTTTCGACTATAATATAAGAAATTGTGAAGAAGGAGTGATAAGGATGAGACTCGTAGAACTTGCCGTTGAGAAAAAACGAAGCCAAATGATGCAAACAGCGTTTAAAACTGGACTGACATCTGTAGAAACCGTTAGGCTAAGTCAAGAGCTTGATGAAATGTTAAATGTCTTTATTCCTCCACACCATGAAGAACACCAACATAATCAACCAAAACTAGATAAAAAATAGTTACATCATTTTAAAAATTGTGTATAATTACATCAAACTTTTATAAATTATTCATTGATGAAAAAGAGAGTAGTCTATAGATGGCAAATAAAGCGAATCAGGGTCGGTGAAAGCCTGATGCAAGTCTATAGAATGAAGCGCACTTTTGAAATGAAATGGGCACATCCCCTTTAACGATGATAAGCGGCTTTTCTGATAAATATGTGAAAAGCAATTAGAGTGGTACCGCGGGCACATGACAACAAGCTCGTCTCTTCAACAACTTGAAGAGGCGGGCTTTTTATATTTATTTTACTAGGAGATGATCTAAATGAAACTGACAGCTCTTGCAGCAGAAACACTGCATAGTGTGATCCCTGAACTACAACTAGATAAAATTACACAACTTTTAGAAAAACCGAAACATGCCCAACACGGTGACCTGTCCTTCCCGTGTTTCGAATTAGCGAAAATGAAAAGAACCGCCCCGCCCCTCCTAGCTGCAGACATTGCAACACAACTAAGAAACGCCATGATTGAAAAAACAGAGGCAGTAGGTCCTTATGTTAATATTTTTTTCAGAAAGGACATGATCCAACAAAAGGTTGTTTACATAATTCTGAAAGAAAAAGAAAACTATGGCACGATTCATCTCAAAAACAAAGAAACCATCGTCTTAGATTTGTCCTCGCCCAATATCGCTAAACCTTTTTCCATGGGGCATCTACGCTCGACAGTGATCGGGAATGCCATCGCTAACATCCTGGAAAAGTCCGGATTTGAAACCGTACGGATTAACTACTTAGGAGACTGGGGCACACAATTCGGGAAGCTGATTGCTGCTTATCTAAAATGGGGAAAAGAAGAAAAAATCCGCCGGAATCCGATACCTGAACTGTTAAAGCTTTATGTCAAATTTCACGAAGAAGCAGCAGTAAATACAGACTTAAATGAGGAAGGGCGTAGATGGTTTAAGCAGCTGGAAGAAGGAAATGAGGAAGCAGTATCTTTATGGAAATGGTTCAGGGAAGAATCCTTAAAAGAATTTAATAAAATTTACGCACTTCTTGGGGTCACATTTGATTCTTATCAAGGAGAAGCGTTTTATAACGATAAAATGGACCAAGTGGTTCAAATGTTAGAAGAACAAGACTTGTTAAAAGAGTCAGATGGTGCGCAAGTAGTGGAACTTGATGACCCTTCGCTTCCACCATGCCTTATAAAAAAATCGGATGGTGCTACCCTTTATGCAACTCGTGATCTCGCTGCAGCACTATATAGAAAGAAGGTGTATCAATTTTCAAAGGCTCTATATGTCGTGGGACAGGAGCAATCCATTCATTTTCAGCAAGTGAAAGAAGTGTTAAAAAAAGCCAATTTTGATTGGGCAGCAGAAATGCACCATATCCCATTTGGTCTTTTATTAAAGGACGGCAAGAAAATGTCCACTCGAAAAGGTAAGGTCGTGTTATTAGAAGAAGTCTTGAAAGAAGCAATTCAACTTGCCGAAAGAAATATTGAATCCAAAAACCCTGATCTTCCTGATAAAGAGGAAGTGGCCCGTCAGGTTGGTGTCGGTGCCGTCATTTTTCATGACTTAAAAAACTACCGTGTGAATTCTGTTGAATTTTCCCTCGAAGATATGTTGAAGTTTGAAGGAGAAACTGGACCTTATGTTCAATACACTTATGCTCGTGCTAACTCCATCTTGAAAAAAGGCAAGTGGACTGGTGAGGTCATTGACAAAGGATTAGGTGATAACTATTCATGGGAACTGACAAAACTTCTGCAAGAATATCCAGAAGTAATTGCAAATTCAAACAAGGCCTACGACCCCTCGTTGGTCGCAAAGCATATTGTTGATGTGTGCCAAGCTTTCAACAGTTGGTATGGCAATGTAAAATTCCTTCAAGAGGACGCTGAAAAAGGTGCCAGACTTGCATTGGTATCTGCTACTGCTATCGTCATTAAAGAGTCCCTGCGTTTATTAGGAATTCAGGCACCTCAAGAAATGTAACAGATATCGGTATTAAGAACATGAATCCGGCATTCCCCTCATATATTGAAGTATCAATAGCATTGGGGGGATGCCTATGAAATGGCTTGTACTGATTCATGTCTTGGTTGCCGTCATCGGAATTGGTCCCACATTTTTCGGAAATATACTTCTAAGAAAGCATCAGACCATTTCAGACCTTCGACACAATATCCTATTACAACACAAACTTGACTACTTCCCTAAAATTGGTGGAACACTTGCCGTAATCACTGGCATACTGCTAGTTCTCTTTGGCAACTATGGTTCTATTCTCCAAGTTTGGCTTTTTGGTTCCCTTGTTATTTATCTTTCCATTCAAGTCATTGTAATCGGATTTATCTCTCCTGCCCTTAGTGAACTTCAGCGTTGGCTGCTGCACCCTGAAAACAGAGCCTCTACTCAACTTCCGGCCCAGCAGGACGCCACTCTCCACAAGATCAGTAATCTCTACTGGTTAGTCTGCATTCTAGGGTTTCTCATTTTTATCTTGATGATCATCAAACCATCTTAATCTATAGGTCATCTCCTTTGCAGCTGAAAGATATCGTTATTTGGCTTTATTAGGCGGAGGTGTTGGCCTATATTGATTAAGCGAATTGAACTGCAGGTTGGTATTGATACAGGTTTTGGGTGGCATTTATAGTTGAAAAATGGTCGGTGATGCCTGTTCAGTTCCAAATGTCCGAAGATTTTTAGGTTTTGACCGAAGATTTCGAAAAGTTGACCGAAGAATTTCAATAGTTGACCGAAGTTTTGCTGAAATTGACCGAACCTAAAATTCAATTGTCCCAACACCCCCTAAAAGTTGACCAACCCTCAAATATTATGTCCAAACCCTCCCCAATTCCATCGTTTATTTGACCGAAGAAATGAGAAAAATGTCCGAACCTTTTTTTTTGCCAAAAAAGAGACAATATTATGATAATACAGCATTTTTCAACTAGCCGCTGTTCCTTTCCGCAAATGACTTCGCTTTCCGCGGGACGGTGCTTGAGCCTCCTCACAACGCTTCAGGGGTCTCAATCTACCTATACTCCCCCGCTGGAGTCTACGCCATTTGCTCCAATCCACAGCTGGAAATTGCGTAAATGTAACGTTAATGCTTGATTCAGTTAACTCGGTTATGTGCTGTTTCATAACCCCTTTGATGAATGAGGTCACCTTGTTGATTGTAGTGGAAGGCGCGCAGACGCCCGCGGGAGGAAGGGACAGGTGAGACCCCACAGGCGCAGACTAGGAGGCTCATGGACCGCCCGCAGGCAAGCGAAGCGCCTGGAACGGAAATCAACCGTACTTTATACATTCAAAAAAAGAGGCGCCCTAAACCTCAGGCACCTCCCACTCCAGTATCCGCTCTTTTCCTTCTCCGATAAAACGCTTCTCTCCCCATATAGCTGTTAAAAAGAAGCTCCATTTTCTCCAAATCTTCCTGCAGCACTATCGGGTCCCGTTCATCCCAATACACATAAGAAACAAAATAATACTTACGGATGGGGGAAAAGAGTACCTTGGAATGCGGAAACTTATCAAAAAACCCTTGTATCTGCCCTTTTTTCATATACGAAATATTCACCAGTTCCATCAACATCACCTACTTGGTTAAATATTAGTCGAAATTACAGGCAAGGCAAACGGGCTTATCATTGTAATACCACATACACATCTTGAATACACCATTAAAACTCTACCTTACACTATATCTAACAGTTCATTCCGCTAAAAAAGTTAAGCAGCAATATCTCGTTTCACAAATGTCCAGAAACTTACTACATGCAGCAACACAAAGTAGATTAAAAACATGACAGTAGAGAAGCCAAAACTAACTCCTGGGACAATTTGCATTCCTTCAAGCAATGATTCAAAATGAATGTTGGCAAACGGAGAATACTTGGCCCATTCAAACTTCATGGCAACAAGCGTTGTAATCTGCGTTCCTGTAAATAAAAGAAATAGTGAAATCCCAATTGCAAGCGAATTATTCCGGAACACACTCGATATCATGAAAGCAATGGTAGCGAACATAATTACTCCTAAACTGCTCAATGCCATTTTCAAGATCAAGTATAAAAATGGATGAACCTCTTGCACTTCACCACCAGCATACAAAAGGTAAGGCGTACTATCAAAACCAAAAGCAATAGCACCGGTTACAAAAGTACTTACAAATAGAATTGTATAAAAAATGACTATGAACACAAGGACACTGATGTATTTAGCCAGCAAGATCTTACTTCTGCTTATCGGTCTGATCATTAAGAGTTTGATAGTCCCCCAAGTAAATTCACTTGCTATCATACCTGCAGCTATGATGACAACGAATAGTGTAACCAGGCTTGTCAATCCAAAATTTTCATCCATATATGTCCACACAGAGTTGCCAGTTGTAGGTTCCATATCATTTTCCAAGCGATGCTCATTTATTGCCAACTGTCGCTCTAGGTTGCTTCTATCCCCTTCCTCTGACTCTTCAATCGTCATTTCCAGGTATTCATTTTCCTGCTCTAAGGATTCCTCCCAGCTAAGCTCTTGGCCATTGGCACCACTTTCACTTCTTGCATCGTCAAGCATCGAGCCCATCATGATGGTAAAAATGACTCCAACGGCTGACAATAATACCAATATCGCACTCATCACATAAAAGCTTGGCCTTCTAAACCATTTAATTAGTTCATTTTGAATTAAATTTTTCATCATTAGACACCTCGCTCCTGTGACGTTTTTTCTAAGAATTTGTCTTCAAGGGTTTTCGTTACTTCCTTCACTTCAAATACAGCAATCTCTTTTTCTACTAAACTTTTGATAAACAATGGAACAGCTGCACGATCTATCTCCGCCTGCAATTTACCCTCTGCAAGATTATGAGTCATATCCATCTCACGCATCAATGCCATCGCCTCTTCCACCGGTTCACATTCCAGCTGATACAAGGTTTTTCCGCCATCGTTAATGAAGTCCCTGATACTTTGAATATCGATTAACTCACCCTTTTGGATGATACCGACTCTATCACACATCAATTCCATTTCGGATAATAGATGGCTTGAAACAACAATCGCCATTCCTTCTTCTCTGGCAAGACTTCGTAAATAGTCTCTTATTTCCCGGATACCTGCAGGATCCAGTCCGTTTGTTGGTTCGTCAAGTATTAATACTTTTGGTTTATGTAGTAAGGCCTGTGCTATTCCCAAACGCTGCCTCATCCCCAAAGAATATGTCTTCACTTTTTCCTTGATCCGGCCAGTCAATCCAACCAATTCTATTACTTCATCCAGTCGTTCTGCTGTGATCCCGGGCATCATTCTGGCATATTGTTTCAAATTCTGATATCCCGTTAGAAATTTATACATTTCTGGATTCTCAACGATTGCCCCCACTTGGCGGACCGCCTTTTCATAATCGGTCTTGATGCTTGCTCCGTCGATGTGTATATCACCTGAAGTGATACTCATCAATCCAACCATCATTCGAATGGTTGTCGTTTTTCCGGCTCCATTTGGTCCAAGAAAGCCAAACACTTCTCCTTTATACACTTCAAAAGATACATCTTTAATGATTTCCTTGGTACCTATGTCTTTACAAACATTTGTAAGCTTTACTGCCACATCACTCATGTTACATAGCTCCTTTTATACTTCTATTTTCTTCACATTTTTTACTGAGAGGAAAAAAACCAAAACACTTACCGCTAGAAAAACCGTAAACAGTCCAAAGGAAAACTCTGACAAACTTACCCCCAACGAAATTTCCTGATACCCATTCTCCGTTTCATTTGTGACTAGAGTACCTAATGATACGGACGGAAAACTGCCAACATCCTTGAGTCGATCATATAAGGTACTAAGCATGAACCCCTCATGTATCACAAAAATAAAATACGCAATTATCCCGCTAAAAGCAATGCGCACATATTCAAAGCGCTTCCCTTTTGCAACAGCAATTTGAGACCAGAAAAAAATGGCCCAAATCGCAAGATACATACCTACACCTATAATCGTACCTATTAATGCAAAGCCCTCAATAATTTCCTTGCCTTGAAGAAAGGGCTGGCCACTGATGAAACAGGAAATGGCATACAGAAGGATGGCAAAAGTAATGGACAGCAAACAGTTGAACATTGAGATTAGCAATTTACTAGAAAGTAGAGATCGAGCGGGATTTGGATTATATAACCACATCTTTAATTTTTGCTCTTTTACAAGATTCATAACCATATCGGTTCCCATGTAGAAAATATGGATGCTTATTAAAGTCAGCCCAATAGCTATAGAAACTTCCGGCTCATCCATACTTAACGATAACCCTACACCTAACATCCATAGCGCTAGAATAAAAAGATAATTCTGCAGTTGCGCCTTCATCGAAAGCTTCCAATCTTTTAATAACAGCCCCGTGTAATAACCCATTCTTTCTCCCCCCTTACTCCTGTAAATTTGCAATCATCCAGTCTTTAACCGACAGTCCATCCGATTCCCTAATATGTTCTACGTTTTGATGGGCCATAAAGTTTCCATTTTTTATTAACACCACTTCATCGAGCAGTGATTCAATTTCATCAATTTCATGGGTGGCAATAATAATCGTCTGATTACCGAAATCGAGGAAGGTTAGGAGCCCTTTTACAATCGAATCTCTCACCATGGGATCCAATCCTGAAAATGGCTCATCCAACAGAATGTAATCCGCTTGCCTGGCCAATGCCAGAACAAGCTTCAATCTGCCTCTGTTACCTTTGGACAACTCTTTTATTTTTTTGGATGGCTCAAGTTTCATGAACACCAAAAGCTCTTCCGCCTTCTCTTTGTCGAAATCCCCGAATTGGGAGGCGTAGAATTTGACCATGTTTTCTACTGAGAAAGCATCATAAAATACGTCAAGTTCCGTCATATAGGCTACCTTTCTTGCAATCTTGCGGCTGGCTATTTCCCCATCCACCGTCACCTTACCTTTATCAGGTCTTACCAAACCGGCAATCATCTTCAGACTGGTAGACTTTCCGCTGCCGTTTGGACCAAGCAAACCAATGATTTTTCCTTTTTCAAAAGACAGATTCCCATCCTTCACCGCAATATCTTTGCCATATTTTTTACTAACCTGTTCGAATTTGATCATTTCTGATTCTCCCCCTCCTCCAAAAATCTTTCCACACTTTCAACAATTTCCCTTTCTGATGCACCGATTTCCCTCATACTCTGGACAAAGCTTTCAACAACTTTAGTTTCCATGGCTTTTTTCAAATGCAAAAGCATTCCCTCATTTTCCGTAACAAATGTCCCTTGCCCTCTTTTGGTTTCCACGATTTCCATCCTCTCCATTTCACTGTATGTTCGTTGAATGGTATTTGGATTTACACCTGACTGAATGGCCATTTCCCTAACGGAAGGAAGTTTATCTCCAGGCTTTAACACACCTCGAACGATTTCTTTACTTATACGATCAATGATCTGCAGATAAATTGGTTTATCAGCATCGTATTTTGCTGTCATTTTACTTCCACCGCCTTATTTAAAAGCCAACTTGATAGGAAAAAGAGTCCAGTTATTTTCAATGTAGAGAAAAGCAAACCTACCCATGAAATCTTTTCTCCGCCAGAACTGATCCAAAGACCATCTTCTCCTATATGGACATTCATGAATTTTGTCATTTCAATTGGAACAGGTAAAACCGATTGCAATCCTCCCAACAACTGTTTTTCTATAAATAGAATCAAAAGGAAGCTAACAATGATAAATAACGTGAAAAGGACTACTTTAAACTTTGCTAAATAATTGAACCTCCCCATCGAATGGTAGATTGCCCAATAAAACGTATAGAACATAGCGAGTTCTAATCCACTAACTGTTATTAGGACACTCATTTGAAAAATAGATCCTGCCGTTAAGAGATTTACCGTAGTTCCGCCCGGATAAAAGAAAATTACTGTTATCCCTAACAACAGAAACGCCATACATAAACTAGTGATTTGGAGTAAAATCCCTGTCAAAAGTTTACTGCCTAAGATCATGGACATAGAACGAGGGCTATGCAGCCACATTTGCGACTTTTCTTCCAAGCTCAGTCCTGCCCCAACAATCATCGTGATATAAATAACATGGATACCGATAATCATGGATGTCGCAATATATAATAGTTCATGGTTATTGGTGAGCACACTCCCACTCAATACAACAGCCCAAATAAAGAGCTTGAAACAAATAAGAAGTATAAAAGTATTTTTAGATAGCAGCCATTCTTTTCTCATCAACCCTTTAAAAGCATGTGTTTTCATTAAAACTCCCCTTTCTGTTTTAGTGTTCTAGTTAGATAGTACACTAAGACAAATTAGAACGTCAATCCTTTTTTCAATTATTTTACAATGGGTGGATTTCCGTTTTCATCCTAAACATCCTTTTCATTATTCCGATAAAATTAATACCCCTTATTCTTTTATGTGGTAAAATGACACTGGTGTACATATATTTAGTTTTTTTTACAAATTTCTACTTTATTACTTATTATTTGTGAGAATATTTTGTATAATATACTTACAAATTTCTTCATGTGTGTAGGAGTGAAGTGATGGATACGAGAGCGAGAAGAATTGTACGTAATAATAAAAAAAGTCAATTCCATTATTTAATTGTCTTAAAAGATTTTATCGGGTCTTTTGTACTTCATGCTATTTCACTAGTCATAGTGGCTGCCTTCCTGATCTGGGTACTAGATCAGGTGTAAAAACATAAAAAAACGAGAAGGAATCGAAATCCTTCTCGTTTTTTTTATTGGTCTGTTTTCATAAATTTTGTTGCTGTTTCGCAAACTCAAATTAGCCGATATATTACTTACTGTCGTGCTCTTTTCTCTGTTTTACGAAGCATACTACTTGTGATTTCTAGAGTATGTAATCAGAAAAAAGTCCAATTGCCGACTTTTTACCGGTGAATAGCAACAATTTTCGAGAAAAGAGCTTTTTTATTTTGCTTTTTGTTTTTTCTTTTCCTCTACCGGCTGTAGTTTTGATTTCTTGTAACGCACTTTGGTTGCTGCATAAAACACACCGGCTGAACCAAAAATTAACACTATAAGCACTTGGCTCCATCTTGTATGTAAAACCCCCATCATCGCACTTAGCATATAAGCAATAAGAATCGGTATTAGCACGGTATAAAGAGATAAGATAAAACGGAATTTTTCATCTACTTCATAAACGGTTTCGCAACCCTCACATTTAATAGGACGATACCCAAAAAAGACAGAGGTTAATTTGGTTTTATATTTTACTTCTTCTTGACAGTTTGGACATTGGTGAAATGACATGTTCTCGACCCCTTTAAAGTAATTCCTCTTTCATTTCATCATATCAAAAGCAATGCTAAAGGAATAGTTGAAAAACAAAAAAGATCCAGCACACCATTTAGGGTACTGGACACCTTAGAGGTTATTCGCTTTCAGGCTGCTTAACGTTCTTTAAGACATTTATCACAAACAATACAATAGCTAGAGTGGTTAAATTCGCCCCGATAATGGTCAATATCAATAAGGACTCATTACCGTATACTACAAATGCCAAGCCAACCATCATCAAAGGCAAGCCTATATTGTGTAACCAAAAATGCCATGTAGCAAGTTTCGTTTTTCCGGCTGCAGGAAATAAAATATAAATGATACCAGCAAGAGTCAAAGCGGTCCATCCAAGCAAATTAACATGAGCATGTACAGGCGTCAAATTGTATGCATGTGCCGTCGACATATAATAACCGATGCCGACCCCTATCAAAAAATAGATAACGGAAATTTTTATCAACCTAACTCCCATAATCACCCCTCCAGTTCTATAACTTCATACACTACTATATTACGTATTGTGATGAGTCTATAGAACTGGAAAATACCAAATATTACAATACTCATTCTTCATTTGCAATAGGGGAGGACATGACCTTGACGAAGTTTTTAGCGAATTCCTCTGCATTCACCTCTAGTGCAATAGTCACTTTATTTCCCTTTTCATCTGGTCTTGGTCGAAAGTCAGCAATGCTTACTCCCCTTAAATTCCCTTCATCTAACCCCACATTAACTTCCTTCTCCACATACTTGAATGCTTGTGGCGTTGTCACGGCAAATAATGTCATGACATCATGCAAAGGACTTCCTTCTATTCCTGGTATAAGCTTTTGGTAAGCTTCAAAATAATAATCAAATATCTCTTTGATAAGGCTTTGATAAGGGTTGTTTTCTTCTGAAATAATATCATCTATCATCTCAGGTGTGATTATTGCTTCCTTTGTAACATTCAATGGGTAGAGTACACCATTTTTCACTTTTTCCATCACAATTCCTGCAGCAATCGGATCACCATAGAAATTTGCTTCCGCTCCTGCGGTTACATTTCCTGGAGTGAGAAAGGCACCTCCCATTAAATAAAAGCCCTTAATTGCATTCATTGTTTCTGCACCAGCTAGATTAAAAGAAATGGCAAGCGAAGTGGACCTCCCGACATCTACAATTATCAATTCCTCTCCATATTCCTCAATTAATTTAAAGATTGCATCAAAATTTAATAATTCTCCTTTTATCGTATCAGGAGGATTAATTGGCCCTAATCCCTCTTCCCCATGTATCTCTGGATAATAGGGAGTAAACTCACCAGATAGTGGTGTTTTCGCCCCGCCAATCAATACAATATCCTTCTTGCCTCCAAGTTCCAGGAGATAGGCGACATTTTGAGTTGCTTGTTCTTGATCGACATTGCCATAGCTAGTTACAATACCAACCAATTCAAGTTCAGGGTTCAACAATGCATAAATAATTGCCAATGAATCATCAATACCAGGGTCACAATACAAAAGAATCTTCTGAGGCATATATAGCCCCCCTTATTAGATGTTACCATAGTATATTCAACACACTTGGATATCTGACCTATTCGGTAGTACCTGTGCTGATAAGTCTCACATCTGCATCCACTTGTACCGTTAAAGTTGGATAGGTCTCTTCTTTCCATTTTTTATAGTCAAATCCCCTTTTTCGAGATTTCGCTTCATATCCTAAGCCAATCGGGTCTACACCTTTTTCCTGAAACTCTTTTATCATGGATTCTGTTTCTTTGATGATTTTATCTTCCAACAACTTTTGGAACTCCTTTAGTTCCTTAGGAGTGACTTTATTACCGGTATATTCTCTAACCGCTCCATCCATTCTTACTATTATTTTAATAGAAGGAGTGTCACCTTCCCATTTCACTTTAATTTTTCTATCTGTCTTAATACTTCGTATAGAAACGAATTCTTCTTTTCCGTCCACTCCCAAGGAAACGGTACCATCGGAATGTTTGTCCACAAGTGTTTTAAAATAAAATAATCTTTCATTTGGAATGGTCATTTCATATTTATCTTCTTTCATTACTGCCACTCCAACAATTTTTGCACTATCTTCTGTTTTCTTTAAAATAGGTAAGTTAGGGTCTTTCCCTTTTTGAAAATAATCTGACAGGAAAATGTGCATGTTCGTTTTCGGAACGTCTCTTCTGTCAATATTGTGTTTAACAAGATTAAACAGATGATCACCTGTTCCCCTTGTACCAAGGTTTTGCTCTAATAATTCCTTTGTCTCGCCATCCACAATTGCCAAGTATAAACCTGTTCCGATACTTGCATCTCTTTGTAAGCCATCGACAAGTTGGATGATCCCCTTTTCTGCCATCGCTTTGTTGAACAAAACTAGTTCTAAGCTACCGTTGACAATCGGTGCAGACGATTCTTTCTGTGCACTCCTTAATATATCCTTATTTAATTGGGAAACCGCAGTAAATGTTTCAGTTTCGATCTTTTTATCAGCTTGATATACTGGTACTACGAAAGTACCCAACACTTCTTTCTCTCCAATCAAATCAAAGCCTTCTACTGATTCAATATTAATGTCATCTACGATTTCTTTTTCCAGGCATCCTGTAAGAAAGAGACACATTGAGATTGAAATAACCCAGTTAATATTATGTTTTCTCATCTTCTTTTTTCCCCCTTCTCCAATGCACAAAAGTAATAACTAGAAATAACAACGGAATATACACATAGCCCATATAAAATCCGACTTGTCCCATATAGGAGTTTAAATCATTAATCAATTTCCTATCTTCAAATTGATTCATGATTATAAAAACGATAGTTGTTATTATAATTAAGCTGGTCCTATGTTTCAGTTTGGTCATTCTTTTGGCAAGCCTGCTAGCACACCATAAAAACAGACACACATTTGGAAGGATAATAAGACACCAATTGGCAATTCCGATATATTCTACACGTTCTACAAAAGGAAGCTCAATGATTTTCCAAATAGAGAGCGTTGCCCATATATTTTTTTGCAGCTTCCCTTCACTGAAATAGGCAAACGTGATTAGTGCAAATATTAGATAGATGGATGAAGTGACAAAAACTCCTAAATGAGCCCACTTTTTGGATTGTTGCGGTTTGCTTATAAATGGATAGAACATCAATAGTGTCTCAAATCCAAGCATACTTAAAGTCATATCCCTGCCTGACAGAAAGATGTCTTTAAGTGAATGATCGAATATTGGTAGCAAATTTCGAAAATCTGCATATTCAAGCGGGAGGACAATAGTTATTAACAGATAAGCGGGTAGCATAACACCCAAAAAGGCTATCCCCGTGATGACTCGAAATCCGCCTGTTATTATGTAAAACACTAGGAGAAGAAATAATAATGAAAAAAACCACGTGCTTAAATCTGGAAATAGCCAAACTTGTACCACCTCAATATATGTTCGTAGCACGGTTACAGCCGTCATGATATAGTAGAAAACAAAAAAGAGGTTAAATAGGTTACCTATCCATTTACCAAAAGCCATTCGATGAGCACTCGCCAAATCTCCGTTACTTTTTTCACAAATTTTGTAAATCATGTAAACAATGATGTGTGTAAAACCACCAAAGAGGATAATACCCATCCAAGCATCGTAGCCGGCAGACATTGCAATAACCCGTTGATAGCCAAGTGCTCCTACTCCAAACTGTGTGCTATGAATTAAGTAAAACACTAAAAAGGATGAAACTTGGAACTGCTTTGGAATTTTTTGCAATGTCATGCCTCCCTTCTTATTTCAATATTCATCAATATCCTTTTTGGGTTTTTTTCGTATTTTCGCCATTCTTTGAGGTTTATTGGTTCTTAATTGGCCAGGCCTTTCTGTTTGCATCGAAAATGGTAGCCGTAACAAAGCATCCTTCATATCTTTCACTCTAGGAGGGTAAATCGGTTCCAAGTAAGGCCTTCCGAGAGATGTCAGCCTTAACAAATGCGCTGCCAAAATACAGAAGCAAAACACAATCCCTAGCAATCCCCATAATTCTGCAAACAATAGGAAGGGGAACCTCAACAGTCGGATTGTATTACCCATTTTATAAACAGGGGTAGTAAAGGATGCTAGTGCAGCAAGTGCTACGATAATTAACAGGACGTTACTCGTCAAACCAGCTTCAACAGATGCGGTCCCAATAACTATCCCACCCACGATACCGATTGTCTGGCCAACTTTTGTAGGAAGTCTTGCTCCAGCTTCCCTAAGTAATTCAATAGTTAGTTCGAGAAAAATCGCTTCTAATATAGGTGGCAATGGAACCTCACGTCTAGAAGAAATCAACGTGCTCAGTAGATCTTTGGGAATCAATTCATAATGATAGGTCAAAACTGCAACATAGACTGGGGTTACCAAGATGGAAAAGGCAACACCGAACAGCCTGATAAGCCGAAAAAAGGAAGAAAGCCAATAACTTAAATAATAATCTTCGAATGAAGAGAAAAATTCCACAAGCGTTGTAGGTCCAATGAGTCCATGAGGAGATCCATCCACCATGATCACTACTTTCCCCTCCGTCAAAGCCGACACAATCCGGTCAGGCCTCTCTGTATCCAGAAGCAGCGGAAATATTGTGTTACCGTTATCAGATATTAATTGTGTTATATAGGAACTGTCATTTATATGATCGAATTCCACCTCATCAAGTCTTTGGATGACTGTTTGCACATTTTCATTATCTACAATTCCATCTAAATACATGACACCCACTCTCGTCCTGGAAATGGTGCCTAACATTTTCTGTTCAACCGTTAACATCGGACTGCTTAAACGCCTTCTAATAAGGTTTATGTTAGAATCTATATTTTCAACAAACGATTCTTTAGGTCCTATAACGCTGAACTCAACCTCTGGCAAAGAAACTGCACGGGTTTGGACAAATTCCGATCGGACTAACAAGCCTTTTTTGTCCTTCTCACCAATCTGTACAAAAATAAAGCCTGTTAATAACTTTTCTCTTATTTCCTTCGGATCGGAGCTAATGGTCACTACTTCTATTGGTAAAATATTTTTTAATTCTTGTAAATTGCTCCATGGGCTAGTAGAAATCCTATGTAATATGTCACGATGCAGGAAATCAGTATCCACTAATGTATAGTAATAGTTAATCCAAACCTTCCTGCTTCCATCATTGGTCTGATTTGTAAACCTCAAAAAATCAACAGATTTCTCCATTTGTAATAATAATTGTGTAACAGACATATCCTCTACCTTGTTCGATGTTTGGCTGCTTTTAGGTGTAAACAGTTTTTTCAGTAGGTTTTTCATTGAACTCCCCCCTTTCTATGGAAACAATGGACGTCACAATTCTCCTTTTATTTTTCCTATAAAGTTATGTAATATACCAGTAGTTAAATGGAGGCAATAATGAAGGGCATAAAAAAAGAGCCCTATTTGGACTCTTGAGTACTGCTATTTTTGTGGTTTTCTAATAATCTCAACCACATCGAATATACGAATATGATAGATGTTCTTATCCACATCTTTAATGGTAAGTTTATTCGCTTTATAGCGGAAAGATTGTATACGACCAGTAACTTGGATGACGTCTCCTTCAAACCAGATCGACATCTTGAAGATTTCCTTTGCCATATACATATGACGTAATAACTTTTTTATATATTGAATATCCGGAATGTTTTCCGGGTATAGTAAAAATCCTTGTACTGTCCGGTCGGCGTCATTTTTCCAAAGATACATTGATTGATTCGCTAGTTTATCCTCTTTTTTATGTTCCATGGCAATTACCCCTTTTTTAACATTATCGTTGATACTCTCTTACAGGTAACCTCCATACTCTTCATAACATATAACTATACAAGCCATATGCCACTGCTACTTCACAGTTTATTCCTCATATCTTGACATGTCAACTAAATAAACGGCCACTATAGTAAAGATACCGGTAATAGAGAAAAGCTAGCTTTTCGTTAGGAACTCCTAATGAAACCAACTTTTGAAGAGGTATTAAATCAGTACACTCCCATGATACACCATATCATTAAGACTTTGAATATATACAAAGAGAAAGATCGTTACGTTCATGAGGCAACCATTGCTTTATGGGAAGCCTTCTGTTCACAGAACTGCAGAAAAGGTTCATTTACTTCTTATGCATATTCATCAATACGCGGAAAATTGCTTAATCACTTAAAAAAAGAGGTGAGATGGGAAGATACACACATGTTTATGGAGGCGATGCCGGAAGAGGGGATTGATTTTACTGGGGACTCTGTAGATGTGGGATTGGAGGAGTATACTCGCCATTTAACGGATAAGCAGCGGAAATGGGTGGAAGAGTGCATTATTAAAGGAAAGAAGTTGGATGAAGTCGCTAGGCAGGAGGAGGTTACGGTAAGTGCTGTTAAGTCTTGGCGGGCAGAGGCGCTTAAGAAACTTAGGAGGGAAATTAATAAGGTAACACTTAACAGTTGATCTTCGTTTCAGGCACTTCGCTTTCCATGGGCGGTCCGGGAGCCTCCTCACAACGCTTCAGGGGTCTCCCCTGTCCCTTCCTCCCATAGGACAAGGAAGGCTCCGGCAGCGATTCATCGCACGAAGAAAATGCGCTAGCATTTTCAAGGAGTCTTCGTGCCTTCCACTGCGATCAATTTGGTTTTTGTATCCACCTAGCTTCTTGCTTCTTGCATGTATTGGTATACTACTTCACCTTTGTGTTTGGCAATGCCTCTGTAGTGTTTGAAGTCTTCACGGGCAACCAGCACTTTACGAAAAATCATAAAATCCTCTTTTGTAATTCTATATTCATGAAGCTCTCCATTTTTAAGCTTGTCTAATATTTCTGCTGCTAAATTTTCATTCACAATTATCACTCCATCTTTCGAAATACTACTCTTATTTTATCACTAACAGCCTAATGTGAAAATAAACAGAAAAAAATCGCTAACGCGAGCTAAAACCACGTCCCAAGATCATAATCTCTTGGAACGTTTTCTCGGTTTTCGCACAGCTTTGAAATATTGACCTTGGCCGGATCTTTCCTTTGCGTTCACCTTTGACTATTTCAATAAAATCCCTTGTCACCAAGGGCTTTATATTGGCGATGAGGACCTCTCTCTTCCCGATTTCTCGTCACTGAGGTCTTCAGACGAGCAATGAGGACTTCTCTCCTCCTGATTTTTCGTCACTTAGGTCTTCATACGGGCGATGAGGACTTCTCTCCTCCTGATTCTTCGTCACTGGGGTCTTCATACGGGCGATGAGGACTTCTCTCCTCCTGTTTTCTCGTCACCCAGGTCTTCATACGGCGATGAGGACCTCTCCCTTTCCAATTTTTTGTCACCACCGAGGTCTTCATCCCGACGATCAAGAATTACTTTGCAGATTTTCCACAATTCAATTATTTTATAATTTCCTAAAGAATAAAAAAACCCCTTCTAATGAAGGGATTCCATGGGGGATAAGGAATAAAATGAATGGGGCAATTAGGTAGCCCTATTATTATATATGCACCCTACCGGGTAACGGTCACAAAGTAAAAATAAAATAAATTA
The DNA here is from genome assembly GCF_002157855.1 of Sutcliffiella horikoshii. Classification (NCBI taxonomy): domain Bacteria; kingdom Bacillati; phylum Bacillota; class Bacilli; order Caryophanales; family Bacillaceae; genus Sutcliffiella; species Sutcliffiella horikoshii. The sequence goes on along the minus strand of NZ_CP020880.1, from coordinate 1,534,916 downwards.
AAAGAAAATTTAGAAAAAATAGCATGAAACTATTTACGTTTCTGCAAAAATAATGCAAACTGTATGTAACACTTTTTAAATCCACTATTTCACAAAAATAAAAAAGCCAGACAGAGAGATTACCTGTCAGTGAACTCTATTTAGGGGGAGATATCGTTGAAAAAAGCAGAAGTGGGAAACATCATAGAATTTCGTGAAGGTCTTCAAGGTGTGGTAGAGAAAGTAAATGAAAACTCTGTCATAGTGGACCTTACTTATATGAACAATTATCGTGATTTAGAATTGGAACAACGAACCGTGGTAAATCATAAAAACTATAAAATTGTAAAGTCATTATAGAACTAAACCTAAAAAAGACTTCTCCAATTCACACCTGGGAAGTCTTTTTCATACTAGCCCGTTTCCTCTTCTAAAATTTCCAGTATAACGGCAGTTCTTTCTTTATCAAGTCGAACAGAAAAATGTGTCTCTTCATTAATATTCAGATTACGCCTAATTTCAATAGGAATGTTTACCTTTCCGTTATTGGAAACAATGGATTCATTATAAATGTGTTCTTCATTTATCGGTTTCATTACTAATCCTAAAGGTTGTTCCATTATCATCAGTACATCGCCATCGGAAATTTCAAGTTGTTCTCTAATTGACTTGGGAATGGTTAAATGGCCAGATTTACGAATTCTTCTTAGCTCTTTCGTTTGGCTCATAGTGGACACTCCTATTTTTTATTTCTTATTCCCTGCTACGCTGAAATGAAAACGAACTTTTCCTATAAAGATAGAATAAGGGTCAAAGGTCACCGATTTTAGCAATTAGGTTTGATTCCACAATATGAACACCATCTCTGCCGTCCTTTAAGAACCTCACCATTGCTTTTGCAACTGTTTGTCCATGAACAGAACGATATTTTTGTAACTTTCCGCGCAATAAGGGTTGAATGGCAGTACCTAACACTTCTCCAACCCTTTCTCCTAATCTAAATTCATTCCGATCTCCGAGAAGTAAGGAAGGCCTAAAGAAATACGTAGCCGTAATCCCGACAGCTGATACTGCCTGTTCCATCTCCCCTTTTACCTGGTTGTAAAAAAATCTAGAATTTTCATCTGCCCCAATTGCTGAAACTACGGCAATTTTGGTTACACCGTTTTCTTTTGCGAGACGTGCTGCTTCCACTACATAGTCGTAGTCCACTTTACGAAATCTCTCTTTTGTACCTGCTTTTTTCTTAGTTGTCCCTAAGCAAATAAATAGATCATCCACTTTGAAATGTTCCTTATAGACAGACATATTCTCGAAGTCGATCTTTACTTCCGTTAGTTTAGGGTGCATCTTATTGGTATCGTTCCTTACAAATGTCGTAAGATGTGCGTAATCAGAATTTTGCAAAATCTCTTCCTTTACGTACGCTCCTACCAAACCTGTTGCTCCAATTAAAAGGGCGCTTCTTTTTGAGTTCATGAATGGTTCTCCTCTGCCTTTGTTACTTACTTTATAACAGAATTACCGCTTTCCTACAACTATTCACGCTCTTTAGACAGTTCTTCCCTATCAGCAGAGGAAGGAGGTTTTTCCATCCAACGATTAGTAACCATGATGTCTGCACCAGATTTTGCAAGTAATACCGACTCTGAAGATAGCTTTTCATATTTCAGCGCAATATCCGTCCGCTGACTCGCAGACGATGCGGTCGCATAATTCCCAATGCCAGCTGCCACCATTAAGCTATTATGAAACATCATCAACTTATCAGAAAAAGGAGGGATGTGTGAAGCGGTTACAGAATAATCTGCTGCCATCGGTGCTTGAATATCATCCTTTAACAATATATCAACAAAAGTTTTTATGTGTGTATGGGCCATTTGTTTAGCTTTTACCATAAACTCACGTACTTCCTTGTTGACAGCTGTCTGGGAAAATGCCGTACAAAGAAGCATTCCAATTTGATTAGTTTCAATATTCATACTTAGGTGCGTCACTTCGATTGTATTTAATGTACGCTTGTTCACTAAAGGATTTAAACCGCTAAAATATTTTTTGTCATCCACTAAATAAGCTCTATCAGGAATAACCGTACTAGGTTTCTTAATATATAAACCTCTTTCTAATAGCAGATCCGTTGTAGTATCAAATATCTCGATTGTTCGCTGCATGAATGTCGTATAAAGCGTTCTGATATCTTTCCTTGATATGGCACTAAGACTTGCCCCATATGTAACCATTCCGATTTTGGCCATTTGTAAAACGTAAGCTAGTTGGAACGTATCTGAAAAGAGTCTAGGAGCTTTAAGATTTATGTCGTTTTCAGAAAAAGCTAACGGAAGTGGGTATTTCTCCTTCCAAAAAATTGCCTTCAGTTCATTCTCATTGGAAGATGCTACATCATAAACTTTTGCAATGATTGCTCGAATTTGCTTATCCTCTACAGTTTCGAGGAAGTATCTTAAGACACATGCTGACATGGAGTTGTTTAGGTAAAGTGTCCAAAGTGTGCTGGTTTCTGCGCAGGACCATTCTGTTGTATGGTTTGTCATTTTTGTCCCCTCCTGTTTATTGCTATTATTTTCAATTGGGAGGGATTTTAGTATAAGTTTCTGGTCCTTTTTTATCTAAAAAATTTAGTTGTTCCGTTGATCACCGCTGTTCCTTTCCGCAAATGGCTTCGCTTTCCTAGGGGCGCTGCTGGAGCCTCCTCGGCACGCCTGCGGGGTCTCCACCTAGCGCTATCTCCCTCAGGAGTCTTCGACATATGCTCCAATCCGCAGCTGTAAATAAAACTAACTTAAAGTTAATGCAATTACGGTGAACTCGAATGGATTTTTTTTCATTAACCCCACGGTGAATGATAATATCTTGTTAATTGGAGTGGAAGGCGCGCAGACGCCCGCGGGAGGAAGGGACAGGTGAGACCCCGCAACGGAGTGAGGAGGCTCACGGACCGCCCGCAGGCAAGCGAAGCGCCTGGAACGGAAATCAACGGGACTATAAACTTACCACTAAAAAAAGAAAACACAACGGGAGCTGTGTCTTCTTGGATGGATTATCTGTTATCGATTTTTTCTGGGTATAGGTCGTGGTTCATAAGGCGGTACTCGGCCATTTCTTCGTATTTCGTGCCAGGTTTTCCATAGTTGGTGTAAGGGTCGATGGAAATTCCGCCGCGTGGAGTGAATTTACCCCATACTTCGATATAACGCGGGTCCATTAGTTCAATTAAATCGTTCATGATGATATTCATGCAATCCTCGTGGAAATCTCCATGGTTACGGAAGCTGAATAGGTACAGCTTCAATGATTTGCTCTCCACCATTAGTTCTCCCGGGATATAGCTGATGTAAATAGTGGCAAAATCCGGCTGATTCGTTTTGGGACATAAACTTGTAAACTCTGGACAATTGAATTTTACAAAATAATCTCTGTTTGGATGTTTATTTTCAAAGGTTTCCAACACATCCGGGGAATAGTTGAACAAATAACTTGTCCCTTGATTCCCTAGCAATGTTACACCTTCCAATTCTGAATCTTTTCTTCCTGACATATTCACTCTCTCCTTTATTAAACTCCGCGCTTATTGCCCCATACTAGTGTGTGCAATTGCGGCAACACGCGGACATTATTCATTTCATCATCATTCATTACCTGATCAATCAACCACTCATACTTAGCCAACAATTTGCTGATTAACATTTGATCATCTTCTGTGGTTGTATCATCATTTCCTACTTGTACATAAAAAGCTACATCCGGATATAACTTATGGATCTTTTTCGCATAAGTCAAATCGTCCTCATCAAATACCACTACTTTTAGAGAAACACTACTGTTTTTAACTCTTTCTAACAAATCACCAAGTATAGAAAAGTTGGTATCCATCTCGGAGCTTGGCGGTTTTGGAGAAATGGTTAGATCATCTATTTCCGTTAGCCAATCCTGCCATTTGCTTCCTTGTGTTTCAAGCGCCACCTTAATATCGTTCTCATGAAGGAGTTGTACAAGTTCCCCGATATTCTTTAAAAGGGCTGGGTTTCCTCCAGAGATAGTTACGTGATTAAAGGCTTTCCCACCTATTTCAACCAACTGCTCATAAATCTCTTCAGGTGACATCATCACTATGTCATCCTTTGCGCTGCCATCCCATGTGAAAGCGGAATCGCACCATGAACAGCGGTAATCACAACCAGCCGTTCGGACGAACATCGTTTTCTGGCCAATGACCATCCCTTCTCCTTGGATGGTAGGGCCGAATATTTCAAGAACTGGAATTAGACTGCTCATTACTTTTTCCCCTTCTTAGGACGGTAAATACAATAACTTGTCGGCGTTTCCCTTACATACACTTGAAGACAGGTAGGTTTGGAAGGAAGAGTCTCCAAATGCATTTCTATCGTTTCCCACATCGTTCTTGCGACCACTTCTGTTGTGGGGAAAAAATTCGGATCCTGGTCATTGAAGACGTCTTTATGATCATTTAAGACTGTGTGATCAAATTTATCGTGCAAAAGTTTTTTTAATACTTGAAAATTAACAAGAAAGCCTGCCTCGTCCAAATCGTCTCCTGCCACTGTCACATTGACAAAGTAAGTATGTCCATGTAGCTGTCTGCATTTCCCTGCTGCATCTGTTGGAACAAAGTGTGCTGCTGCTATTTGCATATCCTTGTTTAACTCATAGCAGAAATCATGTTGTACTTGTGGGTAAATTTGTTGCATCATGAGGACACAACCCCTTTATTTTTTTTATCAAGGTAGTCATCCAATCCACGTTTTCTCAGTTTACACGCAGGGCACTCACCACATCCGTCTGCGATAACCCCATTATAGCAAGTCAATGTTTTTGTCCTTACAAAGTCTAATGCGTCAAGATCATCTGCCAATTCCCATGTTTCTTCCTTGTTCAACCACATCAAAGGAGTATGAATGACAAATGGGTAATCCATAGAAAGGTTTAACGTCACATTCATGGATTTAATAAAAACATCTCGACAATCCGGGTACCCGCTGAAGTCTGTTTCGCAAACTCCTGTCACAATATGTCTCGCACCAATCTGCTTTGCTGCTACAGCTGCAAAGGAAAGGAATAGCAAATTTCTTCCGTCTACAAACGTGCTTGGCAATTCACCTTCTTTTTCTTCTATTTCAATATCATCTCTAGTAAGGGCATTTGGTGTTAATTGTCCTAAAAGGGACATATCAAGAATGCGGTGTTTTACTCCAAGTTCTTTTGCAATACTTGTTGCACAATCAATCTCTAGTTCATGTCGCTGTCCGTAATGGAATGTGACAGCTTCCACTTCATCAAATTCCTTCATTGCCCAAATCAGGCAAGTAGTGCTGTCCTGCCCGCCACTGAACACGACCATCGCTTTTTCCTTTTGCTTCATCGTGTCTTCACTCCTTTAATCATCTATATCTATAGTCATACAAAAAACGCTAACCAAAAATAATGGAGGCTAGCGCATAACATCAGAGAAAATAAAAAAACTATATCCTAAGGAATATAGTTTGGTATCTGTCCTTAGTTTTTTATAGAGGGTATTTGCTAGAACCTCTCCTGACACCATTATCGGCGTAAGACTTTATTCAATTTAACTTTGTTACTATAACATATTTTCTTTCAAGTTTCTACTTTTTCTTCTAGAGTACTTATTTTTTAAGGAGTGTTAAGCATGGCACGTTCAGCTAGTCTTTTACGTATGAGAACAAGCTTTTGGTATTTACCCTCTTTTTATGGGACATTTGCATTCTTCCTGGCAATCGGGACATTATTTCTTGATAATTACTTACTTTCATCTATAGATGCAGAGAATCAAATACCAGCCATTTTTCTTTCAGACATCAATTTGTCTCAAATCATTCTCAGCTCCATTGCATCGTCATTATTAACGATGACCACCATTACATTCTCTACCATCTTAGTGGTGCTGACCACCTACCTTTCTGAATTTTCTCCACGGGCATTGCAAAACTTCATAACGGACCACTCCACCCAGAGGGTACTCGGAATATTTACAGCAGGATTTATTTATTGCATTATTTTACTCCTTTTTTTAAAAGAAACGACAGAAGATCAGCTATTCCTTGTTCCTACATTTGCAGTTGCAATTGCTATTCTTTGCTTAATTGTATTCGTCTTCTTCATCCAGCATGTCACCACGTGGATCCAAGTGAGTAATTTACTCCATAACATCACCGTAGAAACGATGGAATGCATGGAAGAATTGTTTGAAGAAAGTGATGCCTCCATTCACGACGCGCCATGGGATGACTGGGAAAGTCAGGATATTTCTACAAAGGAACCAGTCACTATCATGAGCAAAGAGCCTGGTTATGTTCAGTACATTGATGTCGATGCCTTGGTTAAAGAAGCTTATGATTCAGATTGCATTGTCCGTGTCGAACGGCAACAAGGGGATTATATCAATGAGCATACACCGCTTCTTTCCGTCTGGGGGTCAGGAAAAAAGATTGATAAAGATTCCTTCCGAGCTTTAATAACTGTCTCCATAGCTCGAGCACCTTTAGAAGATGTGGAATTTGGTATTCGAAAAGTAAATGAAATCGGAGTAAGGGCGCTTTCGTCTGGCATTAACGATCCAAGCACAGCAGTTCACTGTATCGAGCAACTTGGAACTCTACTTTCAAAACTGGCATCTATGCAAGGGCCACAACCCTATTTCAACGATAAGTATAGAAACTTGCGAGTGATTGTCAAAACACCGGAATTTTTTGATTATCTTGATATTGCGTTCTCCCCTATCATTCGTTATGGGAAAACAGATATAGATGTTATTACTTCTATTATTCACGTACTAAAGATTATCTCAGATCATTCACCTGAATTTCGAAAAGAGTCCATTTGGAAATATACAAAACATACAATAGAATCAATTAAAGACGAAATATATTTTGAACTGGAAAAAGAACGCTTGAATAGATGTTTGAAAGAACTCTGTTTTTCCCTCGGACATGGAAAAGAGTTTGAACGTGTTTGGATATAAAGTTTCTAAAGGAATAAAAGCGAAAAACCAATCCCTCTCTCCTGGGATTGGCTTTTTAACTATATAATGTTTTACCTTTCTAAAATTCCGACACCCAGCACCATGTTATTCCACAATATATCCTCAATTCTTTCCTGACGATCTTTTGGACATTGAATCATAACGATAATGTCCGCATCTGATCCACGCTTCCTAAGTGCTTTTTCACTTTTTTTAGTAAAATAATAATCAACTAAAAAACCGAACACACCACCGAATACTAGTCCGAAAAGTCCCCAGAGAATGGGACCGAGATAAAATATATACCCATAAATAACCCCTAAAAGCATAAAGATGATTCCAAAGATAGCAGCTAGATCGATTAAACTCCTCCCATCTGAACGATGCATGGAGTCAATCGCTTTCGTTTGATATTTAATCTTATCGAGCGGAACAACTAAGATATGCTCTTTCGTTAGTCCCAGCTCTTCTAATTCACGTAATGTAAGTTCCATTTCCATGTTGTATTTAAATGTCGCGAAAATGTACATTACTTTCCAGCTCTTTTCTATATCGGCATTTTAAACTGAATATCCTGGTATTTTTCTTTTAATTCTCTTGATATATATTTATCAATAAATTTATTGAGCTCCACTGCACTCACATAGGAATCATAACCGGCAAAACAATAAATTGACGGGACGAATAAAAACCATTGCGGTACTAAAATATCGGTAGCTCCTTGGAAATTTCCGACCAGTGTCATGTGAATGGCTGGAAATACGTTTGCTTGATATGTAATAATCAACCACCATGTTAAAACAAAAATAACAGACAAGACTCTTGTTACATATAGATTTCCTAACCCAGGAGTCAATAAAGACCAAATAATCGCAAGCAATGGGTTCTTTTTATCAAGGACGTTAATCTCAATAGAAGATGTATTCTTGATGAGTAACGGAAAACCTTCATGATAAGCTAACGTATAATGTTTATTCATTTCTATGGTAAGGCGGTAACTGTCCCAAATAGAAAATACATACATGCACACATATAAAATGATCCAATGTTGGTCTAACACAGCAATTCCTTCTTCAAACCTCCCTGTCATAGAGAGGTATATAGCTTCATTTAAATGAGCCAATGAATTAATTACGACTTCCCATGTAATTAAAATAAATGCTGTTAAATATTTCGATAACATAAAGTGTCCAAACCCTGGAAATACCGCACCCCACCAAGCCACGACAAAGGGCTTGCGATAATGCAAAATACTTGTAGTATAAGGACTTAAGATGGCAACATATCTCTTTTTTTCATGCTGAATCCCCATACTCTAAGCCTCATTTCTGTAATATCTTCCAATAGTATGCTTTTATAACCCCTACAATATACCCCTAGCTCATATAACAATAGAGGTCATCCCTATAGGAAGGAATGACCGGCAACAATAAATTATTTATTTTTCCCCGCTTCATCTGCTAGTTGTTCAAAACTCTTCACTTTACCGTGTTCATTTTGCGATTGCTTTCTCACTTTTCTTTGTCTTTCTTGTTGGCTTTTTGATTGTGTCATGCTTCCATCTCCTTACATAATTTAAGTGTTTCTTTGATAGTATGTTCGTTTATCATAAGAAGCTTTCCTGTTAAAATAAGGTCAAGCACATAATTAGGAGTAAATAATATGAAAAAGACTCTTTCGTTTTTAGTTTTAGCAAACTTCTTACTTGCTATTAGCTTTTTGCTAACAGATTATTTTTGGATGCTGTTTCCTGTCTCGCTATTCATCCTTATTTTAGTAAGTATGAAAGATAAGAGATTTACTCGTCTTAATAACAGACTTTTTTCTTTACAAGATATTTCGTATGGAATCTTAACAGGGACGATCTTATATGGGGTATTTTTAGTTGCTTACTTAATACTGAAAGTACTTCCCTTTCCGCTCATTACGTTTGTGGAAGAATTATATTTGATTGTAGGCCCACGTAGTTGGTGGCATTACTTAATGTTGGTTCTAATTATTATTCCAGGAGAGGAAATTTTCTGGAGAAGATATCTTCAATCTAAACTAGTAAATAGATACGGCATGTTAGTAGGGGTTATAGCAGGGGCATGTTTGTACGCATTGGCTCACACGTGGACAGGCAATCCCATGTTGGTCGCCGCAGCAGCAACGGCAGGTGTTGTTTGGGGTGCCTTATATGTATGGAAGAACTCCCTTACTCTTGTCATCATTTCCCACCTTGTATTTAATTTATGGTTACTTGTTATTTTCCCATTAAACTTTTGATATCCCTTTTGGAAATTATAAGGTAAAATAAATACTTATTATGTATTTCAGGAGGGGAAATATCATGGATGCTTTGTATTTATTTGTTATAGCCGCTGTAATTGCAAGCTTTGGGATCTCGATTGTTTTACGCTCCAGTATGGAGAAACTTGTGTTAGAGCCAGAAACCTTTGGACAAATCCAATCTAGATTCTTCATTTATGTAGCTGTCATTGAAGCACTTCCAATTATCCTTATTGTCTTCGGCTTTATGACATTGATGGATTCCACTGTTAACTTATTCATCCCAATTACAATTGTGGCAGTGAGTGTACTAGTGAACTTTATTCTAAACTTAATAAAAAAGAATGAACTTGTCAGCGGTGCACCCGCACTGCAAGAAAAACTTATGACATTCTTCCTAATCGGCAACGTCCTAATGACCGCCATCCCAATCGTTGCCATCGTCGCTACATTCGTACGATAAGAGTTTTTTGAGGAAGTGAGCCGGTTAGTAAAATATCCGTTGAAGATACCTAACCACCCTGTTGATTGGAGCAAATGGCGTAGACTCCTGCGGGGGAAGAAGCGACATTGTTGAGACCCCGCAACGAAGTGAGGAGGCTCAAGGTCGCCCCGCGGAAAGCGAAGCCATTTGCGGAAATCAACAGGGAGTTTATCCATATCCCCCTCACTTCCTCACCACCAACAACACCAAAAACGCCATACTCACATACCCAAAAAACGGATACAAATGCTCAATCAAACTGCCATACCCAATCTGACTAATCATATAAATAATACTCACCAACACAACCGTCACCAAATACCGCGACACATTCAACATACTCTCCAACTGCCGCTGCAACCCAAAAATATCACTAACAACCGATGTAAATATCTCCCCATAAATCACAAAAACATAAATGCCAAAAAACGAAAGCATACTCAACTTCACCACTTCCGCCATCGGGATCTCAAACGTATGAAACTCTGGAAGCGAAGCAATTGATATATGACACGTCAATAAAATAAAACACAAGACAAGTCCCCCAATGAACCCGCCACGTTTAATGACCCAATCATCCTTTGCTTCCGTTGCCAGCGGAACAAGAACCGGCTGTGCCATTGCTAGATTGAATGACACATACATAAACGGTGCCAACCAACCCTTTAAACTGTCCTTTACAGGGTCCAGGCTCAAAAAAGATAACCCATTTTCTGCAATGGAGTTTCCAGCAATGATAAAACTGAAAATAATCATAACCGGAACCACAATAACATTAACCCCAACCAATCCTTTTACACCAAAAAGAACCACACAGACAGAAAGTACAACCGTTAGGAGCAAACCGAGCTGAAATGACCATCCGAGTTGTTCCTCAAAAACTGCACCAGCCCCCGAAAGCATGACTGCTCCCACACAAATCAAAATGACCAACATAAAGAGATTGACAACCGTTCCCGCAGACATACCAAATAAATATTCATTAAACTCTTTATAGGAATTTGCCTTGATCCTCTTGGAAATCAGCATCATCTTTGTCCCAAGCCAAATAAATAAAAACCCACTCATAAGTATCGTAATTAATCCGATCCACCCGTATTGCGTAAAAAACTGAACAATTTCTTTCCCTGTAGCAAAACCCGCACCTACAATGGTGCCTACATACACCGCCCCTATTTGACAAGCACTAAGCCAGCTGCGTTTCACGATTGCCACACCCTCTTCTCCCTTAAGCATTCCACCAAAATAAAACCAGCTTGTCACATATATATGAGACAAGCTGGAAAGAAAGAAGAGAGAATTGTACGAGCTATTAGATTATACGTTAACTTTTTCAACCCTATGTTGATAATTACCTTTAAGTTCAAAGTAGGCCAGCAATGGGTTTTCTAAAAGAATCCTTTCCACTTCTTCTGTTTCAACGACAGCCGCTCTATCAGATAGACGAGCTAAAACTTTGATATCATAAGGAACTTCTAATTTTTTATTCTTATTAAAAAGTACCCACTTAGAAGAGTTTGCAGCTTCCTCCTGATACACTACGTAAGCTGGCTCTGAGTTAACAGGGCGACTAATCTGGATAATGTCTTCTAAAATAGCACTAGCTGTTGGGTACATACCCGCTCCAGGTCCTTGCAGTTGAACATTACCAACAAGATCAGTCTCTATGGAAACCGCATTTTGCACTCCATCGACCTGATAAAATGGGTGTTCAGTAGAAATCAACACCGGCTCCACCTTACACTGAACTCCTTTTTGTCCTTTAAATAACGTAACAATATGCCTGAAGCGTAATCCAAGTTCATCCGCACTTTCCACATAGTCTGCAGTAATGTCTGTAATACCCTTGCGTATGGTTGACTGCTCCTCTGGTTTTTCCCCAAAGATAAGCTGACTCAATACAACACCCTTGTAATAGGCATCATACCCCTCAATGTCATTAGATGGATCTGCTTCTGCATAACCGTTTTCTTGTGCAGCTCGTAAGGTTTTTTCAAAAGTATGACCATCTTTTCTCATGCTTGATAAGATAAAGTTGGACGTTCCATTTAAGATACCTTCAACTTTTCGAACACGATTCACCTGCAAAAGTTGCCTCAAGGTTTGTATTACAGGTACACCACCAGCTACTGTTGCCTCAAACCCTACCGTAACATCATTCTTTTTGGCTAGGGCAAGAAGTTCCTCTCCATGATGAGCAAACATTTCCTTGTTCGCAGTCACCACATGAATTCCTTTTTCCAATGCCTGTGTTAAATAGGTGTGTCCCGGCTCACAGCCCACAATAGCATCTACTATTACATCCAGTTCCCCAATATTCAAAATTTCTTCGAAGTTTGTCGTAAGTAAAACTCCATCCTCACGAGATTGTTCATGTTTCTCTAGATTCTTCACAAGGATTGCCACCACATTCACACTTTTCCCCAATACCTGTTCTAACCTTGCTTGGTGAGATTTAATGGAATAATGAACGCCTTTGCCTACTGTACCAAACCCTAGGATGGCAATATTTAAATGAGACATTCTGTCACTTCCTTTTTCTCTAATATGTTTTTGACATGATGTCCCCATTTTTCAAATTCCACAAGAAACCCGTCATGCCCGAACCTAGTTTCAACTTGTACATAGGCCGCATTTTTATTGCGTTTTTTTAGTTCTTTAAAAAATGCCTCTGCTAAAGTTGGTGGGTAAAGAAGATCCCCGGAAAAACTGAGCATACAAACTTTTGCTTTCACTTTCTCAAGCGCTTTTTCCCATCCTCCTCTTTCAAACCCTAGATCAAATTGATCCATTGCCTGAAGAAGAATAAGATAGCTGTTTGCATCAAAACGTTTAGAAAATTTCTGGCCTTGGTATTTTAAATAGGAGTCAACCTGATATTCTATATCAACTCCTTCTTTCCTTTCCCTGTTAAACCGGTCATTAAATAAGCCTTCCGAGCGGTATGTGACCAACCCTACCATTCTCGCTATCTCCATCCCTTTAATAAGAGTCCCATCAGGATAGTTTCCGTTATCCCACAGAGGATCTGATTTTATCGCATGCCGGCCAATTGAATTGTATGCCAAGGCATAGTCTGTAAAATAAGGGGTCACCGCCATTGGGATGAGGATTTCTGTGAAGTTAGGATACAAATGTCCCCATTCAAGCACCTGCATTCCACCGAGCGATCCCCCGATAATAGCCTTAACACGATCAATTCCTAACTTTCGCAAGGCTTTAAACTGAGAATGCACCATATCTCTGATTGTCACGGTAGGAAAGGCTGCGCCGTACTTTCTATTTGTCTCAGGGTTTATGCTTATCGGCCCTGTACTGCCACTACAACCGCCAAGAACATTCAACGTAATAACTTGGTACCTGTTCGTGTCGATATATAAATCAGGTCCGATAAATTCATTCCACCAACCAGGGTTTTCTTTTGAACCGACAGAAACCTGATTTCCTGATAGAGCATGGCATATGACAATCACTTCACCCGTTGGATTTCCTTTTCTTTCATATGCTATCTCCACATCAGGGAGTTTTTTTCCGTTTTCTAAAAGCAGCGTTCCGATCGATACCTTATTGGTATGTTCCGTTTGACAGCTCACAAATGCCCACTCATTTCTATATGTTTTGACTGACTGCAGCTTGTTTGGATTTTCCGGTAGCAACGAAAAGTGCTTGATCTAAATCATGTTTCAGATCCTTTAGTGATTCAATTCCGACAGATAAGCGAATCAGATCTTCCGTTACACCGGACTTGATTAAGTCGTCACCCGATAGCTGCTGATGTGTGGTGGAAGCCGGGTGAATAATCAAAGATTTTGCATCCCCTACATTTGCCACATGGGACCAAAGTTTAATGCTGTCAATCGCCTTTCTCCCTGCATCTCTCCCACCTTTAATTCCGAAGTTTACAATGGATCCATTACCTTTACCCAAATATTTTCTGGCAAGTGTATGTGCCGGGTGATTTGGTAGTCCAGGATATGATACCCACTCTACTGCAGGGTGGTCTTCTAGGTACTTTGCTAATTCCAAGGCATTCTCGTTATGCTTTTCCACTCGTAAATGCAAGGTTTCAAGTCCCTGTAAAAGTAAGAATGCATTCTGAGGACTTAAGCACGCTCCAAAGTCTCTTAATAGTTGGACTCTTAGCTTAACAGCGAATGCAAGATTCCCAAAAGTCTGTGCATACTTGATTCCGTTGTAGCTCTCATCCGGCTCTGTGAATCCAGGGAAGTTTGGATGGTCCCAGTTAAAGTTCCCCCCATCCACCACTACACCGCCAATGGTTGTTCCATGTCCGCCAATCCATTTAGTGGCAGAGTGAACAACGATGTCTGCTCCCCACTTGATAGGATTGCAAAGGTAAGGGGAAGCAAAGGTGTTGTCAATGATCAACGGAATATAGTTATCATGAGCGACCTTTGCTACTGCCTCTACATCCAGTACGCGTAAGCTCGGGTTTCCAATAATCTCACCGAATATCGCTTTCGTTTTCGGTGTAATGGCATTGCGGAAATTCTCAGGGTCTGTTGCATCTACGAATTTCACCTTAATTCCATACTTAGGCAGTGTTACAGCAAAAAGATTATAGGTGCCCCCATATAAATTTTCCGCTGCAACAATTTCATCTCCAGCATGCGCAATATTTAAAATGGCAAACGCTATTGCTGACATTCCAGAGCTTGTCGCAACAGCAGCTGCCCCTCCTTCTAAAAGAGCCAGTCTTTTTTCTAACACATCTACAGTCGGATTCATGATTCTAGTATATATATTGCCAAATTCATTTAACGCGAAAAGATTTTGAGCGTGATCCGTGTTGTCAAAAACATAGGAGGTTGTTTGATAAATAGGGACTGCCCTTGAACCTGTTGTCGGGTCTGGCGTTTGTCCTCCGTGCAATAATACTGTTTCCACATCATAATTTGGTTTTGTCATCCTACATTCCTCCAATTTTCTATTTTCAACAAAATAAAAACCCCTTCCTAAGAAGAGGTTTAAAAATCCTCCTCTTATCTCTCAGGCTACTTCGCCTGCAGGAATTAGCACCAACTCAAGAAATTAAATTCTTGAAGGTTGCCGGACTTCATCGGGCCTGATCCCTCAGTCACTCTGGATAAGAGTTATTTAGTTGGTTAATACGTTAAAACATAATAGTTATATAATCTACGATATTTCTAAAGAGAAATAATTATTACTAAAACTTTTTGCAATTATAGCAACTGGAAAGCACTAAAGTCAATACAATATTCTGAACTTTTCAACATAACTTTCTGCTTCCACTAAATTCCTGAAAGCAAACTACTTGAAAGTCAAAAAAGGTCAAAGTATAATATCCATACAACCTACAAAGGTCAAAATAAGTCAAACTTTTATCAAAGGTGACATGTTTCCCTTTCAAAACAATGGAGCATCTCACACCAATATGAGGAGGTAGCAGAATGATGAAATGTCAAAAATGTGAAGTAAATAACGCAACCATTCAATTTAAATTTCGCTCTAATAACGAGCAGACACAACTTGTCTTATGCTCTTCCTGCTTTGAGGAAGTAAGAGCACAAATGACATCACCGACTCCAAACGGTTTTTTCTCTGACTTCCCTTTTGGAAATGGCTCCCCTAATGAGGAAGGCCACATAAACGGGAAAGCGCAAAACCCACCAATAGGAAGCAAAAAAGGTGAAAGCATTCTTGATGAGCTAGGTAAAAATATAACCAACATTGCCAAAACAGGGCTTATTGATCCTGTCATTGGCCGTGATAAAGAAATTAAACGTGTAATTGAAATTCTAAATAGAAGAAATAAAAACAACCCTGTTTTGATCGGGGAACCAGGTGTAGGTAAAACTGCCATCGTGGAAGGACTAGCTTTGAAAATTGTTGAAAGCGATGTCCCTTCCAAATTAAAAAACAAGGAAATTTATTTGCTTGATGTAGCCTCCCTTGTCGCAAACACAGGTATTCGCGGTCAATTTGAAGAACGTCTTAAACAAGTAATTGCAGAGCTACAAAAAAGAAAGAACGTCATATTATTTGTAGATGAACTTCACCTTATAGTTGGTGCCGGCTCTGCAGAAGGTTCTATGGATGCTGGTAACATTTTAAAACCTGCATTGGCACGTGGCGAACTCCAATTGGTCGGGGCAACGACTTTAAAAGAATACCGTCAAATTGAAAAAGATGCCGCACTTGAACGCCGTTTTCAGCCGGTAACTGTGAAAGAGCCTTCTACGGATGAGGCATTAAAAATCATCAAAGGTATTCAATCAAAATATGAGGAATATCACCAAGTTTCTTATTCTGAAGATGCCATTAAGGCATGCGTAGAATTATCACACCGCTACATTCAAGATCGTTTCCTACCAGACAAAGCAATCGATCTTTTAGATGAAGCAGGTTCTAGAAAAAATCTAACGCTAAATACGATTGACTTGGAGCAGATTGATGCTCGTCTGACTCAAATTGAGGAAGAAAAAAAGGCCGCATTATCGAAGGAGGATTACGAAACTGCTGCCAAATTAAGAGACGAAGAGGAAGAGCTTGAAGAAAAAAGAAATTCCAACGATCAAACGGATGCTGTGCGTGGTCAGGTGACATTGGAAGACATTCAACTCATCATGGAAGAGATGTCAGGAATACCAGTTGGTAAACTGCAGGCGGATGAACAGGCAAAGCTTAAAAACCTTGCAACAAACCTGAACCAAAAAGTCATTGGTCAAGAAGAAGCTGTTAACAAAATTGCAAAAGCGATCCGCAGAAGCCGTGCTGGCTTGAAAAGAAAAGAGCGTCCAATCGGTGCATTCTTATTTGTTGGTCCTACAGGGGTAGGTAAAACCGAATTGACCAAATCACTGGCTGAAGAGCTCTTTGGAACGAAAGATGCTTATATCCGCTTTGATATGAGTGAGTATATGGAGAAGCACGCAGTTTCCAAGCTAATCGGTTCCCCTCCTGGCTATGTCGGGCACGAAGAAGCGGGACAACTAACAGAAAAAGTGAGAAGAAACCCTTACAGCATTATTTTGCTGGATGAGATGGAAAAAGCTCATCCGGACGTTCTCCATCTGTTCTTGCAAGTGATGGAAGATGGAAGACTTACGGACAGTCAAGGAAGAACCGTAAGTTTCAAAGATACGGTTATCATCATGACAAGTAATGCAGGTGTGATGGATAAGAAAATCTCCGTAGGCTTTGAAAAACAGAACTTGCCTCAAACGGGATCCGTTATCGAAAGCTTATCCAATTACTTCAAACCTGAATTTTTAAACCGTTTTGATAGTATCATCGAGTTCTCCCAGTTACAAAAAGATCACTTATTGGCGATTGTGGATATTATGATTGGGGAGTTATCCGTAATGCTGAGCCAAGAACGTGATTGTGAACTTACAATTTCAGAAGCGGCAAAAGAAAAACTGATTGAGCTTGGTTATAACCCGGCATTTGGTGCAAGACCATTACGCAGAATTATTCAAGAGCATATCGAAGATCCCATTACAGACCTGCTATTGGATGGCGAGGCTCTTGCGACCATCCATGTAGATGTTACAGATAACCAAATCGGCGTAAACGGTAAATAACCTAAAAAAAGACTGTCCATATCGGGCAGTCTTTTTTGAATGATATAAAACTATAAGATCCAGTTGATTTCCGTTCCAGGCGCTTCGCTTGCCTGCGGGCGTCTACGCGCCTTCCACTACAATCAACAAGGTGGCTTCATTTATCTAATGGTTCGAAAACAATACGAACCCTAGTTAACTGAATAAGCATGTAGGCATCGCTTAGTTGGAGCAAATGGCTTAGACTCCAGCGGGGGAGTAACGGTAGGTTGAGACCCCTGAAGCGTTGGAGGCCACTGAAAAACCTAGTAACCAATCTTTTGGATAATTTATAGCTGTTGATTGGAGCAATAGGCGAAGACTCCTACGGGGGAGTAGCGACAATGTTGAGACCCCGCAGGGCGTAGCCGAGGAGGCTCAAGGTCGCCCCGTGGAAAGCGAAGCCGTTTGCGGAAATTAACAGCGGTGTCTTAAAAAAATCTAACATCAAAGACTTTTTCAGTGGCCAAAAGCGATGTGAGGAGGCTCAAGCACCGTCCCGCGGAAAGCGAAGCCATTTGCGGAAAGGAACAGCGACGATTAACCACTAACTATTGTTTTATGCTATAAAAGGACAATCGTTATTCACCTAAATGTCTAGTTCTTTGTTCAGGTCGAGTCCTAGTCCTCTTCTGTAAAAGCGAAAGCCTCTGCTTTTGAATTCAGGTATATAAAACTTCATCTTGGAATGCGCTGAATTTCCGATAAAAATCAAGTTGTACCTCGTATAACCTTGAAGGGTCAACAAACTAAACGTTTCCCTCCATTCATTATCCGGATCTATAATGCCATCCACTATTTCCTTTTGGATAATTTTTTCATTCATGATGGAATTGGCGTTCTCCACCTTGGTTTTCGATTGACACGCCGAAACATTAAAAAGCAACACAATGGAAAATACCACATGAAACATACAAGCCACGATACTAACCTCCCACCCTTATCGTGACCCTCTGTCTTCTCAATATGTGATTTCCAACCATTTGTTACAAAACTGTAATCTACTCTAAATCAAATTCATTTAAATGAACAAAACTAAAACCCTGTTCCAATAATACCAGCACTGCATCTTTAACTCCTTCTGCAGTCTCACTTTGTGGTTGGTTCATATGTAAAATGACGATGGAACCTGGTTGTGCTTTTAACATTTCCTGCGATACTTCCTCATTTGTAAAAGTTGCGCCACCATCCCCAATGACATTAAAGTTTACCACTTGAACCCCTAAGTCTTCTGCAATTTGGACGGCTGTGTCATCATAAAATGCCGTTCCCGAGCGAAAATATTGCGGGATTTCTCCTGTTATCTCAAATATTTTCATTTGATTCTCCATTATTTCATCTACTATCTCTTCTTGAGAAGAAGTACTCGAGATTCCCCATGCACTCCGAGGAGTGACAGAAAGCGGCTTATGTTCTGTACCATGATTTTGGATGGTGAAAAGGGGGTTTGCTGCAAGCTCCACAAAGGCCTCATACTGTTCATCAATCCACCTAGCATTGACAAAAAGATCTGCTTTAATGTCGTTTTCGATTAGGAAGGTTATTAATTCTTCATCATATCCGCTTCCATTTTCACCGCCGCATGCATCCAAAGTGAGGGCTATGACTTTTTCCTCTGTATTAAGCCTTGTTTTAACTCCTGTAACATACTCGGAAAATTGCGACGATTCACCATACATTTTTCCATTTACTTCTAATGTGAGATTCTCTAGCTCCTGTTTTTGTTTGTCTACTTCTAGTCTTTCACTATCTGTATTTTCATTTATTTCTTCTGCTGAAACTTCTTCTTGTGGTTCTTCTTGAACCACGTTGCTCTTATGATTATTCTGTTCAGTTACACTTGTATTTACGTTTGATGCACACCCCATTGTAACCAAAAGAAGAGACATGAAAACCACTAACTTTTTCCCCATTTATCTTCCATCCCCTGTATATTTCGACTTTATACTTCCAAAGAAATAACGATAATCTCCCAAAAAAAGATGACCAGACGAGAGACTCACTTTGTAATTAAGTGAGCCTATCTTCTAGTCAGCCTATATCCTTTTTCTATGTTGTAGGAATGGTTTCTGTTAGTGGAAAGGCTTTTACTGCTTTAAGCGTAATTTCTTTTTCATCAAATGGAACGGATTCGTTTCCAATCAGCTGATAATTTTCATGACCTTTACCGGCAATAAGGATGACGTCCCCTTCACCTGCAATCTCAACTGCTCGGATGATTGCTTGTTCGCGATCAGGAATACATTCAAAGTTCTCATGTACGGCCCCTTCAGCCATTCCCTGGACTATTTCTTCGCCAGGTTCATCCAGCGGATTATCTGTAGTAAAGATTACATATTCCGACTTTTCAGTTGCTATTCTGCCCATCTTAGGACGTTTATCTTTGTCTCTTCCACCACCTGTGCCGATAATGGAAATAATTTTGTGTTTAGAAAACATGCGGATACTGTCCAACGCTTTGCCAATTGCATCCTCCGTATGGGCATAATCGATGATGACATTTCGCTTGTCACCAGTCTCAAGTGTCTGCATTCTTCCGCTTGGTGGTGTAGTCTCTCTTAAATGGTTCAAGATTCGCTCAAACGGCATGCCCTTGTCCCATAGAACGCAAATGACAGACAAAATGTTATACACATTAAACTCTCCAACAAATGGGATCTCCAACTCGAATTCACCAAAATTTGTTTCAAGTACGAAGCTTGTCTTATTTTCAAAAAATTGTATCTCTCTCGCTTTAAAATCGGCTTCATTTTTAATTCCGTAGGTGATGATTCTAGCACCTGTCATTTGAACATAGTCCTTGGTTGCAGCGTCGTCCACATTTAATATGGCTGCTTTGTCTTTGCGCATGTCTTGACCTAATTGTGCAAAAAGCAGTCCTTTGGCATTTTTATAATTTTCCATCGTTCCATGAAAGTCGAGGTGATCTTGTGTTAGGTTAGTGAATACCCCGTTTTGGAATTCCACTCCTGCAAGACGTCCAAGTACAAGACCATGCGATGATACTTCCATTACCACATCGGTCACTCCGGCTTCTACCATATCTTTAAGCATTCGCTGCATCGTTAAAACGTCACTTGTTGTATTTTTACTTTCAAATTTTTCACCATCAATATCAATCTCAATAGTACCGCTTAGCCCAGTTTTATATCCTTCTTTTCTCATTACATTATTGATGACACTTGAAACCGTCGTTTTTCCATTTGTCCCTGTAACCCCGACAATGCGAAGTTTTGTGGATGGAAAATCAAAAAATGCATTTGCCAACTGACCTAATGCACGCTCTGTGTCTCGAACATGCACATAACAGATTCCTTCCACCAATTGTTCCGGCATATCCTGAACTACAATGACACTCGCACCTTTTTCTATTGCTGAAGATATGTAGCGGTGACCATCCACTGTGTAGCCTTTTATACAAACAAATACTGAATCTGTCGTTACTTGTCTAGAATCAGAAAAAATATTAGAAACGGATAATGGGAAATCACCGTATACTTTTAATGTGGAAACATTGGAAAATAATACATTCGTTTTCATAACAGTCACTTCCTTTTCTGATACTAAAAATGTTAATAGTAGTATCTTCATAAAAATCTTTATGTAGCTTACCGATTTTTACTAATAATTTTAAGAGTATTTAATTCTATTTTGGTTAAAGTATACCCTTTATTCTACAAAATTTGCGATAAAAGTGAAAGAAAAAGCTGCCGGAGAGTACGACAGCTTCATCTATTATAATGCTTTATCATTCACTTCATTTAAATAATTTTCAATCTCGCCGACAACCGACTCTACACAACCATCCTCAAACGGAGATCGGAGACCTGCAAATTTAACTAAGTCCACAAATGATTTGCTACCACCTTGTTTGCAAAGTTCCAAATAGGAGGTCCATGCAGATTCAGGATTTTCTTGTGAAAGCTTCCAATATTGCAGGGCGCATATTTGGGCTAATGTGTAATCAATGTAATAGAAAGGTGTACGATATATATGGCCTTGACGCTGCCAGAAACCACCTGCTTCTAGATAGGAATTTCCATCATAGTCACGGCCCGGCAGGTATTTCTTTTCAATCTCTCTCCATGCTTGATTTCTTTCTGCAGGAGTTCCTTCTGGGTTTTGATATACATAATGTTGGAATTCATCAACTGCGACACCATATGGCAAGAAGGAAATCGCTCCACTTAGATGAGAGAACTTATATTTGTCTGTATCCTCTTTGAAAAATAGGTTCATCCAAGGCCAAGTGAAGAATTCCATGCTCATAGAGTGAATTTCACATGCCTCATAAGTTGGCCAGTTATACTCAGGCACATCAAAATCACGGCTCATATAGACTTGGAATGCATGTCCCGCTTCATGTGTGAGAACATCAATGTCTCCACTCGTTCCGTTAAAATTCGAGAAGATATACGGTGCCTTATAGGTTGGGATATAGGTGCAGTACCCGCCTGCTTCCTTCCCTTTTTTCGCAACAAGATCCATCAAGTTTTTATCAATCATAAATTGGAAAAACTCTTTTGTCTCTTCAGACAGTTCTTCATACATTTGTTTACCATTTTCTATGATCCATTCAGGTGTTCCTTTTGGCTTAGCATTACCTGTTTGGAATTTAAAGCCTTCATCATAATACTTCATGGAATCTATACCGATACGTTCCTGCTGCCTTTCAGCAAGCTTTTCTACTAAAGGAACGATGGAATCTTTTACTTGATCTCGGAATTTAGCAACCATTTCCGCATTATAATCCGTACGGGTCATACGGGCATATCCAAGCTCCACAAAACTTTCGTAGCCAAGCTTCTTGGCCATTTTCGTACGGACTTTAACAAGTTGGTTAAAGATTTCGTCGAACTCTTCTTGGTTCTCTTGAAAGAAACCAAATTTCGCTTCACTTGCTTGCTTGCGGATGGCACGATCCTCGGACTCCGTGTATGGATCTAATTGAGCCAGTGTCAGCTCTTCTCCATTAAAATTAATCTTTGCAGAAGCAACCAGCTTTGAGTATTTGGTTGAAAGTTTATTTTCAAGTTGAAGGTCTTCGATAATCGCATCATCGAATGTCTTTAGTTCACATTCTGCCAAAGCAAAAAGCTGTGTCCCCCATTTTTTTTCAAGCTCGTTTCTGAACGGTGACTTGACCAGCGCTTTATAAAACTTTGTTTCTAAAGATTTCGTAAGAGGTTCGATTTCATCGAGGAAATCTTGCTCTTCTTTATAAAATTCATCGTTCGTATCAATGGAGTGACGAATATAGACTAAGTTAAAATCTGTACTTAATTGATTCCGCACATCATTTATCTCCCTAATCGCTTCCTCCTGCAATCCAACAGAATCTGCCGCCTCAAACCTCTCTACAGCAGCCATAAACCTCTTCTCCACCTCATCCATATTAGGACGAGTATAACCAAACTCTTCAAATCTCATATGTATTATCCCCTTTACAAACAGACTTCACCTTATATGTATTCGACATGAAAGAAGAAATTCCTTGTGGGGTCTGACCCCACAAGGAATTTTTTTCACAACAAAAAACCACAAAAAAAACCAACCATTAATGGTCAGTCTTTTGTTGGGCGTTTAGGCCGAGTTTTTTGATGAGTTGGATGGCTTGTTCTTTTTCTTGTTGGGTAAGGCCGTCCACTAGGGTGTGGATGTGCTGTTCGTGTTTTGGGAATATTTCATTCAGTAGTTGCTTTCCTTCGTCCGTTATTTGGGCGTAGGTTACCCTTCTGTCTTTTGGACAAGCTTTTCGGACTAGGAGTCCTTTGTTTTCCAACTTATCGACCACATATGTGATGCTTCCGCTTGCCAATAATATTTTCCCGCCGATTTGCTGTAATGGTTGCTCGCCTTTGTGATAGAGAAGTTCTAGCACTGCAAATTCAGTTGGATTCAATTTAAAGCTTTGGATAGATTGGTTTGCTTTGTCATTCAATGCACGAAACGCTCTGGAAAGAACAATAAATAACTTTAGTGAAGTGTCGAGCTCGTGTCTTTCTGCCATAATAGTCATTCCTTTTTTTAAAATATCTTGAATTAAGACTAATGGTATAGTACTTGGCTTGATTCGTCAATTAAAATTCAAGAAAATGTAAAATCCTAGTTCTATTAAATGTTTTCATCTTTCCATATTACCTTCCAATTCCGATCTACTGTCGCTTCAATTATCTTTTCTCCAAGAATATAGTTAGCAATTAATTCGGACATGTCCATAGGGATATCCTTTACTACCCTCTTGTCACGATACATAGTATAGTCACCGCCACCGCCTGCACGGTAGTTGTTCATAACCACTTCGAACTCTTGATTCCTGTCGATATCACGCCCATCTCTTGCTAATTTCACAACCCTCTCTCCAATTGGCTTCCTAATGTCCAATATATACTCAATTCCTTCCCACATGTCGTAATTATAATGTTGGGGTTTTGGGGTGGTAAAGGTAGGGTTCACCTCTAACTCACCGTTTGTTCCAATCATAAAATAGGAGGCAGATCGTTCTAGGGCATCTTTTATATCTTGACCTGTAATCAAAATCACCTTCAACGTATTTGGATAAATATAATTAGAAACAATATCTCTCATTGTGACATTGGGTGGAAATCCTGGAGAGTTATTATGAAATAGAGCAGTATTAGAAATATCTGCACCGGACACCTTCATTTGAACCTTATTGATGAATTCGATTAGTGGGTTATCGCCTAAGCGAATTTGATGTGCATCTTCGACCAACATATTGCCTTTTATTTTTCCCATCGGTGTATCAAGCCATTTTTGTGTGGCTGTTTCATCATCTTGAATTAATTCTATTACTTTTTTATCTGGTTCCACGTGTGCTACTGGTATTAACTCCGCTTTCTTATCCGCAATCTCCCACTTACCATCTGTCTTTTCAAAGGAAATGGTTGCTTTTCCAACCATTTGACCATTAACGCTGGGTTGGAGGACAAGAACATTATTTATCGTTGTGGCAATTGTACGGTGCTGGTGACCTGTGAGGAGGATATCAATACCTGCTATTTTTTCACAGATCTCATAGCCTTGATTCTCTCCGGTCAGGTTTTCCGTTACTTCTCCAGTAACAGGATCTTTTTCGAACCCACCATGGTAGCTGACTATAAGTAGATCTGGATTTTCTTTTTCCTGAATTAAATTGACCCATTTTTCCGTGGATTTTAACGCTTCTTCAAACGTTAAGCCTTTTATATGAGATGGGTCCTCCCAATTAGGAATATAATGGGTTGTCACTCCCAAGACGGCAACTTTAACAGAATCATATTGTTTAATGATATATGGCTTTCCTAAAAAAGGTTTTCCATTTTGTTCATTTAAAATATTGGCACACAACCACGGAAAATCACAAGACTCGACAGCTTGTTTTAACACATCCATGCCATAATTAAACTCATGGTTCCCTACTACGGCCGCGTCATACTTAAGATGGTTTAACACACGTATCATAGGATTTTCTTCATTATCTTGTTTTTTTACATAGTGATAGGTTAATGGCGTTCCTTGGATAAGGTCTCCATTGTCTATAACTAATACATGCCCACCATTTGCTCTCTCTTCTTTTAAGATGGTGGACACCTTTGCAAGACCTAGTGGTGTATATTCATTATTCCCATAGTTTATAGGCATGATGGAGCCATGGACATCGCTTGTTTCTAATATAGTCAAATTAAGCTTCAAAACGGATGCCTCCTTTACCTCATAATTTTTTTAGAACGAAAGATAGGGTCGATCATAATGATCAACCCTACAGTAATTGAGACTATACAATTCTTTTACGGATTGATGCAGAAAGGAAGTCAATGATCGTAACGACCACTACGATGACCAAAAGGATCAGTCCCATCTCTTCCCAATTGCGGTTCATTTGCGCAAATTGAATAAGTGTACCGATACCCCCAGCACCTACGATACCAAGGATAGTTGAAGCACGTACGTCAATCTCAAAACGATATATAGCATAGGATAAGAATTCAGGGATGATTTGCGGTATCACACCATGAAACAGGATCTGAACTTTATTAGCTCCGCTCGCTTCCATTGCTTCCACTATGTTCATATCAATGGATTCCAATACTTCCGAATATAATTTCCCAAGCATTCCTGTAGATCCGATGGCAATGGCAAGTACACCAGCAAAAGGATTCGGACCTACTGCTACAACAAACAGAATAGCCAGAATCAAATCTGGAAATGCACGAATTCCACTAAGGACCCATTTGCCAAATGTAGTAAGAACCTTACTCTTTGTCATATTTTGAGCAGCCATAAACCCTAAAGGAATAGCAATGATTGCTGCCATTAAGGAACCTGCAAACGCAATATATAATGTTTCTACCATTGCAGTCCATACTTTCCCAATAGATGCCCATTCAGGATTGAACAATTTCGGAATAACTCGTTGGAAGTTATTGATCATTCTTTCAAAAGCGCGTCCCCAGTCAATATCGATTCCTGTAAAAGTCCAAATATACATCACGATAAGAAAAAGGAAAATCCCCCAATTTCTCAGCGTTTTTAATCCAGATCTCTTCTTTTTGGGAGGTAATACTAGTTCCATTATACGATCGCCTCCCTGATTTTAGTTGAGATGTATTCAATAACTACGACCAGAACAAATATTACAAGTATAATTAACATCGCGTTCGGGTAATTGTAAAACTTAAGCTGTTGACTCAATACAATACCAATTCCCCCCGCTCCTACTAAACCTAAGACAACAGAGGCACGAATATTGATCTCAAATACATAAAGTACAAATGAAACAAATTGAGGCAACACTTGCGGTATCAGAGCAAATGATATCTTTTGCAATGTATTTGCTCCCGATGCGCTCATCGCTTCCATTGGATTCATATCAACGGACTCAATCGTTTCACTGATTAACTTTGCTAAAATTCCTAATGAAAAGATAATGAGTGCTAGAATACCAGGGAGAACCCCAATTCCAAATAAACCAACGAAAATAACTGCAAGCACTAAGTCCGGGATAGTACGCAAAATATTCAATAGAGAACGAACAAATGTATATACAAATTTATTAGATGTTACGTTTTGTGCAGCCAATAAACTTAAAGGGATACAAAGAAAGGCTGCAACAGTGGTTGCAATAATAGCCATTTGAATGGTAACAGCCAAGGGTTCAATTATATGAACAAAAACGTTGAAATTCGGCGGAAAGAACTTTACGATTACTCTTCCCATATTTGGGATCCCATCCAGCAGATCTCCAATAGTAGCTCCGGTCTTGACAGTACTAAGAATATAAAAACCTATTACTGCAGCAAATATGACGGATATTCTGGCTTTCGTTTTGGCAGGCAGGAGTGAAGGTGCGGATTTTTGTTCCTCTAGCTTCACTGTTCTACACCTCCGCGCAAATCGTCTTCACGAATTGCACGCCCATAAATTTGTTCGAAAGTTTTCTCGGACACTTCTGATACCGGACCGTCGAATACTACCTCGCCTGCTCTCATGCCAATAATTCGGTCTGCATACTCCATTGCCATATCAATAAAATGAAGATTTACAATGGTTGTAATTTTATCTTCTTTATTGATCTTTTTCAGGTACGTCATTACCTGATGAGAGGTGGGTGGGTCAAGTGAGGCAACCGGCTCATCTGCTAGAATGTATTTAGGCTTTTGCGTCAGAACACGGGCAATACTTACACGTTGCTGTTGTCCTCCACTCAATTCATCCGCACGGTTATATAGTTTTTCTTCTATATTTACACGCTTCAAGCTTTCATAAGCAAGGGCGAGATCTTCTTTCTTAAATAAATTCAAGGTTGAACGTAGTGTTCCTGTATATCCTAAACGACCAGCAAGTACATTTTTCAAAACATTCGATCTTTTTACAAGATTATAGTTCTGAAAAATCATTCCCACTTTAGTTCGTAATTTTCGTAAGTCATTGTTACGGTAGGTTAGTATATTTTCATTGTCTACATTTAGCTCTCCATCAGTGGGAGTAACCAATCTATTAATACTTCTAATAAATGTTGATTTACCTGCACCGGACAAGCCGACAATTACCACAAATTCGCCCTCATTAATGGTTACATTAATATTCTTCAACCCTTGTGTTCCATTTGGATAAACCAAGGAAACATCTTTGAACTGTATCATGTTGCAAACCCCCTCAATTCTTAACATACAAAACAAAATAGGGGAAGCAACCTCCCCCTAGATTGCAAATCATATAAAATTATTAGAAAGAAATGGAATCTTTGAATTTCTCATAAGTTTCTTTTACAACTTTGTATTCTTCATCAGTAGCTTCACTGATTTCATCCCAGCTGTAAACTTCGTTCATGATTTTGATCATGTCCTCATCTTCGTTAAAAGATAGGAACGTATCTTTAATTTTTTGAACTAATTCATCATCTAATTCTTTTGTTACAGAGATTGTATCGTTAGGGATTTCATCCGTGTAACCAAGGACCTTTGTTTTTTCCATAATGTCAGGATATTCTTCTTCTAATCCAGTACGAACATCATCGAAAGTCGTTGCTACATCAGCATCTCCTTCGTATACTGCGATTGCAGCTGTATCATGTCCACCGGATTGAAGCGTGTCAGAGAAAAAGGTAGTTTGTAAATCTTGTGCACTTGCAATGTCAAACTCGTCCATTAATTGAGATGCTGGGAATAGGAATCCAGATGTAGAAGCAGCATCAGGGTATGCCCAAATTTTACCCTCAAGGTCAGCAAGTGATTCAATTCCAGAATCTGCTCTTACGATGTACTGAGCCTTGTATGTACCACTGCCATATCTGATAGACTTCAAGATTACTTCTGCACCATATTGCTCATTAGCTAAAACATAACCAAATGCAGGAATGAAACCAACATGAACTTCATTTGAACCCATAGCTTCAATTAAAGCAGTATAGTCAGTCATTACACGACCTTCCACTTCCACTCCAAGCTCTTCTCCTAAACGATCAGCCAATGGCTCTACAGTGTCAGCAATTGTATCGGATTCTTGAGATGGTACAAATCCCATTACAATTTTTTCTGGAGTGATTTGCTCTCCGCCAGTAGCAGAGTCTGAACCTGAATTGTTGTTTGTGTTCTCTCCGCTAGAATTGTTACTGCCACATGCAGCAAGGCTGATTGCAAGGATTGCAACCAAAAAGATTGTTAAAAACTTTTTCATGTTTCTTTTTCCCCCTAAGATATTATGATGGTGTTTCTCTCACAATTAAAAGTATAACGAATTGAAGTTGGGTACGGCTACAATTTTTTCTGTTTTTTTACAAAATGTTAAAAATATTTACTTTTCATTGCATTTTTTTGCTTTTAAACCGCTAATTTCATATTAAAATTTACAATAAATTAATATTTTTTCTCCAAATCCGCTTTAGATGTCTGACGATAGATGAGAGACGTCCTGTCATGAATGTCATTTAACAACTCTTCTAATCGACTTACTTGTTTCTAAGAATAATATTGGTACAATATCCTTAGTTACATAAAAAATGAAAGACCTCTATTAGAGATCTTCCTTATAAGGATGAGAAAGGATATATGCGATGTCACAAGTATTAATAGGCAGTGTGTTGGCAGCTATGTCAACGGGTGTAGGTGCATTACCAATATTATTTTTAAAAAATACATTGACTCACAGATGGAGAGATACACTCCTTGCATTTACTGCTGGTATCATGATGGCAGCAGCTACCATGAGTTTAATACCCGAGGCACTTTCATATGGAGGATTTGTTCCTTTAGGAATTGGATTGCTTTTGGGGGTAATTACTTTGACCCTTTTAGAAAGGTCCATTCCCCATATTGATTTGGAGCATAATCGTAAAGGTATTGCTTTTGACCAAAAAGCGATGCTTATTGTTTCTGCGATTACCCTTCATAATATACCCGAAGGACTATCTGTCGGAGTAAGTTATGCATCAGATGCAGCAGACACAGGGAACTTAATTGCTTTTGCAATAGGATTACAAAATGCACCAGAGGGGTTTTTGGTAGCTTTATTTTTAATGAACCAAAGGATTACTAAATGGAAGGCATTTATTGTAGCCACCTTAACCGGGGCAGTTGAAATACCAATGGCTTTATTAGGATTCTATCTCACTTCGGTGGTCTCATCTCTTGTCCCATATGGGCTTGCCTTTGCAGCAGGAGCAATGCTTTATATCATCTATAAAGAACTGATTCCTGAAAGTCATGGTGATGGCAATGAAACGACCTCCACCTACTCCTTCATTGTCGGTCTACTATTTATGATCTTTTTAACACAGATTTTCTAACCGTTCCCTTTGGACGGTTTTTTTTATGTATTATTTTTTCTCGTATATTATTTCTTGGTATTGATAAATCAACTTATCTAAATCCTGGCTGCATTTAACCGTTTGTTCACTTATATAACCAGTTTTATTGGCTACTGCCATCATCGTATCCCTTTTCTCTTTGATAAGTAATAACAGTTGATCCACATACCCTTCATAAGACAATGTGACTCGCCCCTTCTCCATCAATTTCCACAATAGAAATTATTACAATAATTTCTATAAATGTAAATAGAATCGCAAAGTTAGACATATTTTTCAAGGAATTATTTTTTAAGAATATGCAAAAAATAGGACAAAGTATCTAGGGAGAGTAGCGTTAGATTCTCTTCTATAAAAATTAACCGGTGCAAATTTTGTCGAATCACAGAATATATCATTAGACAAGTGGGTGCAGTAATGAAAGTAATACTAGTTGTACTGTTGAGTAGCGTGTTTATTCTTTATCTCCCTTCTGTAAAGTCTTCTGCTGAAGTTCATTCTAGCAATAAGGTGGCTATTGTCATTGATGATTTTGGCAATAACATGAAAGGCACCGAGGAAATTCTTCATTTACCCGTTCCGTTGACTGTTGCTGTCATGCCTTTTCTATCGACCACTGAACAAGACGCTGAAATGGCTCATCGCTTAGGTCATGAAGTTATTCTTCATCTTCCAATGGAACCATTAAAGGGAAAAAGTAGCTGGCTAGGACCAGGTGCGATTACTTCTAATCTAACTGATAAAGAAATCTATAAAAGAGTGAATGATGCTATCGATTCTGTTCCATATGCAGTAGGAATAAATAACCATATGGGATCAAAAATTACTGCCGACAAGCGAATCATGAGAATTATATTAGGAATCTGCAAAGAGAGAAATCTATATTATTTAGACAGCAAAACAACCAAGAAGAGTGTTGTTGCAGAATTAGCTACCGAATTGGGTGTTCCTTTTCTAGAAAATGAATTATTCTTTGACGAAGTCTACTCAACAAATCATATCGTAAAGCAAACCAATCACCTCATCAAAAAGACAGAAGTGGATGATTCTATCATTGCTATTGGTCATGTGGGTGTTGTTGGAGAAAAGACTGCAGGGGTGCTAAAGCAATATATCCCTAAATTGCAAGAAAAAGCGGAGATAGTCACATTGTCTAACATTCTAATTGATAAAGAAATCTTGCTCCACTAATGATTCTCATGAGGAAAGAGCAGCCTCCAATTTGGAAGCTGCTCTCTGTCTTATTTTTGCACATCAATTTGATCCACATGTGTGACTCGGAATTCTTTTTCTCCGAGCTTTTTTACTAACTTGTTAAGTTTTTCTTCTGGCAATTCAGCCGGCAGATTGACAATAATTCTGCGTAAATATTTTTCTCCGTTATCAAGTGTAAGCATTCCGTCTATGTTAACGTCCTTTAACATAGAAACAAGATCCTTAATCGCTCCTTTGTGCTCGATGGTAGCGATAGTAAGGGTATACCCACCAGTTTTCATTCCAAATGAGTCAGCCAGGACATCCATGACATTTGCATGTGTCAGTATCCCGAGAAATTCATTTTCCTCATTCAATACAGCGATAAACGGCAGTCGTTTAATCGTGAAGAATGCTTTGAAGAATGAATCCTCCTCATATATATAAGCATCTTGGTTTTTTACCAGCACTTCTATTGAATCGTCGGGACTACCTTTTTGTTCATAAAGATAATCTAATAAATGCACTTTATATACCAAACCTAAGAATGTATTCCCGTCATTACTAAGAATGGGGATGCACCTGTAGCCGGTATCCTTTATTTTCTCATAAGCTTGTTTAACCGTGTAAGTTGGTTCGCAAAACTCCACATCATGCTTTGGCACAAAATTATAACGCACCTTCATCTCTCTCACTCCTTAGGCAGTTTCTCTCTAGAATATGTAAGTTATAAAACTACTATAACAGTAGCATATTCCTTTTCTAAGGTAAAGAAAATTCATAATATTAACACAACTTATTTATAAAAGTTTAAACTATTTTGCAGCATTAGCGGCCACTTGGACTGCATCCCATACTGTAGCAAACGGAGGGGCATAACTCAAATCCAACATAGCAATTTTGCTTGTCGACAATCCGCACGTAATAGCTGTCGCATAAACATCAAGCCTTTTCGCAATGGATTTATCTTTTCCAATCAGCTGAGCGCCCAGGAGCTTTTGTGATTCTTTTTCATATACAAGCTTTATATGAATCTTTTCTGCTTCAGGATAATAGGAGGCATGGTTATTTGTTTCAATCACCACTGTTTCAACATCCAAGTTTTCCTCTTGTGCTTGTTTTTCTGTGATTCCAGTCATTGCTGCCGTCCATTCTAGAATTTTCACCACATTTGTTCCGAGAATGCCATCAAATTTAGTTGGAATACCGGCAAGATTGTCAGCAGCGACCCTCCCATGTTTATTGGCTGTTGTTCCGAGAGCTATGTTTACAGGTTTATTTAAGAGAAGGTGATTGCTTGTTGCACAATCTCCCGCTGCATAAATAGATGGAATACTTGTTTCTTGATGGGAATTAACAATGATTGCGCCGTTTTCCAGCATATCTAGGCCTAACTCTTTTACAAATTGTGTGTTCGGTTTAATTCCTATATTTACAATAACCGCATCTACTTCATACGCATTTTTGTCTGTCACAATGCTTATCACTTTTCCTTGTGACATTTTCAATTCTTTTACTTCTTCACCTGTTCGAATTTCCACTCTATCTTGCAGGGAATCCGCAATAATATTAGCCATATCCTCATCATAATTTGGCAGAATCTGATTTTGCAGCTCTATGACGAATACCTCTTTGCCAAGCTCTACCATGGTTTCGACAAGCTCCATCCCGATATATCCCCCACCTATGATGCCTACCTTTTTGATTTTTTCATCTTGGTAGTACTTACGCATTTCTATTCCATCATTCAGTGTCTTCAATGTATGAACATTGCTTGCCTCTTTCGGGATAAAAGGCGGCACGATTGGTTTGGCTCCTGTTGCAATCAAAAGTTTATCATATTGAACAAATGTTTCTTCCCCTGATTTAAGGTTTTTCACCTTTACCCTTTTGTTTGAGTGATCTACTTTTGTTACCTCATGATGAATATGGACGGCGATGTTTCGTTCTTCAAACTCTTCTACCGTTCTTGCTAGCAGATCCTCATGAGATTCTGTCACACCAGATATGTAATATGGCAATCCGCACGCTCCGTAAGATACATGTTCATCTTTTTCAAATACGCTGATTTTTATCGTTTCATTTAGTCTTCTTAGCTTAGAGGCCGCACTCATTCCCCCTGCAATGCCTCCAATTATCACCAAATGTTCCATTTAACCTACCTCCTAAAACCATCACTGTTCTTACCATTATATTCCCTCCACACAGATAAAGTAGTCATGTAGTATAAAATAACTTTAGTTGGTTGGGTATTCACCGCTGTTCCTTTCCGCAAATGGCTGCGCTTTCGGCGGGGCGGCCTTGAGCCTCCTCGGCAAGCCTGCGGGGTCTCAACATTGCCGCTACTCCCCCGCAGGAGTCTTCGCCATTTGCTCCAATCCACAGCTAGAAACCGCTTAAAAGCAACGTAATAGTTTTTCAGTTAACTCGCTTTGATATTTCTTGTTAACCTTTCTGTTATTGGTATAACCTTGTTGATTGAAGTGGAAGGTGCGGAGACGCCCGCGGGAGGAAGGGACAGGTGAGACCCCGCAGCGTAGCGAAGCTCATGGACCGCCCGCAGGCAAGCGAAGCACCTGGAACGGAAATCAACCGGATTTTAAGATTTCTTATTCTTATAAAAAAATGACCCTGCCAAGGCAAAGTCATTTGTTTTTTATTAGTTATTTACTTCCTCTTTTTCATAAATCGGTACCCAACCTTCTGTAGTAACGAAGATTCGAACCGCGACTACTTTACGATCCTCCATCAAGGTGAAATAGTGGCGCACATTGGGAGGGACAGAGATTAAATCGCCCGGCTCTAACTCTACATCAAAGAAAGAACCATCTTTTCCTTGAATAACGAAGATTCCATGGCCACTGACAATGAAACGCACTTCATCATCTGTATGATGGTGCTCTTTATTGAAATTTTGTAGAAGTTGCTCCAAGTTCGGTGTTGTATCAGATAACGAGATAACGTCTTGTGCCTTGTACCCTCTTTTTAAGGAAATTGCTGCAATTTCATCTTTAAAAACTGTAAGAATTTCTTCCTTGTTCTCAGCAGTCAAAGAAAAGTTTTCCTGTAGATGTTGAGGGAGTTTTGCAATATCCCAATTTTCGTAGATTACTTCATTATCATTCAGGAAGCTTTCTACCTGTTCTTTCCCACTGATTCTTTCATCTGTTTCGTGTAATCTGATTTCTGCCATGTTATATTCCTCCATATTTTATATCACTATTAACACCGCTGTTGATTTCCGTACCGGGCTTCGCTTTACGCGGGGCGTGTGCTTGAGCCTCCTCGCTCCGCTGTGGGGTCTCAAGCTACCGCTACCTCCCGCCGGAGTCTTCGCCCGTTCCTCCAATCAACAGCTAGGGAAACTATTGAATAACTTTTCTATATAAGATTTAAATAGATATTTTTGGTTGAACCAAGTTTTTTACACTTAATAATTTCAATTGATAGGAGAATAGAAATTCCCAGGCCTCTAGGTGTTTTTTCGCCTCAAAGGCGTTCCTTCCCCAAACGGTAATTCCATGATTTCTAATCAGGACAGCGCCAGCATCTCCATCTATATATTGGGAAAATTCATCTGCCAAAGCTGGAATGTCTGCATGGTTTCTTATGATTGGGATGCTTACTTCTGCATCTTCTTCCCATATACCAAAAGCTTTGATGATTTCCTGTCCTCTAAATCTAATCTCACCGTAATCACCATATAACTCAGAGATGACATTGTTATCAACGGTATGAACATGCAAGGAACAACCTGCGTTCGTCTTCCGGTAAACTTCGAGGTGTAGCAATGTTTCTGCAGAAGGCTTCAAGCCAGTGCTTTCGACCGCGTTCCCAAGTTCATCCACAAGCAGAAAATCTTCTGAGGTTATCTTTCTTTTATCCTTACCGCTTGAGGAAACCAAGAATTGCAACGGGGTATTTGATACTTTAATAGAAAGGTTTCCACTGGTGCCAAAGAACCAATCCCGAGAAGCCAACTCCTCCTTTACCTCAGAAAGCTCTGTCCATTTCTTTAAAAAATGACTCATGCTGTCACCTTCCGTTTTTTCAAGATATCCATCACATCATAAAACGTTTCGAACGGAGAAAAGGCAATGGAGTGCTCCTCACACTTTTTAATCAGAAAGTCCCTCGCTATCACTTGATCCGCAAGCTTTGCCGCTTCTAAATCTGTGATGGAATCGCCAATCACAATTTTATAAGTATCAGATTTGACAAGTTTTCTGATAATCGATGGCTTGCAGCAACCACAATCGTTGTCACAGTCCACATCACACTCATTAGGCCAAAGGATGTTTATGGTTTCCCCATCAAAATCAGAGCCATTGCAATAGATGTTCTCCTCTTCTATCATTCCTTCCAAAAGTGGTTCCACAAAGAAGTCAATACCGCCAGAAACAATATAAAGGGGTATTCCTTCTTCTTTTGTAAAAGCCACAAACTCATTAAAGCCTTCCCGTATCTCAGCGTGATCTAGTATATATTCAGTAATTGCTTCCTTTTTCTTAGAAGGAAGCAAGGAAAACATTTTCCCTACCCCTTCTTTGATGGAGATTTCTTGAGATAATACCTGATTTTTTATTTCGTCCCATTCTTTTGGAGCAAACTTTTTCATAATGGCAATGATATTGTCACTATTGGTGATGGTTCCATCAAAGTCACAAAAAATCATTTGTTTATTGGCATTCATGTTGTAACCTCCACACTTCCCCACTGCTTGAGGGCCACCTCTAACTCCGGATGCTTTTGTGCGTATGCTGTCAATGATTCCCCAGCCTTTACCGCATCTACTGCCTGGCGAAAAGCTTTTGCTCCGGCAGCCCCACCAAGCTTATGTCCGTGCACCCCACCTCCTGCGTTGATGACCGCATCGTTACCAAAATCCTGATAAAGGAGGGGTACGAGTCCAGGGTGGATTCCAGCTGAAGGGACAGGCAGTGTCGATTTAAACTGATTGTCTGCTACTGTCAGAGCGTCCCGGATACCGAGCGCCTGTTCCTTCGGCAATGCCACACTTCCGTAAGGAGATGGGAATAAAGAAAAGTCAGCACCCGCATAGCGTAAAAGTTTTCCTAATAGCAATTCATTGGAAATCCCATAAAATTCTGATGGGGTAACCGCCCCGCTAACCGCCGGATGCGCCATGATCGGAATGGATACTTCCTTGTCTTCAGCCAAACTTTGAAGTGTATCAAGCCCATAAGCAAAAACATTGAATAGCAGAAAATCAGCACCTAATTCTACCGCTCTTTTTGCTTTATCTTTAAGCTCTAACGTACGGCCTGTCAGGTTAACCGCATATCTTGCACGATGGCCAGTCTCTTCCTTCACTTCCTCTAGAATCCTTTTGCCTTCGGTAATCCTTTTTTCAAAAGGGGTAAGGTCGTTTTCAAACAATATTTCATCATCCTTGATGAAATCAACTCCCCCTAGAGCCTGTTCCTTCAACTGATCCGTTAAATAATCAAGGTCCCTGCCGATCACCCCTTTGAAAATGCTCATCACAAATGGTCTATGATGTACGTCGGTAATGGAGCGAAGCCCTTCTATTCCGAATTTCGGTCCAGGATATGCTAGCTTCAAGTCATTGCTGAACTCAAGATCAATCAACTTAATTTCCCCATCTAATGACAACTTGCCAAATACCGTGGTTAAAATCGCCGGCAAGTCATTGCTATAATTGAAACTAGGATAAGCAATTTGGATAATGCCACGTGTCACCGTATTCCCTAAATAAGAATTCACCCTGTCATTTGACGAGAGCTCTTTCACGCTTACGACTCTGCCTTTATGCTTTCTCAATTGCTCCTGTTCAAGCTGCGGAAGTTCAGTCCAGGACCCGATGGTAAGACCAAGTGCGATCCCTTCCGCTTTTTTTTCGAGATTCCCGTTATGATCATGAACCAAATAGGTTGCTAGAATTTCTGACATTATGTACACCCTTTCTAACGATGATAAAAAAACAAAAAACCCCTTCCATAAGAAGAGGTTAGTCTATCTAACGTCCTCTTATCTATCAGCTTCATGCTGCAAGATTTAGCACCGTGCTTAACTGAATAAGTCGGTTGCCGGGTTTCATCGGGCTAGTCCCTCCACCTGCTCTTGATAAGATTGGATTATATATAAAATTCAAATTATCTAAATACTAAATTCTAGTTGAGATTATGCCATCATTTTGAGTTTATGTCAACAGACTATTCAGAAAATCTTTAACCCTCTGATTCGTTGAACTACTTCTTGTAATCTTTCTGTACTGGTTAATAAACCGACGCGCACATAACCTTCCCCAAAGGATCCAAAGCCAATACCAGGTGCCACCACCACATGGGCTTCTTCAAGCAGTTTGTCTGCAAACTCCTCAGATGTGTATCTTTCCGGAACTTTTAACCATGCAAAAAAAGAACCTTTTGGCGCCTTTACTTCCCAACCAATTTCCTGTAATCCATGAATAAGGATGTTTCGTCTCTCCTCATACAAATCTACCAATTCTTGAACACAGGTTTGTTTATCTAACAAGGCAGTGGCAGCCGCCTCTTGGATCGCGCCAAAAATACTGACATACATATGGTCTTGCAATAGATTGATCGCTTTGATCACACTTTCATTCCCCACTGCAAACCCCACTCGCCATCCGGCCATATTAAAAGTTTTCGACAATGTATAGATTTCAATCCCGACATCTTTCGCACCAGGAGTTTGTAAGAAGCTAAGTGGTTTTTTTCCATCAAATCCGATTGCACCATATGCAAAATCATGAACCACGCAAATATCGTGCTCATTTGCAAGGTCTACCGTTTCTTTAAAAAATACAGAATTCGCTACAGCCCCTGTCGGATTATTGGGGTAATTGAGGAACATAAGCTTAGCCGCTTTTAAGACTTCCGGATTGATATCTTCATAGTTTGGTAAAAAATGATATACTTCTTTTAAAGGCATGTATTCCATTTTCGCTCTGGCCAATGCCACACCAGACCAATAATCAGGATAACCCGGGTCTGGGACAAGCACGGTATCCCCTTCATTCAATAAACATTGGGGGATTTCTACCAGCCCAGCTTTGCCACCAAAGAGTATGGCCACCTCAGTTTCTGGATTTATGTCCACTTCATATTCTCGTTTATAAAAAGTTGCGATCGCTTCTTTAAAAAAATGATGACCCTGAAAAGGGGAATATTTATGATGATTCGGTTTTTCGGTTGCTTCCTGTAACGACTTTACAATATGTTCAGGAGTCGGTTGGTCAGGGTTTCCTTGTCCAAGATTAATAACATCATGACCTTGTGCAACAACCTTTCCCACTTTTTCAACCAATGAAGCAAAGAACTGTTTAGGCAGTGTATTTAATAATTCAGATTGTTGAAAGTGTTTCACCTTTTTCACCTACTTAAAAAATTCTTGAAATCCTAGTCACAAATCATATATTGTTAGATTCAACTTGTAAAGTATTTTTTCAACGGGGGGATAAAATTATGAAATGGAAAATAGCTTGTATTCAATTTGATGTAGCCTTTGGAGATCCCAAAGCAAATATAGAAAAAGCATGTGAACTACTGACATTGTCAGGTAAGGATCGACCAGATATCATTGTCCTTCCTGAACTTTGGTCCACAGGTTATGACCTCGAACGCCTTGATAAAATTGCAGATTCCGGCGGTTTTGTCACTACCAAATTCCTTAAATCTGCTGCAAAAGAACTTAAAACTCACATTGTGGGCGGTTCTGTCGCAAAAAAAACGAACAAAGGAATTTATAATACGATGATAACGGTCAATAAAGACGGAGAAGTTGCTGGGGAATACAGCAAATTGCATCTTTTCCGCTTAATGGACGAGCATCATTTCCTTCAGCCCGGAAAGACAGATGGGATGTTTGAACTTGACGGAGAAACTTGTGCTGGCTTTATTTGCTATGATATCCGTTTTCCTGAATGGATACGCGCGCATACTACAAAAGATGCAAAAGCGATATTTGTTGTGGCAGAGTGGCCTTTGGCAAGGGTTGATCATTGGCGTACACTTCTCATTGCGAGGGCCATTGAGAACCAGTGCTATGTCATTGCATGTAACCGTTCTGGTGCTGATCCGAAGAATGCTTTTGCAGGACACTCAATGATTATCGATCCTTGGGGAGAAATTGTGGCCGAAGCTGGCGAAACAGAAGAAATCATTACAGCTGAAATAGATTTGGCGAAGGTGGAAGAAGTAAGAAAAAGAATCCCAATCTTCGAAGACCGAAGACCACAATACTATTAATCTCTTTTGTTGATTGGTGAATCGCCGCTGTTCCTTTCCGCAAATGGCTTCGCTTTCCGCGGGACGGTGCTTGAGCCTCCTCACAACGCTTCAGGGGTCTCAACCTACCGTTATTCCCCCGCTGGAGTCTTCGCCATTTGCTTCAATTCACAGCTGAAAATTGCTTAAATGTTGCGTTAATGCTTATTCAGCTACCTCGGTTAGATTCCTTTTCCTAAACCCATAAATAAATGAAGTCTTCTTGTTGATTGGAGTGGAAGGCGCGCAGACGCCCGCGGGAGGAAGGGACAGGTGAGACCCCACAGGCGCAGCCGAGGAGGCTCACGGACCGCCCGCAGGCAAGCGAAGCGCCTGGAACGGAAATCGACTGTATTGTATATTCTCCTAAAACAAAAAGGACTCCGCAATGGAGTCCTTTTCTATTTGGCTAGCATTATTTTGTAACGTTAGCAGCTTGAGGTCCACGAGCGCCTTCAACGATTTCGAAAGAAACTTCTTGACCTTCTTCTAAAGTTTTGAAACCTTCGCCTTGGATTGCGGAGAAGTGTACGAATACGTCGTCTTGACCTTCAACTTCGATGAATCCAAAACCTTTTTCTGCATTGAACCATTTTACTTTACCTTGTAACATGTTTGTTCCTCCTTGTGGATAACCCACGTAAATATTACTATTCTTGCTCTTTCAAACATTTCAAGACGAAAACATGTTTCTGACTTTCCATATTTCCCGAACAAAAATAATAGTTTAATAATAACAGGTGACTAGTAATTTTTCAAGGTTTTAACCAAACAATTCATACAATTTCGTTAAATTATTTAAAAAATCTGAAATTGGTTGTAATAAAGCTTTTCAAAAAAACTTATTGACAATTTTCCCAGCGTCTTGTTATTATTTTCATCAAGCAATAATTTTCACACAATTTCATACATTCACAATTTAATGATTGTGATCTCTTATCAAGAGCAGGTGGAGGGATTTGGCCCGATGAAACCCAGCAACCGACCGTAATACTGTTGTGAGACAGGGCGTGACACTTTTGTGGACGCCGAACATATTTGTTCATAAGGCACGGTGCTAATTCCAGCAGAAATTATTTCTGGCAGATAAGAGGGGAGAAGTCTACTCTTCAAGCCTCTTTCTTATGGAAAGGGGCTTTTATTTTTGAATAATCGCCCCGCTCATCATAAATATTTTTGACACGGGGGTAATAAATATGACAATTACAGCAACTACAGAATATGAGCCGTTAACAGAATCGACCGCAATTACACTAGCACAAGATCTTAAATTCTTTAAAGAAGGTGCACTCTTGCATTGCCGTGAAATCGGTGATGGAAATTTAAACCTTGTCTTTCACATTAGGGACGAAAATAACACAGGTATTATTATTAAACAGGCATTGCCTTATGCAAAAGTTGTCGGTGAAAGCTGGCCGTTGACCTTGCACAGGGCAACAATAGAAGGGAATTATTTGAAAAACGCAGCCACTTTGGTACCTAATCTTATTCCGAAAGTTTATTATACAAACGAGGCATTAGCGATTACGATCATGGAAGACCTCTCCCATTTGGAAATCGTCCGAAATGGCTTTCTAGAGGGCAAGAACTTTCCGCTTCTTTCTAAGCATATCGGGGAATATTTAGCGAAAACACTTTTTTACACTTCTGATTTTGGATTGAATCAACAGGACAAGAAAAAACTCCAACAGGCTTTTACAAATCCAGAGCTTTGTAAGATAACAGAAGATCTAGTATTTACAGATCCTTTTTATGAAAGTGAGACGAATGATTACGAGCCTGAGCTGCTTGGTTCGGTTGAGGAAATTTGGAATGATGCAGAATTAAAGCTTGAAGTAGCAAAGTTGAAATACACATTTTTGACAAACGGAGAAGCACTTCTTCATGGAGACCTGCACACAGGAAGCATCTTTGCTAGTGAAATAGATACGAAAGTAATAGACCCTGAATTTGCATTTTTCGGACCAATTGGCTTTGATGTTGGACAGTTCTTTGCCAATATCCTCTTACAAGCAATCACAAGAGACGACAGTCAACGGGCTAGCATCATTTCCCACTTGTATCAAGTCTGGGAAGGTTTCACTTTTACTTTCTCTGATTTATGGAAGACGGAAAGCGTAGAACACTTCACTCAAACACCGGGATATTTAGATTTTTTCCTGAAAAAAGTCTTTACAGATGCAATTGGCTTTGCCGGATGTGAGGTCATTCGCCGAACCATTGGTTTAGCGCATGTAGCTGACCTTGATACGATCCAACCTTATAAGCGAAAAATTTCCGTAAAACAACAAGCTTTGTTATTAGGGCAAACACTCATTAAAAATGCAGCAAACATCCGTAACATTCAAGATGTAGAATCACTTCTTAAGAATGAAATAAAAGGGAATGAATAATTTATGTCAATTACTACTAATCTACCGCTCTCTGTAGAATGGAAAGATTCTTATATTCAATTATTAGATCAACAGAAATTGCCTCAAGAAACGGTATTCATCGATTTGCATACCATTCATGATGTCTTTGATGCCATTGTCACCCTTAAAGTAAGAGGTGCGCCTGCAATTGGCATCACTTCAGCATACGGGCTTGTACTCGCTGCTAATTCCTATAATACTGCTAGTTTAGCTGAGTTTCAAAGTCTGTTGAGAAAGGACCGGGACTACTTGGCAACTTCTCGCCCTACAGCCGTCAACCTTTTTTGGGCAATCGACCGTCTTATCCAAGTGTCTTTGCAAGCTTCTTCCATAAACGAAGCAAAAACAAATCTGGTCCATGAAGCAATTCAAATCCAGCTAGAGGATGAAGCAACATGCAGACTTATCGGAGAGCATGCACTTTCCTTGTTCCAAAAAAATGATAAACTGCTGACCATCTGTAATGCAGGTTCTATTGCAACGGCTCGTTATGGCACAGCATTAGCTCCATTTCATTTGGCAAAAGAAAAGAATTTCCCTTTAAGTGTTTTTGCCTGTGAAACAAGACCCGTTCTGCAAGGCTCCCGACTAACTGCCTGGGAGCTCCAGCAATCCGGTGTAGATGTAACGTTAATTACGGATAACATGGCAGCCCACACCATTAAGACCAAGGAGATTTCGGCTGTCATCGTCGGAGCTGACAGAATCACCGCAAACGGGGACACTGCAAATAAAATTGGCACCTATGGACTTGCCATCTTAGCTAAAGCTTTTGACATTCCATTTTATGTAGCCGCCCCTTTATCGACTTTTGATCTATCAAAGGAAACGGGAGAAGAAATCGAAATTGAGGAAAGAAGCCCAGAGGAAATCACCCACCTTGGAGGGAAGCAAATAGCTCCTGATGGAATATCCGTGTTCAATCCGGCATTTGATGTGACACCAAACGAATTGATTACCGCCATCATTACCGAAAAAGGCATCATCAAAGGCGACTACAC
Source organism: Sutcliffiella horikoshii (assembly GCF_002157855.1). Classification (NCBI taxonomy): domain Bacteria; kingdom Bacillati; phylum Bacillota; class Bacilli; order Caryophanales; family Bacillaceae; genus Sutcliffiella; species Sutcliffiella horikoshii. The sequence continues at coordinate 1,492,392 of NZ_CP020880.1, read as the reverse complement.
AAAAGCCATTCCTACCCTTTTTAAAGATTAATAGATAATTATTTATTATATTAGAATTACACTTTCTGTTAATTTCCGTTCCAAGCGCTTCGCTTTCCATGGGCGGTCGGGAAGCCCTCCTCGGGCTATTTGCCCTGCGGGGTCTTCCCCGTCCCTTCCTCCCATAGGAGTCTGCGCGCCTTCCACAGCAATCAACAGGGTGGTCTTATTTACAGCTTAGTATTATTTCATACTGTTCCTTACATGTTGAGGTTTCATAACCACTTCTGTCTTTAAGTCGATTGGATTAAAGCTTTCGTCTATACATTCATGCCAGTACTCTAAATGTTTTTTATCTATCCAATGTTCTGATTGGTCTACTTCTTGTCCTCCTGCCCCTTGGACTGAGTACCAATATAAAAACTCGTCCCCATTTAGAACTTCTCTAAAAATGGTTTCAACATACATATTTTCTCCCTCTAACGTAACAAGAACATCTTTCATATTATCATTCAAAAACTTTATCCATTCATCTACTCGGTCTGATTTACCTTCTTTAACTTTAAATCTAGTTCATTCTTTGTTCAATTTATAATTTTCCCCTTTTAACCTCTATTAAGTTCTCCCAAAATCAGAATAGATTTCTATAATATTTCTAGCTGTGGATTGAAGCAAATGGCGTAGACCCCTGCGGGGAAGTAGCGACAATGTTGAGACCCCGCAGGCTTGCCGAGGAGGCTCAAGGTCGTTCCGCGGAAAGCGCAGCCATTTCATTTGCGGAAAGTAACAGCGGGGATTAACCAAACAACTAAAGTTTAATAGTTTAAATGACCCGGTGAATTTTCCCCTTGTTCTTATTTCGCCCACATTTCTGTTGGGTTTAGTTCGTATATTCCTGCTTCTCTGTACATGTAATGGTTGATAATGAATTCCCTGCGTATCGTCGCATAGTCTTCATGGAATTGTTTGATATGTTCATTGATTTCCTTTTCACTGTACTTCTTCCCCATCTCCAAGTCTTTGAGGATATGTTCAAATATAATCAATTTTTTCTTCCTTTGCGCCGGGATGGTTTTTAATTTCCCATCCTTTGCAAGGAAATTCTGCAAGATCTGTTCTCTCTCTTTTTGCTCTTCCATCGTCCTCTCCCCTTTTCCGCTTCTTTCTAACACGATAAAAAGACCTTCACTATGTTGTCTCAATGCCTTTTGATTTAAGTAATAGAAGACAGTGTTTTTTTCCCTTCTTTCATACACGGCACTTATTTCTTTTAGCTTAGCAATATGATGGGAAATCGTCGGTGGTTTTACCCCTAATCTTTCTGCTAATTCTTGTCCACTTAGCGGTTCTTCGGTTGATAACAAGACCAGCAATTTGATTCTGGTTGTATCGCCCATGACTTTATAATAGTTGACGAGTTTATCCAGTTGCAGGATAATCCACTCCTTCACCTTAAATTAGATAATCATCTAATTAGATAGTAATCTAATTAGATGGTGAAATCAACCTTTTTTCTTATCTTTATTTAAGATGGATCCTTTTTCTTCCGCACTGATAACGTTTAGTTTGGTTAATACTTCTGTATAAAAGATGATTTTATTATTTTTCCCCATTTTGGTCATCTCCAGTTTTGCCTTTGAGCAACTTTTTTAGTTTTAGTAAATTATATGAAGAAAATGAAAAAGTGATACATGCTTACAACTTTTTTTCAACAAAAAAAAGTACGACAGCATAACCACTATCGCACAAAGCTTCAACATTCTATTCTTTTCTGCTCTATACTAAAACGCCTTCAAATTTTAACAATTCTTCTTTCATCCCAATTTTATCTCCAGCATAACCTACTAGTTCTTTATTCTTCCCAATGACCCGATGGCAAGGTATCACAATAGGCAGCGGATTTCTTCGGTTCGCTTGTCCGATCGCCCTGACTGCCAACGGTCGGTTAATTTCTTTGGCAATGTCTTGGTAACATTTTACTTCTCCATATTGGATGTTGCTCAATGCCTTCCAAACTTCCTTTTGAAAAGTTGTTCCTTCCATTTGAATTGGTAATTCAAATTCAGAGCGCTTACCTGCAAAATATTCTTGAAGTTGGGATATAGCCGATTCACATAATCGATCGTTAGGTGTGTAATTGTATAAATTACCTTCCTGATCCTTTTGAAGGAATTCATTATCAAATTCAATTTTAACTAAATAATCTTCATGACAAATAACATATATAGTACCTATTGGAGTTGGGGTGCTGCTGTATTGATACATATCTAGATACCCTCTTTCTTCTGTCCGATTTTAATGGACGGTAGGTGACCCGATCGGCAATTTTATATGGAAGGTAGTACCTTTGCCAAGCTTACTGCTGACTTCTATGGTCCCATTGTGTTCTTCTACAATTTTATAGCTTACCATAAGCCCAAGCCCTGTTCCACGTTCCTTTGTCGTATAGAAAGGTTCTCCAAGCTTTTTCAGCTTATCTTCTGGAATTCCAGTTCCTTCATCCCTAATGGAAATCAGTACCTGCTCTCCTTCTATTTTTTCAAGGGCAACTGATACAGTTCCTCCCTTAGGCATAACTTCAATGGCATTTTTCAGTATATTAATAAATACTTGTTTTAGTTGATTTGGTTCACAATAAATGTCGGGTAACCCTTCTTCAATGGATGTAATAAATTGAACGTTCTCTAACGATGCTTGGGCACTTAACAGATCCAATGTTTCCTTCATGATGACTGTCGCATTTTTTCTCTGATATGAAATAGCCTGTGGCTTTGCCAATACGAGGAATTCGGTAATAATGGATTCAATTCTCTTTAGTTCAGAGGTGATGACATCAAAATACATGGCATATTGGTCTTCTCCCATGCTATTTTGTAAGAGTTGTATAAATCCTTTTAACGCTGTCATCGGGTTCCTTATTTCATGGGCAATTCCTGCGGCCAACTCTCCAACGACGGTCAGGGTATCTGACTTCCTAAGTTGATTTTCCATTTCCCTTTTTTCCGTTATATTACGGAAAATTGTCATATGCAATCCTTCAATGACGTTTTTCTTGGCAGAGTATTCAATGATTTGAGCCCCACGTTCCCCTTCCAAGCAAACCTCTCCACTTAACTCTTCGCTTTCAGGACACTCTTTCCACTGTGACTGAATTACTTTCAACTGATCATGTTGAATATACCAATGAAGGGAATTGTTCATTAATTCTTCTTTTGATAGACCCAAAATTTTGCTGGCATTGGGGTTTGCATCTATAATATTACATTTGTTATCCCATAAAAGTATGCCGTCCATGGCATTATTGAAAATTTTTCTAAATTTCTGTTCGCTTTCCCTCAAGTCTTTCTCCATTTTTCTTCGTTCACTGACGTTTCTAAATATTATCATGTTAAAACCATCGATTATTCCTTTATTCGCGGTGAACTCTAATAGCTTCTTCTGTCCGTTCGGCATATGAAACTCAAGTTCTTCTCTTATTTCACCTCTTGCCCCAAACTGTTTTACAATGGAAAAGACCTTTTTATCATTTTTAGGAACAAATTCATGAAGCTTCGCGCGTACCAAATCATCAAGAGGTAATTCGAAAGCTCTACTTGCCGCAGGATTTGCCCGTTTTATTTGGCCGTTATTATCTACCAATACAATCGCGTCTAATGCGTGTTGAAACATTTCCCTGAATCGCTCTTCGCTTTTTTTCAGCTGCAGCTCCATATTCCTTTTTTCCGTTACATCTCTCATTATTGCTAAATAGTAATCATCATAAATATTCGCAGTAATGGTGACCTCAAAGGTCTTACGCTCACCTGTATGGAGAACTACCGGCAATTCTCCCCTAACCCGACCATGGTTATCTAAAAGATGCCATATTTTTGTCATCTTATATTGAAATCCGTCTTCCACAAAATCATCTAGCTTTGATTGTAATAGGTCTATTTTGGGCATGGCGAAATTGGAACAGAACGCAGGGTTTACATCGATAAACAAGCCATCTCTGTCAAACACCACAATTCCATCCACTGCTCTATTTATAACATCATGATACATTTGTTTGCTTTTGCTAGATTCTCTTTCTAATTGTTTTTTAGTGGTAATGTCACGAATGATGCATATATCTAATCCACTTTCATCCGGGTTGCGGACAGCAGAATATTCCACGAATTTAATTGACCCGTTATCTAAACGGACAATTAACTCATTTTTCAGCTCTCCTAATTCATTTAACTGTGCTTCCTGATACTCTACTTCCTCTTTTGGCATTAACTCTAGGAAATCATGTAACTTGCGTTGTAGCAATTCCTCTTTTGGTAATTCGAAAAGTTCACACGCCTTCTGGTTCACTTGAAAAAATTCGACATTTTCATTGAATAAGATTATGGCATCATTGGCATGTTCAAATGTAAGTTGCAGAAACCTGTTTTCTTTTTCCAGCTTTTGAAGCTTGGCAGTTAGCGTTTCTATTTCTGCCTCCAACTTCCTGGTTTCTTCCTTCACCATGTGTTGGATCATGACCTTCCCCCACTTATCATATATTTAGATTCTTTTCTCAAAGATTATTGTTTATCGACAACGGCCAAGTAACCAGTAATAAATTTTTTATCAACCACTCTGTAATCTTCTACATCCCCCACCTGAATTCCTTTGTTCTACATTTAAAACAATAAAAAAGTCATTTCAGAAATCATTTTGTAATAATTCCAGATTTCCTGTTGATAATGGTAAAGAGGAAAGATTTACTAGCCCTAGAAAAAAGGCATGAAATCGTTACTCACTATATTTAATTGTGATAAACTATATTAGTTATAGAATTTTTCACTAGGAGTTTGATGGATTTATAATGAAAATAATTGCTACAACATTAAACGCGAAATATATTCATACCAATCTTGCTATTCGCTATTTGAAAGCTTATGCAGAGCCGGAATTTAAAATCGACTTAGTTGAATATACGATTAAAGACCCTGTCATGAATATAGTATCTGACCTCATCCAAAAGAAACCGGATGTTATAGGATTCAGTTGCTATATTTGGAACATAGAAGAAACGATCAAGGTCATGAGCATGTTGAAGAAAATCAACCCGGAACTTATCCTCGTCCTTGGTGGTCCTGAGGTGACCTATGATGTGAGTGAATGGCTTGACCGTTTAACGGACGTTGATTTCATCGTACTCGGCGAAGGAGAAATCACTTTCAAGCAATTGCTTCAAGAGCTACAAGGTAAACAAAACTTCGAGTCCATCAGCGGACTTGCATACAGGGATGGAGAGAACAAAAAAATCTCCCCTCAACGAAACAAAGTGGATTTAAAGGAACTTCCTTCACCATATCGATTTGACGAAGACCTCACTCAACTTGGCAAAAGGGTGACATACTTCGAGACAAGCAGGGGCTGTCCTTTCAGCTGTCAGTTCTGCCTATCATCCATTGAAGTAGGAGTTCGTTATTTTGATCGTGAAAAAGTAAAAGAAGATATTCGCTTCCTGATGAACAATGGAGCTAAGACCATTAAATTCGTGGACCGCACCTTTAATATCAGTCGAAGCTATGCTATGGAAATGTTCCGCTTCTTAATTGATGAGCATCTTCCGGGCACCGTTTTCCAATTTGAAATTACCGCGGACATCATGAGGCCTGAAGTTATCGAATTTTTGAACCAGGAAGCTCCTGCAGGACTGTTCCGTTTTGAAATCGGCGTGCAGTCGACCAACGACTCCACAAATGAACTTGTGATGCGTAAACAGAACTTCGCCAAATTATCGCGCACTGTCACAATGGTAAAAGAAGGCGGAAAGATTGATCAACATTTAGATTTGATTGCCGGATTGCCGGAAGAAGATTATCACTCATTCAAGAAAACCTTTAATGATGTATTTGCCCTTCGTCCTGAAGAGCTGCAACTTGGCTTCTTGAAAATGTTACGCGGGACAGGATTAAGGATTCGCTCGAACGATCATGCTTACATTTATATGGATCATGCTCCATATGAAATTCTCGGAAATAATATTTTAAGCTTTGATGACATCATCCGAATCAAGCAAGTGGAAGACGTTCTTGAAAAGTTCTGGAACGATCATCGAATGGACGCCACGGTTGAGCACCTGGTTACCCATGTGTTTGAAACACCTTTCGACTTCTTCCAAGATTTCGGCGCATATTGGGATAAACAAGGTTGGGCAAGAATCGGGCATCAACTTGAAGACCTTTACAAGCGCCTGTATTCCTTTTTACATGAAGAAAAACCGCAAGCAATGTCTGTAATGGAAAGCATGATGAAATACGATTACCTGCGTCATCAGAAATTTAAGCCTCGTAAACCTTGGTGGCAGGATCGTATTGAAAAAGAAGATAGAACCTATATTTACAAGCAAGTAATTGAAAACCCTGCGGTATTGGGTGACCAATTTTCTGCGCATAACTTAAACGAAAAAGAACTATATAAACATACGATCATTGAAAGCCTTCAATTCGATCTCGCACATTACCTTAATAATGGTGAAATCATGGAAGAGGAAAGCTATGTATTAGTCTATTTCAACCAAAACTTAAACAAAGCAGAAATTTACCCTATAAATTCTAAAGCGAAAAAAACTGCTAGCTGAATTCAGCTAGCAGTTTTTCTTATTATTCTTATTTTTATTAGATTCTATAGCATTTTCAAAGGCTTTGGCTGCATTTGGATCCCCAAATTCAGGACCAAATTCCTCGTTTAAACTGTCTTGAGAAATGGCATGCTCGGAACTATGTGCCTGCTTTTGCTTTTTCTTTTTTGCATCCATCTAAAATGCCTCCTTATTTACCTTGTCTGCCATGTTTAGAATTACGGTTTGCTCCACGTATCATATCTTCTTTTTGATATTCAGCAGAGAATTCCGTATCAGGTAAGCTTTCCTTTGGAGTTTTATTATTGTTTTTTGCTGCATCATGAGCAACTTTTCTCTTTGCCAATGCCATCACCCCCGTGTACTTAGATTGCCCCTTTGTTATTTTTCACATTCTTCATAAGCAATCAAAACTATTTCCTCTCCCATTTCTTCTTGCAATTTTTGTTCATACTCTGAAATGCGATCAAGTTTATCCTGTGAAAGATTGGCAATTTCAAACTTCTTAGTCATTTTTACATCCTCCTATTTTCTTTAGTACATACTTATTTATTTTATTGAAATGCTAAAACTATACATCCCACGGAGGTGATATGAATGTCAGAAAAAGATAAATCCTTGGAGATCCCCTACATGGAAGAAACGATGCCGCATCAGATCAGCTCCCCTTCCTTTAAAGACTCCAATATGAAAATGCAACCGCCATTTGTTAATGAACATGGTGTAGTTATTGGGGACAGTAAATATAATTCAGAAGAATCCCCATTAAATAACTGGAGTGACGACATCGATCCCGCCATCATGGCTGGTGACCAATGGGTCCACCCAACAAATGATATCGGATGGAACTCTTCAGAAAACCGAGAACTTATAGAAAAATCAAAAAGCCCCAAGGCTTCCCCTTTACACACCCTGATAAAGATGTTAGTTATGATAGGGATTAAAGCTCAAAAAAAAGTTACCAAAAGGGGTCAGACCCCCAAAGGAATTTAGGCACTTTTGTCGAAGGCACACAAAAAAGCAGAATGGAAATTTGCTTAATTTCCGTTCTGCTTTTGGTATTGTGTTTTTACGCAGCTGATTTTATTTTCCGCCTGTAAAGGAGATTCCTTTGATAAAGTAGCGGTTAAAGAAGCCGTATAGGAGTAGTACTGGCAGCGTAAATACCATGGAAGCTGCCATGATATAGTTCCAGTAACTGATATATTGTCCCTTGAAAGTATTCAGACCAAGTGGCAACGTGAACATGGAAGGATCTGACAAGATAATCAACGGCCTCATAAAGTCGTTCCAGAATCCCATAAATACGAAAATGGCTTGTGCGGCTAGTGCAGGTTTCGCCAAAGGAATGACTATTTTGAAAAATGTTCCGAATCGGCTCAGTCCATCCATTTCTGCTGCTTCCTCCAGCTCTTTCGGAAAATTGATGAAGAACTGTCTCATCATAAAGATGAAGGTGGCATTAATCATCGCTGGGACAATCATGCCTTGATAAGAGTTCAACCAACCTAACTCACGAAGTATTAAGTAGTTAGGAATCATGGTTACTTGAGCGGGAATCATTAAAACTGCAAGTATAATAATAAACAATGTTTTACGCCCCGGAAAACTTAAACGTGCCAAAGCATATCCAGCCATTGAATTAAATAATAGGTTTAGTGAAGTTCCTGCAACCCCAATAATCAAGCTGTTCAAGAGCCAACGAGGAAATAGCTCCTGTTCCAAGAAAATCTGCTTATAGTTATCAAATGTAAAATTCTTCGGTATGAAGTTGATGGTCCCGCTTACGATCTCTTCTAAAGTCTTAAAGGAAGAAGAGACTGCCCAAATAAAGGGGACAAGTGTGATGACTGCATATAAAATGAGAATCCCATACAACAATGCTTTTCCAACGCTAAGTTTCTTTTTCATATCGCAGCCTCCTTAATATAGAGATTCTTCTTTTGAAAATTTACGTTGCAATAATGTTGCCACTAAAATTACGATGGAAAGCATGACGGCAATGGCTGCAGCATATCCCATTGTACCAAGACTCTTGAACGCATATTGGTAAATCAATAAAACGACAGTCAATGTAGAATTATCCGGTCCACCCGAACCTCCTGAAAATATGAAGGACTGATCAAACAGTTGGAAGGTACCGATCAAACCCATAATGACTACAAAAGAAGTAACTGGACGCAAATTCGGCACAGTGATATAGATGAATTTTTTGAAGGCATTGGCGCCATCAAGCTCTGCAGCTTCGTATAACGAGTCCGGAATATCCTGCAGGGCTGCTAGATAGATGACCATAAAAAACGGTGCTGTTGCCCAAATGTTCATTATCATTATTGCGATTAACGCTACACTTGGATCTCCCATCCAGTTATAAGTTGGAAGGCCTAATATCGATAAAATTTCATTTACCAATCCATTTTGGTTGTACATCCACATGAATATTAATGTCAATACAGCAGAGGATGTTAAGGTCGGTAAGAAATAAACAATTCTAAATATACTTTGTCCCTTCAATCCTGCATTTAACGTAGCGGCTAAAATAAGTGCTAGCAACGTTTGAATCGGAACCACGATAATAACATACTTAAAAGTATTCCAGAGTGCACGTAAAGCCCGACTGTCATCGGAGATGTTCGTAAAGTTGCTCAACCCAACAAACTCATACGTTGCCGTACCTAACAGCTGAACTTTATGAAAAGATAAGAAAAATGCATATAAAATAGGACCAATAATGAATAAAGCCAACACAAAAATTGTTGGAGCCATAAGAGAATAGCCTTGTGATGCTTCTCTTAACGAGCGTTTTGAATAGGTACGTCTTTTCTTCATTAAATTCACTCCTTTTCCCTTCAAAGAGTCCCTCTTTTTCTACATGAACTCTTTCTGAAGAAGAAACATCTTGTCATTCTTCTTCAGAAAGAAGCCAGTAGTGACTTCAGGGTGCCGGTCATCACCACAGTCGCTAAACCAGCACCGACACCTATGAAGTCAAACATACAATAATTTAAAAACAATTATTCGCCAATTTCCCTGTTTGCTTGTTCTTCTGCTTCTTTTAATGCTTCATCAAGCGGACGCTGTCCAAGGAAAGCTGAAACGAATTGGTTATTAAAATTGTTCATGATAGTAGGCAGGTTTACACCATTTGCCCAAACAGTAGCATATGACGCACCAGCAACCAATGCTGCTCGCTTCTCATCCTGATCAAAGCCAAGTTTCTCCGCAACTGACTTTCTAGTTGGCAATGCATACCCTTTAGAAGTCCAGATCTCCATGCCTTCAGGACCTGTTAAATATTCAATCAGCTTCCAGGAGGCTTCCTTTTTCTCGGATGCTGCATTCATTACATAGGAAACCGTATATGCCATGGTCGATTTTTCACCATTTACAGTAGGAATCTCCGCTGTACCATATTCAACATTAGGGAATGTATCCTCAAGGAAAGGAATCGCCCAGTTACCCTCTATTACCATTGCCGCTTTTTCTTGTCCAAACATTTCTCCGCCCCAGTTTGCTCCTACATCTGAAGCTTGTGCAGCAGTTTTATCTGTATTTCGTTGGTCGATGATTGGCTGTAACGCTTCAATGACCTTCTCATCCCCAAAGTTTGCTTTATTGTCCTTCACCACTTCTCCTCCAAGAGACTCAGCGATGTAATACATTCTTGCAAGTTCCGGAGCTACACCAAGTCCGACAACCCCATCCTTTGTCAGCTGCTTGGATACTTCACGAAGCTCATCCCATGTTGTTGGCACTTCTACCCCAGCTTCTTCAAACATTTTCTTATTGTAAAATAAAGCAAGCGTGGAATAATCTTTAGGGAATCCATAAGTTACTCCATCCTTTTGGAAAGCTTCTAGAAGCGGTTGTTCAAAATCGTCAACATTAAACTCATCTGTCACATAATCATCAAGAGGTTCTAGTACTCCAGTTTCAATTAAAGCAGGAGCTTCGAAAGCATCTAAATAGAATACATCGGGTGCTTCTCCGCCAATTAAGCGTGTTTTCATTACATCCATATACTGATCGGAAATCACTTCATGTTTCACTTTAATATTCGGATGCTTTTCTTCAAAAGAATCCAAAGCTTCTTTCAGCAAACGTGTTTCGGAAGGGTTCCCACCCCATCCGGCCAATGTAATTTCTACATTGTCACCCGAACCTTCTGAAGAACCACTGCTTCCTCCACTACAACCAGATAAAATTCCACCTATAAGCATTGTGGTAACACCTGAAGCCAACCATTTTTTTGCTTTCATCTTCATACCCCTCTTCCTGTTTTTGATTGGTTATATAGCTCAGGTTCACAGCAACTGCAGAGATCCAGCCATTTTTTTAAGAGGAATTTTCCCTCTTTAAAACCTAATTCTGAACGATATCAAAACCTGTAGTATTTTCAATAATTGTGAGTTCCAAAATTCCTTCAGCATTTTTTTGAACTGATAGGGATAGAAAACCTTCACCAATTTTAACCTTCTCTACATCCAGTTCATTCATTCCGTTTGGAAGTAATGGAGATAATACAATTTTCTTTTCCAAAGCATCAGGAAAAAGACCTAGAATTGTTTGTATAAAAACAAGTGGTGTTCCCGCAGCCCAAGCCTGTGGAGAACAAGCAACTGGATATTTGACTGCTTTTCCAACAGATTTATCATATCCACAGAACAATTCCGGAAGGCGATCATATTCGAAATGGGCTGCGGCCTCGATAAGTCCTTCCATCACAACGTTGGCAGCTCCCTGCTTCTGAATTTTCGACATTCCCAGTAACACCATGCTATTATCATGTGGCCATATACTGCCGTCATGGTAACTCATCGGGTTATACCCCGCTTCCCCGGTTCCCATAGTGCGAATCCCGAAACCTGAGAACATTTTGGGAGAAACGAGCGTCTCAATGACAGCATTAGCCTTATCCTCTTCAAGCATTTCAGAGAATAAAATATGGCCAGGGTTTGAAGTAATTGTTCCTACTTGTTGTTTATTCTTATCTAAAGCAATTGCATAGAAATTGACATCATCCATCCAAAATTCTTCATCAAATTTGATTTTCAGCTTCGTGCTTTCCTCTCTTAATACTGCTGCCCTTTCGGGATCTCCAAGTTTGTCATAAATGGAAGCTACACCCATTTTCGCTTGATAGACATATCCTTGTACTTCTGAAAGTGCAATAGGTGTTGTAGCGTAATCACCGTTTCGGTGGACGATGGAATCTCCTGAATCCTTCCACCCTTGGTTGGCAATTCCTTTGCTTGCCTCCTGATGATATTCGACAAACATATCACCGTCGCGGTCACCATACTGGTCAATCCATGTCAACGCAGCTTCGATGTTTACTTTTAGGTCCTCAACAACTTTAAGGTCCCCAGTCCATTTAACATACTCTGTCAGAAGTATTAGGAATAATGGTGTTGCGTCAATGGTCCCGTAATAAGGAGTAAATGGAATCTGCTCAGTAGTTGCAAGCTCTCCATAGCGGATCTCATGCATGATTTTTCCTGGTTGTTCATCCCGCCACGGATCTACTTTTGTACCTTGTTTACTTGCCATCGTGTAGAGTGTACCTTTTGCAACTTCCGGTTGGAACGCTAGCATCTGGAGAGCAGCGATTAGACTGTCCCTTCCAAAAGGAACCCCAAACCACGGTAGGCCAGCTACAGGAAACTTGCCATATCCAAGGTCTGTCAATAATACTCTCAAATCTCCGAGTCCACGATCTATAAGGCGCTGTAATGGAAGCCAATCCGTTTTAACCTTTGTGATACTGTTATTCCAGCTATTATAGGACTCTTTCAATTTCTCTAAAGCATCCGAAGCTGAAAGAATATTAACTGATTTTTCATTTCCATGTTGCGGTTGTATCTTGAAAGTAATAGTCTGTTCTTCTTCATGATCTAAATTGAACTGAAAGAAAACTTCTCCTTTTTCTCCATCAATGTAATACGCATCCTTGTCCCATTCAACATATGTCCGTCTTGCAAGATTGTCTGCACCTTCATAGTGGAAGGTAAACGACTCCCCATCCACTGTTTGTCCAGTTCTTTTTCCTATTTCACCATTCTGAAAGCCACGAACGATAAACATATCAGCAAAATCCACGTCCATATGAACGCTCAAATCAAAGTTTACACTCTTAGGGTAATAGTTTTTCACTGTCAGCGACTCATAGAATACATCGTTATAGATAAAACGTGTGCGCTTAATCTCGACAGACTCTCTCCATAAAATAAGTTCGCCGTTCCTCTCCATATGAGGATTTGTCATAAGAATCGTCGCCATATAGTTTTCTGCAGCATCTGAATGTAGCAGAATTGGTTCTTCGCCATTTATTTTCACGTCAAGTTTGCTCAAAAAACGGGTATCCTTTGTGTACAATCCCAATCCGTATGGATGCTGTTCGGGAATATTTCCGTTGGTGTCTGTAAGTATAAATAAGTCATTTTCTTTAATCACTCTATAATCCATTGTCTTACCTCCTAGGTGCTCATGTATATCCGAAACGTTTTGGATATTGGATAAAAATAAAACGTTCATACTTTTCCAAAACGTTTCGGATTTTCTGCTTGTAAAAAAGCACTCTCCGTGCCTTATTTTGTAGATTCTCTAATAATGAGTTCGGTATCAATGATCCTTGCATGAGACTGTTCTCTTCCCTCCAGCATATCTATAAGTAGAACTGCCGCCTCAAATCCTAATTTAAACTTATCTTGACGTATAGTTGATAAGCTTGGGTTGGCATAAGAAGCCAGCATAATATCGTCATAGCCGATTACCGCTATATCGTCCGGCACTTTCTTACCGATTTTGTTTACTGCCTTCAGTACACCTAGCCCCATCAAATCACTGGCGCAAAAAACTGCTGTAATCTCAGGGTGTTCTGTCAAAAGTTCCATTGCAACTTCTTCTGCCACTTTCTCTTTAAAATCACCATTTTTGATCCATTCTGATCTATATGGCACTTTTTCATTATTCAGCACTTCCATATACCCTTGCAATCGTCGAATACTTACATCCGCCTTTTCATGTCCGTTTATCATCGCGATATTCTTATGGCCACGCTCAATCAAATGGGCCACCGCTTTTTTTGCACCTTCTACATTGTCAGTCGTAACATAGCCTACAGTTTCTGATTCCTGTGGGATATCCACCAGTACACAAGGTATGTCACTTTCGACCACCTCTTGCAAATAAGGGTCATCTGTTTTAATCCCCTGTAATATCACGCCATCTACTCTTCGCTCCCTACAAAGCTGCGTATATGTCTTCTGGCTTTGTTTTGATGATGTAGTACTAAAAAGCACAAGGTCATAATCAGAGTTTGCAGAAGCTTCGTTAATTCCACAAAGAACCTCAAATGTAAAATTATCCTTGACCCCTTCTCTGTTCATATCAGAAACAAGGAGCCCAATTGTTTTTGACTTCTTCATTACAAGACTTCTGGCTACCGTATTCGGACTGTAGTTTAATTCCTTGGCCACTTCCTCAATTCTTTGTCGTGTCTTTTTATTCACATCACTATAACCATTTAAAGCTCTTGAAACCGTTGTGACAGAAACACCAGCCACTCTTGCTATATCTTTTATAGTCGTCATGGTTTTCCTCCCAAAACGTTTCGGATAATTTGTTACTAGAACAATAACATGTTTCTGAAAGCGATTGCAATAGTTTTTAAAAAATTTTTTCGATATCCATAATTTTTAGTAATAAAAAAAAGACCACTTTGTGGCCTCTTCAACAATTAACATATCCATCAACCAATAATGACTCGTTCCACCGGATAACGGTAGTTCGGTGGTTTTTGTTTACTTTCAAGGATGAATAAGAATGTTAACAGTCCCACTCGCCCTATAAACATCAAACAAATAATAATGAACTTCCCTATTGAAGATAAATCAGGTGTAATTCCTGTAGAGAGTCCTGTTGTCCCGAAAGCAGAACAGACTTCAAAAAGGATTTGAATCAATGCAAATTCTTCTGTGACACTCAAGACAATAACTGCAGAAGAACAAATGAGTATAGCAAGAAGTAGAACAACCAGCGACTTAATAATATCTTCCTCGTGTATTTCTCTTCCAAAAATTTTAATGTTTTTATGCCCTCGTGCAAAATGAAATAAGAACAAAATATTCAAGGCGAATGTCGTCGTTCTAATACCACCGCCAACAGAACTTGGGGAAGCACCGATGAACATGAGACCACACATTACTAGAAGTGTAGAGATGCCAAATTCACTTACATCCATTGTAGCGAGCCCGCCACTTCTTGTCGTAACGGACTGGAATAACGCGTAAAACAAAGATTCGTGCCAATTCATCCCCTTAAAGTAAGCGTTAGATTCCAATATAATGATTGCCAGTGCACCAAACGTGATCAAACACGCAAACGTGATGCTTGTAATTTTAGTAAATAAAGAAAAGCGAAATCTTCCATTTTTATTGACGATAAATTCTTTCACTTCCACTAAAACAGGAAACCCGATAGCACCCGCAGTAATTAATATCATTACAATGAACTGCACAAAATAATCATTTGCAAAAGGAATCAGTGATTGTCCTGTAATGTCAAAACCACCATTGGTAGTGGCACTGACAGAAGCAAAGAATCCATGAAAATAAGCTTCCTGCCAAGTATCATAATAGGACAAGAAATAAGTTCCTAAAATGATTGAACCAAGCAACTCGATAGAGAGAATTAAAACTAGAATCTGCTTTATCAGCTTTACGATACCCGATAGGTTGGACTGATTTTGATCAATCATCATCAACCTTCTCTCTTTGAGCCCTATTTTACGCCCTAAAAGCAGCCAAATAAATGTTCCTACCGCCATGACACCTACCCCGCCAAATTGCAGGACAAATGCCAAGATAAAGATCCCAGGCACCGTAAAAGTCTCCACAGTATTTAGTACAGTCAAACCAGTAACACTTACGGCGCTGACTGCCGTAAATAGAGCATTGATGAAGCTCCAATCAACTCCCTCATATCTTGCTACAGGAAGACTAAGTAGGCTTACTGCAATAAGTACAGCAATAAAATAAAAGCTGACGATAAGTTGTGCTGGAGATAGACTATGTATTTTCTTGGTAATAGAATTTTTAAACTTTATCATAATTGCCCTTTCACTCTTTCACTTTTCAAAGGAATATCACTTATATTACAGTATTTGTCTAAGACTTACCAGTATTGATTAGAAAGAATATCTCATACTAACTTTACAGCTTTCAATTAGAAGGCTGAACACAAAAAGGAGTGATAAGAATGGCACGTAGCAATAAATTACTCGTACCTGGAATTGAGCAGGCTCTTGACCAAATCAAATACGAAATTGCACAAGAATTTGGTGTGTCCCTTGGTTCTGACACTGCTGCACGCTCCAATGGTTCTGTTGGTGGAGAAATCACTAAACGCCTAGTAGCACAAGCACAATCTCAGATGAATGGTAAATAATTTAATAGGAATGGATAGAACCCAGAGTAAGATACTCTGGGTTCCTCTTATGTAGGATCTAGATGTATGTTATTTATGGCAATAAAAGTTATCTGTTGTTCCCTTTTTTATCATCATGATTATTTTTCCCTTTTGTAGAATCATGGTGATCATGTTTACCTTTTGGTTTGGCATGAGAAGGAGGTCCCTTCTTTTCATTGTCAGCTTTATTATATCCGTTGTTTTTCCCCTTGTTTCCCCTGTTGTCTTGTTTCCAATCCGCCCGGTTTTCTTCTCTTTGCTGTTTCTTATCTTTCCGATTTTCTTCTTTTTGCTGTTTCTTATCTTCCCGCTTTTCTTCTCTCTCTTTTTTCCATTCTTTCTTTTCTGGCTTCCAATGCTCTTGGCGTTCTTTTTTATCTATTTTTTGCTGTTCCTGCCAATCCTTACGCTCATTTTTTTCAGCTTCTTTCTCGCTCTTCTTTATTTCTACAAAGCTTGGCGGACCACTTTTCTCTTCTTTTGCATTGGTGTGCTTTATTTCAAGTGGTTTTTGGTTCAAAGGCATAGTGGGTGCCGGTTCTGACTTGGAGGTATCTTCACTTTCAACCAATTCCGTTTCTTGTTCTTTCTGAATGTATTTCCCAGGGGAAATTCCTTCTTTTAAAGCATCCGAACGCTCTTCAATGGTTGTTTCCAATGTGGTGATACTGACCTTATCCTGTTGGACTTTTTCTGAGATGGTTGTAATTTTATTCTGCATCAACGTTTTCCATCCAGAATTTGTTTCGTTAGCTAATACCGAAGCTATCAGCACTTCACTGTTTTCGTTAAGAAACCCCTTTTGACGGAAAATATCAAATATTTTGGACGACACGCTTGTGATATCCTCATTCTCCCAATTTTTTAATTGCTTGAGGATATCCTCGCCTTCTTTATTGTAAGCATCCAAGGAGATAACCTTCATATCTTTGTTTATGCCCAGTTCAATACTTGGATTAACGTCAACGGAGACGTACGCATACACTTGGTTACTTGAATATCTAGGATACAGAGTCAAAGCCAAAATTATTGCAGTCATTACACTGATTATGGCCCACTTTCCGCGAAAAGCCGAAGCCCATTTCCCTTTTTTTGCGGTCTCTGCCCTATGCAAAGGAAAAAAAACGATTTCCTCCCCTAAAGCTACTTGCCCCTTTTGTTTTCTCGATTTCAAAAACTCACCCTCAGGGGTCAGAATGGTGACATGTTCATCATGAACTTCGAGCACAATCCCTTTTTTCACTCGTAATCGCCCCTTTTAAATAATCTTTCAAATATATATAATCCCCCGATAATATAATGGAAACGGCAATAATGTATTTCCGGTTGCGTTCTATTGTTTTTCTACTCACTTCCACCAAGCCTTCTAACTGCTTCATTGGCAGCATTTTCTTTTCAAAGAGATGTCTCTTCAGGTCTTGGTTTTGTACGAGAGTATGTGCAACCTCTATAGCGTTCTGTCTTGCATCCGAATGCTTAGGTGAGCATTCCAAAAGATCTGCAAAGCTAAGGCCAAACTCATTTAATACCGTTTGATAGTACTTGATCTCTTCTCTTCGGTGCTCTTGATCGATCTGTTTATTGAATTCTTCCACAGATAATGTTGCTTCTATTTTGTTAGAAGCATAATCGTCTTGGTCCACTTCTTGTTCAGACATCGTAACTGTAGAGTTTTTGCTCTCTTTTCTTATATAGTCAATAACCCTGCGCTTAATAATTAGGTCTGCAAAGGAAATCAAGGAGCTGCCTTTGTCTTTGGAATATTTTTCTATCGCTTCATTAAAGGCAATCAACCCGATACTGAATTCGTCATCCGTTTCACTTATATACCTTTTACACACGGATGACACTGCTTTCGCGATAAAAGGTTTATATTTATTAATCAGATTGTTTTGTAGTTGAATATTGCCAGCTTGGATTTCCAGCACTTCATCTTCAAGAGTCTTTGTGCGTCGTTTGCCAAATTTAAAAAGTAGGCTCAGCACCGGCTTCACCTCTCCTCCTGCTTATCTTTTATCAAATTATATAAATAAATGAGTTCATAAGCATGTATTAAGAAGGAGGCTTTTTCATCTATAGAAAAAGTCACCTGTCTATATATAAAGGTGTACTTTTATCTATAAAATGTCAATGTAAAAACCTGTTAAGACTGTTCTGATTGTAATAATAAGTTAATATAAGTAACATTATTCCATTGCTCGAAAATTCAGAGGTTTTTTCTTTCAAAAAAAAGCTGTGTTAAATGGCTATTTTGTCGTTTTTATAGCTTTATTTCATATCCTCCTTTATTGCCTTGGCCAATAATCATCGACTAGTCACTTAAATGTTACGTGAATGTTTCAATCTTTTCGGGGGAGAGACAAAAAATAATTTTAGAATACTTCGAAATACCTACAATTTATTCTCGATTAGTTCTTTCGTTTCGGTATGATTACATATAAAAAGAACCAGGCAAAACCGCTTGGTCCTTTTTGAATTTGGTTAAACGTCGCTGTTCCTTTCCGCAAATGGCTTCGCTTTCCGCGGGACGGTGCTTGAGCATCCTCGGCAAGCCTTTGGCCACTGAAAAAGTCTTTGATGTTAGATTATTTTAAGACACCGCTGTTAATTTCCGCAAACGGCTTCGCTTTCCACGGGGCGACCTTGAGCCTCCTCAGGCTACGCCCTGCGGGGTCTCAACATTGTCGCTACTCCCCCGTAGGAGTCTTCGCCTATTGCTCCAATCAACAGCTATAAATTATTCAAAAGATTGGTTACTAGGTTTTTCAGTGGCCACGCAAGCCTGCGGGGTCTCAAGCTACCGTTACTCCCCCGCTGGAGTCTCCGCCTTTTGCTCCAATCCACAGCTGGAAGTTAGGTAGAAGATACGTTAATACTTACTCAGTTAACTCGGTTAGATCCCTTTTTTATAAATCCTCTGTGAATGAAGCCACCTTGTTGATTGGAGTGGAAGGCGCGCAGACGCCCGCGGGTGGAAGGGACAGGCGAGACCCCTGTAGCGTTGTGAGGAGGCTCACGGACCGCCCGCAGGCAAGCAAAGCGCCTGGAACGGAAATCAACTGCATTTTATACTCTCTTTCAATTACGGTGGTTTACGATATATGGATGTGCTTCATCTGATCGTATTTATGATCGTTATAGTACTTTACCATCATATCGGCTGTTGTATGAAATGAGGGGCAGTTTATATCCGCGTCATCAAGGATTCTTCTTGCTTCACTGCAATCAAAACTGCCTTTCCATGTGAAATAATCCAATGCCTCACGCTCTACTTTCAGCCACTTTCTAGCTGTTGGTACACGAAGAAATGTTTTTGCCAATGAAAGAGGAATAGATCCAGTTGGTGCCTTTTTAAGGAACTTTTCCATTAGAACTGTATATGCTTCCCTTACCTTAATAGGCTCAGGGTTGGTTAAGTGCAGTGTCTTTCCTAGCGCTCGATCTGAATGGGTCAGATAGCATGTGCTTTTTACAATATAATCGATCGGAACAACATTAAATTCTGCTTCACCTTTACCCAAATGTGGGATTAGTGGCAAAAAACGAAGAGAATGGAGAAAGTTCAACATTAGATAAGGACCATCAAATTTGGTTGTTTCCCCTGTTTGACTATGACCCTTTACAATTCCAGGACGAATAATGGTGATTGGTAAAAGTTCTTTTTCCTTATCCACTATTATTTCCGCCAAATATTTAGTTTCCTCATAATGATTTTTAAAGGAAGCCTCATGTATCAATTCCGTTTCCAGTAGCTTTCCTTCCCTCTTTCCAGCCACATACGCGGTACTGAAATAGATAAACCGCTTGAGATTCGGCAGCATCTTTAACCACTCCACCACTTGCTTTGTTCCGTTGACATTTACTTGATAGGCAATTTCCTTTTTTACTGCTAAATCATAAATCGCTGCAAGATGATAGACATAGTTCGTTTCTTTTTCTACACGCTCTTGGTCTTCCCTACTCATGTTTAAATTGGGTTGAGTGATATCCCCTTCAATAAGATGAAACGATGTTTGTGGGAATTGTTGTTGATAAGTTTGGATGATGGGCGCGGAAACACTTTTTTGAGTTGGAAGTACTAATAAAAATACATTTTTTACGTTTTTTGTTAACAACAATTCACGCACAAGCTCTTGGCAAATGAACCCTGGAAATCCAGTAAAGAAATATCCATTCATAGTTAAACACCCCTTCCAATATTTATCATACTTATCCTTTACAATAAGGATAAACTACATCTGAGCACCTGAAAAGTGCTTTTGTCAAAATATTAAGATAACTTAGGTGATATAGCATGCACACAATGTGGAAAGGTTCCATCAGCTTCGGGTTGGTCAATATCCCGATAAAAATGTATTCTGCAACAGAAGACAAAGACATTAAGCTAAGAACATTGCATAAGGAATGCCACAGCCCCATTAAATACGAGAAAGTCTGTCCAAACTGTGAAAAAGAAGTGGAACAAGAAGACTTAGTAAAAGGCTATGAGTATGTGAAAGGTAAATATGTCATTTTATCTGATGAAGAACTGAAACAGTTGAAAGAAGAACATGAAGACAAAAGTGTAAAAATCATTGATTTTGTAAAGCTCGAAGATATCGACCCCATCTACTTTAACCGCTCCTACTTTTTAGGACCTGGGGAGAATGGGAGTAAGGCCTATTCTTTGTTACGCGAGGCATTAGAGGATTCCAAAAAGATCGGTGTGGCTGAAATCACAATTCGTTCCAAACAGCAACTTGCCATCGTCCGTGTTTATAAGGATTGCCTTGTGATGGAAACGGTGCATTATCCCGACGAAGTCCGGAATGTTGGCGATGTACCAAGCGTACCAGAAAGAAAAAAAGTGGATAAAAAAGAGCTGGATACAGCCATTACCTTAATTGATCAATTGACTACAGAATTTGATCCTGAAAAATACCATGATGATTACAGGGAAGCCGTTCTAAGACTGGTCCAAGAAAAAATTAATAAAGAGGAAGGAACCACCACTCCAACTGATTCAGATAAATCGAATGTTGTGGATTTAATGAGCGCATTACAAGCAAGTATTGAGCGAACAAAAGATCAGGGTGGGAAAACCGTTAAGAAAAATACAGAGACAAAGGCAGACGCTACTGAAAAGAATACATCCAGTACCAAGCCAAAAAAGCGGACAACAAGAAAAAAGAAAGCATCTAGCTGATTGGTTAGATGTTTTCTTTTGACTAAGACTTGACTAAGACTTATTAGGAAAGGAGTTAATATGGATGATTAAACCGATGCTTCCCACCCTCCACCGAAATCCACCGCAGGGGAATGATTGGGTATATGAAGTCAAATATGATGGATTTCGATGCATTGCATCCTTGGACATCAACCACATTACTCTCCAAAGCAGAGGCGGAACGGAACTTTCCTCCACATTCCCTGAAACTGTCCGTTTCTTAAGTGAATTAACCCTTAACGATGCTTGGAAACAAATGCTTCCGATAACATTAGACTGTGAACTTGTTGTTTTATCTTCCCCGCTAAAAGGAAATTTTCAATTAATACAAAAACGGGGAAGAACGAAAACGAAGGAAAAAATCAACGCGCTTTCTAAAGAGCACCCTGCTACACTTTTAGCCTTTGATTTGCTGGAAGTAAGAGGAGAAGCATTAATATCAGCAAAATTTTCCGATCGAAAAAAGAGACTCTTACAGCTTTTTGAACATATTGGTTTACCACTTTCTCCTGTTGAAAAAAGCAGTTCAAGACTTCAGTATGTTCCTTTTTCCACCGACTCTGATGAACTATGGAAACAAATCAAACTGCAAAATGGCGAAGGGTTAATTGCTAAAAAGATCAAAAGTACATATAGCAAAGGCAAGCGCTCAACAGACTGGATTAAAGTAAAAAACTATAAAACGGTAACATGTTTCATCACTGCTTACCAAAAGGATAATGGTTATTTCCATATTGGTGTATTCAAAGGGGAATCAGTGGTGGACATTGGACTATTTTCACATGGTCTTACATCTGAAGAGAGAGCTGCATTGATTGCAGTCATCAAGCAAAACAGTGACAATGAGGACGAAAAATTTGTTTTTGTAAACCCAGGGATCTGCGTAGAGATATTTTATCTTGAAGTATATCAGAGTCAGCTTAGACATCCTGAGTTTAAGCGATTCCGCTTTGATATAGATGTAAAAGAGTGTACCGCGCGGAACTTAACAAAGCCACCTCTCCCTGCTTCTGTTGCCATCACCAACCCAGACAAACCGCTTTGGGAAGAACCATTGGTGACAAAACAGGCTTTTATCGATTTTCTGTCTCATTGCTCTCCTTACATGCTTCCGTTTTTAAAAGACCGAGCCATCACCGTCATTCGTTTTCCCCATGGTATGGCTGGAGAAAGTTTTTATCAGAAGAATTGTCCTGATTATGCCCCTTCCTTTGTGGAGAAACATGTTGATCAAGATATTAACTCTATTTTATGCAACAATATGGAAACCTTAATTTGGCTCGGTAATCAGCTTGCATTAGAATTTCATATACCTTTTCAAACTATTTATTCAACTGACCCAAGTGAAATTGTCTTTGATCTGGACCCTCCATCAAAAGAGCACTTTTCCATCGCTATAACAGGTGCATTGATGATGAAGGAAATTTTTGATCAGCTTGGCCTTCACTCTTTTATTAAAACGTCGGGAAGAAAAGGGCTTCAAGTGTATATCCCCCTACCGGAAGGACAATTCACCTATCGAGAAACAAGGGAGTTCACTGGGTTCATTGCGCATTATTTAGTTTCAAAAGAACCTGCTCTCTTTACAGTGGAACGTTTAAAAAAACATAGAGGAAATAGAGTGTATGTGGATTATGTGCAGCACGCCGAAGGCAAAACAATTATCGCTCCTTATTCATTAAGAGGAAATGATGTGCCAACAGTCGCCACACCTTTATTTTGGAAGGAAGTGAAAGAAGATTTATGGCCAGAAGAATTTACACTTTTCTCTGTACAGGAGAGGTTAAAAAGGCTTGGTGATCCTTTTTCTGAATACACAACAAGTAAAACAACCCAACCATTTGAAAACGTGCTCTCTTCTTTAAAAGGGTTGCACAAAGCTCATGAACACTGACAAAGTAAACAAGATGTATAACAGCAGGAAATAATGGCAAGGATGGACACTAAAAAAGGAAAAGGTGATTGTCGTGCAAGCCTTTGCCGTTGTCCATCCCATCATTGAATTAGAAGACAGCATCATTATTGAGTTTCTAGATGAAACCGAACCTGAAGACAGCCGCAGATACCGATTGTTTTTAGGCAAACAAACATTGCATGTTTCTAAACTGATTGTTTTCCGTCCAACACTTGAGTCCTGGCAGGATATTACATCCATGCTTTCTCCATTCTACTTGGCTTCATTAAGAACTAAACTGATGGAACAGACCGCAGATTATCTTGATAAACGGGATGCAATTTCATAATAGGGTTTACAAAATATACAGGATGAACAGTAAACTGGTGACTCCAACAAATACAGAAGCAATAAAACCGGCGAGAAATGGTTTCATTCCTAAACTGTGAATACTCTTCCACCTAACCTGAAGACCAACGCCGGCCATGACCATGACAATAAGGAATTTCGCAATAGACCCCAAATATCCGCTCATTGCTTCCGAGATCATACCAGTTGAATACATTCCACTCATGAATAAAAAGCCAAGGATAAAAACCGGAAAGGCCCCTTTCAAACTTTGCGCACTGTCATTTCTGCGAACCATAATAAAGGAAATGGCGAGTACTAGAGGAAGGATAAACAGGGTACGAACTAGCTTCACTGTTGTCGCAACTTCCCCTACCTCATCTCCAAGCAAGTACCCTACCGCTACAACAGAAGAGGTATCATGAATCGATGTACCTGCCCATATTCCCATTTGCGAAACAGATAGTTGAAGCCACTGCCCAAGAACAGGATAAAGGAACGTTGCCAAAATATTAAAGAAGAAAATAGTAGAAATGGCATACGCAACGATTGATTCTTTAGCTTTCACCACACCTTTAACCACCGAAATAGCTGTTGCCCCGCAAATGCTGGTCCCTACACCAATCAATAATGCTAACATTTTATCTATTTTCATCAGTTTACCTACTAATAATGTGACTGCTATCCCTCCGGTTACTACTAAAAGGATTACGAGGATGGATTGAGCGCCAATATCAAGGATACTGCCAAAACTTAAGGTTGCCCCTAAAAGGATAATCGCTACCTTAAGCCATTTTTTCACGACCATCACTATTCCTATATTATATTTTTCATTAAGTTCGAAACTGTTCCGGATAATGATTCCGATTAATAAGGCGAATAGTACTGCACCGATTGATGGGAATAATCCGCCGAGTAGTTTGGCTGCTATTGAAATAATCAGGATAAGTAATATTCCCGGAATGAATTTATAGATGTCTGTTTTATTCATAATTTAACTCCTAACAATGGTAAATGCACACTTTCCCTATTTTAAAGAATAAAAAAAAGCCTGTCGAGAACTTTCGACAAGCTAAGTAATTTAAAAGACACCGCTGTTGATTTCCGCAAAACTGCTTCGCTTTCCGCGGGGCGACCTTGAGCCTCCTCGTTTCACTGCGGGGTCTCAACATTGTCGCTACTCCCCCACAGGACAAGGAAGGCTTCGGCAGCAATACATCGCACGAAGAAAATGCGTACCATTTTCGAGGAGTCTTCGTATTTTGCTCCAATCAACAGATAGAAATCTTATTATTATGCTTCTAATCGGTGGAAGTGCTTGCGGAGGCCTTCTCCCAATACATTGAACGTGAGAACAGTGAAGGCAAGCGCCAGGGCAGGAAAAAATGGAATCCAGAACGCACGCAACAAATCCCCTCTCGCCTGACCAAGCATCGTCGCCCAGTTCAAACTTGTATTCTCAATAATTCCTGAGCCGTAATTCAATTGCACAAACTGCTGCGTAATAAAAATACTAAAAATACCAAGCTGTCCAATCAGCAGTGCAATCCTGCCCATATCAAGGAAAAACTGAACCACTAAGTCAGGCAAAGCATTAGGCAAATAATACGTGATGAAAAGTGTGAGCGGAGAGACGCCGACAGTAATACCCGCTTCTACATAAGGTGTCTTTTTGATCATATGGAAATGACTTTGTAAGATTGTTCCGACCCTTCCCACTTCAATCGCTGCCAAAATGGCGATAGCCCAGAAGAATCGGTGTTCATGGAAAAAGATGATAGGTAAGCTCAAAAGGATAATGGCAGAAAATATGACCGGCAACGCAGAAAATATTTGGTTCCATCCTTGAAGGATCCAATGGAAAGGGCCTTTTTTATTTACCGACAAGACCGCCAATAGGATGGCGATTGCGTAGCGTAATGCTGCAACGGCCAAAATTAACCCAAGAGTTTCCCTCGCTCCGACCACTATGATGCTTAATAGATCCCTTCCCTCTTTATCCGAACCTAAAAGAAAATCTCGTGAAGGCTCATATGGCGCTGTTAACACTCCAGAGTCCGTGAAAATAATGCGCTTTGATTCTAGCACATTATCAATAAAAGGAAGGTAAGGTCCTATTAATGTTATTAAGACCAAAATAATGAAAAAGCTGCTTCCTAAAATCAACGTCCAATTACGTTTCATTGTTTCACTTCACCTACCTTGGTTCAAGTTTCTTCATAAATAGAATGGAAAGGACTTGCGCGGCAAATACAATAACCATAAAGCTTAAACCGAAGCCGATAATAAGCCCAGATTCATTCACATAACGCATACTCCCCGATAAAGAGCTTTTGACATCGAGTGCTTGAAACATTCTATAGGCCGCGCCCCTGTAATCCAAAAACCATTCCACGATTAAAAGATTGGACAATAAGTAAAGCATAACCGCGGGAAGGTTTGACATGATGGGATAGAGACTATTTTTAAGCATGTGCTTCCATAACACTTTTTCTTTGGATAAACCTTTTGATCGGGCTACTTGAATATATGGTTTCCCTTTTTCGTTACCAAGCGTAGCTGATGTGATTCTTGCAACATAAAGCATAGGATACAATGCAACCAACACCCCTGCTATCAAAAAACTAAACCAATGGGAGTGGCCAAATAATTTAATAAAAGGTAAATGGAATATAATGACCCACTGCAAGCAGAGGATTAAAAAGAAATCGGGTATAGATTGGATGAGCCACGTTAACCCTTTACCAAAAACATTCCACCCGTTATTACGATCATAAAAGTCGAAAATCCCTTTTAGTATTCCAAAAATAATGGTAATAGCACATGCGGCTACTATTACTTTCAGACTTCTACCTAAATGTGGCCATAGTTCCTCTTCAGCTGGTTTATTATACCTGGTCATACCTAATGTATTATTATCTTTTACATCTTTAAGGAATAAAGATATATTATGGTGATATGCCGCCCAGGAAAATTCATATCCGTATTCCAATGTTTGAGCCCTTCCTTGCACATCAATATCAGGCTGCCTAGGGAATAAGACTGCCAAGATTAGTAAAACTGCAATAAATAAAAAGAACAGAAATGACTTTGTTATGTTCCAAACTACCCCCATGTTTTCCTCCTCCAGTAATCCAACGAAATCCGAAACACTTTCAATATAGTAAAATACTACCACTATTCAACTTGTAATTCTATAAGAATATTAATTATTCTGATCATTCCCGCACTTAGGCTAGTCGTTGAAATCTGCCATACTTCGTAGTAATATAGTGATTTATGATAGGGTCCTTTAAATAATGGAAGCACCCACCCTAAGGAGGTTTGTGCTGTGAATAAAACAATTGATTGGTTCACCAATGTCTGGACTGCCGACTATTGGACGGACATGAATTTCTGGATAGATATGGGAGTTTCTCTACTTATCCTCCTGTTGTTCCTTTTATGGAGAAAACTGTTTACTAAGTATTTTTTTAAAGGAATATTAGCCGTTTCCAAAAAAACACCTACAGATCTTTTCACTTATATTGTACTAGCCTTTGATAAACCTGTAAGAATGTTCTTTGTGATACTCGGTATATTCTTTGCCTTGAAAACAGCCCCATTTACAATAATGGAAGCAGCAACATTAACTAAACTCATGCGCTCTTCCATTATTGCCTTATTTGGTTGGGGGATATTCAATTTCATCCCGTATTCTTCTAATCTATTTACAAACCTTTCCACTAGATTAGAATTTGAAGTAGACAAAATCGTTATGCCGTTTGTAACGAAGGTATTGCGATTTATCCTTCTCGCATTAGTATTCAGTATTGTGCTAGAAGTATGGGAATATGATGTTGGCGCGATTGTAGCTGGTCTGGGTCTTGGCGGACTTGCCTTTGCATTAGCCGCACAAGAGTCTATTAAAAACTTATTAGGTGGATTCATCATTGTAACGGAAAAGCCTTTTACAATGGGAGATTGGATCAAGACACCAAGTGTAGAAGGAGTCGTAGAGGATATTTCATTCCGCAGCACACAAGTGAGAACTTTTGCTCAAGCTGTAGTTACCGTCCCTAATGCCACTCTATCAAATGAACCTATCACAAACTGGTCCAAAATGGGGAAACGTCAAGTCACCTTTAAACTTGGCGTCCAATACGATACAAGCCGCACCAGTTTAGAAAGAGTGGTTCGAAGAATTGAAAATATGTTGCGCAACCATGATGCGGTTGACCAAGAAACCATTCTAGTCCGATTTGATAGTTTTGGAGCCAGCAGCCTGGATATTTTCCTTTATTTCTTTACCAAATCCGTCATGTGGGGCGAATATTTAGAAGTAAAAGAGAACATCAATTTTAAAATCATGGAAATCTTGGAGGAAGAAGACGTAATCGTAGCCTTCCCGACAAGAACGCTCCATATCGAATCTCAAGAAGAAAAAGAACAAACAAAACAATACAGCCTAAGAGGCGAAAAGGCATAACCCATACGTTTAGGGTTATGCCTTCTTTATTGTGCTGACTTTTTTACTTGGTACATCATAAAAGAAATAATTGTACTCTGTCTTCAACTCAGTTGTTGTCATCCCATCTAACACCAGTGAATCATACACACCAATTAGAAGAAGTTTGTTTATATAATACTCACGCTGCTTCTCTAACGCTTGATGAAGTTTCCTGCTCATTATTATTCACTTCCCTTTCATAGGCTACAGTTTAAAAGGTAAGGTTTTGGTTTATTATCCTAATTACTTAGAATATACCCAAAAAATATTGATACAGGATAAAGCTAATGTAAATTATTCTTTAAGATTATTTCCTTTTGAAATTTTGCCACTCAGGTGGAAGAAGCTCTCGATATTTAGGGTAGAAATAACGATCATCTACTAGGAGAAGGAAACCAGTATCTTGTTCACTTCGAATTAACCGTCCTCCTGCTTGCTGCACCTTATTCATACCTGGATAAACATAGGCAAAATCAAATCCGTTCTGCCCTTGCTTTTGAAAATGCTCCTTCATTACATTTCTTTCAAGAGACAGTCTGGGCAAGCCTACCCCAATAATTCCAACACCGTTTAAACGGTCCCCTTTCAAGTCGATTCCTTCAGAGAAAATTCCTCCAAGCACCGCAAATGCTATAAAGGTCCCTTTCCTGTCCGGATTGAATCTATCTAGAAACAGTTCGCGTTCTGTTTCTGTCATGACAGGCTGCTGTACAAGTGTTTCAATGGAGTCCTCCACAGCGAACTTCTCATACGCTTCAAAAACCAAAGATAAATACTCATAAGAAGGAAAAAACACGAGAAAATTCCCCTTTTCGGAATGAAACACCTCCCTGATTGCCTCTGCAATTGGTTGAATGGAGTTCTGCCTATCTTGATACTTTGTAGAGATGTTTTTGGCATAAACCTTAATCTGGTCTTGGTGAAATGGTGTATTAATCGATATATAATAATCATGCTCCTCCCCGCCCAAAACAGTTTGGAAGTAGCCTAGCGGATGAAGAGTTGCTGAGAAGAACACTGTGGCAACCGCCTTGCTTGTTGAGTCCATAATTGCCGCAGAAGAGTCCATACAAGCAAGCTTAACCGTCACTTCACTCTTATAGATTGTCACGATGGTTTTGTAACGATTGTTATAGACTTTAGCTATTCTTAAGAAATCTTGTCCTGCAAAATACGCTTCCAATATTTCTTGATGTGCCATGCCTGAAGGATTCCTTAATAACCACTGTTCACACGCTTCCACAGCTTCCTCGAGCACTTCAATTAGTAGTGGAGGCTTGTCATCAAACACAAACTCGTTTGTCTTCAGCAACTCCTTCTTCCATTTCAACATTGTGTCATTGACCGCTTTGAGCTTCAAGTACAACTCTCGATCCAGTCCCTTTATTTCTCTAGAAACCTGTAAGAAAACTGATTTTGACAAGGAAGCAGATAACATCTCCCGAGATCGGTCGACTAGATTATGGGCTTCATCAATTAATAGGATCGCCTCCTTATGAAAATCTCCCCACCGTTGAAGCCGCACTTTTGGATCGAAAAAATAGTTATAGTCACAAATCACTACATCGGCAAACATCGCAAGGTCAAGCGAAAACTCAAATGGACAGAGCTGATGTTTCTTTGCATATAACTCAATGATCTTTCTATCCATCAACCGCTCGTTATCAAGAATATCTTTAATACCTTCTTTCAGCCGGTCATAATAACCATCTGCAAAAGGACAGAATTCTTTCTGACAAATGGTCTCTTCTTGAAAACAGATTTTTTCCTTTGCAGTGACTGTAACAACTTTAATCTCTAACCCATTTTCAATAAGTAGCCTAAATGAATCTTCTGCCACCATTTTTGTGACTGTTTTAGCTGTCAGATACATTATTTTCTCTTGTTTTCCCTCCTGCAAGGAGATGACCGATGGAAAAATAGTTGCAATGGTTTTACCGATTCCTGTTGCGGCTTTTGCAAATACTCTCTTTTCTTCGCGTATCGTTTTATAGACGGCCTTTGCCAGGTCTCTTTGACCGGTTCGATAGGTATCATACGGAAATTTAAGTTTGGAAATGCTCTCCGTCCTTGCTTGCTTCAACTTCCATAATTGCTTTTGGAAACTAAGATATTCTTTTGCGATCTCCTCGACAAACATAGTCAGTTCCCTTAACTCATAATGCTTTTCAAAAGTCTTTTCGTCCTCGTTCTCCCTTTTTGCATATACCATGTGAACCGTTATATGATCCAGTCCATTTTTCAGGCAATAAATATAGGCATACATTTTCAACTGTGCCCAGTATGTTTTATAATCTTCTTCCGTGACGGAGTTCAAGTCCCTTGCTGTTGTTTTTATTTCCTCTATGATGACTTGCTTTTCATTTCGATAGACTCCATCACATCTTCCTTCTATATGCAGCTCAAAGTCATCTATTTGTATTTGAATGGAAAGATATACTTCCTTTTCATAATTATCGCCTCTGCTGGCTTGCAATCGTTGATGGGTCCTTGTGCCCTCTTGCATAACATTGGAGCCTGTAAATCGCGAGTCAATGCTTCCGCCCATCATGACAAATTCTACAAGTTTTCTAACTGATACCAACAATTTCTTCATCATATAACCCCTGAAATCTCATTTTCCCTTAAGTATAACAAAAGAACTTCTTCAACTATGCATAATTACTACACCGTCATAGGAAAATATAGTAAATGGAAAGATTTTTTTAAGGTGGTGAAGAATTCCATGACGAAAAACGATCCGCTGACATTAACCACAAAGCTCGAAGAAAACCTTCTTCATTTAAGAGAGAGGTTCGTCCATTCTGAGGATTTTATCATGGAGTATCTCCATCTCCAAGATGAGGAAGCTTATATCGTTTATATTGAAACAATCATAGATAAGAAGCTCGTTCAAGAAAGAATTTTAGAACCCCTTAAAGAAAGTAGAATCAGCTACAAGGATGAAAAACAACCTCTTCCACTAGTAAAAGAAACAAATAGTATGAAAGAAATTACACAAAGCCTGCTTGAAGGAAGTTGTATTGTTCTTAGCAAGGATTCAGACCTTGCATATGTATTTAACGTACCCTTTTCAAATGATAGGAAAGTGAAAGAACCTGAGACGGAAGGCATTATTCGTGGAGCACATGATGGATTTGTTGAATCTCTGTCTACTAATATTTCTTTAATTAGAAAACGCATCCACAATTCTAACTTGAAGGTAAAATACTTTTCCATCGGCAATGATTCTCATACAAAGGTTGCCTTAATCTACCTTGATCATATCGCCAATAAAAAAACAGTGGCACTATTAGAACAAAAACTTTTAGAAATTAATATCGATTATATTTTGTCACCAGGCTATATTGAGGAATTTGTAAGCGAAAACTCTTCCATTTTCCCCACCATGCTCAGCACCGAAAGAGCCGACCGTACTGTTGCCAATTTAATGGATGGAAGGGTAGCCATCATGACGGAGAGCAGCCCTGGTGCATTAATTGCTCCAACCACTTTTTTTACCTTTTATCAATCACCTGATGATTACAATAGCAGGTGGTATTTTGGTTCCTTTATTCGTTTTCTCAGGATTTTGGGATTTTTGATATCAATTGCTCTCCCTGCATTATACATAGCCATAGTATCCTTTCATTTTGAAATTTTGCCGACGGAAATCGTATTCTCTATCAAATCTTCCTTGGAGAACGTTCCGTACCCTCCGCTTATCGAGGCACTAGGCATGCAAATTACCTTAGAGATTTTAAGGGAAGCATCGATCAGGCTGCCCAGCAGGATTGCCCAAACAATCGGGGTTGTTGGAGGCTTGGTTATCGGGACGGCGGTAGTAGAGGCAAATCTTGTATCCAACACGATGATTATTGTTGTTGCCATTACAGCCATTTCCTCCTTTATCGTGCCAATAACGGAAATGGGCTCTTCCATTCGTTTATTGGGTTTTCCTTTTATGATTATGGCTGCCATGTTTGGATTAATTGGAATGAGTTTCTTTTTTATGTTCCTGCTTATTCACCTTTGTAAGCTTGAGTCCTTTGGCACGCCTTATTTTGCACCATTCTCTACATTAAGATGGTCAGAAATGAAAGACACATTAATAAGGGTTCCACTACCATTTTTAAAGCAGAGACCAATTGATACCATGCCAGTAAAGAACAAAAAGAAGGTATAATAAGGAGTTTTTCTATGCAAAAGGGCAGTGCAGTCAGCATCAGTCAAGGTCAATTGTTTTTTCTTATCATCCAGGCCCAAATCGGGGTTGGCATACTTTCCTTACCTTTTGCTGTCCATAGCACAGCAAAAGGGGATGGTTGGATTTCAACGCTGTTGGCAGGTTTTGTCATTCAACTCTGGATGATGATTTCTTTAGCACTATCCAGGTGCTTTCCTGAGAAGAACTTTTTTCAATTATTACGACATCTGTTCGGGAAGTATGTAGGTAGTCTCCTTATTTTCTCTTACACCGTATATTTCACAGCGATTGCTGGCCTTGTTGCTGTTCTACAAACAGGATTGATTAACAAGTGGATTCTTCCCTTGACCCCTTTTTGGATCATCTATTTATTAATCATTATTGTTGCTGTTTATTTGGCAACAGACAATATTTTAATCATCGCTCGATTTTTTGGATTATCTACCGGAGTTGTTGTGTTCTTCATCCTGCTTGTAGCAACCGTCTATCGGGATGCAAATATAGCGTACATTTTACCTATAGGTCAGAGTGGATTAAAGAATATATTTTTCGCCATTAAGGATGTATTAATCGCTCTGACAGGCTTTGAACTAATTTTATTAATTTACCCTATGATTAAAACCAAACAAAAAACAGCCAAAACACTTACCTTTGCTAATATAACAACGGTGTTCATATATAGTTTTCTTGTTTTTACGAGTTTAATCATTTTCAGCCCTGAAGAGATGACACTTGTCCCGGAACCTGTGCTCTATATGTTAAAGGCTATTTCATTTGAGGTGATTGAAAGGCTTGATCTTATTTTCTTGTCCATCTGGGTAATTCCAATGACGAACTCTTTCATCATTTACTTGTATCAAGCAAGCAAGGGTTTAAAGGAACTGTTTCATAGACAATCCCACGCTCCATTTGTACCGGTAATTGTGCTGCCAATTTTCATTTCAGGTTTTTTCTTACAAAATAAATTTTTAATAGAAGATATAAATAATATATTTCAATATATTGTGTTTATTTTCGTCTTCTTGCTTCCAGTTTTGTTCTTAATGGTTGCCTTGGGTAAGAAACAATGGCAGAGGGGGAAAAATCATGAGTCGTCGTAACCTTTGGAATATAGTTTGTGTATTATTAACGCTGGTACTTTTGACAGGTTGCTGGGATCAGCGACTATTAAAAGACTTGAAATTAGTGTTTACAGTCGCGTTTGACGCAGGGGAAGGAGATGAAATCATTTCTCATATTGCCATCCGGGAATCTGAAAAGTTAAGTGTGGGGGGACAACCAGGGCAAGCAACTGTGGCAGTATTAGAAGGCAAGGGAATCACATTAAGGGACACGCGACTAAGTTTAAATAGACGGACTCCTGGAGAGTTTTCACCAAGTAAAATGAGGGTGTATTTAATGGGGGAAGAACTTGCCCAAAGAGATATCTATTCCATTCTTGATATTTTATATCGGGATCCCAAAGCTCCCCTTGGTGCAAAGCTTGCCATCGTGGAAGGAAAAGCAGAAGACATCATTCACATGAAAACAATCAAAGAAACGTTATTAACAGAAGCTATTTCAGATCTATTGGTGACAGCAGAGGATAATACCATCATTTTAAATGAAACCGTCCAAACTGTTTGCCCTACCATGTTTGATCCAAGTGCAGACTTCTCCCTGCCTGTTATTAAAAAGATTGAAACGAATGATATTGACGTGGTCGGAATGGGATTGATCAGCGACAGAACTTATACCGGGGTTACCCTGGATGCCAAACAATCTACTACCTTACTTATACTCGGAAATAGAAAAGCGAAAGTTGCGCAAGTAAATATGATGGTACATCCAGAAGAGGAAAATCCACAGAATCGTTATATGACTTTAAGTATCTCTAAAGCAAAAAGCAAAATAAATACAACTGTAAACTCTCCAACCGATATACAAGTAGCGATAGATTTAAAAGTAACTGGTACTATTGCAGAGTATCCGAAGAATCATGTAGTAGACAAACAAAAGGTAAAGGAACTCGAAGAAAAAGCAGCGCAATATTTAACCAATCAGTCTGAAGAAGTGATACAAATCATTCAAGATGCCAATAGTGATGTATTGAAAATAGGACAGCATATTAAGGCACATCACAATAAAACATGGAAGGATATTAAATGGCGGGAAGTGTATCCAACAATTGAAATTGTTCCCAATGTGACTGTGGAGATTACAGGCACAGGGATTATCAACTAGTTGCGTAGTGCATAAAACATTAAGTAGTGGGAAATTGCCGCTGTTCCTTTCCGCAAATGGCTTCGCTTTCCGCGGGACCATGCTTGAGCCCGCAGGCAAGCGAAGCGCGTGGAACGGAAATCAACAGTACTATATTCTTCTTTAATATAGAAAAATAGTGAGGGGCTTTAAAAGCTCCTCACTACTCCTTGTACGATCCGTTCCCACTGTTCTTCTTTGGAGATGCTTGCTTCATTATCTCCTTTTTGGAGACCGTAGTTGCCGAACTGCGAATGATTTCCCCCTTGAATGATGAAGGTGTACATCTGTGATGGCAGACGGGAATCAGCTTTTGTTAATTTTTCCTCATCAATAACACCATCAAGCTGGGCTTCAAAAGTAATGACATCACCTTTGAATGATGTTAGATCATCATCTTCTGCAGGATATGCTGCCATCAGTATCAGACCTGTGACCTTATCAGGGTTATTTTTCACATAGTTGGCTGCCATTGCCCCGCCGAGAGAGTGACCAGCGATCACCCATTCCCGATCATCATACTTCTCAATGATCTTGTCCGCTTTATCTGGATTTAACACAGCAAGATGCAAAGGCATCTTCGCGATTATAAATGGAACCCCTTCTTCTGCCAACATCTTGCCTAATGGAGCATATGCGGCAGCTTCCACTCTTCCACCAGGATAAAAGATGATACCGGCTTCCTCATTCTCTTCAGTTGGAAAGAAGGATATCCAACCACTATTTTCTTTTACCATTACTTCATCTGTTGATTCCATACTTTCTTCATTCATTAATTTATAAGGTGTTGCAATTAAGAAGAGACAGGCTGCAGCCGCTACACCAACAACTATCCCTAAGGTAACTAAACTGGTTTTTTGCCATTTTTTCATCTTTGTACCTCACCATAATAGATTAATGTCTATTGTATGAAAACCAAGAATGGAAAGCAAATTTCTATCAAACATTTTCTATAAGTACTGCTCTCACTGGACATCCGTCTGCACCCTTGATCTTCAAAGGCAGGGCAATCAGCTCGTACTCTCCCTCTTGTATATCCCGTAAATCAATTCCTTCTAAAATACAAATATTAGCTTGGTGTAAACTATGATGGATGTTTAACTCTTTACTATCCAAAACATCTACACTGGGAAGGTCCACACCAATTAGAGGCACCTCCATATCTCTCAACAATTCCACTACTCCTAAGGATAATGTTGGAATTTGTTCAGGAAACTCGCCTTCTTTTTCCCATGCATCCGTTCTAAAGAGAATTCGTTTTGCATGATGTTGACCTATAACCTCTTCTACATGCTTCCTTTCAATTTTATGATGCCCCCTCACATCCACAACGACTGCAGGCCCCTTGAAAACAGAAAGGTCCAATTCATCCAACCGCTTTCCCTTGTCATCAAAATGATATGGTGCATCTACATGAGTGGCTGTATGCACACTCATTTTTATGCTGCCGACATTAACCGATCCTGTATGCTGCTTGGACCAGTTAACCTGATAGTGAAACGGAGTATCCCCCGGCCAAGTTGGTGTATCCTCACTAAGTGGCCTTGAAATATCATACATTCTCATCGCCTTGCCTCCTTAAGCAACTACTTCCCGTTCATTGGAGTATTTTTCATAATGTTTTTCATTCATAATATTTCGCAGAATTTGTACGGTCTCATACAAATCTTTATAAGTAGAATACAGAGCAACAGGAGCTAGCCTGATGATATTCGGCTTACGGAAATCCGGAACCACTCCAAGCTCCTTCAATGATT
This sequence comes from Sutcliffiella horikoshii, assembly GCF_002157855.1. Taxonomy (NCBI): domain Bacteria; kingdom Bacillati; phylum Bacillota; class Bacilli; order Caryophanales; family Bacillaceae; genus Sutcliffiella; species Sutcliffiella horikoshii. Next base: position 1,456,226 of record NZ_CP020880.1, on the reverse strand, counting down.
TACAAATTCGTGCAGCTTCTGGATGTTCTAAACTCACATGACCTCCACGGCAAACATCCTCCAATGGATTGGTCATTTTAAATCCGTATCCAGATAACTCTTGCTCGATTAGTTCCATCATCACTCTAGTTTGATGGAGTGATTTGTCCCTGATTTTCTTCATCCCAATTTCTTCAAACATCTTTAATGAACCAAGCAGCGGGGCCATGCTGAAAATATGGGGTGTCCCAATCTGATAGGCTCCGCTTGTAGTAGCAGGTGTAAACGTATGTTCCATATCAAATTGCTTTTGCTTGTCAGATCCAAACCACCCTGTTAACCCAGGTGTTTTATCAAAGTGTTTTTCATGGACAAATAATGCTCCCACTCCACCTGGACCGGCATTTAAGTACTTATAATTGCACCAATAGGCAAAGTCCACTTCCCATTGGTGGAATCTGTGCGGAATGGCACCAACAGAGTGGCATCCATCCCACCCAACGATGACTCCCTTTTCATGAGCTGCCTTTGTAATCTTTTCGATATCAAACAACTGACCGCTGCGATATAGGACGGTTGGCAAGATTAGAATGGCCACCTCTTCATTTAGCTCGTTGATGATATCCTCTTCACAAATAGTATGGCCATCCCTGCTCTTCACTCTAATAAGCTGCTCATCCGGATTAAAACCTTTTAGTTTCAAAATACTTTGAACCGCATAAATATCAGAGGGAAAGTTCAACTCATCCGCTACAATTTTGGTTCGTTTTTCTTTTGGATCGTAAAAAGTTGCAAGCAATTGATGAAGGTTCCCCGTTGTAGAACCCGTGACCATCACTTCTTCCTTTTTCGCACCAACAAGCGGAGCGCTCAATTCTCCAAGTTTTTCCGCAAAATAAAACCATGGCTCCTCCCCGCTCGTCCAACCATCTATGCCATGGTTTTTCCAGGAATCCAATAAGCTTAGAAGGGATGACTCTGCCCTTTTAGATAAAAGCCCTAGCGAATTTCCATCCATGTAGATGGAACCTTCTTTTATGTAAAACTCATCCCGATACTTTTTTAAACCATCCTCTTCATCCCATCTATTAATCATATCCACTGTAATCGTCATCACAAATCCCCCTTTGCATCTCCATTACATTATCTCATTATTCAGTTAAGTGGGACAATGATTTATTATTACTTTTAGTTCAAAATAAAGAGTGATATATAGCTGTTGATTGGAGCAAAAGGCGAAGACTCCAGCGGGGGAGTAACGGTAGGTTGAGACCCCGCAACGAAGTGAGGAGGCTCAAGCACCGTCCCGCGGAAAGCGAAGCCGTTTGCGGAAATCAACAGCGGCGTTCCAAAAAAAAGAGACTCTACTATTAGAGTCACCTAAAGAACATTTTGAGTTAATTGATAAAATAAATCCTGCATTTTCTTCTCCGCAAGATCATTAACAACATTTCTAGTTTGCAAGGAAGGATTACCATTAATTCGGAAACTGTAGTCAAGAATTTCTGGATGCATTTCGGAATACATAAATTCAATCTTCACTTTATGTCCTTCTGACTCCATCATCAGTGTGCATACTTTATTGCCCATAAATTCTGTGATTTTCACCACGGATTCCTCCTTCTCTCCTTTCACAACACTTACTATTTCTACAGATACGGACAAATTCCCTTTAAGTTTCAGCAAATTATTTAAATTTTCTGCAAAAAAATAAGCGGAATTGATATCCGCTTAAAAGTTCTTTTTCAGGTAATTATTTATTCTTCTGATTTCTCTGTTGTTGCCGAGTGCATGGGTTACACCCCAGATATTTGTTTCGCCTTCTTCTTCTGTTACTTCATTGAGGGAAACATCCAAATCATGAAAAATCCGGTGTAAGTATTTCAACGCCATTCTGTCATCATTTCTTTCCACAAGCATAATAAGCCCATTGGCATTTTCCATGTCATTCCATACCTTAGATGGGGCAAAGCCTTCTGTTTTCATCCAATTGACAGCAGCTTTCAGTTCTTTCCAATCGTCAGATGTTTTCAAGTTTCGGAGATCGACAGTGTCCGCCCCTCCCCAACCAGTTACGTCATTTAAATATTTATGTTGTTCTGCTAAGACTTCTAAAGTGCTGACTTCTCTGTTTCCCTGATATAGAACCGCATCTTCAAATTCTTGATGCTCTATTTCCTGCACACTTGCAAGTGTCGTGGAAGAAAATAAGGAACCCCCATCGACATAATCATAAAAATGATAACCAATAACACCAATAATGGCTACCAGCATAAAAGTAGAGATGAATTTTAACAAAGTACTCACTCCCGATCTGTCTTGCTCTATCTAACCCTTTGCTTTGCCCTCTTCTCCGTTTATTGGTAGGATAAAAGAAAAAGCCATAGGTGAGAAATGATGAATAAAAAACGTATTATCTTTATTATCGTCTGCACTCTAACTTTGTTAACAGCATGTCAGGAACAAAAAGAGACAAATGATGCAATTGAGGCAGGCCCATTAGACGGATTGTTTGCAGGAAGTGAGCTTTCATATGAAGAATATAAATTCATTATGGAATTTATCGTAGATCGCACAAAGAAAATGGAAATAGAAGACAAAAAGTTGGAAAAATGGGTCATCCGCGCAATAGGTGATGAGAGGCTAATGAATAAAAGAGACCTCACCAAAGAGGAGGCCTTGGAGAAGGCAGAGTACAATTTAAAGTATTACGAAACATTTATGTCTGTAGCAGAAAATAAATACAATGTGACCGTTACAGAAGAAGAACTTGATAATTGGATAGCAGAAGGACCAGATCAGAGTGATGTTCCCCAGCATAAAGCTTATGCAGAAGCATTAGATATGACCCTTGTAGAATTAAACCATGATTATGATAGAGACTTATACGAGCAAACTATGGTGATGGAAAAACTCCAACATGTGTTGATAGAGAAATATGAAACGTCTGATTTGGAAGAGGTTAAAAATAAGTTTAATAAAGAAGTAGAGGCGCAAATGAAATAGAACGGCCCAATTGGGACCGTTCTATTTTCATTTTCTACGATAAATAAGATTGGAGAGATGAGCCCGCTTATCTTTGTCCCGATAAACCTTCATCATTTCCATTGAAAATATGCAGCATATCAGCCAGATCAACCCGACTGCATAACCTGCCAATATGTCACTTGGATAATGCACTTGAAGATAGACCCTGCTAACACCTACTAAGATGACAAGGGTGGCCAACAGTCCAATTGCAAGCATTCTCATTTTAAAGAAGCGTTTTTCTCGGGCAATCAGATATATGATGAAACCGTATAAGATAAAACTCCCCAACGCATGCCCGCTCGGGAAACTATATCCATTCCCGTCGTATTCCGGAGCCATTGTAGGCCGTTCGCGCTGAAAAAAGTACTTCAAGCCAAAGATAAATAATCCCCCACCGCCGATGGAAAGAATGAAAAACACCACGCCGAGTACATCTCTTTTTTTCAACCAAAGGAATAACACCGTAATTATGCTCGCAGCGGTTATCCACCAGACGGAACCAGTTTCCGTTAACAACCTTAGAACGTTAGTTAATGTTCCGCTTTCTAGAGATTGAAAATAATCCATGATGACATGGTCGAATGTAAACTTCTCCTGTTCCCATACATCCTCTGCCAGTTCAAGGAACAAAGCCGTGGCGGAAATCATGAGAACTATCCCCGCAAGGATAAGCAGGCCAGGCGCCCATACCTTACTAAAATCAATCTGTTCCTTCCAATAGCGCGCTTCCTCTTTTAAATTCATTCAATCGCCTCGTTTACGTGATAAGTTTCCTATTACCTTATTCCACTAAAGCGACTGGGTAAAACGTTAAATAAAAGTTGGGAGTTCCTACTCTTGCTCTTGTTTATGAAAAGAATACATCATCCAAAATCCTATATCCTGAAAACCTATCCGCTTATAGATTACTCCCGCACTCGGATTGTCATAAAACAAACACAGCTCTTTTCCTTCTTGAAGAAGTTGATCGCACAATTTGACCATGCATTGAGTAGCGTATCCTTTCTTTTTAAAATTCTCAAGAGTTGCCACACCCACTACCATCGCTGATACCGTATTTTCTGCCGTAGTCGAGGCAGTGGAAACCATCATCCCTTCTTCCTCCACGAAGAAGGAGCGAGAAACCCCTTCCGCTAACACACGTTTCTTTCTTTCCACGGTAATGATGGAATCACTGAACTCCGGAACTGATTTTAATAATTGGACAAGTCTGTCAGCATCCTCTGGAATCGCCTGAAGGACCTTTGAAGTATCAACAGTAGCTACTAGCTCATGTGATAAGGCGATACACTTCGCATAATAGGTCTGTCTTTTCCTCTTTAACCGGTGCATTACAAAGGGTTCAATCCTTGCTGTCACGTCCTTTAAACCTGACATCATAGTAAATTTCGGATCATTCAACATGATATTCGCAAAACCTTCAGCATCAAAGGCATCTTTAGCATAAGGAATAAAATTTTCTTCATAATTAAGAAGAACCGCTATAAGTTCCCCTTCTTCATTAAATTCTCCCCAAAGCCTCTGAAAGTCTTTTTCATACCCATAAGCCTCGATGTCTCCAATAATAAACAGATTTTCTGCAGGTTGTTCACTTAAAAAATCAAAACATCTTTCATGATCCGCCTCTGCCAATCTCCTAATCATAATCAATACCTCTCCCTGTTTGAGATTTGGAAATATTCTCATATTTTACCTAAAAATCTATTAAGAGGGAAGATAAATTTGAATACAATACTAGTTGATTGGGGTGGAAGGCGCGAGACGCCCGCGGGAGGAAGGGACAGGTGAGACCCCGCAACGGAGTGAGGAGGCTCTCGGACCGCCCGCAGGCAAGCGAAGCGCCTGGAATGGAAATTCAACCGTTCTAAGTAAACCATAGAAAAAGAGGCCACCCGATGACATCGAGCAGCCCCTATCAATCTATTACTTATAAACTTTCACTTGAACTTCTTGTACACCATAGTTAATAGCATCTTGCTTTTCTGGAATGAAGATATCTATCTTGTTTCCTTTGATTGCTCCACCAGTATCTCCAGCAATTGCCTCACCATAACCTTCAACCCAAACTTTAGATCCTAAAGGAATAACATCTGGGTCAACAGAAATAACTTTCATATCTGGGTTTTCCAACAGGTTGATTCCTGTTGCAGTGATACCAGAACATCCTTCACAACTTGCAGTGTAAGCAGTAGCTGTCATCGTTAATTCTTGCGCTACTTCTGGATCAGCCGCTGTTTCTTCTTCAGCAGGCTCCTCAGCTGGTGCTTCTTCTGCTGGTTCTTCTGTTACAGGTTCTTCATCTGGTGCTTCCTCTGCTGGTTCTTCTGTTACAGGTTCTTCAGCCGGTGCTTCCTCTGCTGGTTCTTCTGTTACAGGTTCCTCAGCCGGTGCTTCTTCCGCTGGTTCTTCTGTTACAGGTTCCTCAGCCGGTGCTTCCTCTGCTGGATCCTCTGTTACAGGTTCTTCAGCCGGTGCTTCTTTCTTAACAGGAGCTTCTACAGGAACTGGATTTCCATCAACATAAATTACTAGCTCGTCCCCTGCATAAATTAAATCAGGGTTTGAAATGGAATTCCATTCTGCTAATTTTTGATAAGAGACACCTTCATAGTTTTGAGAAATTCCCCACAACGTGTCACCTTTTTCAATTTTGTATCGCTCAGACAATGCCACTTTCAATTGTTCTTGTGGATGAATTATGTCACTTGATAGACTGTTCCACTCTTTAATTTCTTCTACTGATATATTGTTTGCTTTAGCAATATCCCAAAGCGTGTCGCCTTTCTTTACCGTAACTTCTGCAGCAGAGGCATTTGCACCTAAACTAAACGTACCTGCAAGGGCCGCTGCCGTTACCAAAGAAACCATGCTCTTTTTCATACTAAATACCTCCTATGTATTTGACTCAGTGTTTTAATCATAACATGGTTTTAGTAGTTTCAAAGAACAGTAGAATAACATTTAGGTTACGTAAATAACGGGTATATTAAGGGATTATTACGACTTTTCCTTATATTAGAAGGATAAGGAAAACTATTCTAATAGAGGATTATTGCACCACAAAAATAGGACTCAACTTGGATTTCCTCCAACGTTGAGCCCTTTAACAAGGTTCACTTCAATTTCGTAAAAGTAATTTGATACCAGCCGCCTTCTCTAATGACCGGCTGCATTTTTTCCAATTTCAGTTCTGTTGCATTTGCCAGGTCTTTGAGATCATCTTCGGACGGGAGCGGGTACAAATTATCAAACGCGGTAAAGAAACTGTTGAACACACTTGAAAACTGACCTCCATGTTTCGAGTTGTGTATTGGTGAAACCACGGATAATGTCCCTTTAGGCGGCAACCACTCACTGATTTTCTTAAACAACTCTGTGCGGTCAGCAGGAGATATATAATGAAGGATATTGTTTAACATGACAAAATCCACCTTATCTTTTGGAGACCATTTATGAACATCCTCACAAACAATTTCAACCTGTTTTTGCTTTTGACAGTTCTTACTTGCTTCCTCTGCTACATCTTCATTCAACTCAATTCCAAGCATCTGCGCTTTTGGAAACTTCTGTGAAAGCTTTAACAAATACCCCCCGCTGCCACACCCTACATCTACCACGGTATTCGGCTTCGCTTTTTTCATTACCTTCATCACCCTTGGAATAGCTAGTTGTTCTAAAAGGGATGAAGTTTGCGCGACGACCATTCCATGTTCTTTTTGATTAAATTGCTCTTTCTTTTCTGTCTTCATCATTTTTGGGTACTTGATCAAGGTTGGAATATGAAGTTCCATCATCTCTTTTAAAAGCACCCCGGTAGAACGAGGGTTATGTTTACTCGAAGGAACCATGAATTTTCTCACCGTTTGGTACCGCTCCTTCGACTTCTTTTTTAAATATCCGATCACGCCGCCTACTTCGACCCACCTTTTCAATAGGTCTTCCTTTAGTTCATGTTCTTCCGCCACCTCCATAATGGTCTTCGGCTTTTTGAATGCTTCATATAAATCTAATTCATACCCAACATAGGCATGCCAACTATATAGGAAGGGCAAGTTTCGCTTCATATACCCTCTCGCTTTAAAAAGTCTCACATATTCACTTATCATACCTATGCTTCCTCCTTATTTTTCCATGGGTAATCTTCTTCTTCCGTAAAAAGATGGCGGCGGTCAATCTTGCGCTCATCGTGGTCTTTCCTCTTAGGAACTACTCCAGACTGAATGACCCTGTCCACTATGGATTCCTTCCATATACCCAAACCAGAAATGTTCAGCATATGTTTAATATGAAGAACGGGATCGTTGGTCAGCTGATCCATCACTTTGCTTCTCCATGTCACAAAAGATTTGAGCGGACGGGAATAAGCCAAAGCGGATAAGTGACTCAATTTCAATACATGACGGACCCTTGGTTTTCTTACAGCTTCATAATAGGATAGATAATCCGGAGAATGTTTATCTTTGTCGTACATCCAACAGAGCAGCTCTCCAAGCACGTCTCCGTCCTGAATCGCCAAATTCATTCCCTCACCTGCCATCGGATGTACGCTATGTGCAGCATCCCCTAGCAAAGCAATGTTGCCTTTCACATAGTTTGAAACATGATAATGCACCGGAATCATAAGCTGAATTTTTTTCCAAGAGTCTATTCTTTGCACAAAACCATCCAGTTCCGGGCATAGTTCTAAGTATTTTTGGTAAAAAGATTCTAGCCCTTCTTCTATCATCTGTTTATAAGATCCCTTTGGAATTAAATAGACGCTGCGCACCAGATTATCCGGCAAAGGGAAAAGTCCTAAAAATGTATCATCTGTAGAGATGATCTTTCCTTCTGTCATGCTTTCAGGCCTTGGAAACGTTACAGTCAAAAAATGATGGTCATAATTCTTTTCCTTTTTCGGCACCTCCATCATTTCACGTACCTTCGATTTTCGCCCTTCTGCACTAACGTAATAATCTGCTTCTAGTAATACCTCTTCCTTTTCCATTCTCACCTTAGCCTTGTTACCTTCAAAGCCCATAAAACGGCCAGGCTGTAAATATTTAAAGGAAGGATATTTCTGTGCTTCCTCGAGTAGTATCGTTTTTAAGATTTCATGGGGGATCATCAATGCAAAGTTATAAGGATTTGGAAGTATGTTATAACTCATCGATTGGATTGGTTGTTTGTTTTTTTTATCGAGCTTTTTCTTTTCAATCAACTCAATATGGTTAATTTTATGTCCGTGTTGCAGCACCTTTGGAAGAATGCCATTTTTCTCGAAAATTTGTAGCGTCTTCGGCTGCACTAATTCTCCCTTGTACATGTGCGGGCTTCCTTTCACCTGTTCCACCACTGTTACACCAACACCACACTTCGCAAGCTTCAGCGCAACCGTCAAACCGCCAACACCGCCCCCAATCACCAACACATTCGCCTTCAACACCATCACCACCTATACTCATTTCATTCCACTAAACCACCAAAGCAAAACTTGAGAACTCTCTGAAGGATGGAGAAAAAAAGTCCTTCAGGGGGTCAGACCCCTGAAGGATTTTTGAAACCAATGTCGAAGTCACGCTAACCGGTTGAGGGGAAGCTTGGTGACGGCTAGAAATGAAAATGCAGCAAATACGGTATCGGGCGATTTTGAGAAATTACGGGCGACTTTTGAGATTTACGGGCGATTTCGGACCACTTTCGGGCGAAAATTTGAGTTTACGGGCGATTTTTCAGATTTACGGGCGAAAATAGAAAAAAACGGGCGATTCCCTTTAATTGTAAAATGTCGATAAATCATATTCGCCTCCATTCTTAGAAATCCAAAAATAAAAACAACCTCTCCGGCCCATCAGCCAAAGAAGTTGTTTCAGTAAAACCACACCATCTAATTTTGTGAAAACTCGCCAAACCTCTACCTCTACCTGTACCTTCCGCCCCCAGTAGAACGTTTTAAGGCTTCAATATCCTCTTCAACGGATCCCCATCGTTCTTCTACCAAAGCCTTTGCATCGGCAATACCCTGATTATAGTAGTACGGTCCAAGTTCTTTCATAAATATGTCCAACAGCAGGTCCGCTCCAAGTTCGCCAATTTCTTCGTCTCGTTCTTCTTCGAAATATGCCTGGATCCTGCCTATCATTTGATCTTTCATTTCTTTTGGAATAGAGATCAATTTCACCACACCCTTATGTACGTAATTAGCCGCTTTGTTCTGTTGTCTCCAAAAGAGGCTCATACATCATAATAGCATGATTTTCTGTTACATATTGGTCATCGATCTCTTTTCCCTGAAGATTCATTACTTTGCGGTGTATGATGTTATGGCGCAAATATCCTCCCCAATAAGCGGAAGTGATGTTATGGTCTTTTTCATATACCTTGTATTTAACAATTGGAAGATTGGCCGACTTCCATTCACCAACTAAGAGGTCTCCTTCCACTCTCACTTTTAATTGAAAAGCTTGATCTGTATCATTTCTCACCTGTAAGTCCAGATAATTATAGGAGCAGGTTGCACCACTACCAAAAGGTTGCGTTCTCCTAGAATCGGGAAAGACATCAAAACTGTGGCGGTATCGCTCTGTCACAGTCAGCGGTGTGTGTAATGTCATCCAATATATAAGGTTTGACAATTGACACAACCCTCCTCCTAAACCTGGCTTAAACGTACCATAGAAAAGAACCATTCCATCTACATATCCTTTGCTCTTCGTCGGTTTTCCAATCAGCTTCCAATAGGAAAAAGTTTCACCTGGTCGAATCACAATCCCATTCAGTTTCTGAACAGCAATCTTTAAATTAATAACTTTATTATGCTGATACCACATGTCCACGTTCTTTAACTTTCTAAGGGTAGGCGTTCTATGTAAAAAAACTTGATAGGGCAATTCTTCCTCTGTCGTTTCTAATGCATAGCTTTTATTTCCTGTTTTCCACTCTATCCATCTCTTTGCTATGTAAAATTGAGTTCCCAGCCAAATGCGAAGTTTCGATCTTTTTTTTGGTCGTAAATCCACATGGTTCATTGCAACACCACCTCCATTATCCCTAATAGATTAGACGAATAAAACCTTCATAAAGTTTCAATATTCAAACAAATTGTTTTACATTATTTCTCAAGGATATTTTCCCTGATTCATTCAACACTAAAGTTAGAGTTATATGGACTATAATCTACAAATAACGAAACAACTACAAGCAGGTGATTAACATGGACCCGTACCAACAAGTTCATTCTTCTTCTTTACAAGAAGGTGATGTCGTATACCTTTTTTACCGTAATCCGCACACACAGAACGTAGCCTCGATCCAGCAGGCAAGCATTATGGAAAACCCATTCGAGGAGGGGCAGCTATCTATCTTTCTCTATGATACGTATTATCCCTTATCAGACGAGTTTGTCTTTTTCACTTCATTAGAAGAAGCAGAAGCATTATATAATGATTATTTTGGTCCAACATTCGAATAAAAAGGGGGGGAATACATGAAGCCGTTTGTTCCACAACTTGTATATATTGAACCTAGAGCGCTTGATTATCCGCTAGGAGTGGAGTTAAAAAACAAATTTGAATCGATGGGTCTTGAAATTCGAGAGACGACTTCCCACAACCAAATAAGAAACCTACCTGGAGATAATGATTTTCAAAAATACAGGACAGCTAAATCCACATTAGTTGTCGGAGTAAGAAAAACATTGAAGTTTGACTCTTCCAAACCTTCCGCTGAATATGCTATACCTTTTGCAACAGGCTGTATGGGCCATTGTCATTACTGCTATTTGCAGACAACGATGGGAAGCAAACCTTATATAAGGACTTATGTGAACTTGGATGAAATCTTTGATGCTGCTGATAAATATATGCAAGAACGAGCACCTGAAATCACTAGGTTTGAAGCGTCATGTACTTCCGATATAGTAGGCATTGATCATTTGACTCACTCTTTGAAAAAAGCTATTGAATACTTTGGTAAATCTGAACATGGAATGCTTCGATTCGTGACGAAGTTCCATCATGTTGATCATTTGCTTGATGCAGATCATCGCGGGAAAACAAGGTTTCGTTTCAGTGTGAATGCAGATTATGTAATAAAGAACTTTGAGCCCGGAACATCTTCTTTGGATTTGAGAATAGAAGCTGCCGCCAAAGTCGCAGGGGCAAACTATCCACTCGGCTTTATCGTTGCACCAATCTATTTGCATGAAGGCTGGGAAGAGGGATATAAAACATTATTCCAAAAGCTTTATGATAAGCTTCCTGCACATGCGACCGAGGATCTTACCTTTGAATTAATACAACACCGATTCACTAAACCAGCCAAAAGGGTCATCCAACAAAACTATCCGATGACAAAGCTTGAGCTAGACGAAGCTAAGCGCCAGTATAAATGGGGGCGTTATGGAATTGGGAAGTATGTATATACGAAGGATGAAGCGACCGAGATAAAAGAAACTTTGTCTGAGTACATACATTCTTACTTTCCACAGGCTAGGATTGAGTATTTCACGTGAAGAAAGAGCACCTTTTCAAGGGGTGCTCTTTTTATAATCCACTTTGTATAATGTAAATGACCATCGGCCCGAGTAATACAATAAAAATGGCTGGAAACACCAGAAACATTAGCGGAAATACCATTTTGACCGGCGCTTTCATCGCATGTTCCCTCGCTGTGAAAACCCTTTGTTCACGGATCCTTGTCGTAAGCAAACTTACTGTTTTGGAGAGTCCCATCCCTAGTTGATCTGCCTGAATGAGGGAGGTTATTGCTTGTTGAAAGGAAACAATTTTTACCCTTTCCCTTAATAGCATATAAGCTTCCTTCCGGGATTTCCCTAATTTCATATCATCAAGCATCTTCATAAATTCATCAGACAGGGGTCCTTTCAGGGTTTTGGCCACTTTTTGAAAGGAGGCATCTAAGCCCATACCTGCTTCCATCGAAAGATTGAGCAAATCAAAAAAGTCTGGCATCATTTTTTCCATTTGCTTTAAACGCTTTTTAATCTTTACACTGAGCATAAAATTCGGAATGTAAAGACCGAATAAGCTAATGACACCAACCAAGAAAAAAAGAGACATTATAGAATCCGCACCAGGAGAAAAAAGGACTAGTGCACCGAAAAATAAAATAAAAGTCAGTGTTAACTGGAATAATCTAAAATCAACAGAGGTCCACCCATTTGGCCTTCCAGCTTCTTCAAGTCTTTTCTCAAGATTGATTTTTGAAGACTCCTTCATCAACTTTTTAATCATTATCCTTGCTTTTTCTTTAGTTTGCTCACTTATATCTGCTTCCTTCTTTACCTTGCCACCCTCCAATGATGTAGAACTTGGAAAAAAAGTTTCAATTCGACGTTCTAGTGCAAGAGATGAGCGAAAAACTGTCATGGAGATAGCTAAACAAATCAACGTCATGGTTGTAAAGGATAATGTCACAAAAAGTATATGTCCCACCTTCTACACCTCAATGCTTACAATTTTGTTAATAATAAACCACCCGAGCAACACTCCTGATATTGCCATAAGGATCATTATCCACCCAAGAATGTGCTGAAACATTAAATGAAAATAGTCCGGATTCACCACTTGAAGGTAGAAAGCGATCCCCACGGGTACACACATGATTACCCACATAGATAACCTTCCTTGTGCGGTAAGGGTTCTTACCTCGTCTTTTACTCTTAACCTTCCTATCATCGTCTCCTGAATGCTTTCTAAAAGGCGTGCAAGGTCACCTCCGCTTTCCCTTTGAATAAGAATGGAGGTTAGTACCATATCCAGATCGGGATTACTAAAACTGGACTTTAGCTGTTCAAATGATTCTTCTAAGGACAGGCCGAGATTAACATTCTGAATAACCTTTCCAAACTCCTTGCCTAATGGCTCTGGGGATTCCTCTGAAATCAGCTTGATTACTTGTAAAAAACTATAGCCTGCACGTAAACTATTCGCCATGATCCCAAGTGCCTGAATAAGCTGCTGGGTTGCTAATTGGTTTCGTACTTTAATTGCCCGTTTCAATAGAAAGGACCCGATAACAAGCCCTGTGATTAATGAAAAAATACTTAACAATAGAGAGGACGTAATCAAATATACTATTCCACTTAAAATAGCAGCTAATAGAAAAGTTCTTACTAGATACTCACCTGGTCCGATTTCATACCCGGCAAAGATTAATTGCTGCCTCAGGTTCTTAAATTGAAAATTTACTTCAAGTACTTTCCCCATGCCTTGGATGGCTTTACTTTGTTTTGGGGATTTTGGCTTCTTTCCCTTCCCTTCAGTTAATGTTAAAGAATTGGAAAGAATCAAATAGTTATTTAGCCTTTTCATTTCCTTTGTCTGTCTAGCAGAAATACTCATCACTAGGAGAAAGAAAAGCATAAAGAACAGTATGGAACCAATTAATGTCATCAGGATATTCAAGCTCTATCACTCCTCACTGAACCAGGATGGCTGAATTTTTATGCCTTGTGACTCAAATTTGTCAAAGAAGCTAGGACGAATTCCAGTTGATGAGAAACGTCCTTTTACTTTCCCGTCATCACTTTTACCGAGTTCTTCAAATTTGAAAAGATCTTGTAACACAATAGTCTCATTCATTACCCCTAAGACCTCGGTGATGTGTGTTATTTTTCGGCTACCATCCTTCAAACGGACCTGGTGGACAATCAAATCCAGCGCTCCGGCAATTTGTTCTCTAATTGCTCGTACAGGAAGATCGAAACCAGCCATCATAACCATGACTTCAAGGCGTAAAATAAGGTCTCGGGGGGAGTTTGCATGACCAGTGCCAAGACTCCCATCATGCCCTGTATTCATTGCCTGCAGCATATCCAGGGCCTCAGCACTTCTTACCTCTCCTACTATGATTCTATCTGGTCTCATACGCAAGGCGTTTTTCACCAGGTCCCGGATGGTCACCTCTCCCTTCCCTTCCACATTTGCAAGTCTTGCTTCAAGAGTGACAACGTGCTCTTGTGAAAGCCTGAGTTCAGCGGAATCTTCAATTGTCACAATTCGCTCATCTTCTGCTATAAAAGAGGATAATACATTTAGACAAGTTGTCTTACCAGAGCCGGTCCCGCCGCTTATCATCATGTTCAACTTTGCTTCTACGCAAGATTTCAGAAAATCAGCCATCTCATAAGAAAGTCCTTCATTTCGGAGAAGATCATGAATTTTCAAAGGATTATCAGGGAATTTACGAATGGTGAGTGTCGGCCCATTCATAGCCAGCGGCGGTATAATAGCATGAACACGCGAACCATCCGGTAAACGTGCATCCACCATCGGGACACTCTCATCTATTCGTCTTCCAATTGGTGCTACGATTCGTTCCATCACTTTTAAGACATGGGAATTATCCCTGAATGTGAAAGGAGTCTTAATTATTTTCCCCTGTTTCTCCACGTAAATCTTCGTTGGACCATTTACCATTACCTCCGTTACTGCAGGATCTTTCAAGAGGGGGGTGATGGGCCCATACCCTGTTAATTCATAAATGACATTTTGAATGGCCGCTTGCTTTTCCTCATAATTTAGAATGTCATCCCGATTGACAAAAAAATCATCACTTAATTCTGCTACTTTTCCTTCCATTTCCCTATCGTCTAGAGTCTGCTGTTTCAGTTTATCCACAAGATAGTTATGAAGGTGCATTTCAATCTCTTTGAACTGTGGGAGATAGACCGTTTTCGGAGAGATGGACGTTTTGATGGATTCTCTCCCCCCCTTAGAACCCTCTACAACATCAGTCTCGACACCAAGCCTTCGCAATAAAGACATTATTTTCTACCTCCAACTCCAACTAAAGCTTCACCGATTAAAGATGCGTGCCTCTCCAGACAAGCGTCTGCCAATTTGGTGAATCTCTTTGATAAACCTTTCTTTGGAGAATCTGCCACAAATGGAATACCTGTAGCTACAGATTTTTTGACCAGCTTTTCTTCAGAAGGAAGAACCGTTAACACATTTACTCCAAGAATTTTCTTCATATTTTCCACCTTCAATGGGTCATCTTTCTTCACCGCATTCACCACCAGCTGAGGCATCGCCTTAAGTTGCAATGATTGAAGGGTATCCATGAATAGCTTTGTATTTCTTACAGCTGGAAGGTTTCCATTTGTCAGGACGTATATTTCGTCAGATAGTTCCAATGTTTCAAGTAACAGCTCATCCACATGAGAGTGGGTATCTACAATGATAACGTCATACCATTTCTTTAATTCGAAAAATAATTCCCTAATATGCTCAGGCTTTATAATTTCGGAAAATTCAGGTCGGAGTGGCGCTGCAAGAATAGAAACATTCTCAAGATATGTCTTTGTCAAATAACCTTGGACATTCCGGTTTTTCCGGTCAAAATCTTCTTTTACCCATTCGTAGATCGTTTTCTTCGGCTTGACATCACAGAACATCGCAACATCTCCAAACTGGAGGTGCAGATCTACTAAAACGATAGATTGTTCCTTTCTTTGTAAGGAATATGCCAAATTTACCGCAAATGTAGTTTTACCCACCCCACCCTTTGTACTTGTAGCTGTAATGACTCTTCCTTCTTTCTGTGCGAAACTTGGGGCTTGTGTTTCCTGCTTTTTTAGAAAATCAATATGCCTCTTTGACTCAAGCAGTCCATTTTTAATCAGTTCAATTTCATCCTGCAAATTAATGCAATCCATCATCCCTGCCCTCATCGCAAGACGGATGTCAGCCTCTTTTAAATCCTTCCCGATTAGTATGACAAAGTTATTCGGGTCCAGCATCTTTAATTGCATGGTCAAGGAATAGAAATTGGGAGAAATAGATTTATCGATAAAAATAATTCGCTTTTCAGGAGCGTCCAATTCATTTAATAGCTCATCAATAGTTGTTAGCCCCTTGTAATTTTCATGGGTACTTAACCATTGAATCATTTCACTGATTTTCTCTTCATTCTCATTTAAAAAACCGTACCATTTTATCATCTATCATTGTCCTCCTTTCATAATAAGCTGCTTTTCATCCATTAATATATTTGCGTTTAGGGTTGAGTCATCACCCTCTGGCCTTAACATGAGATAGATGGAATGCTGGGAAGCAAAGCCTAGACTTGCACCCTGTTCTGGCGTGGCTTCAACCGTAATCATCTGATATCTTGCCCCTGTTTCCGGTTCATCCATGAAATGGCCCACAGCCAGTACTTTCACATTTTGCAACACAAATGTTCCCACTTGGGATGGGACCACTTCTTTATTGTCTTCTTTTGTGGTTTCAATATTAACAAAGATATCCACCATCGATCCCGGCTCTACATGTCCTGATACCCCTTGCACATCATTTACAGCAATAGACATGGCTCTTTTCCCTTTTTCGATCTCAAATTCAGGCACTATCTCCTCTTCCGCTTCCTCTTCTGCTGCTAAAACAACGGTGTCAGCCTGCATTGATTTCTGGTTGGTCCCTCCTGGAATATAAAAAAGATAGAAACAGATTGTACTGACTATCCCGAACATAATAGACAACAGCCAAACTTTTTTTAATGTCATGCTTCTTCCTCCCATTTAATTCACTAGTTTGATTGTGCTTATACCGAAGTTTTCCACCTCTTCGCTAAATTCACCGGAAGTGACAATATCGATGAAGTAGCCGGTTACTGATTTATTTCCGCCTATCTGTTCCACTTTTTCAATCCAAAAGGCAGCAAATCCAATAATCTCCACCTTCCCTCTACCATTTACAGAACCGAGGTCATTGACAATTGGTAGTATAGCAACCCTTGCACAACCACTTTTAGAAGTATTTAGTTGGTTACAAAGAGGTTTTGTTGCGTCCATACTTATTCTTTCTTGAAAGCCACTACGAACCTTTCCCCATTTCAAACCAGGCTCAGTTAGGACATAACTACCTGGGGTAATTTCCACTTCAATGCCATTAACTATGTTGTCCTCAAGATTTGCAGCACCTCTTCCGCCAATTGCCAGAAAACCGAAATTCCCTTGTTGAGGTCCGTTATTACCACCAGCTGGTGTAAAATGCAGAGTATGTGATTGCCCTTTTACCAATTTATCCTTTGGAATTCCGACCGGTATGACGTTGGAATGCTTTTTTATTCCTCTGGAAGTATCTAAAACTGCCTTCGATGTTGCAGCAACGTCTATTGAATTGAAACCTAACACCTTGGCAAAAGTCGTTTCTACAGGTACTGTATTATGTATCTCTACTGAGTCTGAACCTACTATGATATTGCTGGAATTTATACTAATTCCATTTAATGAGGCCAGTTCAATCGCTGCATTTACAGCGTTTATCTGACTGTTCTTTACTTGTTGCACTCCAGCTAACGCAGCGGCATCAATTGCTTTTTGGAGTTCTCCCTTTTGCAGGTACAGCCTTCCCCCGTCCACAACGAACCCTGATAGCGCAACGAGCAAAGAGAGGATAAATGCCATCATTACCATTGCGTTGCCTTTATCACTTCTTAACATTTCACTCCACCCTCATGACAGATTTTGAAGAGATTGTAAAAGAGCCTTGGAAAGATCTCAACAAAGGATTTATCATGCTTACCGGATAACTGAGGTGAATTTCTATGTTTTCACCTGAAGTTCTCGCTTCTGTTGAAATGGATACAGAAACCCTGCTCGAATCAAGACCTGTTGTCGCGTTGTTTATGGAAGCAATCACATCTGTATTCGTTTTTCCGACACTTGCCACCCTGGCACCTTCCCTTGCCGCATGCTCTAAGGCTACTGCTGAAAATAGAACTCTCCCAATATCAAACATCCCAAATAACAGAAGTAATATTAACGGTACAATAAGTGCAAATTCAACTAAAGATTGACCTTTTTGTGATCTCATAGAAGCCCCCCAAAGCAATAGAGACTCACTACTCCAAGCGCAATCGGAACTCCGTAGGGAATAGTATATTTTCCTTTCTTTTCTGGTTCGGTAAGAATAGGGAGTTTATAAAAAACAGAGAACCAAATATTCTTAATAAAGAACACAAGTCTATTTTTTTTGAAAAGAATAGCCAATGCGAAGATTCCCCCAATCAAGGCGGTATAAAGGAATGACTGAAACACAAGCTCACCGCCGATCATTGCCCCAATAGCTGCCAACAGCTTTACATCCCCAGCTCCCATTCCTCCAAGCACAAATGGGATAAACAAAAGAAAAAAACCTATCAAAAGTCCGATAGAACTGAAGTACAGCCCCTCAAGACCTGCTTGATACGTGTTGTAGATTAAACCGAATAGGATGGCAGGTATCGTAATTATGTTGAATATCTTTCTTTTTCTAAGGTCCGTTACAACGGAAATTCCTAGTACGATAAACAGAACGACGTTGATGAACATATGGCGTCCTCCTAGTGGTTATTTAAAAATAGCTCTGCTTTGATGAAGCAGAGCTTTGTAACTGGTATTAAGAATTAGGGCCGTTTAAGGTGTTTTCGTATTTGTTAGCTCCTTTGTAATATTTGTAAAAACTTCTCCAATTTTATCCCCTAATAACCCAACCGCAGCTACAACCCCCAACGCAATCAACCCAACCAACAAACCGTACTCTGTTAACCCCTGTCCTTCTTCTTCTTTAAATACACGGATCATCAAGTTTTTCATATATCATTTCCTCCAGTCGTTTGTTCTTTATTTAGAACTTAAGTTAATATTATAACGAACTGAAAATAAAGAAAACGTTCAAAAAAAGCCATTTTTGACCATTTTCTTGAGAAAATCTACCTATTTAGCTTGTATACTCCATTTCCCTAAGTAATTCGGTTTTTAAAAAGAATATAAAATTCTATATAATGAACAAAAAGACACTGTTTCTTTAGGAGGATAATATGAAAGATGCACAAATGCTTCATATAAATATAGCTGATACATTTACAAAGCGTTTCATTGGGTTAATGTTTAAACGTTCCATACATAATAAAGGCATAATGCTCTCCCCTTGTAACAGTGTTCACATGTTCTTTATGCGGTTTCCTATTGATATCATTTTCGTTAACGGAGATGGGCGAATTCTTTTAAGTATAAAAGAATTAAAGCCTTGGAGAGTATCTCCAATTGTTAAAAATAGCTCTCATGTAATAGAAATGCCATGCGGCTCGATTGAACGTTATAATCTTTATAAAGGCACAAGCATCGTCATCCCTAAAAATAAAAAAAATTTTTTTATAAGTATAAAAAATGACAAAAACAAAAATAAAAACCACCTATAGCTCCTATAAAGGACTTTAGGTGGTTTTATTTTGTTGTGAATTAGTACTCCACCATACCCGACAACAAGTAATGGTAAATCAACTTCTCTGTATTTTCTATCGAGCTTGCGTGTGTCCGCTCGAAAGCATGCGATGATTCTATCCCTGGCCCAATCAGTCCGTGGATGATATCATGACCGGAACGGATGGCAGCAGACGCGTCTGATCCGTAGTATGGATAAATATCCACTTTGTAATCCACTTCGTTTTTCTTTGCAAGTTCAACAAGATGTTTTCTTAGTCCATAATGATATGGACCGCTGGAATCTTTTACACAGATAGATACTGTGTATTCATCTGATGATTGCCCGTCTCCAAGGGCTCCCATGTCCACGGCAAGGTATTCCACAGTTTCTGGGGTGATGTTGGAGTTCCCTCCATAGCCGATTTCTTCATTATTAGATATTAAAAAGTGTGTCGTGTATGGAAGTGTAATCTTTTCAGACTGAATGAATTTGATAAGTTTTAGTAGGATCGCCACGCTTGCTTTGTCATCCAGATGTCTGGATTTTATGTAGCCGCTTTCTGTGATTTGAACCCTCGGATCGAATGATACAAAATCTCCTACTTCTATTCCAAGCGCTCTTACTTGGTCTGCATTGGTGACTTTTTCATCAATCCGAACTTCGATATTCTCATCGTTTCTAGGAGCATCTCCTGCATTTTTATAAACATGCACCGATGTCTGATGCATAAGAATGGTTCCGGAATACGCTTTACCAGAAGAAGTTTCTATTTGGCAATATTCCCCTTCAACAGAATTCCAGCGAAAACCGCCTATTGTAGTTAGCCTCAATCTTCCATTGGGTTTCACTTCTTTTACCATAGCTCCTAATGTGTCTACATGGGCTGTTAACATGCGATGCTCTTTCTCATTGGTTCCTTTAATGGAAGCAATCAAGCCGCCCTTTCGATTGCGTACTGTTTCTACCCCGCATTCACTTAAGTACTGTTCAACAAAACCAATTACTTTTTCCGTATTGCCGGAAGGGCTTGGAATAGAAACTAGTTCTTTGATTAACGAGAATGTTTCTTGTACATTTGTTTGATAAGTCATTGTGACACTTCCTTTGCTACTAATATTTACCTCTATTAAGCATAAGAGAAAATCCTTGTCTTGTATAGCCTGGTGTCAAGGTAATTTTAATCCTATAATTGGGCCACTGACAGGTAGAAAAAGACATTTCAAGGAAGAAGCATTTGATTTTACGGAAAATATAGTATACTGTTGGTAATTACTATGTTTGGAATAGGAGGGGTCAAATGAATGAAATCTCCAAGAAACTATCACAATTCCTTCTCGAAAAAAATGTGGCCTCCGGTTGGTCTTGTGTAAAAGATACTATAGATCAAGGCTACAATAGTGCGTTTATATATGACTTTATCCTTCGTGACGCCATGTACCGCATTGGTGAAATGTGGGAGGAAAATAAAATATCTGTTGCGCATGAGCATTTGGCGACAGGTACCTGTGAGTTGATTTTGACAAAATATCATTTGGAAAAATTGAATGATAGATATATAAAAGAGAATTCCCCTTCCCCACGTGCCATGTTTTTTTGTGTAGAAGGAGAAGAACATGATTTGGGATTGAAAATGGCCTCCTCCCTATTTGAAGAATATGGTTGGGATGTGTATGACCTAGGTTCGAACTTACCATTGGACTATGCAGAATATAGCCTGAAAAAATGGCAGCCAGAGGTGGTATGTATATCTGTGTCCATTAGACATCACCTTCCAAAACTTAAGGAAACAATGGAAAGACTGCAAAATATAAGCCCTGGCACCACTTTTATAGTTGGAAGCCGCTTGCATGCGGAATCTGCCTTTCGGTCATGCTGTACTGCGGAAACTCTCATTGCTAAGGATACATCCTTCCTTTTTCAATGGTTGGAAGATTATAGAAAAGAAGCCGGAATCATCAATAAAGGAGTGCTTCTTTAATGTACCGGATTCCCGTCCCATATATTAAGATGACTGAGGACTTTGAAATTATTAATGTTTCTCAGTCAGTCACCCACATCTTCTATCCAGTAACATCATTTCTAGACTTGGTAGATTGGGATAGTAAGACAAAGTTAAAACAAATAAAGACCAATCCTTCACCAGGAGTTATGGAACTTAACTTAAAAACAACAGACTCACCCACAACCTTGTTCACTGTATACTTTCATTACCAGCAAAAAGAAAAGATTATCCATTTGGTTTGTATGAATGAAACGTCTGCTTTTCAGCATGTACAGTTGGAATTTCAACAATGGCGTAAGCAGCTTGAAAATAATGATTGGAATGAAATTGTTGAGACAAACGCAGAACCTGATAATTCCATTGAATTCCAGAAAAAGCAAGCAGAAAGAAAGATCTCCACAATCAATGATCTACTTGGAATTATACAAGATGATCTATCAGAGGTTGGGAAGTTGGAATATATTAAATTAATTCAGTCTGAGTTGGAAGATATTAAAGGTCTTCTTCGTTCTTGATAAAATAGTTTAACCCCCGTCAAATGATTTGACGGGGGTTTCTTGTGCTTATTGTTCATCCATTAGGAAATTTTCGATTGCCATTTCAAGCTTAGTCATCTCTTTAAGCATAGCAGCTGCGTATTCTTCTTTATAAAACTCCTGCTTTTTAATAATTTGGAGCAATCCCTTAACGAAGAGGATTGGATGATACGAATCGATTTTAAGCGTCTCGTACTTATCTTCATACTCATTATGGATGTCCTCAAGTTTCACTTGTAAAGTAGCAATGCGCTCTTTTGCCTGAATCAGTTCTTTATTTAACAACTGCAACTCTTTCTCTTCTTGACTTTTTTCCTGTATGGCATGGAGACCAATATCTTCACTTCGTTTACGGTCCTCCACTTCTTGCTTTATATATATCTTCCATTTTTTATTGATCGCACGAAAAAGCTCTTTACTATCACCTATTGAGCCTGATTGCCCAAGAAACAAATACCCATCTTCATTTAGAGAATGGTGGAACGACGAAATAATCCGCTGTTTTTGTGTTGGCTGAAAATAATGCAATACATTTCTGCAACTGATAAAGTCCAGATGATGAAAGCCAGGGTCTTTTGCAATGTTGTGAGGGGCAAAGATGATATGCTCCCTTATTGATTTTTTCACCACATAATAATCCTGCATCTTATCAAAATACTTGTTCAGAATATCAGATGGAACATTTTCAAAAGCCGTATTAGGGTAGACACCTGCGCCTGCAATCTTTACAGAATCATAGTCCAGGTCGGTGGCGTAAATCTTAAACTCCATCTCCAAATTTTCATCCATCGATTCAATCGTCTCTTTTAACAATATTGCTAAACAGTAGACTTCTTGTCCAGTGGAGCACCCTGCAATCCAAATTTTCATCTCGCTCTCAGACAAATCCAACTTCTTTTTAATAATCGTTGCAAAAATTTGTTTCTGGATGAGATCAGCCAATTCATTATTTCTAAGGAATTCTTCTGCACCACTTGATGGTTGCTTCAAATCTTGTAAGTTTTGACTTAACATATCTAGTCTCCCTATTAATTGTTCAACTGCTTCTCTTTATCTTTTTTCTATTTTACCAAATTTCAAAAGAATTCTGTAAAAATTTTTCCTACAAAAATCGAGTTTTATTTTACAAGCTTGACTTTATAGTCAGATGATGTATAATAAGAGTTTGGGTACAAGCCCAACAATATTAGTAACTTGATATAGAAAGGAAGAACGTTATGACATTCTTAAGCAATACCAACGTATCACAAGGATGCACTGGCGTTCCATATAGTTTTTTCACAGAGGCTTAATCGATCTGGCACGGCCTAGGAGCCGTAAGGACGTATGAGAGGTAGGGCTTACGTTGTTTAAGTAAGGGAAACTACCATGGAATTATACCGCGGCAAACGAATATAATACTTTTATGTCATTTATAAATTATGTCCATGTAGCAGGACACCTTATAATGCTTGTGATGAAGCAAGTTACTAATTGCGCTATACATCATATAATTAGCGCCTTTATTCGAATAAAAAAATGAAAGCAAGTCGTCCCTCGTGATGACTTGCTTTTATTTTTGTGTGCTGTAATTTGAAACATTTGTAAAAAACCTGTATAATAAAATGCTGATTGTCATTTAGACTCGGAAAATAACTATATGTGTAATATTATTTATAGATTTTAAGGGGGGGAATTGGATGTCTTTCACAAGCTTATTCATGGCCGAAGAAGAGACAAGAGATAAAGAAGAAATCAAACAGGAACTAGATGATTTGGAATTTCAAATGTTCCGTATGAAAGAAAATATGAAAGAAATCGCCAAAAAGTGGCAAGTAATTGGAATCGATCAAACGAAAGACGATAACTGGGTAGTTGTTTACACAAATTACGACAATAATTCCTGCAAGATCATGCTTAACGATTGCGTATCCGCCTATCGCGGCCAGTGGGATTTCTCCATTCAGGCCACATACAAAGATGACGACACCATTCTTATCGGTGATATCAAGGGACCAGAAAACAAAGGATATGGTTCTATTTGCATGAATTACCTTAAAGAAGTTGCCAAAGATCAAAATATCCATTGTATTACTGGTGACATCGCAAAGCGCGATTGGGAACATGTAGAACGTCTGGTTCATTTCTATGAAAAACATGATTTTGAAGTGGAAATAGATAAAGAATCAAAGTCCGGCGAAATCGTTTGGCAACCTAACTAATTTCATGAAATTAAGGGGATGGATGGATTGACTGTTAAAGTACTCGGCTCCACTGTTGATCGCTTCACACGATGCACTCATTATCATTCAGAAAAAGATATTATTGCCATTAAGTTTCATTGTTGCAAAGAGTATTATCCTTGCTACCAATGTCATGAAGAACATAAAAACCATCCAGCAAGCGTATGGCCTAAACATGAATATGATAGGAAAGCAATTTTTTGCGGAAACTGTAAAACAGAGCTGACCATAAACGAGTATTTAAACAGCCAATCGATTTGCCCAACATGTAATGCCGCCTTCAACCCCGGTTGCCAGCTTCACTATCATCTATATTTTGAAAAATAGAGACTTTCCATATAGAAAGGCTCTTTTTTAATCTTTACAATTTTTCGCATCAGATTTAGTAGGAGGCTGCTCCATCCAGCCATGCTTTATTAAAAGTTTTGCACCGTCTCCAGCAAATGTCATCACTTCACCTATCACCTTTAAGTATATTAAAGCTAAGTCTTTGCGAGGACTTAACGCCATCGACAACCCGTAATTTGCAGTTCCATATGAAATCAGATGTGTCACATGATTGAGCATAAAACGGTTGGAAAAAGGAGATACAGAAGAGTCCAGCACCTCACTTGCATAGGTGGAAGGGACATTGCAATCCTCTTTCAAAAGTATGGTAGAAAACATCGTTACATACTTATTGGCCAAGCTTTTCCCTTTTTCAAAATAAGCACAAAGCTTTTTATCATCCGTAACTTGCATAAATCCTTTTAGTAGCGCTTTCCCCAACGAGTTGGAACGTACATTTTGAAAAAGCTGATTCATCTCAAATACAGTCAACGGACGCTTATCCAAAGTAAACCCAGCAAAAAAATGACCATTTTCCACAAAATCGACTTGTTCAGGCGTTGTAATATACGGAGGTCTAGAGTAAAGTCCCTTTTCCAACAGCAACCTCTTCCCCATCTCCGTTATTTCTTGAAGAGCATCAATATGCAAGTGAAACACTTCTCTGACATCCTTACGCGAAACTTCCGCTACAGCAAGAGCAAAACCATTCAGTGCAAACTTCGCCATTCCATCAATGTAATGAAGATAAAAAACATCCGAAAAAAGCCGGGGAGCTTTTGTATTGATATCTTCAGAAGTAATGCCTCTCGGAACAGGAAAACTTTCTTTTTTGAAAATATCCATATATCTATGTACATGTCGTTTGGATGTATGCAGACATTGCTCTAAAAACCTCGCAACATCCGGATCATCCACATGTACCAAGAAGTATCGAAACATATGATGAACGGACGTTTCAAACAAATAACTGCTCCATAAATGCCCGATCTCTGCTGAAGTAAGTCGTATATGGTTATGGGAATTTTCCATAATTGGAGAAACCCACCTTTCAGATTGTTAGTTAAAATTAGTTTGGTCAATTGGAGGATAATTATGTAAAAGAGAAGGATATTAATATCCTTCTGAAAAGTCTTTAACCCTTTTTAACCATTTGCTGGCGTAGTTGTTGTTACACAAATACGGTATGCTTTACAACGTAAAGACGGAGTTCTCAGTACTTCGACCGTTCCAAGTGCCGGTACTACCTCCACAAGAACTGGTTCGATTCCATTCAACGCCCATACAACCATTGGACATAGAGGCGTTCCCCCGATTGACCCTGTTGATGTTAAACTAGTTGCAATTGATTGCAACTCAGCCACAGTCGGCGTTCTGTAGCCCGTTAATAATGGGCAGTAGCTGGAATCATATTTGACAGCAGCATTAGTAAAAAAATAAGTTAAATTTGCTGAAGGTACATTTATAGCACCTAGCATAGCAAGCATTGACCTTAATCCATCACAAACTATCGGCTCATTTCTTCTAACCGGTTTCGGACACTTATCTCTCTTATCATCGCAACAGCAACAACACTTTTTCTCGCAACATTCCACATAAACTATTCCCACAATATCACCTCCTATTTTTCAAGCTACTATATAATATGTAAAACGCTAGATTATTCTTGTACTTATCTACCAAAAAGAAAAAATAGACAAGCGCAGTTACCGCCCGTCTATTCTCTCACTAGCATTTAGTCATTGTACTTGTAATAGCGAGATGCGCCAGCACTACAGCCACATTTTTTCTTGTCACGCGCCGCATCTTCCATCGGTGAAACCGCATTGTCCATAGCAGGTCTACTAGGACGAAGATAGCATTTACACTTTACTTCGCAGCACACCTTGCATTCTACATACAATACTCCCACGACTCTCACCTCCTCTATTAATCTATTAAAAGTATATTCATTTTAGTAGAAAATGATTGTGTCAATTCCTCACATAACAAAAAATAGACAAGCAATTCACGAGCCTGCCTGCCTTTTCAACGTAAAAAAACCCGGAAATAATATTCCGGGTTGTATCATCGTCTTATACCATTTTTAATTTTGGACACTTACAGTTATTCCCTATCACTCTGTACCCAATTACTTCAATGCCTTTTTTCTTTAAATAACGCACACTAATGTTTTTTTCAAGATGGCTAGATGCAAGGACGATTACTTTTTCATTTTTAAATTGTTGGTAGTTACGTTGCAGATAGGCAACAGGAATATTAACCGCAACAGGAACAGGTTCATCTACATAATTATAATCCCTGACATCAACAATTTTCACAGGACTGATAAGTTCTAAATTTTTCACACAAGGAACACCCAATACCGGAACATATCTATTATAAAAGTAAACGGAAATTATCAAGAATATCAAAGCAACAGAAATGACCAACAACCATCTCCTCCAATACGGTTCATTTGTTCTTTTATATTATACCCCCTCAGGTATGATGTCAACAAACATGTTTTATGTAGAAAAGCACATTCTGAAGGAGAATGTGCTTTAATATTTCGTTTACTATTACAGTTCCGATCTCCAATTAAATTTTCTTGTAGGGTTAGAACTAGATAGTCCTCCACCGCATCCACAATCAGACTGACCAGCAGCATTCATTGTACTAGATGCAGTAAAGAATTGCCCATTGTCTGGATTGATGTTATTTGGGCAAGGATTGGAGCATGTAATGGATGCTACATAAGCGGTATCTACACTTACAGGAACATTTAGAGTAGGCAAGAATAATTGGTTTTGGCCACCAAGTGGGTCGACGGCGTTCAAAGTATTATTAATTGTTCCAGATTGAGTAGAGGCAGAAACAATAGTTAGTTGAATATCACGGTGAGCTGATCCACTTGGAGGGATTTGTAAATTGTCGCAGACGATATCAATTATTCTTAAACCTGTGATATCCTGATTTAATGGCACTTCTTCACCATTACGGAATCTGGCTTGGCAACCACCAAAAGAAGAAAATCTAACAGTTAATCCTTCAGGAATGGTTATAGTATCAACTATTCGTGCATTTGTACCCGGGGAGTTTGGAGTATTTGTTACCGTTATGCGATACGTCACTTGATTTCCAGTAATTGTACAACATTTAGCAGCAGAAAGTTGGACTACATCAAGATTCAACGTACAGAAATCTGATGCTTGGGCTGTACCGGAAACAGCGGTTGCTCTATTATCGATCAAGAACTCTCCTGGACCAGACACTCCGGTGACAGGTAAAAAATAAGTGATAATTCTTTCTTCACCAGGTTCAAGTGTTCCAAGATTTCCTGTAATCAGGATTCGACCAGGTACAGATCGATCCACATTTAATGTCGGGTCACTAATTGTAATAGGCCCAAGTGTTACATTCTGCGGGTATAATATGGTATCTGTAAATTGAACGTTTTGCAGAGGGGAACCTCCTGGGTTTGATACAGTTACTTCATAAGCAAGTCTCACATTATTACCATCAAAGATTTCTTCACAAGTCAGATTGACAATCAACTGCCCAGGCTCTGGACATTGCGGAACGATATAGCAACCCTCACAAGCAAATGTATAATTTACATTAGCCGCTCTTACTTGAATGCCTTGTGTACCATTCGGATAGTTTCCAACAATCTCTAAACGATATTCGACTGTAACACCCTTATCAAAGCGGTTGTCGGATTCCACCTTCAGCCAACTGAAGCCTGTTGGAGCAGGACCATAATTAGGATCGGTAGGACTGAGCGTGAACGGAATGGAAGTAAAAGTACCACACCCATCAATCTTTTCACTTACTACTACAGTATTTGCCGGTATGTTTTGACATATTGGAATAACAAAACTACTTATTCCCCTAGTAGCCATTGCATTATCAGTCGAAAATTTATAAGACCAATAAGAACGGTTTTCCGGCGATGGTCTGAAGCAAGGGTTACTAGCAATGCTACCATCTGGAAGCGTTTGACATGCTGGTTGGATAATAGTTATCCCGTTTTGAGTCGCACAAACACAAAGATTCTCATACGGGGAACAGTTACAATTTTGACATATATCTGCCATTTAAACATCTCCTTTAACATTAGTTTCTACATAGTATGTCTAGCATTCTTTCTTGTATAGACTAAGGAATTAAGAGATTTGTCCATTTTAGTAGATTTGCATAAAAAAAGCTCCAATCTCTTGAAACAAAAGAGATTGGAGCTTTATCTTGGATGATCTGAGAGGGATTCGAACCCCCGACCCCTACCCTGTCAAGGTAGTGTTCTCCCACTGAACTATCAGATCTCATATGCGACTGTAAATACAATTATAGATAGTACATACTTATTTGTAAAGATATTTTTATGACTCAAAAATCAGAGGAATTTATAGCTGTTGATTGGAGCAAAAGGCGTAGACTCCTGCGGGGGAGTAGCGACATTGTTGAGACCCCTGAAGCGTTGTGAGGAGGCTCAAGGTCGCCCCGCGGAAAGCGAAGCCATTTGCGGAAATCAACAGCGGCGTTTAGACCAACTAAAAACCACCCCAAACTCGGAACGGCTACACTTGCATACCTTTTTCTTTTCTACCTGAAGCAAAAGCATCAATCATCAGGATAATAGCTGTTATAGTGTGTAAAGCCCAACCCACAAAAGGGACCCATCCTAAACAAGACGCAACAATTCCCCAAATGCTACCGT
Source organism: Sutcliffiella horikoshii (assembly GCF_002157855.1). NCBI lineage: Bacteria > Bacillati > Bacillota > Bacilli > Caryophanales > Bacillaceae > Sutcliffiella > Sutcliffiella horikoshii. The sequence goes on along the minus strand of NZ_CP020880.1, from coordinate 1,427,241 downwards.
GAAACTTCTGCCCTTCTTTTGCACTAAACACCAACGTAATGATATGTAAGATCAACATAAGGCCCAATGGAGAATACCCAAACCCCATCACAGTAAGACCTCCAAGAACAGGAATAGCCAAAAACGCTTCCATTCCGCCTGTAACCCACTTTAATGTAGTAGATGGTTTCACAAAATCACCTTCCTTTCTTATATTTCAAGTATATTCCTTACTCCCCAAAAAACAACCAGAATATACGTTCGTATTTTAATTGAATATAAAACGTATGTTCGTATATAATAGTTGTAAGGAGATGATGATAATGAGCCGAACGCTCGAGTGGTATAGGAATTCAAGAACACCTATTGAAATAATCTATATGTCCAAAGATGGATCCATCACGCAAAGATCCTTACTCGTGTTGGATATTAATAAAAATAATGTGACAGCATTCTGTTACTTGCGCAATCAAAAAAGAACGTTTCTGTTAGATAGTATATTATCTTATCGTCCTTTAATAAAAACGTACAAGAATGAGGTTATCTGAACGTTTCTCTTGCACACAATTACTCATATATGATATTCTATAAAGAAACACATTTTTACAGGAGGGAGATATTAATGAGAGAAGTAACACTTACAGATATTTTTACACACCCTATTACACAGAAGTATTTGAAACGTTCAGGGGTCGCACATGCCCTAGAAGTGGCCAACCATGCCTTTCATTTGGCGTTTAAATATAATGTAAGCGTAGATTTGGCTACGAAAGCTGCCCTTCTGCACGATATCGGGCATTATGAATGGTATCGTCAAGGAAAATGGGACTATGAATTATATAGAGAAAATGATATTCATGCAATTAAAGGGGCAGAGCGTGCCCACAAGTTATTGATCCGCTTAGGAGAAAACCCGCAAAACGCGAAAAAAATCTCTGTTGCTATTCTTTTGCATACAGATTCCTACTTACCTGAAATCGACGTTAAAAGAAGTCCTCTACAAAAAGTAGTGAAGCTTGCGGACGAAATGGACGAGGAAAAAGGCGGAAACCACCACTATAGACAAATTGATAAATCCACTGCGCTAGAAAAAATAAACTACCTTGATCAACTCGTCGAACATTACCTTCCAAAACAACAACTTTCATCACCTTCACATGAACAATCGATGTAACGCACAAGAGGTAGCCGATGCTGCCACCTCTTTATTTGGGAATTTTTGAAAACCCTTACTTGGCAAAAGTGAAAAACACCCATATATCCATCATATGAGTGTGAACGCAAAGGTCAATCTGTTACTTTTTCAAGATCTTCCATAATTTCTTCTAAAGGGACATCCAAGCCACTGTACGACTCTCGTACAAATCCTTCTTTATCCACTAAGAAAATACTCGTACTATGCATATACTGATCGGAACCTTCTTCTTTGGAAGCCGGCACCATAAATGATACATTCGCAAATCGCTCTATCGTTTCCTGGTCATATCCAGTGACAAAATCCCATGCCTGATAATCTGCTTCATATAGATCCCCATACTCTTTTAAAGCTTCAGGTGTATCCTTTTCAGGATCGATGCTAAACGATACAATTGGCACTTCAATACCTGCCTCTTTCATCTCTCGCTGCACCCTTGCCATATTGGCTGTCATCGGAGGACAAACTGTATCACAATTAGTAAAGATGAAATTAGCTAACCAAAACTCCCCTTCATGTTTAGAGCTAGTAAAAGTCTCTTCATTTTGATTTACCCCATCTAGCTTCCCAACCTCAAGTTTCATTGAAAATTCCTCATCTAAATTAACTTCACTGCCTCCGCAACCTGCAAGAGCAAGCAAGATGACAAATGACAATAAGAACAAAAGTCTTTTCAAGTTTATTCCTCCAAACTCATAAAAAAGTGTCGAGACCATTATAGCCCGACACTCTTAGGAATGCTAGTTAACAAATTGTGAATCAATGAATTCTGTGAAATCCGGTTTTTCTTTCAAGAATTTAAGTTCAAAGGACGAGTTTGCAAATTCCTGCACTACTTCTGCATCCACTTCATGAGTAAAGCGAATTCTTTCCCAAGCAGAATCAATCACTTCTTTTGAAAGTTCTTGGTTTGTCAGTTCCTTAATCGAATTGATCGCAATCTCTTTTGACTCTTCTGGATTTTCAGAAATGAAATCCACTGACTCTTGATGAGCATCCACTAATTTTTGTACGAGTTCTTTATTTTCATCAATCAGCTTTCCGCTTGTTACAAGAATAGTGTTAGGCAAGGTAGTACCGAACGCAATCTCATTACTGTCTACAAGAATGTTAGCTCCGTGCTCAATGGATAATAAGGAAGCCCATGGTTCTGGAACTGCTGCTGCATCTACACTTTCTGATTCAAACATCCCAGCGTATTGTGCAGGATTTCCTGTAACATGCTTCATGCTCCCACCAATACGAGCTGAGGAAAGACCATAGTCTTGTAAAAATGTTTCCATCTGAACGTCATGCGTACAACCAACTCCAGGCGTGATAAATGTAGCACCATCAAGCTCTTCCACAGATGTAATACCACTTTCTTTACTTGCAATGATGACCGTTCCGCCAGAAGAAGCACCGGCTACCACTTTCACGTCCGCACCGCTTACATAGTTGTTCATTGCAGGTCCTGGACCAACTAAGCCACCTTGGATGTCTCCTGTTTTCAATGCCGTCATAAATGCGCCACCATCAGGGAATGTCTTGTATTCCACTTCATACTTATCACCCAAAGCTTCTTCATACATAGCCTTTTCACGGGCAACCATTGCCGGCACGTGATCGATGTTAGGAAAATACCCGATAACGACTCTCTCTTTGCCATTGGATCCACTGGTGCTTGATCCACATCCAGCGAGAACCCCCATTAATAGTAGAAACATTGCACTAACAACCAACCAACCTTTTTTCATCTCTTTTCCTCCCATAGTTTCTATTTATGAATCCAAGCCCCAGCGTCTGATGACATTTTTCTCAAAACGTTGGAAGATAACTAAATCAACCACAGAACCAATCACACAGATGATAATGATCACACCGAATACCAAACTCATCTGTCCAAAATCAGCTGCATATTTCAGCGTGTAACCTAAACCTGGTCCCATACTCAGTAATTCAGCAGCCATCAGCGCTCTCCAAGCAAACGCCCAAGCAAGCCTCGCTCCTGTCACCGCATATGGTACAGATGCAGGTAAAATAATCTTCCAAAACATTTCCACACCGCTTGCTCCCATTGTGGAAGCCGCTTTTATATATAAAGGGGGAACACTTTTGATGCCCATCCTCATATTTATTGTCATGACGAGTGTTCCACCTAAAGTAACGATAAAAATGATAGCTGTTTCATTAAACCCAAACCAGATAATCGCAAGCGGCAACCATACAATACTAGGAACACTTTGAAGGGCAAGAACAAGCGTCCCTACTGTTTCATCTGCCGTTTTTGACTTGGCAAGCCAAATCCCAAGCAAGGTTCCGATGATGAGCGCCAAAAACAGTCCAACTCCTAAGCGCTTAAAACTCGCCCCTAAATCATAAAGCAGTGTTTTATCCATGAACCCTTGGTATAGTGCCACCGCAACATTGGATGGTTTCGGCATCACGGCCGGTGACCAACCGATTAATAGCACCACCACTTCCCAAATGATAAATAAGGAGGCAAAGAATATGAGGCGTTTTACTCCAGCTTTCATCGTCTCAACTCCTCCTCTACAACCTTATCAATCTCTTTTTCCAACATGGCACTGATTTGCGATTCCAAGCGTGCAACCTCTTCATTTGTCCGTAAACGCGGGCGAGCTGCGTCTACTTTAATGTCTGCAATAATAGTTCCGGGTCTTGTTCCCATCACAAGGATCCGATCTGAGAGTTTAATTGATTCATGAATACTATGTGTGACAAACAAAACGGTCTTCTTCGTCTGCAACCAAATCGTTTCAAGTTCCTGCTGCAGGCGCAACCGTGTTTGTTCATCTAATGCTCCAAACGGTTCATCCATTAATAGAACAGTTGGATCCATGGCAAGGGCTCGTGCAATAGACACTCTCTGCTGCATTCCACCTGATAATTCATGCGGATATTGTTTGAGGTTACTGCCAAGCTGTACCATTTTTAAGTAATGAAGGGCTCTCTTCTCTCTTTCTTCCGTGTCTTTCATATCACGGATGGCAAAAAGGACATTTTCTTCCACAGTCATCCACGGGAACAAGGCAGCCTGCTGAAACACCATCCCCCTATCTTTCCCTGGTTTTGTAATAACCGATCCCTTCAGTCGGATTTCTCCTTCTGTAGGTTTTAGTAATCCTGCCACCATAGAAAGTAAAGTAGACTTCCCACAGCCAGATGGCCCCAGAATGGAAACGAACTCTCCTTCTTGGATGTCAACATTTATAGATGAAAGTACTTTATTTTCAACGTTTTGTTGTGTATAAACTTTTGTAATATCAGAGATCTGTAAAAACAACATTTGCACCTACTTTACACTTTTCATATAATCCATATTAGTTTAATCGGATTAATTGGATAAAATATATTATATAACGTATGTGAAAAAGGTCAATATATTGACAGAAAATAATTAAAATAATTTTCATCCGGTTGACTGAAGTGTAATTCGTCGACATCCAAGCTTACCATTCAACAAAATGGGTACAAATATGCTATAGTATACGGTAAAGCGCTTACCACAATAGATAAAGGCATCACAGGAGGTAATGAACAATGGGTAAACACGTTGGGCGTATTGAGGAGTTCACACTACACAGTAACGAACTTAATGAAGATATGACACTGATGGTCTATACACCAGCTAACTATTCACCACTCTATAAATACAACATCCTTATCGCACAGGATGGAAAAGATTATTTCACACTGGGCCGCATAGGCAGTACCACCGACAAACTGCTTGCAGCAAACGAAATGCAAAATACCATTATCGTCGGTATCCCATACAAAGACGTTAAAGATCGTTGGGAAAAGTACCATCCAGACGGAAGCAAAAACAGTGCCTACATTCGCTTTCTTGCACATGAATTGACACCATATATTGATGAAAAATATCCATCCTATCAAATGGGAATGGGACGAGCTTTAATTGGCGATTCCCTGGCAGCAACTGTGTCTTTGATGACGGCTCTGTCATACCCGCATACATTCGGCAAAGTCATTATGCAATCCCCATATGTGGATGAAAAGGTCATTAAAAAAGTGGAGGAATTCAGTCAACCTTCCTTCCTATCCCTTTACCATGTAATCGGCACAAAAGAAACAGAAGTTCCAACTACTGGTGGAGAGAAGAAAAACTTTATCGAACCAAATCGTGCACTCCATACCTTAATGAAAGAAAAAGGATTCTCCGTCTATTACGAAGAATTCGAAGGCACACACACCTGGACCTACTGGCAACCCGACCTAAAACAAGCCCTACCCAAAATGCTTTCATAATTTAAGGAAGATTTCCCTGTAGTTTGAAGTGCAGGATATGAGACTCCGGCGGGAGGTAGCTGTAGACTTGAGACCCCACAGCGCAGGGAGGAGGCTCAAGCACCGCCCTCTGGATAAGCGAATATCCGGAACGGAAAACTACAGGAGTTATCCAATAACAATAGTTATTTAAGAATGAAAGGGAAACTTTTCTATTCTTTTGAAAAAAATTAAGATAAAATAAGAAGATAAGTTACTATATTGCAAACGCTAATAGGAGGGATATTGGATGAAATATGGAATAGCTATTTTTCCGACCAAAAAATTACAAGATCTCGCAAATTCATTTAGAAAGCGTTATGATGCTCACTACGCATTGATTCCGCCACACGTGACATTAAAAACTGCATTCGAAATTGATGAAAATGATATGAAATCAGTAACCGATGAGCTTGCAGCAATCGCAAAAGACACTACACCAATCCCTTTGAACATTTATAAAGTGAGCTCTTTTGCTCCAGTAAACAATGTCATTTACCTTAAAGTAGATCCAACAGACGAACTGTTATCCTTACACGAAAAGCTTCATTCCGGAAAAGGATATTTCCAAGATAACCGTGAATTTTCCTATGTGCCTCATATAACAATCGGCCAAAATTTATCTGATGATGAGCACTCTGATGTTCTGGGTCAATTAAAAATGACCAATATTGAGCATGAAGAGGTGGTCGACCGCTTCCACCTTCTCTATCAATTAGAAGATGGCATGTGGACGGTTTATGAAACATTCCGCTTTGGAAAGGATTGCTGAACCTTGTATGTACAAGTTGTAGACTCAGATAAAGAACTGCAGGATGCCTATTCTGTCAGAAAAACGGTTTTTGTGGAGGAACAAAATGTGCCTCTAGAAGAAGAAATAGATCAATACGAAGAAGATTCCGCGCATTTTGTACTGTATGATGAGGACCAAGCAGTAGGTGCTGGTCGCTTTCGAATTGTTGAAGGCATCGGTAAAGTGGAGCGAATTTGCGTCCTTCCTTCTCATCGAACTTCCAAAGGTGCAGGACGGCTTATCATGAATACCATTGAAGAATATGCAAAAACAAAAGAGATGCATGTCCTAAAGCTTAATGCGCAAACACATGCAGAACCCTTTTATGCGAAGCTTGGATACGAGACGGTTTCCGACATTTTTATGGATGCAGGAATCCCCCATGTGACCATGACGAAAAACATCTAAAAAGATATCTCTCTAAGGGAAACCTTTCGAGAGATATCTTTTTTGTTTTCATACTTTCCCCGCTCCTTACTAATACTACTGTCAAGGACCCAACATAAAGGATGACATAATCATGATGATGGACTACGGTCGTATTGCAGTAGAATTGGTAATCGGTTTCTTTGCACTATTTTCAATCACCCAGTTGCTCGGAAAAACACAAATCACGCAAATAACACCCTTTGACTTCATTTCAGCACTTGTATTAGGAGAACTTGTAGGAAACGCATTATATGATAATGATATTGGTGTTGTAAAAATCCTTTTTACGTTGGGATTGTGGGGAATATTGATCTTTTTACTTGAAACAATCACACAGAAGGTACGAAAAACAAGAGGATTGTTAGAAGGCAGGCCGTCTATAGTCATACATAAAGGCATCATAAATAAAAAAGAATTGAAGAAGTCCAAATTAGATATTGACCAACTGCGACACCTTCTACGTTCAAAAGGTGCTTTCTCCATTCAAGAAGTAGAGTATGCCATCCTTGAAACAGATGGTACAGTTAGCGTTTTAAAGAAGCACCCTTATGCTCAGCCTCTGAACGAAGATTTGAACATACCTTTTAAAGCGGTCACACTTCCTATTCCGGTAATTTCTGATGGAGAAATTTTAAAGGACAATTTAGATGAATTCAACCTGTCTGAGCAATGGCTTTTAAACGAAATTAAAAAAATCGGCTACCACAACCCAAAAGACATCGTGTTTGCCGAGTGGGAAGAAGGAAAGCCAATTTATGTCATGCCTTATTCAGAAGAAGATGCTACGACCAATTGATTGTTGCAAACAATTAACTCCACACGTCCTTCTTGAATCAATTTGGTTAGGTATGCAGTGACGGCTGTTCGGAACAACATAAACGACGGCACATTGCGGATAGTAAGTCCTTTTTCCGTGCAAGCTTTTGTCACTAACTGTTCAATGGATATGCCGTCTTCCTCTTGATTAACAAGCGTGTATAGTAAGTTTTCGATATCGTGGTGAACCTGTAAATTTTCATCAATAGTAGCAATAAAATCTTTTTCATAACTCCCGTGACCAGGAACTGCTCCTGCACACGGGAGTTTTTTTATTTTTTCAAGACTTTCCATGGTTTGTTTTGCGTCAACAATATAAGGAATACCATGTTTATGTAAAATTTCCACACCAAAATAGGCGTCAGCAGCAAAAAGTACATCCTCGACGATTACCCCGAATTGATGGTAACTGTGTCCTGGCAAGTCCACTGTTTGAAAGGTTGACTCCCCCACCGTCACCTCACCTGCTTCTTCGATGATTGCATCCACTTTAATCGGCTTCCCTTCCAAAAACTTGCTCCTCCATTCTTGGATAGGGTTGACACCATGAAACAAGTACAACGGCTCTAGCATCGGTTCTTGAAGAATGGCGGCTTCTAATTTTGGGGCAATGGTATAAACCTTTTGTTGCTTTTGCAAATAGGCCGCTCCTCCATAATGATCGGCATGCGCATGCGTAATGAATAAATGCGTTATTGGCAGTTCCTTACTTTTTAGTGTCTTCAACACTTTTTTCATGGCCTGTTCTTCAAGCCCCGCATCAATGAGCATTCCTTCTCCAGAAGAAAATCGGACATACCCGATGTTAACGGACCCTTGAAAATAATAAACGTTATCTGTTATGGGATGAAACTCCACGTAACATACACCCCCTAAAAATTTTGGACTTTTATATTTTTTCGTGAAAGAAGCGGCCTTTTCCTGTTATGTCGGCCAATAATTTATCAGAAATGCGGGTAGCCTGCTTTTCTTTTCTTTGATGATAGGGGTTGTGTTGTGGAGCATTTTTGTGGATTTCTTCCCATGAATATTGAGGATCCACCCTATAAAAGTTCGGTCTTATCACTGGATCAAGCTTTATTTGTTGTTTTTCTGAAACAGTTCGGTTCGCATATTGTGTGTAGGCATCCATTTGCACTGGTAAAACATATCCCATCACATTTCTCCCCTTCCCTATTCTACTTATAATTTTCCCTGTTTTTGCATAACACAAACTTCCTTTGACTCGTGTTCTCTCTATATAATATGTGGTACTATGGATAAGATTGACGGTTATAAAGGAGTCTACACGTATGAAATCTGCTGTTTGGAAAGAACGAAACATACATATAAAAACAATGGCTAGAGAAATGTATCAAGAGGTGTACGACGCCGGTGTAAAGGGCGATCTCTCATGCAAAATCTGTGGTGAGAGTGTCAAGCTCTATTTAGGCCTTAGAAAAGAACCTCATTTTTATCACATAGATGCTTCTATCACTCATGAAGAAGAAATGCCTAAGTCAGAAACAGCGGTTACACCAAAACAAGAATATGTGGAGCGCGATGGATTTCGCTATCCTAAAACCAGAACGGTTATTGCGGAAAAAGAAAAGCCAACAGAAACATGGAGAGCGCCAAAACCGCTTACACATCTTCCTATCTTTATTAAAGAACATACGAAAAGCCATTCCAATATAAGTGGGTTTTTCCTTGGATTACAAGAAAAAAATATCTTTTTAGATTCCGCCCAGCAAGAAGCTGTTTCAACAGTGAGCGGGCCGTTGCTAGTACTAGCAGGTGCAGGCAGCGGAAAAACCCGGGTATTGATCACGCGTGTCGCCTATATGGTCCAGGAGGAAAAGATCGACCCAAAATCCATCATGCTGATTACCTTTACAGCCAAGGCAGCCAATGAAATGAAAGAACGGCTGCGATTATACGAGTCACCGGGTTCAAGAATGTTCGCTAACCTTCTATCTGGAACGTTTCACAGCATTTTCTATCGAATTCTTCAACACCATCACCCTGAAAGATGGAACGGCGATAATTTATTGAAATGGGATTGGCAAAAAGAGCAATTTTTAAAACAGGCCGGCCGCAAGCTTGGTTTGGATGAAAAGGACTTCCCATTTGATCAGGCCATACAGCAAATCGGCTATTGGAAAAATAATATGCAGACACCTAAGAGGATAAAACCGACCAGTAAGCTAGAAGAGCAGTTTCAGAGTTTGTATCAGGACTATGAGGACTGGAAGCGCGAGAAGAATGTATTTGATTTTGATGATATGTTGCTTGGATGTTATGAGCTGTTGATGGAAAATCCAGCTCTGCTCGGGAAATATCAGGAAAGATTTCAATTTTTTCTAATTGATGAGTTTCAGGATATTAATAAGGTGCAATATGAAACAATGAAACTACTGGCCAAAAGCGGAAATATCTGTGCAGTTGGGGATGATGATCAATCCATCTATGCGTTCCGTGGCAGCAGTCCCGATTATATATTGAACTTTCATAAGGATTTTCCTTCTACAAAAGTCGTCACGCTTTCAGAGAACTACCGATCAACGCACACCATCGTCGCCTCTGCCAATCAGGTAATTGATAAAAACAAGAACCGCAGAGTGAAAAAAATGATTGCTCAACGTGACAATAAGCACTTTCCTGTATTATTTTACCCTTACGACGAGGAAGAAGAAGCCACCATTATAATGCAAGATATGAAAGAACAAATTGAACAAGGCGCCACTCCGAATGATTTTGCTGTCCTATACCGGACACATAGTGCCGCACGCGCAATCTTTGAGAGGCTCTCCCAATCTGGTCTTCCATTCAAGCTTGATCAAGATTACGAAAGCTTTTATAAGAGAAGGATTGTGAAAGGCATCCTCGGTTTCCTGCGTTTGAGTCGTGACGCCAATGATGTTCAGGCGTTAGCAGATATCCTGCCAGCCCTGTTCCTAAAGCAATCAAACCTCCAAGATGCGAAAGCCATCAGTATTTTGGAAGATTGCAGTTTAGTAAAATCATTGAGTAAGTTGACCAACGTGCAGCCTTTTCAAGTAAAAAAAATCAAACGGATCATCCCTTTATTTAAAACTCTTGCCAACGTCTCCCCTTCAGTTGCACTTGAGATGATTGAAAAAGACATGGGCTTTGATGATTACATTAAAAAGCGCGGCAACGAGGGGAACGCTCTTGAAAAAGGCTCGGATGATATTCGCGATTTGAAGGTGGTTGCCCGTAAGTTCCAATCCATCGCTGACTTTCTTGACCATGTGGAAGATATGATTGCCAAAACGGATGAGATGAAGAGGCTCAGCAAGCAATACTCCAATGCCATCCACCTCTCCACCATCCATCGTTCTAAGGGACTCGAGTATACGAACGTTTATGTCCTTAGTGCTGTCGATGGTAGCCTTCCTCATGATTTCGCCTTAGAATCCTACCGTAACGGTGAACTCGGAGCTCTTGAAGAAGAACGACGACTATTGTATGTGGCAATGACTAGAGCAAAGGAAACCTTGCAACTATCTGTACCGATGAATCGTCGTGGAAAGAAGGCATACATGACTAGATTTATTAAAGATATTCTCTAATAAAGAGCGCAAATCCTTCTTCATTTTCAGGATTGCGCTTTTTCGTTTTGTCAACAAAAACCAGCAGAAAAAGCATTATTTTTTGAATAGTTAAAAATTACGTTTTATCTGCTCCTATCTGGGTATGTACCCTTAATAGATGAGTTGAAAGGGGAATATTCTTTTGAAAACATTGGATTCTCACTATAACTGTTCCATCACAAAACTGTCCGATGAATCTCTCATGTTTGCATATGAAAACGCAAAGGCAGAAAACCTGGACGGTGATTTCATTCAACTACTGGAGACTGAATTACTTAAACGAAAAGAAGGATGCTTGTACTAATAATGCTCCAATTTTTAATATAAAAATGATACTATTTAGAGTATATAGATAATTATTAATAAAGAGGAGTTGTACAATGGCCAACGTCACACAGGAAGAGCAAGATCTTCAATATACTTTTCATAGAAAAACCGCTATTAACTTATTCAATGAAGTATGGGATCTAATGGAAAAGACGGACCGTACTTCAGAAGAAGATTTTCAAATGATACATAAAGCCCATGCCTCCCGTTTCCACTGGGGCAAAATCGGCGAACCGGTCAACTTCTCCCGAGGCGAATGGCAAATTTCAAGAGTTTACGCCGTTTTACGTCGAGCTGAACCTTGCCTCGTGCATGCTAAAAGAAACCTAGAAATCGTTCTAGAACATGATATCAAGGACTTTGACCTCGCATTCGCATACGAAGCCCTAGCCCGCGCATACAGCATAAGCGGAGATGCAGCAGCAAAAGAAAAATATTTGAACCTGGCAAAAGAAGCCTCCGCACAAATCAACAAAGACGCCGACCGCAATGTTGTGTTGGGGGACTTGGAGACGATTGAGTAATTTTAGTACTTAGCAGGTGTGAAAGTACACCCCCTGATAGCTGAAGTGCAGGGGGTGAGACTCCTGTGGGAGGACGGGACAAGGAAGACCCCACAGGCGCAGCCGAGGAGGCTTCCGGACCGCCCACGGAAAGCGAACACCCGGAACGGAAGCTATCAGGGAGTTATCCGGATAACACTAAAAAAACATCTGCCCGACCCACTTCAAACGTGGAAGGCAGATGTTTTCTTACTTCTTCTTCTCATTCAACATCTTAGAAATAGTCCCCATATCAACCGGCTTATTCCCATTAATCAATGTATTAACAATCTTATCTTCCAATTCCTTAGGTACCTTCTTATTCGCCAACGTCGCTACACGAGACACCAAATTACGCACAGTCTGCTCGTCTTTGAAATTCGCATTCTGCATAGAATTAGCAAGCTCAAATACGTCCTTCATGCTCACGCCCGTTTTCTTCTCAATGCCCTTAAAAATATTATTATCCACCAAACATCCTCCTCTCGGATATATCACATCATATGTGAGAGAGCCTATCGGTGTGCCTCTAATAATTCATCACTCACTACTGTGGCGGTGGACGAAACAGAAAAGCACGGGGACAAATCCCGCACTTTCCTTATTCCTACTAATTAACTATTAATAGAATTTAGATGCACCAACGATGATCAAAAGAATGAATAGAACAACGATTAACACGAATGTGCCGCCTTGGTTGCCACAACCGTAACCGTAGTTAGCGCCACCTACACCATAAGGATAGCCTCCATAGTAACCCATAATCTCGCACCTCCTTAATGAAGATTCCCTATTACTATATGTACTTTTACCAAAACGGTATGGGCGCTTTTACGGGCAATGTGCGGTTTTGCGGAATTTTTTTAGAGAAGGGGGGAATCTGGAAGTCAAGTCGAAATCGAGATTAATGCACTTTTGCCCTGTTGGACATTTCCCAAGGGACCTTCTACATTTCCCGGCACACCTTCTACCATATTAACTTGTAGCTTCTACCACAAACACGCCACCTTCTACCACTAAAAGAAAACCTTCTACAATTTTCCCCAAAAAGCAAAAAACGAAGGGGACCTCTAACTCTCCCACTTCGCAAAAATAAAATTCACTCATCGTCATCCTCAAAATCCGGACGAACCGTACTTGCTTTCCCCTCCATCCACCGTTCCAGGTTCCCAATGTATTTTTTCATCCGAGCTTCTAGATGCTGCACGTGCATGAAACCCTCATCTGCGGATTGAATATTTATTTTCGCCTGTTTTCCAGTCTCGGCAATTCCCTCATCCACCTTCCACCGCTCAAAAAGAAACTTTAAATGCTCATCTCCAAAATCAAATTCGCTCATAATGCTTCACCTCAAGTTATTATATGAACGAAAAAAAAGCCGGTAGCTTAACCCTTTAATAATGGGCGCAGCTTCCCGCTTAGCTCTTCCAAACTAGACATAGCACTCTGATAAAAGGCGCGGTTTCCACCAGAACTCGCGGTTACACTAAGGAACGAAAAGTCTGAAGAACATTTTTCAAGTGTCACGAAAGTCAGCATCTTTTCTTTCAACGGCGCAGCTTTAATATGATCATTATATAAATCCACACTTATTTCTCCCCAGACATTTACTTGAGCGAGAAACACATTTCCCAAAAGGACATTTCGTTTTTCGAGTTCCGCTTCCAGCCAGGCCCGGTTTAATCCTATCTGAGCAAGCGGCTCATCTAAGATTTCCCCATCCATAATTACTGTTTGAGGTTCTTTTTGATCTGGCGTGTCCGGATAGAGATCTCCGTAAGTGGCAGGCTGCTTGTTCTTTTTCAAAAGCGCACTCAACTCACCATTTGATTCAAGCGTAGCGAACTCAATATCTTCTACTGAAAATATATCTTTCTTACGCAATTGCTCAAGGAATTCATCTATTGTGTACTTTTCTTTCTTCAAGTTATCTTCCAGAATTTTCCCCTCTCGTACAAACACGGTTGAGTTACCTTCCACAAAATCTCGGAACTTTTTATTATGAAGAGAAATCTGAGAGGTCACCAGCGGGAACAGGGACCAAATCAAAATGCTTGTCACACCGTTCTTCAAATCCAGTTCCCGGTCCATCGACAATGTCCCTGCAATGTCCCCCACCGTGATGCCAACGATATACTCAAAAAAAGACAGCTTTGAAAGCTGCTTTTTTCCTAGGAGTTTGGTAATCAAAAACAACCCAATAATAATTGCAAATGACCTAACGGCAACCTCTATCCACTGTGGCACCACAAAAACCTACCTTCCAAAACGTATACTAATTATATCTCCTTGAGTTTCAAATCTATATTCGCAAGCAGGTCGTCAATTTTCATCATCGATTCGTGGTAGGTGTTTTGGGCCGCCGGATCACATGCTTCCATTGCATACACATGAAGATTGTTTCGAATCATCTTCAGACTTGCCCGGTTATAAGTTAGCATCATTTTTTCATCCATCTAAAAGGCGGCCCCCTTATCCTTTCGGTTTAAATAGTAGTGCTCCGATGAAACCGAACACGATTGCTGCAGAAATACCGGAACTCGTCACTTCAAACATTCCTGTCAACACACCAACAAGCCCGTGTTTTTCAGCCTCTTCCAAAGCACCATGCACCAAAGAATTCCCAAAGCTTGTAATGGGAACCGTTGCACCTGCTCCCGCAAAGGCAATCAACGGCTCATACAATCCCAATCCATCCAATACTGCTCCTGCAACCACCAACGTACTCAACGTATGTGCGGGAGTTAGCTTGAACACGTCGAACATAATTTGCCCGATCACACAAATAAGCCCTCCAACAACAAACGCCCAAAAGAACGATAATAACATCAGCTGACACCTCCCATCCCCATCTCAATGGACACTGCATGAGCAATACATGGGATAGATTCCTTCTGTTGAAAGGAAACCGGAGATAACAATGCGCCAGTAGCAACAAGCAAAATCCGTTTATATGTCCCTTTTTTCATCTCATTCAATAAATGTCCATATAAAACCACAGCCGAACATCCGGCTCCACTTCCCCCGGCAAGTACCGGCTGGCTCTTATCATAAATCATCAAACCGCAATCCTGATACTGCTCGTCAGTAATCTGCAATCCTTTCTCCCTCAACAGCTCAAGTGATACCTCACGACCAATCTCACCAAGATCCCCTGTTGCAATCAGATCATAATAAGATGGATCCCTGCCAGTATCATTAAAATGCGCTTCAATCGTATCCACCGCAGCAGGTGCCATTGCACCTCCCATATTAAATGGATCCGACAGCCCCATATTTATCACTTTTCCAATGGTAGCAGAGGTAACTTGAGGCCCTACTCCACCACTACTTACAAGCCCCACACCAGCACCCGTAACGGTCCACTGAGCCGTCGGAGGCTTTTGACCGCCATATTCCGTTGGATAACGGAACTGCTTCTCTACAGCCGCATTATGGCTTGAGGCACCTGTTAAACAGTATTTTGCACCACCATAGTTCACAAGAAAACTAGCTAGCGCCAATCCTTCCATAGAAGTCGAGCACGCCCCGAACACGCCAAGATACGGGACTTCCAAAGCCTCAGCCGCAAAATTGGATGGCGTCATCTGATTGATTAAATCGCCTGCCAGTAGAAACTGCACATCAGGCAATGACAACCCCGCTTTATTCAGCGCAGTCTCACACGCTTGCTCCAGCAACACACGATGCGCTTTCTCATAACTATCCTGTTCCAGCCACAAATCCTTATGCAGCATATCAAAATCATTCGCAAGCAAGCCATTCGCCTCAAATGGACCACCTATGGTAGCACTTGAGGTGATAACAGGCTTATTGGCAAATACCCATGATTGTTTTCCCTGTAGCATCAGAACCCTCCTATCGAGACCACGATGGTCTTCACCAGTGCAACCACAAAGGCTGAGAATACGCCGAACAAAATAACCGATCCCGCAAGCTTAAACATATTAGATCCTACTCCAAGCACGTAACCCTCTGTCTTATGTTCAATACATGCCGAAATAACGGCGTTTCCGAACCCTGTTACAGGCACCGCACTTCCCGCTCCGGCAAACTGTGCAATCCTATCATACACACCGAATCCTGTCAGCAACATGGCAATAAATATCATGGTCGCTACAGTTGGATTCCCAGCCGTCACTTCGGTAAAATTAAAGAGATATATGTACATCAGTTGTATGGCCTGTCCCACAATACAAAAGAGGCCACCCACCAAAAAGGCAATGATGCAATTTTTCCAAACCGGTCGCTTCAACTCGATCTTCTGTTCCAACTTCTGATAGGCTTTCTGTTCAGGTGTTAGTTGCTTATCCTTCTTGCTCACTCGATGGCACCTCCTATGCTTTTTCTTCTCGTAGTGTCTTCATTTTCTCAATCCGCTTCTCCAACTCTTTTTCAGAAATGTCCTGCTGCTCCACATCTCTTCTAAGCCTTTCAATTTCAAGACGAATTTTTAGATCATGGGATACGACCACATTTTCATCTGGAAACTCCTTTTCCAATGCTTTTTTTACCTTTTTTTCAATCTTCTCTGTAAAAAACTTCTGATACTGTGTCACATGAAAGGCAACCACCAATTCGTCTTCGGTATCATATGCAATAGCACCTTTTACCTCTATGAAATCTTTAGCAATCTTCTCTGCAAGTTGTTCCTTATCAGACTTCTCTTTTTGCTCATTAGAGGTCCTCATGATAGTGTCCTCGACTCTCTCTTTCACCTCACCTTGCCCGCACGCACCTAACACACTCACAGACAACACCAACATCACTACAAACGCCGCCACTTTCATTACATCACCTCATTTCGCATTATTACTCTATCTCTTAATATTTATATCTCCCTTCGAAATTATGTATAGAAAACTCCACTTTAAAAGGCCCTCCCTAAGGAGAGCCACATTTAATCAATAATTCTTGCCACGATGCTTTCTAGAATCCCCGCAACACCTGCAGCACCAAAAATTATCAGCACAGGCTCTCCTATAAATGGATAAAACGTCATTAATAGAAACAAGCCCGTTGTCACCCAAACTCCGGTACACCAATAGCAGCTGAGCAGTTCTCCAATCCAGCGTCTTAGTCCTTTTCCTTTAATGATGATATATTCCTCTATTTCACCCTTCTCATTCTTCTCTTCGATTTCTTCCACAAATGGCTTTCGAATAAACCCTGCAATTTTATCCAACACAATCAGCCTGGTTAAACGGAAACTGGCAAGTCCAAGCAGGAGAAACCAAAACCAGCTTTCAAGCAAAAAAATTCCCCCTTTCATATTGATGATATGTATGAAAAGGGGAATTAGTATTGATGAAATTAATCTTCCTGAATAACTTTTGCTTTTTTGCCACAGCCACAACCGGAGGATTTCTTTTTCTTGTTCGAAGAAGAGGATTTATTACTTGAAGAAAAAACTTTCACCTGACCAGCTGTAGGTTTTGGTTGGCCTGAATAATGATAGTAGTTCATATGCAACCTCCAATTTGTTCGTAGTATAAGATACTTTATCTTATGCGTTTTCGACAAAAAAGTTTTCCGCATCTATCATCACTCGTATAGGCTTATGTGTTTTTTTTCACATTATTATAGAACCAAGATTGCATTCTCGGATCATGTGTTGGAGTTTGTGGAGCTGATTTCTTCTTTTCTAGACTGGAAACCTTCGTGGATTCGTGAATTACCTGGTCCCCTTTCTTTTCCAACTCCCTTACGCACTCATTAACCTTCTTCAAATCATCTGATAAAAGAGAGTTCTCATCATGTAGCGTTTTAACTTCCTCTTCCAACTCAGCAACCATCTTGCGGTAAGACTGATTTTCGGCCTCCAGCTGATCATTGATTTCCGCTATCCTTTGGTACCCTTCATGCGCCTGATTGGAGCTTTCAATTTTCACAAGCAACCCTTTCACCGTTTCTTTTACCATTTCGTATTCTTTTTCAAGGTCTGAATTTATGGTACTTTGTTTATCAAGCTCCATCTTCAAATCCTCAAGCTCTTCCGCAAGCGCCTCATTCGTCTCAATTGCTTTTAGGTGTGCCGTTCGTTCTGCTTCACATTGTTGCTTAAGCTGAAACACTTCATTGCTAATAGTCATCAGTTTTCCCTGATGATCTTCTTTTTGCTTAGCAAGCTCTCCTTTGTATTGTGCAACTTCTTTTTGAAGATTAGAGACTTTTTCGTTTTCTTCTTCCTCCAATTTGACAAGTTGATCTGTCAGTTGTTGGATTTTTTCTTCGTATTCATCTTTTTGTTTTTCTATATTTTTCAAGAGAGACTTACTATTAAGCTTCTCTACATCTGCAGTAAGGCGCTTTACTTCTGCACCTAAATGAATAATTTTCTGCTGTAAAATAATTTTGTCATCATTTTTAAAGCTTTTCATGCTTATCCCTCCCAAAAACTCTCCCTTTTAAATGTAATTCCATTAACTTGGGAAATATGACTAACTGATGCAAAAATAAAATTTGGGTTATTGTCTCGGCACACTTACCCACCAAATTCATACTATACAGTAGTCCCGTAACCCAAATGGGTATTAAATGAATAGGAGGAGTTTTTAGTGAGTCATAAAGAAACTGAAAGAGTCTGCATTAAGGCTCGTAAAGTTTACGACTGGGTAACTCGTCAAGTGCAGGTTTCCCCTAAAAGTATATGTAACTCTGATTTAGAAGGAATCTTTGCATGCGATTGGGAACACGAAGAAGATGCAAACATTGCAGACCTTTTATGTGAAATAGATCCAAAAATTGGTCCTTTAGCAGTGGAATGTTACCTGTCCGACGATCACGGTCGTAAAATTGATGTAATGGCAGCACACCACCACCGCCATCACAAAGGCTTTATCTGCAAGGAAATCGAGCAACCAGGTGGACGTCAGTCTGTAGATGTAGAACTACCAGACGGTACAGAAATTGAATTACAACGCGTTAAAGTTCTAATCAAAGGGTTTGTGACGGTTCAACTAGTAGACGCTCAAGGCCGCGTAAGATGCTGCTCCAAAGCACTACCTTTTGCGACAGTTCAAACATTCCTGTTATGTGCTCCAGACGGCACAGAGTTAGACTGCCACGTAACATATTTCGAGTGCGACTCTAACCTAATCGCAACAGACGAATTCTCTCAACTAGACGTAACACTTGCACTTTGCTTAGACATTCAAATGGAAGCAGACGTTAAACTAGAAGTAGAAGCAAAAATCTGCCGCCCACGTGAGGAAATTATCGAAGGCCTAATCTGCCCTCCAAAACAATTTCCGGAACAGTGCCCAGAAATCTTCCCAGCACATAGACGCCCAAGATAACTTCCACATACAAATAAAACACTTTCTAGAACAGCCAAAAGGATCGGAACACCCTCCGATGCTCTTTGGCTGTTTCTATTGTGTTCATAACGAAGATTGTCCGATACATAAGATGATGTAAACATACTTGTGAGGAGTGTTGAATGGTGGATCCAAACAGTGAGTTGTTTCGAGCAAAGCAACAAGTAATCTACTACCGTGCTGAAGTAGTTAAATATAGAAATAGAATTCTTGAATTAGAGAGAGTAGTGGAGAAAGAGAAAGTCCGAAATAATTATCTACAACAGAAACTTAGAGTATTAAATAATGAAAAAATAGATAGTTATCTACAAGAAATTAAAGAACTTCAGCAAAAAATATTGGAGTTGGAAGTGGAGATAGAAGAGGAAAGCACTTTTCAAAAAATAAAAGGAGAACCGAGTATTAAACAAAATACACTTGATTTTTATAGTTATTTTAATTATTCAGTAGTTTTCCCTGCTGAAGGTGGAGAGAGCGTATGTATTTATAGTCATTTCACAATTGTCAATACTGGGGAGGAACCACTAAATGATATGGTGGTCTGTATGAAAGTTATGCCTGTTGGAGCAGTAATATTATCTGGGCAGATTTCTGATCCTAAGTTGCTCCAAGGCCCTGGTACGGCAAGAGAAGATATTAAATGGGTTTATGCTATAGAGGATTGGCGGAAAAAGATTATGGAAAGTGGTGAGTACTGGATAAAACCCATAAACCCAAAAAGTTTCAGCACACTGACTTTAAAAGGGTTAGAAATAACAGTAGATAATTATAAACGACCTATAAAAGGCACAATAGAAGCATTCATCTATTTTGATGCTACTCAATCTCCGAGTTCTTCCCTCAATAAAATTAATTTTCAAATCCCATAGGCTATGTTACTAGAATCATAGAAAAAAGGCGCTTGTACTAAGGTAAACGCCCTCTCATAATAGACCAACTAGAATACATTAATGTAGGAAGTAAATATTCCTACCAAAATTCAGAGGGAGGCAAAAATTATGAGTTGTTGCGGTAAAAAAGACGACCACAAACACGATCACAGTCATAAACAAGATTGTTTTTGCGGAAAATTTCCAAAGTATTTATTAGGGCAATTAGTTATAGTGGGTACAATTGCAGGAACATTAGAAGGAGTTACATTTAGAATTGCTTGTGTGGATGAGAAATCTGGAATCATCACATTGATTGTTGTAGCACCAGGAGGTACCGGCTTACTGGCTGGTTCACTTTTCTATGTCTGCTGTAAAGATATCGCGTTTATCGCTCCTGTACCATTAACACCTGTAACACCAGAAGGTTAATTTTACCTTTTTAAAAATTTTCATAAGGAGGAAATTTAATGAGTTTATACTATGAGTATAAGTTTAATTGTTATAAAAAAGAAGATGACCATAAAGAAGATCACAAACATGAACAAGACTGTTTTTGTGGAAAATTCCCAAAATATTTGCTTGGTCAAGAAGTAGTAATCGGATCAGTTGCTGGAGCATTTACCACAACTTTTAGAATTGCATGTATTGATGAAAAATCAGGATTAATCACTTTTGTAGTCGTGACTCCAGGTGCTGGCGAACCGTTTGTTGAAGGTCAACTAGTTTACGTTTGCTGTAAGGACATTGCATTTATCGCTCCAGTACCAGCTGAACCATTAGCTGGAGCAGCGGGGTAATCAGCAATAACTGTATTTTGTAAATGATGTAATATAGCTTGTAGGCGATTCCTATATTAAGTGGGCGTCTACAAGCTACTTTTTATTTTATTTAAACTACTGAGGGAACATCTCCACTATAAAAAATAGTATCTCTATGAAATTCAAAAGATACTATTTCTACTCGTATAGTTTAAAAATAACACTTCCAGGTCTTCTTTTTCTCTTTCTTTTTCTCTTTTCTTTTCTCTATCAAACTTTCTGCAACGAGCTTATTCTCACCCATAACACGCACAGCTTTCATCTTCCTTCTCACTCCTTTCTTCTTCTGTATTACAAATTATTCAAAGAGATAATAAAACGTTTGTACTTGTTATCTTTTCTCTGAAAAAGAGGCACATGCACATGGACACTTCTTACAAATATGAATAAATTAGTAAATGACTCTAAATACAATTTTGTAAATAAAGGAGGCTTTTAAATGGGAGTATTATATGTAGAAAGCTCACGAGAGGGATGTGGATGTTTTAAATGTTCCACAAGAGGAAATTCTTCCGAGAGCAAATGCAAGCCCAATTCAACCACCCGTTCTCTTGAAGAAAGAGTTGCAATTCTAGAAGGGTTAGTAGCACGTAATGCACAACTAATTGCTGAAAATAGAAGGTTAATTACTCAATTGGAAAACGGAGATGCCGTTTCACCAGAAGTGAGGGAATTTTTCATAGAAAATGAAGGTGATACTGTAACAGTAGCTACAACATTTGGTACTGTTACTGGCACTGTTATTACTGCAGGGACGGATGCAGCTGAAATTCTTACACCGGAGGGAGACATCCTCATTATTCCATATAGAAGTGTTGAAACCATCTAAAAAGAATGGAGGAACCAATGTGAATTTTTCTCAAATCCTTGCTCAGTATATAGACAGAGCAGTTGAAGTATATCTTCCGAATCAAACACCATTTGGCCGTTTACGTTCGGTTAGTAGTGAATCGTTTGTGGTTGAAGTGCAAAACGGGTCCTATGTCACACCTACTGAGTTGGTAACAATTTTTTTAGACAATGTACAAGGCGTCCGCGTCATCGATGAATTAAACTTATAACCTACAACAAGGAGACGATACCTTTATAATCGTCTCCTTTTAAATAGATAATTCCTCTTTAACCCACTCTTTCCACTTCTCAAACAAATCCTTTCGTCCTTTCGCAGACACACTCCTGCTTCTTAACCTTCTATGATATAGCAGTTCATCCAAGTGTTCTAGCCTCCCCTTTTTACTGATAGCACACAGAATATACACATCCTCATACATTCTACTTTCGAAAATATCCTTTGTGTACCACCCTCCAATTTTCCGCAATGTATCCATTCGATATATCCTTGGAGCAAGTGGAAAAGCACTCTCTAAGTACATCGTCGCGTTGAAATCTGGCATGCCTTTAATCACTCTAGAAAAAGAAAGCTGTTTGTTACTGTAATTCTCCCTCCATTCAACATAGTTCCCATAGTATGCCTCCACCCCCTCACAAACAATATTATCTAACATTTCTAATGCTTTTTTTGGGAGCCAATCATCAGCATCAAGTTCTACTAGCCATGTACCTTTTGCTGCTTGCAACCCAATATTTAAACAAAATGCTTTTCCCTTATTTTGTGGCAAAGAAATGACATGAATATTGGGGAAGATTTTTAAAGGTTCAAGTATTTTTAAGGTATCATCCGATGATCCATCATTAACTATAATTAACTCCCAATTACACTTACTTTGGTTAATCACACTCTCTGTTGCATTAGATAAATACTCAGCATCATTATACGTGCAAATTACAACACTGAATTTCGGATCAGTATTTCCCTCCCTGAAATATCCATATTCCTTCCGCATATGTCTACACCCCCTTCTCCCCTGCACATACACTATATATAGATTATGTACACTTTTGAACTTGTAGACGTTAGAGAAGAGGGATGACATTGGACATTATCATTTTTCCTCCTACCATTGATTGGACCTTTATGAAACAGCGCCCTCAACAATTAATGGCCAAATTCGCTTCTAAAGGATTTTGCGTATTTTATTGTAATAAAACCCAAAAAGATACAGACATGGAACAGGTTTATCCTAACCTATATCTTATTCATGATCACCATCAGTTAGTAAGCGTGACTCTCCCTATTTTTAGACAGAAACGGAAAGGTCGCGTTGGAGTTTGGTGTTCATGGCCTAAACTCGCGGAAACATTGGATGTATATCAGGCCGATTGGATTATCTACGACTGTGTCGATGAATTTGCATTAACTATACAATATGAAAAAGCGTTGGTAGCCAAAGCCGATGCCATTACATGCACAGCCGGTCGGATACATGACAGGTTACGAAAAATGTATCCCGATAAAACCATTAAACTTATTCCCAATGCCTATGACGATAACATGAGACTGCATTTACAAAAGTCAATTGCCCCTAAGCCTGACAAAATTATTGGGTATATAGGAGCATGGGCACCATGGGTTGATGAAGCGTTGATACGTAAGCTTGCATATGCAGTTCCAACCAACACTATTGTAATTATAGGAATTGAATTTGATAAAAAGTTCCGGTTGCATGATGTCCCGAATATTACCTATTTAGGGCATCTGCCACACGACGAATTAGCAGAGCACCTTCAAACTTTTTCCGTATGTCTCATTCCTTTTAAGGTGAATTCTATAACGCTTGCAACCAACCCGGTGAAAATGTATGAATACCTTGCCACGGGTAAACCCGTCGTGTCCACCAACCTACCAGAGTGTAGAAAATATGAAGAAGTGATCGCCATCGGTACAAGTCACTTGGATTTTATTGCAAAAGTAAAGAGTCTTTTAGAAGCTCCGGGTGATGCCACCCCTCGCCGACATATTGCGTTATCCAACACCTGGGAACACCGATGCAATAGCATTCTTTCCTTAATAGAGAGTATTCAAATTAAAACCATTAGAGAGGACGACTAAATGAGATGAAAATAGCCGTCATAGTGGGAACAAGGCCAGAGTTGATTAAAATGGCCGTGTTGATCAAGGAACTAAAAAAACGAGATCTTAATCATCTCTTTATTCATTCTGGCCAACATTACGATTATTTTATGGATGGCATGGTGATGGAATTATTTGAACTGCCAAAGCCAGACCATCATTTAAGCGTCGGATCTGGCTCACATAGTGAAACAACCGCAAAAATTATGGTGAAGATTGAAGAACTTATTTTAAAGGAGAAAATAGATCTTGTTGTCGTGCATGGGGATACAAATACCACACTTGCTACAAGTCTTGCTGCCTGTAAAACGGCTGCGAAAATTGCCCATGTAGAAGCCGGTTTAAGAAGCT
Source organism: Sutcliffiella horikoshii (assembly GCF_002157855.1). NCBI lineage: Bacteria > Bacillati > Bacillota > Bacilli > Caryophanales > Bacillaceae > Sutcliffiella > Sutcliffiella horikoshii. The sequence goes on along the minus strand of NZ_CP020880.1, from coordinate 1,402,946 downwards.
ATGACAGGTCTATGCCGGAAGAAACCAATAGAGTGCTTGTGGACCATCTTTCCAACTACCTTTTCTGTCCAACTGAAGGCGCAGTGGAAAATCTATCAAAGGAAGGCATTAACACAGGCATCCACCTTGTTGGCCAGTCAATCGTGGACGCCGTTACCTACATTTCACAAGGCATCACGCCAGTCATACTAGAGAAGCACTCATTACATTCCGATTCTTACCTGTTTGTCACATGCCACCGGCAGGAGAATACAGATTGCAACTTACGTTTAAATGGGATTATGGAGGCCCTCCTACATCTAGCGACTCACACGCCCTATAAAGTGGTCTTCGCGCTACACCCAAGAACAAAGAAGATACTCATAATAAATAACTTTCTAGCACGGCTTAGTAATCATCAAAACGTTCTAGTACTAGATCCACCTCCAAATTTTCAGGAAACCATCCACCTGCAACAACATGCCAAAATCGTGCTAACAGACAGCGGTGGGTTGCAAGAAGAATCTTGTATTCTAGGAACCCCATGTATCACCCTAAGAGAAAATACGGAAAGACCTGAAACAGTGGATTGTGGTGCCAATACACTTGCAGGATATGACACTAAAAAAATAATACAAATAGTTGAGACCACATTAAACTCGCCAACTAAATGGAAACACCCGTATGGATCGGCAGGTATCAGCGCTAAAATTTTGGATATCATGACAGGAGGATCTACATGAAAATCTTCATCCATGGCTTTTACGGAGCAGGGAATGCAGGAGACGACGCCATCCTTGAGGCTATCATAGAAACGATTAAAGAAATAAATGGCAAGATCGAGATTGTCGTAAGTATCCGCTCCAAAAACATCCCAGCCTATTATGGCAAAGAATCTATTCAATATGTGCTTGGTACGGACATACCGGCTGTAAGCAAAGAACTGGAAACATGTTCTCTTCTTATCGTGGGTGGAGGAGGTCTGTTTCAGGATTATAACTCCTTTGACCCTGGCAACCTATTTACGAACCAAAGAGGGGCTATCAACTACTACACGTATCCTATCATTCTTGCGAAAATGATGGCTATACGCGTCATGTTTTATGGGATTGGTGTTGGACCGCTTCAACAACCGATCTCCAGAACCGCGATGAAATGGATCGGTGAATTGGCAGATGATATAACCGTCAGGGATATGGAATCTTATCAGTTATTAAAAGAAGTTGGCGTCACTAAGCAAGTATTGACCGCAGATCCAGTGACCCGGCTTGGTTCTACTTTTACCAATGAAGCCCATTCGATGAATAGTAACAAAAAGTTGAATGTCGGCATCAATCTGAGAAACTGGACATACGCAGAACAGGACGCAAAACTATTTCAGCAGCAGTTTATTCATTATCTACACTTATTAGCCAAGGCTTTTCCCATTACCTATTATGTGATGCCTTTTAATAAATTGCCTTCAGAAATGGTGAAAGCAGAACAAATCGCCAAAGAACTTGGAAACGCGGAAGTACTGCCGTATAGCTCTTCGCCTAAAAAATATAAATACCTTTGTCAACAATTGGATTTGATGATTGCGATGCGACTTCATGCTAATATCTTTTCTATTTATGAAGGAGTTCCAAGTGTAGGAATATCCTACGACGGAAAGGTAGAACAATTTTTCCAGGAAATACAATTACCTACCTACTGTCATTCCTTATCAAACTATGATTTATCCTCCTTCAAACAGATTATTCAGGACATCCTAAACAATACTGGTCATCATAAAAGAGTCGTGCAGGATAAACTCGCCATTCTACAAGAACGGGAAAAAATCAATAAAGACGTACTTACAAAAGCAATTGAGTTGAGCAAGTATGACTAGATCTTCACTAAAGATTGCCTTTATAGGACGATATACAGAGGGGAAAACAGGGATAGTAAAAAGTATTTTTATGGGCCTTGAGGAAAATGGACATGAATTATTAGAAATAAACCTTTCTCAACGAACTTCTTTAATCTATAATCCTCATAAAAACTTTGGCGGCCACGGTCCTGTCTATGTGAAATGGGAGTTTATAAAAGAGGAAATTACCGTTTTTAAACCAGATGTTATTTTATTCTGCGCCGGCGGATTGACTTTTGAGAAGACTGTCATGGAGGAATTAAAAAAATATTGTACAATCATCGGATTTACATTAAGTGACCCAGATGTTTTTCCGTCTGTTCAATCCTTTGTGGGAGAATTTGATCATCATACAACCAACTCCCCCCTTGCTATGGAGATGTACAAGAAAGCTGGAATCAACAACACCCATTATATGCCCTTTGCAATTGATTCAAGGTTTTTCACCCCACATAAGCCAATCTATAAATATAAATCTGATGTATCTATTATTGGACATTTCCGTCCAAACCGGTTGGAAGCAGCAAAAGCCCTCCAGGAAAACTTCCGTTGTAAAATATTTGGAAGAGGATGGCCCCTCCCTTCCATGGGACCAGTTTATGATGATGAATGGTTCAAAGCCATGTATTCTACTAAAATGGTAGTCAACTTTCCTTTGACAGGGGCTGGATACACCAATGTTAAAGTAGGTATATTCGAAGCCGCCGCGACAGGAAGACTTATTTTTACGGAGTACTTTGAGGAGATGGAACATTTTTTTGAGTACGGAAAAGAAATAATCGCATACTCAGATGAGGCAGATTTGATTAAAAAAATCAGATACTTTCTTCAACACCCTGATGATGCAGAAGCAATTGGGTTGGCAGGACAAAAGAAGTGTGCAGAAAAACACACTTGGAAACAGCGTTTAGAGACTTTCTTCCAAGAAGTGCAACTTAAAACTCCCGAAAAAAAATGGGAAGAAAATTAAAAAGAGGTCTTTTACAGAACTTGCTGTAAAGGACCTCTTTTCATACCCTCTTATTCAATTAGCTTTCTACTCTTCCTCTTCTTCTAAATCTGCAAGGGCATCGGCGTCTTCTTCGCTGTATTCCACTGCTATATTAACCTCTTTGGCCTCACCATTCTTAACTGCTTGCAACACGGCCTTCAATGCCTCTTCCGCACTAAGCTCCGGTGACAGCGTGAATCCTCTTTTAAAGACAACCTTTAAGTTGGCATGTTGCACTTCAATGGACATATCCTGCTCACTCCCTTAAAGAAATAGCCATGTATAGTCATCATATGCTTGCAAAGCCATGTTCATGAGTCAAGGAGTGAAGGACGTTTATTAATTGGAGTTTCTTAGTTCGACCAGCACATCCCTCATCTTCTCCAACTCTTCCTGTTTTACCGTAATGGTATCTTCCAGCATTTTTTCATAAATCTTTAAGATCAACTGTCCGTATTGTGTTCCAGGTACCGCCCAGCGACCATTCAAATCAATCCATCCAGGGGCAATTCCTCTTGTAACAAGGTCAAAACGTGGATCAACTTTAGGATAGGTTGTTGGCAGCGGCTCGCGATTTGCATACGCGTAAAGGTGCTGAATATGAGCAAGAACCCCTTCTTCCGGTGTTGCAAAAGTGGCACCTCGTACCTCTTCACCTGTCGCTCCAATCCCTGCATAGTTATTTTGCTCTGGTTTCACGGTTCCTGTAAACCGGAAATAGTTTGTTTCGTGGATGGCCTGTGCAAAGGCAACATCCCCTCTGATGTTATAAGCATCTCCAAGTTCGATATAATACTCTCCAAGCAAAGGGCCATTCGGATTAATTGTTTTGACAAAGGTATCTAGTTCTTCGGCTTTTAATACAGATTGACCTTCAATGGATAGTCCTGTTGGTTTTGGAGCATTAGGTGGAGCAGGCGGTGTTGGTGGTGTTGGATCTACTGGAGGCGTTGGCGTTGGTGACATAGTGGTTTCGACTAGGATGAATGCTTCCACTCCTAACTTCTTAATTTGGTCCACCAGGTTTTCGGCATTCTCCCTATCTTTAAATGCACCCGCTTGCACACGAAAGTATGGCGCACCGTTTAAGGTCGTTGTCGCAATGAATGCCGTGATGCCCTTTTCCTGAAGGAATTTCATTCTGGCTTCGGCATTTTTTCTATCCTTAAAAGATCCGGCAATTACTTTATACAAATTGGTTGTCACCTTCCTTGGCAGGGCCAAAGCTTTGGCAATACCTTCCCCGATCGCAGCCGACACATCCTCTTTAAACATTTCATGCTGGATGAGCGCCCGATCCTCGGTGCTATCTAGAAACAGGATCTCCAACAGAACAGATGGCATCGACGTTTCTCTTAACACATGGAAGTTTGCCGCTTTGATTCCTCTATCTCTTCTATTGTATTTACTTGTGACCACGTTAATGACTTCTCTATGAACAATTTCCTGAAAAGTCTTTGATTTACTAGAAAACGCGTTGCTACCATTAAAACGATAGCTTTCAAAGCCTGTTCCGCCGCCAGCATTATGATGAATAGAACAGAAATAATCCGCTTTAACAGAATTTGCAAGATTAGTTCTCGCTTCCAAGCTGACAGTGGAATCCCCCTCTCTTGTCATCATCACTTTCACTTCATATTCTTTTTCCAAATATGCTCTCACACGCTTGGCAATATCTAAATTCACTACTTTTTCTTGGAGCCTCTGAAATACAGCCCCGGGGTCCTGTCCGCCATGACCAGGGTCTAACACTATCAATTTCATCTGGTGATTCCCTCCTTTTGCTATAGAATATGCTAGAGTTCGGAGGGTGGTATGGGTGAATGAGGAGTTCGCTGTCTTTTTTTAATAGAATAATTGAACCAGAGGCAAATCTATCAACTTAGGTATGAAATCAACACCGCGGGGCTACAGCCAGTCCTAATTTATTTCAGAACAAAATGTCAGAAATATTTGTTCTGACATCTTTACTTCTTCCTTTTCCTAGCTTGCTCGATAGTATTTACTAAATTTAAATACTCTTCATATATCCCGATATCAAACCGCTCACCGTTAAATCAAGAAGAAAATTCAGCTGAATATGTACTGACTCCCGAAGAGGAACAAAAGCTTATCACACTTGCAGAAACTATCATCAAAAACTGGGAGATAACCGTAAATTCAGTAGAAGTGATCCAAGGAGGTCAAATGGCAATAGTATGAAAAATCCATACTAATGATTTCATACTGCATCTATTGGGTATAGCTCTCCAGAAGGCGTCCCTATTTTCACAAAGCTTGGTCGATGGCCGAATCACTACATTAAACGTTGTCAGCAGGTGGAAACCTGGAAGTTATTAGCGAAATCGCTGCCGGATGATCAGTTTTCCAAACTCTACTTAGCGGATGCTGATTTCTTTATAAAGGAAGGATGGGATACCCTAAAAGGATTATTAGATTCGGAATACCTGGATTGGGTGGAATCGGTAGAACGAATGCCAAACCTCTGTCACTAAGATTATGGAACGGGGAACTCTCTTTTGAGGATGACGGCCAAATCTGGGTAATTGATCTTGATACCGTATCATTCGATTTACCTATCCGTGATTTGCGTAAAATGATCATTCCACTATTGGATACAACAGGAGTTTGGAATGACGATCAATTTAATGTCATGATTAACGCATATGAAACTGTCTCCCCTTTAACTGAGAAGCAAAAGGAAATCATGTTTATCGATATGTTATTTCCTTATGAGCTTTACGATGTTATCCGAGAAAGATATGTAAGAAAATCACCTTTGTTGGAAACTGAACTGGCTGAGGCATTTGAATACGAGCGAATCAAGTCTGGTGCATTAAATCAATTGATAAAATAACGCTGCAATCAATTTTTATAGTGATTAGAGGAGATGGATAACCACGTCCCTCTCAAACCATCTTTCGTACACATTAGTTTATTACACTTTAAATAATATATAATTCTTGAATTCTTGATTTCGTCAGTAATCAGAACCAAGGGTGTAAGACTTAGTCCCTGCTTTCCATGGCCAGGGGCTAAATCGGTTGGTCAACCTAAGGAGGCTAACAGGCAATGCTAACTCTTGCTACCTTATATCTAAAATGATGGTTAACTGGATATGGAGAGTTCAAGTGAAGCCTATGTCGTTAGCTAAGGGCCATCTATTCTGAGTGAGTAACTTAATTTCATATGGTGATTCCCTCCTTTTGCTATATAACATGCTAGATTCAGGAGGATGATTAGCGTTAATGAGGAGTTGATAAATATATTTTAATAGAAAATAGCAAATGCAAATCTATTCTTTTTATTAAAAAGAGGCAAGCGCACTTCCAAAATTTTAGTAAATGAATAGTATGTGATAGAGAAAGTAGTTTCTCTAATACAACATTGGAAGGGGGGATAAATTTATGGGAATACAATTTCATACTTCTTTAGGAAGCTCGTGTTTTTCAAAAGATGAGGATTCCTGTTTCTGTGGAAAGTATCTTCTCAGGTTTTTAGATGAAGAGGTAGCGGTCCGTGTTGTTGGTGGTCCTAGCGGCGGTGGTATCATTCGTGGGATTCTGACAAAAATAAATTTGAAGTCGGGTATCTTTATTGTGGAGTCTTTTGAAAACGGAGTTCATCACATTTGTTGTAAATCTGTTTCAAGCATTGAACAATCACCTTTTCCAAATGGCGATGCCAATGCTCCCAGTTAGCTCCTAGCTCTTAGAACAGAAAAATCCGAGCTTGATTTAAAGATCAAGAACGGATTTTTTTAAATAATTTTATAAGTTGCGGAATGAGCCTTATTAAAAGATATGGTATCCAGAGTCAACGTGAATATTTTCCCCAGTAATTCCACGAGACAAGTTACTAAACAAGAACAACGCCGTGTCCCCAACTTCTTCTTGTGTAGTCACCCTGCGAAGTGGAGCTGTTTCTTCAATTTCTTTTAAGATAGAGTTGAAGTCACTTACACCTTTAGCAGAAAGCGTACGAATTGGGCCTGCGGAAATGGAGTTTACGCGGATACCCACTTTTCCAAGGTCATTGGCAAGGTATTTCACGCTTGCATCAAGGCTCGCTTTTGCCACACCCATGACGTTGTAGTTTGGAACCACTTTTTCACCGCCAAGGTAAGTAAGTGTTACGATGCTTCCACCTTCTGTCATGATTTCTTTTGCTTCTTTAGCCACAGCTGTTAAAGAGTAAGAGCTGATATTGTGCGCAAGCAGGAATCCATCTCTAGTTGTGTTCATGTAATCGCCTTGCAACTCTTCTTTGTTGGCGAATGCGATACAGTGCGCTACACCGTGTATCGTTCCAACTTCTTCTTTAATTTGCTGGAAACAAGTGTGAACTTCCTCGTCTTTCGTTACATCACATGGAAGAACGATGGAATCGTTTCTCTCAAGTGAATCTGCAAGCTCTCTTACGCTTTTTTCTAAGCGTTCACCTGCGTACGTGAATACCAAACGCGCTCCTGCGTCATGCAAGGAGCGTGCGATACCCCATGCGATACTTCTTTTATTTGCTACTCCCATTACTACATATGTACGACCATCTAAGGATAAGTTCATTGTTTTATATCCTCCTATTTATATAAGTTATTAGTACCTAGTCATAATTATAGCATATAGTTGTCCAAATGCGAATTAAATCTTTTGAGAAAAAAAGCAGCACAGGTATCTTCCACCCTGCACTGCTTCCTACTAAATCAACTTAAATCAATCATAATCCCTGCCAAGCAGTACTTCTTTCGGAATCTCCGTTCCGCGCGTACCACGCAGATCTTCTTTTTCCTCGCGAGGATAGAAGATGATAAAACTTTCCGGGTTGATTTTTGCAAGTTTACCTGGGATCTTCTCCAGCTGTGGATGCCAGCCTGTCGTCCCTCTTCTTGCACTAATCACAACCACCAGATCATCCGGTTGCAAGGTCGGCAGCTTGTTTTCATAGAGTGCCGTCCAACCTTCCACCCATTCCACAACAGTCGGAGGATTAGGCTTAATTTCGCGCATATGCGCTTTATAAACATCAGGAAAGCCTTTGATGACATAGCATTGAATCGTCGCGCCAAGATTGCTGGCGATTAATTTTATGGTTGCCAGCGCGTCCCAATAACCTGGTTTATGGTCGATTCCTTTTGGTAGAATCAACACAATGCGTTTCGTCGTATTCAACGGGTGACCAAGCTTAGAAATAAGCACGGACACATTCGTCTGATCCAGCACTTGGTCGATGACACCGCCAAAAATCTTCTGAGGAGCGGTACGTTCTCCGTTCCAGCCTGCTACAAGTGTCGTGATGCGTTCTTCAGCAATGGCACGGTTAATCCCAATCGCAATGTTTCTATCTACCCTTGTCGTCACGCGGATTGGAACATCTGCCCCGCTTGAATAGGAAACCGCCTGCCCTAGCATTTTCTCCGCTTTTGCCACATCCCCATCTGCCCCCCACATGTCCCGTTGCACCACACTCAGTGCATATAACGGATGCTCGACAGAATTAGATTGTCGGATCACAAAAGCAAGATCCATCAAGGACTCCATTGTATTCGGGTTGGCAATCGGAATCAATATACGCTCTGGGGCATCGCCTTTTTGAACTGGCATCATTTCTTCTTCCAGTGCGAGTTTGCGGCCATATTTTTCAACCAGATATGGACCGACAATACACGTAATCAAAATCATGATGATAACTCCATTGACCGTTGCCTGATCCAACAGTCCGACATTAAACCCGACAAGCGTCGCTGCAAGCGTTGCGGCAGCCTGTGGAGTCGTAAGGCCAAATATCACCATTTTTTCGTCTTTGGTGTATTGGTAAAATTTACTTGTTAGCGCTGCGGCAATATATTTACTTAATAGTAACCCTAGCACGATGGCAATGGTTAGTACCCAAGCTTTTGCATTGCCAACAAGTACACTTAAATCCATCAGCATTCCAACTGATAACAAGAAAAACGGAATGAAGATGCTGTTTGCTGTAAAGCGAATTCTGTTCATCAGTGGCCCTTGGTCAAAGATGAAACGGTTCAAGGCAAGCCCAACTAAAAACGCCCCGATAATCGGCTGCAGACCTGCAATAAGTGCCAATGATCCCGCTGTAAACAGCATGACCATAACATAGATGAACTCTCCTGTTCCTTCTGTTGCCACGTTCCGGAAAAACCATCTAGAGAGAAACGGCGTCCCCAAGAATATAATCGCAACAAACACAATCAAGGAGAAGGTCAATTTTACACCAAAGTAAATATCCAATTCTCCTGCTGCTGCCCCCGTGATGACTGCAAGCACCAATAAGGCAAATGTATCTGTTAGAATACTGCCACCAACCGCTGTGGTAATGGCTTTACTTTTCCCAATTCCGAGACGGCTGGCAATCGGATAACCTAATAAAGTATGCGACCCAAGAATTGATCCGATTAGAATAGCCGCTGCCACACTGTAACCCAGAAGCAAACTGATGGCCGTCCCGACCGCGAGCGGAATCCAGAATGACATCAAACCAAAGACAATGCTTCGGTTTCGATATTTTTTGAATCCGTCTAAATCCATTTCAAGTCCGGCAATGAACATGATGAAAAGCAAACCGACTGTTCCCAAAAGTTCAATCGTCGAGCTTCTCTCCAATACTGCCAATCCGTTAGGTCCAATGATGACTCCTGCCAAAATCGGTCCAATCAAACCCGGTATACGTAACAATTTCATGAAATAGGGAAAAATGAAAAAGATAATCATGGCAATTGTAAATACTAATACCGGTTCCTTTATTGGTAATTCAAACATGCTATCTTCCCCGATCATTTCTTTTTTGTATGTAATAAGCAAGAATTATATCACGTTTTCACTGCGCTAATACAGCAATCTAATAAATTCTTCATGTAAAATTTACAATGGTGGTAGAATGAAGATATTAACAATAGTATGAACTTTTTCCTTTTTTCTCACTCATTTGTATGGGGAAAATGGGATAGATATGTATATAAAAGGAGTGTTTTAGCTTTATGAAAATAGATGTCATCGGTGATATTCATGGGTGTATTGAGGAATTTAAATCCCTTCTAAATGACCTAGGCTATTCGGAGGTCAATGGTCTTTATAAACATCCTGAGGGACGAAAACTTGCTTTTGTTGGCGATCTTACTGACCGAGGACCTGACTCGGTTGGCGTGGTGAAGATTGTGTATGCGTTGGTCGAAGCGGGACTCGGCTATTATGTACCAGGCAACCACTGCAACAAGCTGTACCGCTTTCTTTTAGGAAACAAAGTTCAGCATACTCATGGATTGGAAACGACAGTGGCGGAATTCGAGACGCTTTCTGGTGCAGAACAGGGGCGTTTTCGCCAGATGTTTATTAAGCTATACGAGGATTCACCCCTTTATCAGGTATTGGATAATGGCAAACTAGTTGTAGCGCATGCCGGCATTAAGAAAGATTACATAGGTAAAGAGGGTAAAAAGGTGAAAACTTTTGTCCTTTACGGCGATATTACCGGTGAGTTCCATGAGAACGGCATGCCTGTTCGCCGCGATTGGGCACAAGAGTATGACGGAGAAGCCTGGGTTGTCTATGGTCACACGCCAGTTCGCGAAGTGAGAATCGTCCATAACACTGCTAATATTGATACAGGTGCGGTGTTTGGCGGTAAGCTTTCCGCACTGCGCTACCCTGAAATGGAGACGGTTTCTGTGGAATCCGGGATGCCGTTTGTGAAGGAGAAGTTTCGAGAGTTGTGGGACTGAGAGGGACGTCGGGGACCGAGGACTGCGGATGGATTGGCGGAGGAAATGTGTCAGCAATGACGGGAACTAGAAACCGCAAGCGGGTTCACTCTCAAAAGCAGTGTTTTCCTGAATCGGGCGATAATTAGAATTTACGGGCGATTTTCACGAGTAATCGGGCGACTTTTGGGAAAAACGGGCGATAATTGAGATTTACGGGCGAAAATCAGAAATTACGGGCGTTTCCCATTTTCTACCACATCGAACCCACTCGCGCCGTCACCGATCGAGCCAGCCCCCGAAAAAGAAAGCCGACATTCCCCTGGAACGTCAGCTCTCCTCCAATACTCTTTTCATATCCTCCGGCAGCTCGCACCGAAACGTCATATCCCGCTCTTCTACCGGATGAAAGAAACGCAACTCACAGCTGTGCAGCGCTTGGCGTGACATGCCGCCAAACAAAGAACCTCCATAAAGAGTATCACCAAGCAGAGGATACCCTATATGCGCCATATGCACACGGATCTGATGAGTGCGCCCCGTTTCCAACTTCAAAGAAAGTTGACTCCAACCAGCTCCAACACGAAGCACCTCATATTGGGTGACAGCCCGTTGTCCATCAATTCGTACCTCGCGCTCAATGATACTCGAATCCTTCCGACCGATTGGCGCATCCACCTTACCGCAAGCAGAGCCGGCCTCACCTGTCATCTCGCCGTGCACCAACGCCTCATATCGCCGCTTCACGCCAAACTCCTTCTGTTGCAGGGAAAAAAGATGATGCGCATGGCGGTGTTTGGCAATGAGCATCAAACCTGATGTATCACGATCCAATCGAGTCACAATATGAATCGTTGCGCAGATTCCCTTCAAGTGATAATAACCAAGCACTGCATTTGCCAGTGTTCCATGTCGGTGCTCCCGTGACGGAATTGATGCCATCCCAGCCGGCTTGTTCACCACAAGGACATACTCATCCTCAAACACGATATCAAGTGGGATTTCTTCAGCCACAAGGTCTTCACTCGGCTCTTCTTTTGGAAAAAACACTTCAACCGTATCGCCTTTGTGCAGAAGGTATCGCACAGTAACGGCGCTGCCATTTACTTGCAGCGCCCCACCGTTGAATTTTATATCGATTAAGGCAGCTTTGGAGATTTGCCTTTCTTTTAGGAATTCGCGAAGCATTTTTCCTTCGTCACGAGCTCCAGCCTTAAAGACTAGAAAAAACCTTTCCATAACAACCAGTCCTCTTATTTGTCCGTAATAAATGAATCGCTAACTCGTTTCCAGAAAGGGAATGGTCGGAAGCGTGCAAAGCGAATTTTCTCTTTTGCCACTCGGCTTTGAATAGATTTTACATCTTTATGTAGCAAGGTCAAATGGTCAATGGTTATTTGATAGTCGACATCATTTACAGGCTTTAACAAACAGGTGTGGTGCTGTGGCAATACAAGTGGCGATCCGATGGTACGGAACACCCTGTTATTAATGGAAGCCATCTCTGCCAGCTGAATTGCAGGTAGGGATGGATGCAAGATTGCTCCGCCTAACGCTTTATTATAGGCAGTGCTTCCAGAAGGAGTGGAAATGCACAGACCATCACCACGGAATGTTTCGAACAGTTGCCCCTTAATCTCCACATCCATTACCAAGGTACCTTCTACACTTTTAACTGTACATTCATTTAGTGCCAAGTAACGGGCTTCCCTCCCCCCATCATTGTAGCGGATAATGACTTCCAATAAAGGATATTCCACAATTTGATAGGGAGTCTTGGCAATGGCAATGACCAATTTTTCTATTTCTTCGGGTACCCAATCGGCATAGAATCCAAGGTGACCGGTATGGACACCGATGAAAGCAGTCTTGTCCAGGCGGCTGCGGTAGCGGTGAAACGCGTATAGAAGGGTCCCGTCTCCACCGACAGACACAACTAAGTCAGGTTGATCTTCATCATAAGTCAAATCAAAATCCTGCAAGTAGGTCCTCATCTTGTGCATTAATGTATTTGAAACTGAGTCCCCTTTGGAGGTTATGGCAAATTTCATACTCCCACCCCTTATGTTAGTTCGAATCTAGCTCTTTTTTTCGTGAAAAGATGGCTTGCGCTTCTTGGATTTCTCCTCGTATCTGCGACATTTCTGCATCTAGGAGATATGCCGCTTCCGCTGCACGAACCAGTCTTTCTTTTATATCCTGAGGAAATTGGCCGCTATATTTGTAGTTCAGCGAATGCTCGATCGTTGCCCAAAAGTTCATCGCAAGTGTCCTGATCTGAATTTCAACGAGGATTTTCTTTTCCCCTTCAATCGTTTGCACAGGATAACGGACGACCACATGATAAGAACGATACCCGCTGTTTTTTCGGGAGGAAATATAATCTCGTTCTTCCACAATTTCAAAATCATTGCGAATCCGGAGAATTTCCACCACTCTATGTATATCATCCACAAACTGGCACATCATGCGGACACCGGCAATGTCCTGCATTTCGTCTTCCAGCTTTTCAAGCGATATGCCCTTACGTGTCGCTTTATCCAAGATACTTGCGATCGGCTTAACTCTTCCCGTAACAAATTCGATGGGAGAATGCTCCGATTGCATCTTAAATTGCCCGCGCATCCCCTTTAATTTCACTTTCATTTCATCTATAGCCTGTTTATAAGGCGCTAAAAACAAGTCCCAGTGTTGTATCATAATTGGTCAAACCCCTTAAAAAATCTCGTTTACTCTTCTCTCCATCTCTTCTCCATAATTAGCATTGTCCCTAATATTTTCTATTAAGTAGCCTAATTCTTCTTCTATATTTGTCAGCAGCAATGCCGTCTTGTCCACTACAAGTACAATTGCCTTTTTATCTTCTAATGCCTGTCTCATATCATTCCAAAAATCATCCTTGATGCTCACATAGATAAATTCAGTCGCTGTCTCCAGTTTATAAATAAATGCGAGATTGTCTGAATCCACCAGCATTTGATTGCTCGCAGACACCTGATCAAGCGGAAAAGATACAGAATCCGCCTCTAGCAAAAGTTGTTGTTCATTCCATGATGTTTTCTTGATTTCAATTCTTTTTTGCATAATAATCTCCTTCCAACCCAAATCCTACTCATATATTATCATAATTCCCTTCCTGCAACGAAATGGAAACCTAACTTTTTACCAAAAAATTGTGTTTCGTGATTCCTAGAAGAATGCACTTAAACATTGCCTTCCCCAGAAAAGCAAGTAATAATAGAAGTATATCAATTAGGTGAGGTAAAACTATGACTAACCAAGAAATCGAAATCGAATTTAAAAACTTATTGACCTTTGATGAATTCACATCTCTCTGTTCGGCATTCAAAGTGAAATCAGGTGATTTTTTCACTCAGGAAAACCATTATTTTGATACTCCTGGGTTTGCCCTGAAAGAAATAGGATGTGCTCTTCGCGTTCGAAAAAAAGGCGACACATTCACACTTACCTTAAAACAACCTGCTGCCGAAGGACTTCTTGAAACACATCAAGTTGTGACAGAAGATGAATTTGTTGCCATGAAAGGCGCAAAGAACGGATTGATCAGCGGAATTATCTCCACTATATTAAAGGACGAGCTTAGTATCTCCCCATCGGAAGTAATCTACTTTGGATCATTGAAAACAAACCGCGCTGAGCTTTCATACAAAGATGGATTATTAGTATTGGATGAGAGCAATTATATGGATACTAGCGACTTTGAGCTGGAATACGAAGTAAGCAATTATGAAGAAGGTGAAAAATTGTTTCAAGAACTACTTGCTGCTTATGGAATTCCTCTCCGTGAAACGAAAAATAAAATTGTAAGATTTTACGAGGCAAAAGCTTGTGCACTTACAGGAGAAGGGGACCAACAATGAACGTAGAACAGCTCCGGTCCATGATGCAGCTTCAAGCTTTGCAGGGACTACAAGAAAACAAGCAACCCAACAACTCTGGTTCCAATCTCCCATTCTCTACTGTATTGGCGGGAATGATGACTACTGACACTGGGAATTCCTCGCTCACTGGGCAGAATTCTTTTTCTCATCCATTAAATTCTGCAATGCTTTCGATGAATGCGAGCTTGTTGGAAGCACAAGTAAGTACCTCTAACTCAGTTGGAGAAAAGATGAGTGTTGCTAAACGATCAGATTTTGAAGAGATCATTGAGGAAGCTTCGGTAAAATATGGAGTCGATCCAAAACTAATCAAAGCAATCATTCAACAAGAATCAAGCTTTAATCCAACCGCCGTAAGTCATGCAGGGGCAACCGGATTGATGCAACTGATGCCTTTAACAGCAAAAGGACTCGGCGTCACGAATGCCATGGACCCTCGTCAGAATATTATGGGCGGCACTAAATACATTCGTCAGATGCTCGATAAGTACGATGGCAACCTAACCCTCGCACTTGCCGCCTACAATGCAGGTCCAGGAAACGTAGACAAATACAGCGGAGTCCCTCCCTTCAAAGAAACCATGAACTACGTCCGTAAAGTTACAGGGAATTATCAGGCTTAATAAATAATTTTAATATAACCCCTCGCTTGAAATTAAAAATTCATGCGAGGGTTTTTTTAGAAATATGATAACCCGTTGATTGAAGTGAAAGGCGCGCAGACGCCCGCGGGAGGAAGGGACAAGTGAGACCCCGCAGCGTAGCGAGGAGGCTCACGGACCGCCCGCAGGCAAGCGAAGCGCCTGGAACGGAAATCAACAGTTTGAAACAATACCCCTTCCACTCCTCTTCCTTTTTTCCCTATTTTTTGCAAGGGTGGAATCGAATTGTTTGAGATATAATAACCACATTGCTAAAATATACATACAATCGTTACTTTAGATATAAGGAGTTAAAAATGATGGATAACATACAATCACCTTTTGAAACTGTTGGCGGAGAGCAAGTTATTGATGAACTTGTAGACGCATTTTACGATCGTGTAGGTCGCCATCCCAGTTTAGCTCCTATTTTCCCGAATGATCTGACGGAAACAGCAAGGAAGCAAAAGCAATTTCTTACCCAATATTTAGGAGGACCACCACTTTATACAAGTGAGCACGGGCACCCGATGCTACGTGCGCGCCATATGCCATTTGAAATTACACCTAAGCGTGCAAAAGCATGGCTTGCGTGTATGGAAGAGGCAATGGATGAAGTGGGACTTGAGGGTTCATATCGAAATGAATTTTTTCAGCGTTTAGTACTAACGGCTCAACATATGATCAATACCCCAGACAAACCTGAAGAAAAGGAAGATTCATGTGACCTGTAATGATAAGAAATTATTTTATTTAAAAAACATTCAGCATACTACCAATAAACCAATAGAGATTTACTTCTTCATCGATCCTCTCTGTCCAGAGTGCTGGGCATTGGAGCCGATGCTAAAGAAGTTATACGTGCAGTACGGTCAGTATTTTACCATCAAGCATATTGTCACAGGCCAATTAACATCCCTTAATCTGGCCAAAAAACATTATGCTGCTTCGATGGCCCAAGTTTGGGAACGCACGGCAACCCGTTCTGGCATGTCCTGTGATGGGTCCTTGTGGCTTGAGAATCCGATTGAATCACCATATGTTGCATCCATTGCAATTAAGGCTGCCGAGCTTCAAGGACGTAAGGCAGGAATCAAGTACTTGCGGAAGTTACAAGAGGTACTGTTCCTCGAGAAACAGAATATCTCCGAACTCCCTGTGTTAATGGAATGTGCGGAGTCAGTCGGACTCGATATGGAAGAATTCAAGAATGATATGAGCGGAGATTGTGCTTCCAAGGCATTAAATTGTGATTTCAAAATCACAAGTGAAATGGACGTATCTGAGATCCCCACGCTTGTATTCTTTAACGAAAATATTGAAGAAGAAGGCATTAAAGTGTCTGGCTATCATTCTTATGAGGTGTATGTGCACATCTTACAAGATATGCTCGGAGAACAGCCATTTCCTAAGATGCTGCCTCCTTTAGAGGACTTCTTATCACAGTTTTCTTTTGTAGCAACAAAGGAAATATCGGTAGTCTATAACCTGCCGATTGTAGAAGTCGAACATGAGTTAAAAAAGCTTCAGCTGGCCCAACGTGTCGAAAAAGTTCCAGTGAAGCACGGGACGTTTTGGAGATATATTGCGAATTAACTTAGTAAGAATAAATAAACCGGAGAGGCAAACTCATGATGTTTGCCTCTCCGGTTTTTAGGTTTTGCTTCTGGTTTTTTTAAGGCCCACGAAGTTGTTTTTTATTTTTGGATTTTATCGAATCGCCCGTTTTTTTTATTTTCGCCCGAAAGCTATTAAAAATCGCCCGTAAAATCAAATTATCGCCCGAAAGAGGCAGATTTTCGCCCGTATTTTCAAAAAGTCGCCCATAATGGTCTAATTATCGCCCGATTCACTTTTATAGGCTACTTAATGCTCAATACTGCCGCGCCGTTTGAAACTATGTTGTTTTACAAATAGGAAAAGCCCCGGTCAACGGGACCAGGGCTAATCTATTGTCATTAAAGACAACAAAGGGGATGGGAGAAATTTTTCACGGTCAAACAAAGGGGTATATGTTTGTTTGTGAATCGTTTCACAGTTATAAATATATCAGATGCCAGCCGCTTTTGACAAGAGGTTAGACCTCTATTTCACAACTTTGTCACAAAGGTATTTTTTTGTAATGGAATCTGCCCCTTTTACGTACATATAACTAGTAGAGGTACAAGTCTTATGGAAAGGAGCCGCATCATGTCAAAAATACCATTCATATTCTGCATCGCGTTTATTCTGTTCAGCCTCTTCATTAATGTCCTTGGACTTATGAAGCTGTACCCGATTTATTTAACGTCTCCCGTACTATTCTTTTCTATATTCCTGCTTATCGCTCTATTAAACAATCAGAGGCGGTTTAAAGGATTCAAATAAACACTTTCCCCAAAATAAAAACCACCTCATTACAAGGTGGTCCCCATTTGCATTATTAGGAAAGCAATTCTTCCATTTCTTTTAACTTCTCTTCAAATACTTTACAAGCTTCTTCAATCGGGTTGGACTGAGTCATGTCCACTCCAGCCTTTTTCAACACTTCAATTGGATAATCGGAGCTGCCGGCTTTCAAGAACTCAAGATAACGGTCCACAGCAGGCTGCCCTTCTTCTAGGATCTGCTTGCTTAGTGCTGTAGCTGCACTGTAGCCTGTCGCGTATTGGTATACATAGTAGTTGTAGTAGAAGTGAGGGATTCTTGCCCACTCTAAACCGATTTCCTCATCAATTGTGATGTTCTCACCAAAGTATTTCTTGTTTAACTCATAGTATGTTTCTGTTAGAAGGTCAGCAGTCAACGCTTCACCATTTTGCGCAAGCTCATGGATCTTGTGCTCAAATTCAGCAAACATTGTTTGACGGAATACTGTGCCACGGAAGCCTTCTAAATAGTGGTTCAGCAAGTATAGACGTTTTTTATCGTCATCCACTGTTTTTAACAAGTAATCATTTAATAGTGCTTCGTTGCATGTAGATGCTACTTCTGCCACGAAGATGGAGTAGTTTCCATACGGATACGGCTGTGTTTTTCTTGTGTAGTAGCTGTGTACGGAATGGCCGAACTCATGTGCAAGCGTGAACAGGTTATTCACATTATCCTGCCAGTTCATTAAGATATATGGGTTGGTTCCATATGTTCCAGAAGAATAAGCACCAGATCGCTTCCCTTTGTTCTCTTGAACGTCTACCCATCTGTTATCGAATCCTTCTTTTACAATGTCAAGATACTCCTGACCTAATGGTGCAAGACCTTTAAGCAAGTAATCTTTTGCTTCCTCGTACGAAACCTTCATGTTCGCTTCTTTGATAAGAGGGGTGTACAAGTCATACATATGCAACTCTTCAACACCAAGTACTTTTTTGCGAAGATCCACATAACGGTGTAAAAGGTGTAAGTTTTTATTGATCGTGTTTACCAAGTTATCGTAGACAGTTTCCGGAATATTATTGTTGCTTAGGGCAGACTGTCGGGCTGAATCATAGTTACGGACCTTAGCTTGGAAGTTGTCCTTTTTCACCGCTCCGCCTAATGTACTGGAAAATGTGTTGCGATATTTTCCGTACGTTTCATAAACCGCTTTAAATGCATTTTTTCTCACTTCTTGATCTTCACTTTCTAAGAAGCGGATGTAACGGCCATGCGTGATTTCGATTTCTTCCCCGTTTTCATCTTTTACAGATGGGAAGGTAATGTCAGCATTGTTCAGCATTCCAAACGTGTTGGAAGATGCGGATAACACTTCAGAAGCTTCTGCTAATAATGCTTCTTCTTTCGCGGATAACACATGCGGTCGTTGGCGATTAATTTCGTCTAAGGAGTGCTCGTATAAAGCTAGTTCCTTATTTTCTTGCAGAAACTTGGCGATGTCTTCTTCCTTCATCGTTAAAATTTCAGGTACCACAAAAGATAGCGCGCTTGCCACTTGTGTATAAAGATTGGTTGCACGATCGTTCAGTCCTTGGTAGAAGGAGTTCGTAGTATCTTGATCATAACGCATATGCGCATATGTATAAAGCTTTCCTAATCGACTGGAGATGGAATCCTGGTACTGTAATGCTTCAAACAACGCATCAGCAGACTCGGACAGTTTCCCCTCATAATCCTTTATCTTTCCGATCATTCCTTTTACGTCTTGAAACTCTTTTTCCCATGCTTCATCGCTTGAGAAAATATCCTCTAATCTCCATGTATCCTCCACAGAGATGTCTTTACGCTCTTGTAATTTCTTAACAGCAGTTTGTTCCGCCATCTTAAAACCCCCTTTAAAAATAGAAAGTACATCCTTTAAACTATTCGACACGTCTTTATTATTCCCTTTTTTGTTTTATTAATCTTAAGATTGGATGATATGCATCAAGTATTCCAATACAATGCGATCTTGTTTACACCCTTCCTCCAAGGACGAAAAAGGCAGTTCCTTTTTTATTTTCCGATAAACTATAGGCGTTTCACGCTTTAATGCACCAATCGAAACGAGAGCGTTAAGATATTCCACAATAGCATCCTCATAGGAACCGGCTTTAATAAGTGGCAGCTCTCTTATGGTTATTTGTGAATTTTTAATCCGACGTTTAAAGTTTTGTATAACGGTCGGCACATGAATAATAGAATGCAATGGTGTATGGAAGATAGAATCAAAATAGAGCCAGGCCTGCCATTCAATGACAGGGGTATGAATTCGATAAAAAGAAGGAACAGGAAGGCCAATTTCAGCGGGAAACAATGAAAGAGGAATGTTCATTTTAGCATAACAGAATTTTCTCAAAAGGTGTTGCGGCTTATAGAGGGAATAAACATACCTCCACTTTTTTTTATAGTGGAGAAAGTGCTCTTTCCATGAAGGTGTTGGTGTGGTCATATTGTTCGGGTTCTCGATCCAAACCTTGCTTGTCGCCGTTGAGATATATGTGGTAGAGGTATTAAAGGAAAATGTTGGGTAGATATAATGAAATATAGAAGTTTTGGGACAAAAAGTGAGGATGTATGGCGGACTTCGTGGAGTATGTCTTTGTAAAAATTGCCACTGAAATGGTGAAAACTTCATTTGTGGTTGTATGTTTCCCAGTTTTTCTTTTCCAAGGATCCATATCGGCTTGATGCGAGAGCTTTCATAAAGTTGCGTCCTCTTACTAAACTCTGATTTTGGTATGGTGGAACATTGAAATTCAAACGCATACTTTTGATTCCCGCTTTCCGTGTATACGTCCGCTCTTTGATTGGTGCTTGGGATATAATGTTCCAGGGTGGTTTTATCATTAGAGTGGAGAAGGCTTTCATATAACTTGGCCTTGCCTTCAAGGTGGTAGTTGGTCTCTGATTCTGAGGAAGCATTGCAGGAGTCGTTCATGTGGGCAAAATGTACTTTTCTTACCTGACCATGTTTTAATTGGAGTGTTCTGTGACACGCTGGACAGAAAAACTGCTCCCCTTTTGTTAGGTGCTCAACATCTTCTCGGGTCTTCCAATCCAGTAACGAAATAAAAGATCCATCTTTTCTTTTAGCAACAAACATTCCAACACACCCTTCGGTAGATAATTTTACACCTTTATACCATTCGTCATACTTAGACAAATTCCTTCAAAAGCCCACAAAAAAAACCGGAGAAAAATTTCCGGTTTTTACAGTAGTGGGGAGGCTAACCTTGCTAATGATTCAAACACCTTCTGGTAGAAAGGTCGGTTGGCAAATACCTCTTTAGCAATTGGTTTCGCATCATGCAGATCTTGCTCGTAATCATCTACAAGAGTTTGCACACTTTCGGTATTGTAAAGAAATGCATTGACTTCAAAATTCAAATGGAAACTTCTCATGTCCATGTTTGCGGTGCCAATGGAAGCAACCTGTTCATCGACTACCACCACTTTACTGTGAAGGAATCCTTTTTCGTATTGAAAAATCTTCACCCCTGCTTCCATCATTTCTGGAAAATAAGATCTAGAAGCATAGTATACGATCCGTTTATCAGGTCGCTTCGGCACCAATAACCGGACATCCAGGCCACTTAGCGCTGCCACCTTCAGTGCCGTGAAAATATCGTCATCAGGAACAAAGTAAGGGGAGGCAATCCAAATAGATTTACGGGCAGAAGTAATCATCGAAAAGTATAAACTTTTTATGACCTCCCATTCCTGATCAGGGCCTCCTGCAATCATTTGGACTCCGCCATATTTTTTCCCGTTTTCATTTGGTAAGGCCGGAGTCAAATAGCTCGGGGTAAGCAGAGATTCGTCTGTTGCATAATACCAGTCTTGGAGAAATATTAATTGAAGCGTCCTGACGGCTTCCCCTCTTACGTAAAGATGGGTATCCCTCCAGAACCCAAAATACTCATCGCGCCCAAGGTACTCATCCCCGATATTCAACCCACCAACAAAACCTACGTCTCCATCCACGACAATGATTTTTCGGTGATTACGGAAGTTAATCTTGTTGTTAAATACAGGGACCCTTACAGGGGAGAAAGAAACGATTTCCACTCCTGCAGCTCGGAGTTCCTTTATGTATTTACTGCCTAATTGAAAACTTCCCACTGCATCAAACAGAAAACGCACCTGTACACCGCTTTTAGCTTTTTCAATTAATAAATCTTTGATTTGTGAACCAATCTCGTCATCTCTTACAATATAATATTCAAAATGGATATGGTGTTTTGCTTTGCTGATTTCTTCAAGTATCCTGGTGAATGTCTGATTTCCGTTAGTCAACACTACCGTTTCTGTATCAAAGGAGATAGGACTTCTTCCGATATTCTGAGAAAGTTGAAAAATCCCTTTCTTACTTTCGTCCAAGAGTCGCATATCTTGCTCTGTGTACTCTCTCGTTCCTTCCACTTCTTCCAGTACTTCCTTGTCAAGAAGCGCTTTCCTTTGAAATAGCCTACGCTTCCTGACATTTCGTCCAAATATTAAATAAAAGAAAAACCCAAGTACCGGAAAACTTCCTAAGACGACCAACCAGGTGAGTGTTCTAGTCGGGTGTCTATTTTCAAGAGATATTAAAAATGCTATAAAGACGACAGATATAGTGAAAAATATAGAAATGGATCCTAGCAACCAGCCTTCCCATAGGCCTTGGGTTGCAAACAACATGGCACCAATCACTAGTATAAATACAATAACCCGAATGGTATTTTTCAACAGACTCACTTCTCCTCTATCCTAAACGCAGACGCCAAATCTTCCTATATGTAGTAATCATGATATTTTAATCGGAAAAAACCGATTTCAACATTGTGAAATCGGCTTTCGATTATTTAAGGGGAAAATGCTTCGTCATTTCCTTCATCGCATCGTCCTTGGCAACTTCCGAACCATATTCTTGTAGACGGTGAATGGAGATGGCTGATTCTTCCCCATATTCGAGTAACACACTTAGTACATTGTCAATTTCTTCATCTGTATAATGTTCACTTGAGAAATCAACATATAAATAGTAGCTTTTCTCGTAAAAGTAAAGATTGTTACTTAAATTTTCTAAGTGTTGCAGTCGGTGACTCGCCGAAATAATATACTCGAGATCTCTAAACCGGACCATAAATTGCAGAAGGTCTTTTTCCTCATCTAGCTTATCGTCCTTTGCTTCATCTGTTTTAGCTGGAGAATTAAAGTGCTGATCAAGAAGCGCTTCTATTCTCTCATCAACAGGTATGTCAATTCGCTTGTCCTCTGACACAGGTACCTCGAAGTTCTTTCCATCCTTAGACAACTGCGCACGTGTGACAATGACCTCCAATCCCTTATCAAGGGCCTGAACTTGTATCCAAAGCGGGCCTTCCACCATGAAGTCTTCTTCATCATGGGCTTCATCCATCATTTCCCAGAATAGTTCTTCACTGCGCTCACGGTTATACCAGATCTCTTCGCGGTCAAATCCACGTTCCTCTATATCACCATATGAAATATAAAACTTTACCGTATGATCATTAATACGTTCTATTTCCATTCTTAACAACTCCCTTCTGATTCGGTAAATGATAAGCGTGCTCTCTTGTAAACAAATCTCATGTGAGAAATGCCAGTCTCTTATTGTCCGCTTCTCATTTTCCTCCGTCTTTCCTTGGAAGGGACCCTCCACAAATTTCTTATACCTTATTGTTACAATTTATCCATTTAGCATAGCGAGTAAACCTAAGATCTATGCAAAGATGAGCAAATGCGGCTGGTTCCGGTCCATTTAAGCAAAACATAGATTGTTATACATCCCTGTTCAGAGATGAGTAATGACCTCAAGTACCTAGCCTTTAAAGCTAGACCATGACCGCAGCATATTAAAAGAACATTTTACTATCAAGAGTGATACTTGTACTTTTATTTTATGATAAAAAAAGGAAGAATGGAAACAAAAATGCTCACATTTTAAAAAATCGTTAAAATGCCTATCCAATAAAATGATACTAACCCGGCTAACTCCTGAATCCATTTTTTCAGTCATAATCTCTCTTCTTAACCACTATATTTATAGAGGACTGGGACAAGAAGGGGCGATAAAGTGGAGCTGGAACTGATAACTTCCATACTAATCATCATTGGCATTGATATTGTGCTCGGAGGAGATAATGCCATTGTGATAGCACTGGCATGTCGTAATCTTCCAGAGCGACACCGTAACAAAGCAATCATAATCGGGACACTTCTCGCGATTGTATGCAGAATCTTACTCACCATCTGTGCCGTCTACCTCTTGGCTATTCCGTTCCTTCAGTTTATCGGAGGGGTATTATTGGTTTATATAGCAGCACAATTAATCCTCGATCAAGGAAACGAAACGATTGTTGAGGGCAGGAACTCCCTTGGTGCTGCTATTAAAACAATTGTGATTGCCGATATTGTGATGGGAATAGACAATGTTATGGCTGTTGCAGGTGCTGCACATGGTAATTTTTATTTGGTAATCATTGGCCTGGTCTTTTCCATACCAATAATTATATGGGGGAGTAAAATTATATTAGTGGCAATGGAGAAATATCCTATAATTATCTATTTTGGAGCAAGCATTTTGTGTTATACGGCCGGAAAGATGATTATTTTTGAACCTAGGGTTGCTGTTATGCTTCCTGAGGGTGATTGGCAAATGTTTTTTCCGTATGTGTTGATATTGGGCATGTTGGTTTTTACTGGATTATATAAAAGACAGTTTTTAAAAATACGATAAGTAAGTTGCTGCTTTAACCCTTATTGATTTCCGTTCCAGGTGTTCGCTTATCCAGAGGACGGTGCTTGAGCCTCCTCGTCTTCGCCTGCGGGGTCTCAAGCTACCGTTTCTCCCCCGCTGGAGTCTCACACCTTGCACTCCAATCAATAAGTAGATTATAGAAAATGTAGACTATAGAACTTGTAGGAATAAAAAAACTTCTACATGCGATGATGCATGTAGAAGTTTTTTGTTTATATTAGCTGTTCACTAATCGTTGTGCTTCTCTTAATTGGAAGGTTCTTACTTTTCTTGGTAAGAATCGACGAATCTCATCTTCGTTGTACCCTACTTGTAGTCGTTTTTCGTCTATGATGATAGGTCTTCTTAAAAGACCAGGGTGTTCTTTTATAACGGAATATAATTCTTGAAGTGGCATTGCTTCCACATTTATATTCAGTTTTTGGAAGATTTTAGATCTAGTTGAGATGATCTCATCTGTCCCGTCTTCCGTCATTCGTAAGATCTCTTTAATCTCATCAATCGATAAGGATTCAGAGAAAATATTTCTTTCTGTATATGGAATGTTATGTTCTTCTAACCAATTTTTTGCTTTACGACAAGAAGTACAACTTGGAGATGTATATAGGGTTACCATGAACTTTCCTCTCCTTTTTATCTAGTATTATTCGAAAGAACATGCTGAACGTTTCTAATTGTGAATCGCTCTCAATTTGAAATTACTCTAAAGAAGTAATCTCTATTGTTTATTATACACGATTTCCGACTGAAAAGGTATAGTATTTTAAAAGTCGGACAAGTTGTCACAGCATGTTCAAATTTTCACTGCTTTAACGCCCTGTAGATTTCCGTTTCAGGTGTTCGCTTTCCGCGGGACGGTGTTTGAGCCTCCTCGGCTTCGCCTGTGGGGTCTCAATCTACCGTTACCTCCCCGCTGGAGTCTCACACCTTACACTTCAATCTACAGGGGGAAATCTTATAATAAGTTTAAATAATTTTAGTAATTACTTGGCTTACATCTATTCAGACGTTTGGTTGTCCTAGAAGGTTTCATTTATATGAAATTAGTTTTGATATTTTTTTGTATGTTCACAAAGTAGTAACAATTATGTTGATTCGATTGCCCTTAGATAGTTAGGATTTGTAAGGGTTTGTAATACATGTTAGTTTTATAATTAGACAAGATAAGTATGAGGTGATATATGTTGAAAAAATATTGGCTGCTTCCTGCCATGTTCGTACTCTTATTTTCAACCGCTTGCAGTCAAAAAGAGATTACAAGCCAGAATACAGAGTCCAATAAGATTCCTGTTACGATTGCTGAAGTTACGGAAAAAAACATCAGCAACACGATCGAATTGGTCGGACTGGCTGTACCGGAAACACAAGTACCACTCCTAACTACCTCCCCCCTTACCGTTGAATCTGTTCATGTAAAAATTGGAGATATAGTAAAAAAGGGCGATGTAATCGTTTCATTGGATTCTGAAGCTGCGAACGAACAAGTAACACAGGCTCAAAGCGCAGTAACAGAACTGGAAAATGCCCTTTCAAAAATGAAAGAAATGCAAGAGGCAGCTGAAAATCAGGCCTCTCTTTCTGATATACCCAAGTTGCAGGACGAATTAAACCAAAGTTTAGAAAAATCTCAGGCTCTTTTGGATGGCGTTGACACAGGGGCTGTTACATCGCTTGATTTGGTTCAAAGCACGGTCGATGTGATGGTCAAACAGGCGCAACTAGCGACAGCTGCGAGCCAAGTCCAACAAATGCCTACCTTCAACACCATGGAAATCGAAGCTCAGCTGAATCAGGCTAGACAAGGGCTTAAGCAAGCGCAGCAAATGGCAGATGCTACTTCGATTACAAGCCCAATTGATGGAATTGTTTCTGAATTAAATGTAGTCAACGATGGAATTGCTTCTCCTAATGTTCCAATTGGAACGATTATACAGTTAGACAATATAGCTGCAACTTTCCAAGTGAATAGTTATCAAGTAAGTAAATTGAAAGCAGGGCAAGATGCGACTATTTCCTTTGAGGGATTGGCAGATTCGTTTGAATCCAAAATAGAGACAGTCTCTCCCACAGTTAACCAGCAGACAAACATGTTTTCAGTCACCATTCCTGTCAGCAATACAGAATTAGAGATTAAAGGCGGAATGAGGGCCACTGCATTTGTAGCCGTTGATAACCTTGAAGCGCAAACTGTTGTGCCTATGGACGCTATTTTATATGAAGAGGAAAATCCTTATGTATATGTCATTGAAGAAAATAAAGCGGTAAGACAAGATGTTCAAACTGGTTTCCGTGACAATGAATTTATGCAGATCCTTGAAGGAGTTTCTAAAGGCCAGAAAGTAGCCGTAAACGGAAAAGAAAGATTAAAAGACGGTGCAGAAATAACCGAACAAAGTGAGTGAACCTATTAGATGAAAATTGCGAAGCTTTCTGTATTACGTCCCATTGCAATGTCAATGGTGATCATACTTATGTTAATCCTTGGTGCCGTCAGCATGCGCGGTATGCCGGTGGACTTGTTTCCTGAATTAACTTTTCCTATTGTAGCGGTAACCACCACCTATGAGGGGGCTGGTCCTGAAGAGATCGAGAACTTGATATCTTCTCCACTTGAGGATGCAATGAGCACTTTGCCGAATGTGGAATCTGTTACCTCCATTTCGCGTACAGGAGGCTCACTTGTTCTCGTGTCTTTTACCTGGGGAACGAATATGGATTTCGCCTCCTTGGATATGAGGGAGCGGATTGATTCTGTTCGCGACTTCCTTCCTTCAGGTGCTAATCTGCCTAGGGTTCTCCGCTTCAATCCAAGTGACCTGCCAATTGTGCAACTTGCCATCACAGATCCATCTGGAGAAATGACCAAAGCGAAGCAGTTGGCGGAACAAGATATTGAGCCCCAATTAAGCAGTGTGGATGGAATTGCGTCCATTTCAGTGGAAGGCGGAGCAGAAAATGAAGTGAGGATAACGTTGGATCCGAATGCTCTTTCTTCCTTTGATGTATCTATTGATCAATTACAACAAATTATCGCTGCCGAAAACTTAAACCTCCCTGGTGGTTCACTAACAGATCAAAATCAAAATCTTCCAATAAGGATTACCGGAGAATATGCCTCCATTTATGACATCCAAACGCTTCCGATTCCTACTCCTAAAGGGGTCATCCAACTCGATCAGCTCGGTGAAGTAAAAGAAACCCTGCAACCGACAACGCAGCTAAGCTACTTGAATGGAGAACCTGCAGTAGGAATGTCGATATTGAAGCAGTCAGGAAGCAATACGGTTACTGTTGCAAACAATATTGAAGAAAAGTTAGAAGAAATCAGAAAAAATTTACCTGAAGGCGTCGAAATAAAGCCGATATTTGATCAAAGTCAATTTATCGAACAATCCATTCGCGCCGTGACCACCAACATGATTGCTGGTAGTTTATTGGCTGCACTAGTTCTGTTTTTCTTTTTACGAAACATACGCAGTACGCTTATCATTTTATTTTCTATACCTGTTTCCATCGTCGCAACCTTTATCTTCATGTACTTTAGCGGTCAAACGTTAAATCTTCTGACTCTAGGGGGACTCGCGCTTGGAATTGGGATGATGGTGGATAACGCCATTGTCATATTGGAAAATATATATCGTTTACGACAAAAAGGTTATTCCATGAAAGATGCGGCAATTGAAGGAACTAGTGAAGTTGGCCCTGCAATCATCGCTTCCACTTTGACCACCGTCATCGTTTTCTTACCAATCGTATTTGTGGACGGTTTGGCTGCACAATTATTTAAACCATTAGCACTTGTGGTTTCGTTCTCGTTGCTCGCCTCTTTGTTCACAGCATTAATCATTGTTCCGTTATTCTCATCTCTACTATTAAAAGTAAATACAAACACTTCTCGTTTTGAAGAGAGATTTACCGGATTCACCAATTGGTACCGTTCTATTTTGGAAAAGGTACTAAGGAATCCAAAGAAGACCGTAACCACTATCGTCATTTTGTTTCTGATTTCATTAATTGGTATCCCTTTTATCGGAAAAGAGTTTTTGCCTCAGCAGGATCAAAGTTTCATTTCCATGACCGTACGCTTACCTGACGGGAGCTCGCTTGATGCTACATATGATGTGATGGAAGAAATTGATTCGAGGTTGTCGGATATTAAGGATATTGACTTGGCATTTGTGACTGTCGGTGGAACAGACAACTTCTCGGTTTCAGCAGGTACTCAGACAAACCGGGCGAACTACAGCATTCTTTTGACACCTGTAACAGAACGGAGCCGCTCTGACAAACTTGTAGGAGACGAAATCAGGAAGAAGCTTGAGAATATCCCTGGTGCTGACATCTCCCTTTCTTCCGGGGACTCTGGTTTTTCTCAAAATCCTGTATCCCTAAGTATTACAGGACCTGACTTGACCACGCTGAAAGGTATGGCGGATGAGACAGTCGAGCTTCTTACTGAAATTGATGGGATCAGGGAACCTTCTTCTAACTATACAGAAGGTAATCCCGAGATTGTCGTAGATATTGACAGAGTCAAAGCAAGTCAGTTTGGAATTGGTAGTGCACAGATCGCTTCTGCCGTTTCAAATGCCACAAAAGGACTTGTTGCATCAAGAATGGCTCGTGACGGGGCTGAACTTGATATCCGATTAACGATTGAAGATACGTATACAGCTTCCATTCAAGATTTGGAAAAATTGCTGATCAATACACCTACTGGTGAAAACATCCCTCTTCAAGCAGTGGCAACTGTTGAACGAGGCCAAGGTCCAAGTCAGATTAATCGCACAAACAGAAACCGTGAGATTACGGTTAATGCTGATATTGTGAACCGGGATCTTGGAAGCGTCATTGATGATGTGGAACAAACATTGAAGGAAAACATCTACATTCCAAACAATCAATATAAAATAACGATTGGCGGACAGGATGAACAAATGAATGACGCCTTTTTCAAACTCGGAGGTGCCCTCGCCCTTGCCGTTGTTCTTGTCTATATGGTCATGGCAGGACAGTTTGAATCTTACTTCTATCCATTTATCATTATGTTCAGCGTACCGCTGACGGTTATTGGAATCATTACCGGCCTTCTCGTCACCGGACAACCGCTTGGTGTTGGTTCCCTCGTCGGAATGCTTATTTTGACCGGGATCGTCGTCAATAACGCCATCGTGTTTGTCGACTATGTAAATATGATGAAACGTGATGGTAAAACAACTTGGGAAGCTATTCTTATAGCAGGACCAACTCGTTTACGCCCAATCTTTATGACTGCTCTTACTACCATTCTCGGTTTGATTCCGTTAACCTTGGGCTTTGGAGAAGGGATGGAAATTCAGCAGCCGATGGCGATTGTTATCGTATTCGGTTTAAGTTTTGCAACCATTATTACGTTAGTTTTAATACCGGTTGTTTACTATCTGTTTGATGAATTTAAGGAAAAAAGAAAGCTTAAGAAGTTAGAAAAGCTAGATGCCTAAAAATTTGCGGGAGGATGATTAACATGCTGAATAAATGGATTTTGGTTGCCATGCTGATTGTATCAAGTTTTCTTATCTATCCTCCCGCAACTGCTGAATCTCCTGGTGAAATTACTTATATCGCCATTGGAGATTCATTAACTGCAGGTCTTGGATCATCAGAAGAAAACTATTTA
Source organism: Sutcliffiella horikoshii (assembly GCF_002157855.1). NCBI lineage: Bacteria > Bacillati > Bacillota > Bacilli > Caryophanales > Bacillaceae > Sutcliffiella > Sutcliffiella horikoshii. The sequence goes on along the minus strand of NZ_CP020880.1, from coordinate 1,373,012 downwards.
CGCATTCACGGCTTTGTTCCTCAATTCACGAAATATTTACGTGAGAAAAACAATGTGGACGTAGAGAATTATGGGATTCCCGGTCTTTCTTCTACAGGCTTATTGGCATTGTTGAATGCGGATGAGGCCTTGCAAAACCGTTTGAAAACAGCTGGAGTGATCTCGGTTTCCATCGGTGGGAATGACTTCTTACAAACCATCCGTTCTGTACCTGAGAGTGAGGAAGAGTCAGCACTAAATGTTCGAATGGAGATTTTGAAGAGGACTTATCAGGAGACCTATAAGTTGTTACGTAAACTGAATCCTGATGCCACTATCATTCTTTTAGGACTCTATAATCCTTATCCTGAAGGTCATGAATTGACCGACCTTGGCGCTAAATATGCTCCTTTGTTTAATGGCTTTATTGAGGAGTACGGAGATGAATCCAACACACTGGTTATTGACCCCTATGAAGCGTTTGAGGGGAAAGCATTGGAGTGGACGCATATCGCGAAGGACGACATACATCCGAATGATAGAGGATATACAGAAATTACCCAGCTGATTAGAAAAGCATACGAAATCCGCCAAGAATAAATGAAACTCCACCCTAAACTAGTAGCTTCTTGCCTCTAGTTTAGGGTGGAGTTCGTTTTTCACTTATATTAGCATCTTAGTACAATATTTTGCACCACTTATTCTAAGCTTGTTTCGATTTCCTTGACCATTTCCGAAACAGAAATAAGGCCTCCACCTGACAAGTACCAGTAGTTAGGATCAAGATACACAATGTTCCCATCTTTACTCGCATTTATCTGTTTGATGATATCGTTATCTAATAACGATTGGGCACTTGATTCTCCTTCTACTGCAGCCCCTCTGTCAATGACAAACAAGTAATCCGGGTTCTTTTCAAGAATATACTCAAAAGAAACGTTTTGTCCATGCGTCGATACTTCTATCCCATTATCCACAGGTGTTAGTCCAAACTCATCATGAATGATACCAAAACGGGAGCCAGGACCATAAGCACTAATATTACCCTCATTTGCAAGAATAATTAATGCGTTCTTTCCGGAAGCGTTTGCTTTTGTTTTTAATGCCTTAATAGATTCTTCCACTTGAGACAATTCCTCAGCAACTTCGGACTCTTTACTGAAAATCTCTCCAAGTAATGTCATATTTTCTTTGTAAGAAGGAAGGTAATCAGTTGTATCTACTCCCATAAAAATTGTTGGAGCAATTTTGGAGAGTTCCTCATATGCTTCCGCTTGTCTGCCGGAAATGATGATTAACTCTGGCTCAAGCGAATGTATTTTCTCAAAATCCGGCTCCTTCAAACTTCCCACATTCTCATATTTTACGTCTTCATATTTTGATAAGTAATGAGGTATGTTCGCTTGAGGAACTCCTAAAACATTCACTCCCAATTTGTCCAGGGAATCCAATATTCCAAAGTCGAACACAATAACATTTTTAGGCGATTTCGTGATATCTGTTTTTCCTAATTGATGTTCAATAGTCATCGTTTCTGTATTCCCGGTAGTTTTCTCTTCTGCTGAAGCAGTTTCGGTTCCACTTGTTGCATTATTATTTGTACCGCACGCAGCGGCAACTAAAGATAATAAGAAAGCTAAAAATAATATGGATAGGTTCTTCTTCATTTCCTTCACCTCATGAAATATTTGGATAAAGCTACAAATGATGATTATATTCTCTAATGAACTCCTTTTTGCATCTGTTATAGTCTTCTTACAAAAAGGTGGCGCCAGTTCCAGAGAAGTCCATCAAGGGATAGCATTCCTGTAAGCTTGCATATCTTCTCCTCCTTATGAAAAATAAATAGAAATATTTTTTCCGTCTATTTCTTTTACTTTAATTTCAATATCATAGATTTCCTTTAAAATGTCTTCTCTAATGATGTCTTCTGTTTTACCTTGCTTTACTAATTTTCCATCCTTCAATGCTACGATATAGTCAGAGTAAACAGATGCGAAGTTAATATCATGAATTACGATAATGACGGTCTTCCCCGTTTCATCAACGAGCCTTCTCAATACTTTCATTATCTGAACAGAATGCTTCATATCCAGATTATTCAACGGCTCATCCAAAAGGATATATTCTGTGTTCTGCGCAATTACCATGGCAATGAATGCACGTTGCTTTTGCCCTCCGCTTAACTGGTCCAAAAATTTATGCTGCATTTCTTCCAGTTGCATGTACGCAATTGCTGCATCTACCTCTCTCCAATCTTCTGCAGTCAAATTACCTTGCGAATGAGGAAATCTTCCAAAACTGACAAGCTCCCTTATTGTCAAACGAATTGGCATATGGTTAGACTGTTTTAGAATGGATAACTTTTTTGCTAAGATATTGCTTTTTTGTTTGATTATATTCTCTCCATCTACGTAAACTTCACCGGAATCCATTTCTATCAGCCTGCTCATCATGGACAACAAGGTGCTTTTACCTGCACCGTTAGGGCCTATAAAGGAAGTGATGCTCCCCTTCTTCACTGTAGTGCTTACCTGATCCACCACTTTTTTGTTTCCATAGCTTTTCGTTAGGTTTTTTACTTCGACCATGATTTACTCTCCTTTAATAACAGATAAATAAAATAGACACCGCCTGTAAAATTGATGATGACACTTAAGGTGGTGGAGAACGTGAATACTCGTTCCACAATCAGTTGTCCCCCCACTAGCGCTACGATGCTTATAAGAATGGAGGCAGTCAATAAGTATGTATGACGGTAAGTTTTCATAAATTGATACGCTATATTTGCTACAAGTAATCCTAGAAATGTTATTGGCCCAACCAAAGCAGTGGCTATGGAAACAAGTATGGCAATGATAATTAAAAACCTTTGCACAATAAAATTATACGGTACTCCAAGATTGATGGCCTGGTCCCTTCCAAGCGCCAGTACATCTAAATATTTCAAATAACGAGATACATAAAGCCCGATGCCAATTAGAAGAATAATTGAACCAATCAAAAGTTCCGTGTTGACGTTATTGAAGCTTGCAAACATCCTATCCTGAACAAGCATGAATTCATTCGGATCAATCAGTACCTGCATAAATGTAGATAGACTGCCAAACAGCGTTCCAAAAACTATCCCCACCAGAAGCAGGAAATAGATATTTCGTCCCTCGCCTTTAAAAAGGAACTTATAAAGGAGTATGGCAAACAATACCATGCATGACACCGAAAGGAGGAAATTCACTTCCTTGTTAACTGTTATAAAGCTTGCAGAACCGAATGCGAAAATAATAAATGTCTGGACAAGCAGATAAAGAGAATCAAGTCCGATAATGCTTGGCGTTAATATTCTATTACCAGTAATTGTTTGAAAAATAACGGTGGAAAAAGCAATGGATCCCCCAGTAAGTATTATCCCCAGTACTTTCGTAGCTCTCCTTGGAAGTGCATATTCCCAACTTGAACCAAGATCATAAAATAAAAAAAGAGAAACTGAGAATACTAGTAAACCAATCAATAGATAAATCTTATGCTTTAGCTTCATATGTACTTCTCCTAAACAAAAGATAAAGAAATAACGCACTACCTATTACTCCGACAGTAAGACCGATTGGTATTTCGTAAGGATAAATGATAATTCTACCGAGAATATCGCATGAAAGGACAAAGATTGCTCCAATCATTGCAGTGTATGGCAGATTCTCTTTTAGATGATCTCCCCGAAAGATACTCACAATATTTGGCACAATCAGCCCAAGGAATGGTATCATTCCTACTGTCAGGATGACGATAGATGTCACAGCTGCCACAATGACAAGTCCAATGTTTACTACCTTTTTATACGGCAATCCTAGATTAATAGAGAAATCTTCTCCCATACCTGCAACGGTAAACCTGTTTGCATAAAAATATGTAATGATAAGCAATGGAATACTTATGTAAAGCAGCTCGTATCTTCCTTTAATAATTAGGGAGAAATTCCCCTGCAACCAAGACGACATATTTTGAATAAGGTCATATTTATAAGCAAAAAATGTAGTGATGGAGCCTACAATACTTCCGAACATTAGCCCCACTAGCGGGATGAAAATAACATCCTTGAACTTTATCCTGTCTAAAATTTTCATAAAAATAAACGTCCCTGCCAGTGCAAAGATAAAAGCAATGGAGGCCTTTAGTAACATTCCAGCAGAAGAAAAAAGCAGGAGGGAAACTAACACTCCAAGTCTTGCAGAGTCCATTGTTCCAGCAGTGGTTGGTGAGACAAACTTGTTCCTAGTCAGCTGCTGCATAATCAGGCCACAAACACTCATTCCAATTCCGGCGATAATAATGCTTAGCAGTCTCGGAATTCTACTAAGCAAGAGAATCTGGAGTTGCTGTTCACTTATTCCCTGCCACAATTTCCAAGGTTGAATTTCAGTTACCCCAACAAATAAAGAGATAAATGATAATGTTATTAGCAAAATAAACAGATACCTTTTCTTCATTATGCTTTCCTTCCCTACACTGTATTTGAAATAGATAATCATTCTCAATGGCGATTAAAAAAAAATAAGCCTAAAAGTATTTATCTCTTTATAAGTTCTTAATGTATAAAAATACTTGTTTAAACAACTAATAACCAACAGCCTATTACTTGTTTAAACAAACATTTTTATTGAAGATTTGCTCTTATCTGATCAAGCATTCTAAGGCATTTCTCCACATCTTCAGGATTTATCCCTTTCGTTGCGTCCTGAATCGTTTGGTTCGCAAGGATCTTAAGCTCCTGCTCCGACTCTTTTGCCTGTTCTGTAAGTTTAATAATATTAATCCTTGCATCTGAAGGATGTGGTGACCGTGTTACCAATCCCCTATTTACCATGTTCACGATTAAACGAGAAACACTTGGTTGATCTTTCTCATTTAGTTCTGCAATTTGATTTTGCGTAAGTCCGTCCCTCTCATACAACCTACTCAGTATTTGCCATTGTTCATACGTGACAGGAAAATTATTCTCTTTAAAATATTTGTTTATGCGATTATTCATTAGTCTTGATGCATGGAAAAGTTTATAACCTATCGAATCATCTAACTTATAGTTACTTTCAGGTTTCACCTTTTCAACTCCTCTCAGCGATTTTATTCTATCTAAAAATACTTGTTTATGCAAGTATTTCTCGTTAAAAAAACCACTACCTTTGGGTAATGGTTCTATCTAGCTTTAATAATTTAAACGATATTTTACAATTTAGACAATATATCCTCATTATCATCATCTTCATCATAAGTAAGTACTTTGTCTACTTTATCATATGATTCACCGTACAGTTCTTTATCTTTATATGTATGAATTTGCTCGTATGTAGCTTTCATTCCCTCGTAGATCGCTTCTTCCCCTGCATCCGTCGGTGACCAATAAAGGATCTCCATTGCATTCACTTCATTTGTTGCAAGAGAACGACGTCTATAACCGATTGATGTGGCATGTTCAAACCCTTCTCTTTTATAAAAACGGAGTCGTTTTTCCGTGTCTGTGTCTTCATAATCAACAGGTTCCACTTCTAAAATAATCGGCTTGCCTTTTTCCTTCATTTTGTCTAGCAACTTATGTCCAAGCCCCAAACCTCTAGCATCTTTTGAAACAAACAAGTAGTCGATGAAAATAAAGTTATCAAGCTCCACATACATTAATACATGATGCTCCCCTTCATCCTTATGATAAATGTCCCCTCTTTCTTTTAAAAGAAGCTCCATATGCTCCCTGGATTTCATCTCTTCTACTGGAAAATACTGATTTAACTTCTCATACCAATTCATTCCGTAATAAACTCCCCTTTCGTTTTATCTCTATGTACACTTTAAGTATAACAAATTTGAACAGACCTCAGTGTTAATATACCCTCTTTCTTTTCTATTAAACATACCATACAATAAGAGTATGATTGTTTTTTGTATACGATTACATAAGACAAAGGGGATGTGTGGTTTTGATCGAATATTTTATTGATTTTACCATCGTGGCTATATTAGTCATCGGAATTACCGCCGTTATGGGCGTACTGACAAACGGTATCGGAGAAAAGCTTTTTGGAGGAAAAAAAGGCACGGAAAGCTTTGATAAGTCCGCAAGCATGCAGGCTGGTTGGAAGAGTGTCGGAGGGAAAAAGAAATAACAGAAAAAAGCTGCCAGATGATTGGCAGCTTTTTTTCTATCTTTTTACTCAGTCATTAAGTGGGGTAAAGTCTAGTCCTTCTGTATAGCTGTTACCTGCATTCCAAATCAGGTATTCATCTATTCCATTTTCGTTTAGTGCACGGATTTGATCTTCCACTTCTTTTGGTCCATATGGAATATAATTCCCTGCTCCAAGCCAACTTGCTGTGAAGTCCTGAATCCACGGTCTTGATACCGGTCTATTTTCCAGCTCATCCAGCTTGGCGTTTTCTAGCTTAGAATATTCGGCAATCAGCTTATATGGCTCCGTATCCGGTTTTTCAATTCCGAAATAAGCTGTCCAATGGCTTGGATAGATCATGGATGAAATAACATCCACGTGTTCTGAGATGCGGCTGAAGTTCTGACCGATTCCAGGTGCTTCTGGCAAAGTTGCTGTATAACCAAAGATATCCACGGACACTTGCACATTGTAGGGCTCTAATCGCTCACGTGCATACTCCACGAAATCCGTTACCGCTTCCACTCGCTTTTGAACATTGTCCATATCGAGGTCCTTGTACTCCCCATAGGTGTATTCAAGACTTGTGTCTCTATTTTCAAAACCTTCCGGGAAACGCACATAGTCGAACTGTATTTCCTGAAAGCCCATTTTCGCTGCTTCAATCGCAATGTCTACATTGTAATCCCAAACTTCCTTTAAGAAAGGACTGACAAATGCCTCTTCACGACCGTTCACCCATACTTTACCGTTTTCTTGAAAAGATAAATCCGGGCGCTTCTTCGCTAGCACAGTATCCTTGAAAACTACAATTCTACCGATCGGGTAAACTTCATTTTCTTCCAAGGTTTTCATCATTTCTTTAGGGTCCTTAATATAAGGCTGTGCAATGTCCATGAATGGGGAGTCTTCCTCCTCCGGTATGTAAGTCAGATACCCATGATCATCCTTAATATCAATAACCATTGCGTTAAGGTCTGTTTTGTTCAATAGATCTAGTAAGCGTGGAAATCTTTCCCCACCTGCTGAATGACCTGTTACATAGATCCCTCTAACTGCATCTGGATATGTAAAAGTATATCCTGAGTCAAACGCAAATCTCGCAATCGATATTGGCAGCTCGCGTGTTTGCATTTCCACCTTTTTTGTTGCATGTTGTGCCGCTTGAAGTACTTCTTCCCCTTCTGCTTGTACTAGCGTTCCACCTAATACGAAAATTCCGACTGCAGCCACCAGACCACCAATCATTTTTTTCATCATTTCATTTCAAAATCCCTTCTCTTATATGCTATCTCTATTATACTGGAAAATCGTTGTTTTTTTACCTTTTTCAACAATTTCCTTCAAAATAATTCGAGAGTACTAGAGTGGTAGTGGGTGATGAGAGTGATGAGAGTTTGCAGGAAGGGTTCTCTGTTACCGTTTTGTTTCTTGTTGAGGGGATTCGGGTGTTGAGAGGGCTTCTCTTTTACCGTTTTAGCTTATGTGGGGGAGTTTCAGGCGGAGAGACGGCTTCTCTGTTACCGTTTTAGCTTTGGCCGAGAAGTTTCGGGCGGAGAGACAGCTTCTCTGTTACCGATTTGGCTTTGGTGGAGGAGTTTCGGTAATAGAGAGCCATTCTATTAGACTTTTCTGCCTCTTTTCTCCGAGCTTCGGTCGTATAGAACCGCTCTATTAGACTTTTCCCCCTCTTCCCACCGAGCTTCGGTCGTATAGAACCGCTCTATTAGACTTTTCCCCCTCTTCCCACCGAGCTTCGGTCGTATAGAACCTTCCATTAGACTTTTCCCCCTCTACCCACCGAGCTTCGGTCATATAGAACCGTTCTATTAGACACTTCTGCCTCTTTCGTAAAAGCTTTGGGAGTTTAGACTCATCCACAAAAAAACCGACCCCCACAATCGAGGAATCGGTTTCTAGAAAACTTATTTACCTGCATACTCAGCTTGATACTTTTTAAACTCCGCTTCGGAACACAAGACAAAGTGTCCTGGTCGTACTTCACGCAACTCTAACTCCTCATCCTTGGCATAGCCATGGGATGCTGGATCGTAAGCAAAACGCTTACGGCTGCGCTCAGAATCCGGATCTGGTTGAGGAATCGCGGACAATAAAGATTTTGTGTACGGATGAATTGGATTATTATAAAGCTCGTTACTATCAGCAAGCTCAACAATCTTACCAAAATACATTACTCCGATACGGTCGGAGATGTATTTCACCATGGAAAGGTCATGGGCGATAAACAAGTACGTTAGCCCTTTTTCCTTTTGAAGCTTTTTCATCAAGTTGACAACCTGTGCCTGAATGGAAACGTCCAATGCAGAAATCGGCTCATCGGCAATGATGAAATCCGGTTCCACCGCTAATGCACGAGCGATACCGATACGTTGGCGCTGCCCGCCACTGAACTCATGTGGATAACGGTTGGCGTGCTCTTTATTTAAACCAACCGTTTCTAGTAGTTCATGCACACGAGCAAGACGTTCCTTTTTCGACTTCGCCAATCCGTGAATGTCGATTCCTTCTGCAATGCAGTCGGCAACCGTCATACGAGGGTTCAAGGATGCAGAAGGATCTTGGAAGATCATTTGCATCTTGCGGTTGAATTTCAACAAGTCTTTCTTAGACTTTTTGCCGTGAACGTTTTCGCCCTCAAAGAGTACTTCTCCGTCTGTTGCATCATAAAGGCGTATGATGGTACGGCCTGTTGTGGACTTCCCACATCCCGACTCTCCAACAAGTCCAAGCGTTTCACCGCGATAGATATCGAAATTCAAGCCGTCTACTGCTTTTACCATGTTCGGCTTTCCTTCATTAAAATATTGCTTTAGGTTGCGAATTTCCACTAACTTTTCATTAGTTGCCATTGTTTCCACCGTCCTTTACCAAAACAGGCTTTTCGAAGTTTTGTGGCATGAGACGTTGACGCTTTTGAACAGCAAGTGGTGGTTCTACTGCCGGTGCATCTTCATGTAATAACCACGTTTTCGCAAAGTGCGTTTTAGAAATTTGGAACATTGGCGGCTCCATTTCCAAATCAATTTGCATTGCGAATTCGTTTCGAGGAGCAAATGCATCTCCTTTTGGTGGATCAGACAAATCAGGTGGTGAACCTGGAATCGCATAAAGCTCATCTTCATCACCTAGATCCAAATCAGGCATGGAGCTTAATAATCCCCAAGTGTAAGGGTGGCGTGGATCATAGAAGATCTCATCCACTGTTCCCGTTTCGATGATTTGGCCACCATACATAACAGCTACACGATCTGCAACGTTTGCTACAACGCCAAGGTCATGTGTAATAAAAATGATGGATGTATCTATTTTTTTCTGAAGGTCTTTCATTAAATCCAGAATCTGTGCTTGGATGGTAACATCCAGTGCAGTAGTAGGTTCATCTGCAATCAATACTTTTGGGTTACATGCAAGTGAGATCGCAATAACAACCCTTTGTCTCATCCCGCCAGAAAATTGGTGGGGATACTGCTTAAAACGTTCTTCTGGCATTGGAATCCCTACAAGACGAAGCAAATCGATTGCTTTTTCTGCAGCGGCGCTTTTGCTAAGTTTCTGATGCTTAATAATTCCTTCCATAATCTGTTTACCAACAGTCATTGTCGGATTTAGGGAAGTCATTGGATCCTGGAAAATCATTGAGATATCTTTTCCGCGGATGTTCTGCATCTCCTTGTCCGAAAGCTTTGCTAAGTCTTTACCGTCAAATAAGATTTCACCGTGTTTAATATTGGAATTATGCTTAGGTAATAAACGCATAACAGTTTTTGTGGTTACGGATTTTCCTGACCCGGATTCACCCACAATCGCCAACGTTTCACCTTTTTTCAAATCAAAATCCACACCACGGATAGCCTTAACTTCTCCCCCGAAAGTATCAAAAGAAACATGTAAGTTTTTCACTTCAAGTATTTTTTCCACTGTCATTCACCTGCCTTTATAACTAGTCTTTCATTTTAGGATCTAATGCATCACGGAATCCATCCGCAACAAGGTTGAAAGCAATCATCAATAAACTGATGATAATTGCCGGGAAAACCATGATGTGCGGGAAGATTTGCAAGGATTTAAATCCATCGTCTATTAACGTACCAAGTGATGCCATAGGTGGCTTCAAGCCTAGTCCGATGAAGCTTAGAAATGCCTCGAAGAAGATAGCACTTGGAATTGTGAACATCGTATTAATGATGACTACTCCCACCACGTTCGGCAGTAAGTGTTTCGATATGATTCGGTTATTGGTTGAACCGAGCGTTTTGGATGCGAGGACATATTCTTGGCTCTTGAGCTTAAGAACCTGCCCCCGGACGACCCTGGCCATTCCGACCCAACCGGTTATGGTTAATGCAATGGTAATCGCTATAATCCCCGGTTCAAGTACGAGAATCATTAAGATAACAATTACTAAGTTTGGAATACCAACTAAAACCTCGATGATACGTTGCATGATGTTATCTGTACGTCCACCGTAAAAACCTGAAACTCCACCATAAGCAACACCGATTACCATATCAATGAATGCTGCTAAAAGAGCAATATATAGGGAAATACGCGTACCTGTCCAAACACGTGTCCATAAGTCACGTCCAAGACTGTCGGTACCGAACCAATAATAATCTGTTATACCACGTTGCTCGTAAACGTCGACTCCATCTCTTGTTCCATCCAAGATACCAAGGTTCTCGATACCAGGAACTTTAGGAGGGAGATTACCCTGTGTTACATCCTGAGTATTAAAACCGTGATTATTCATAAATGGGCCAAAGATTGCGAGAAATGCAATGACGATTAGAATAACAGCTCCAGCAATAGCGGCTTTATTTTTCTTAATGCGCAACCAGGCAGTTTGCCAATAGGTCAAACTAGGTTTAGCTATTTTTTCACTTTTACTAGGGTCTTGTACCGCCGGTTGGAATAATTCCTTAGGCAGTTTATCAAAATTGTTGTTATTCATTATTTCTTACCTCCTGCCAGGCGAATACGCGGGTCGATAATTCCATAAAGAATATCAACTACAAGAACGATGACAATGAAAAGTGCAGCAAAGAACAATGTCGTTCCCATGATGACTGGATAATCGTTTGTAGTAATGGAACGGACAAACTGTTCTCCAAGACCTGGGATTGAGAAGATTTTCTCAATAACAAGTGTTCCTGTCATCAAACTTACAGCCAACGGTCCAAGAACCGTTACTACTGGAATTAAAGCATTTCTTAATGCATGCTTTACAGCAATATCAAAATTTGTAGCACCTTTAGCACGTGCCAGAGTAATGTAATCTGAGCCTAATACCTCAATCATTTCTGTACGCATGAAACGTGCGGAAATTGCAATTGGGAACATGGATAGTGCAATCGTTGGCAATACCGTGAATTCCCATCCTGACCAGAACGCAACTGGAAACCAGCCGAGCTTTACGCCGATCCAGTATTGTAGTAAGCCTGCGAAAACGAAGGAAGGAATCGATTTACCAAGAACGGCCATAATTGTTGAACCGTAGTCAACCCATGTGTTTTGTCTTAATGCAGCGATAACACCCAAGAATATTCCGATTATTGTACCAAAGAACATTGCTTGGAACCCAAGTTGAGCTGATGGACCAATACGCTGCATAATCAAACTCGTAACGCTTCTGTTATCATATTGAAATGAAATACCAAGATCTCCTTGAACTAGGCTTCCGAGATATTTCAAATATTGTACAGGCATTGGGTCATCAAGACCATATTTGGCATTTAGAATTGCTTTTTGTGCTTCTGACAGTTTGTCTTGCATCGTAAATGGGGAACCTGGCATCATCTTCATCAAGAAGAATGTAAATGAGGCAATTAAAAATAAGGTGATAAACATATATAAGATACGTTGCAACAAGTACTTTGTCATCTCTGCACCTCCTAAAAAATAATGCGCCGAATTCTAATTGTTTATAATTTTCCCTAAAATTCGACAATTTACTTACAGGGAAAAAGAGAGTATATGTTTCAAATATACTCTCTTTTTCTCTATTTTAAAAGAATTATTTTTATATCAGTATAATATTATTTACCGCTGATGTAAGCCCATTTGTAGCTGAAGTCAGGACCGAAGTTGTGACGGTATACGTTTTGAACGTAAGGCTTCCAAAGTCTTGTTGTACCGCGTTGGTAAATCGGAGCAATTGCAGCATCTTCTTCAAGAAGAATTCTTTCTGCTTCTTGCATCGCCTCAAAACGTTTTACAGGATCGTTCGCATACGTTGTCATTACGTCGTTCAACAGCTTATCGTACTCTTCGTTGGAGTAACCCATCTTGTTGTTTCCACCATCTGTAATCCAAAGATTAGAGAAAGAAATCGCATCAAGATAGTCTGGACCCCATCCAGCAAGCTGCATGTCATAGTCCATTGCTGCATCTAAATCTAGACGTTGAGCAAATGGTACTTCTTTCAACTTGATTGTTAAACCTGGAAGATTTTCTTGCAATTGGTTTTGAAGATATTCTTGCATAGTTTTCGCTGTTTCAGTGTCTCCACCAAGGATTTCAATTGTAACAGCGTCCATACCTAATTCTTCTAAACCTTTTTGCCAATGCTCTTTAGCTTTTTCTGCATCAAATGCATTTATATCGCCATTCTTTTCACGGAAGTCTTCTCCTGTTTCAGGGTGTTGAACAAATTCAACAGGTACAGAGTAGTTTGCCGGAATAGAACCGTTGTTCAATACATAATCAGCCATGTCTTGCTTATTGAAGCCCATAGAAATTGCTTTACGGATGTTAACATTCGCTAAAGCTTCGTTTTTCGTTTGGTTAAATTTAAACCAGAAAATAGTAGGCTCTAGGTAAGAAATCAAGTCTGGATCTTCTTTGTACTGAGTTACAAAGTCAGATGTTAAACCAGGAGAGATATCAATTTGTTGTGCAGTGTATAAGTTAACACCAGTAGAAACTTCTTTAACAACTTTAACGTTGATTTCATCAAGTTTTACTGTTTCTGCATCCCAATAGTCAGCATTTTTCTTCATTGTCCAGCCAACTTCATGCTCCCAGCTGTCTAAAGTGAATGGACCGTTGTAGATTAGAGTGTCAGCTTCTAATGCATATTGGTCACCTTGTTCTTCCAAGAACTTTTGATTTTGTGGGAAGAACGTAGGGAATGTCATTAAAGATTCGAAGTAAGCAACTGGTTGCTCAAGTGTTACCTCAAGAGTATATTCATCAATTGCTTTAACTCCAAGCTCTTCCAGTGGTAATTCACCAGCAGAAACTTGTGTAGCATTTTTGATTTTTCCGTTCATCATATATGGACCATACTCAGAACCAGAGTTCGGGTCTACAGCACGCTGCCAAGCAAAAACGAAGTCATTTGCTGTTACAGGCTCACCATTGGACCATACGGAATCTTCACGTAACGTGAAAGTATAAGTAAGACCGTCTTCGGATACTTCATGACTTTTCGCAACACCCTCTACTACTTCATCATTTTCTCCAAGTCTGTAAAGCCCTTCAAAAACGTTGTTCATAACGTTGAATGCTACTGCATCAGTACCTTGTACGGAATCCATTGTTGGAATCTCTGCAGTATCAACTACGTTAAGTACTTGTGGACCTGTTGGTTCTCCTTCACCTGCTGGTGGAGTATCCCCTTGTCCTCCATTGTTTTGCGCTGAATTTCCGCCGCCACATGCAGCTAAGAAAGCACTAAGTACAAGTGTAAGCGCTAAAAGAAGTAAATATTTTGACTTTTTCATTTACTTAACCCCCTAAAAAATTATGTCGAAAATTGTTGTGTTTCGAGGTAACGATTTTTATTATACAAGTTTTCTAAACATTGTGCATTCATAAATTTAACGTTAATTTTACAGAATACTGATTTTTCAAGCATATTCATTACAAAAATGGTTCTAAAGTCCTATGAATATTTCATTATCAACTCACTCAATATTGCAAATATATTACAATTGTTACAACTATTTTTCCTTTGTACTTTTACAAGTAATTCCTTTTATAGTTTCTTTATATTTGTCTTATTCTATTCATTTTATTACAATACAATTTAGATGACTAAACTTTACACTTCGTACGTAGGAGGAAGCATGAATATTTCCATTAAATCTTCACTCGTCTTTTTCTTAATTTTACTTTTAGCAACATTCGGCACAAGTTGGATATATTATGGGGGAATTAACTTGCTGAACTTCATTAATACATCCTTTACCATTTCCAGTATCTTTATTTTTATTTCTTTATTCACACTAGTGGTCCAAAAAGGTTTTTTTGACGGTATAACTTATAGTTTCAGGAGAATCTTTGCATCCACGCAACCTGACAAGGAGTTAGAGCAAGATATTAGAAATGAAATGAGACCGCCATCGGAACTATTACAACCACTATCCACACAGCATATTTTTACAGCGTCCATGTTGTTGTTCCTTTGTATGTTGATTTCGTTATTTATGTATTACAATAGTTGATATTTTCCATTGAAATGGTTATAATAAAAGAATATTTATTTATTAAAAGCAATGATGGAGAATAGTACTAAACAGCTTAGTTTTTTAGAGAGTTTGTGGTTGGTGGGAACAAACAGCTAACGTTTAGGAATGGACTTCTGAGCTTCATGGCTGAACCTATTAGTAGGCTGTGACGTATCCTTACGTTACAAGGTTAAGTGATTTCTGCAATTTTGTGTGAAATAATAAGGGTGGTACCACGGTCCATTCGTCCCTTTTTTAGGGATGAATGGGCCTTTTTGTATTTCCTTTAAAGTTTAACCGTTGATTTCCGTTCCAGGCGCTTCGCTTTCCGCGGGCGGTCCGGGAGCCGCCTCGGCTTCGCCTGTGGGTTCTCCCCTGTCCCTTCTTCCCGAGGGAGTCTGCGCGCCTTCCACTACAATCAACTAATAAATTTATACAAGATTTCCAAATCACTACTTTAAAAAAGAGGAGCATGATTATGAAAACAATTTTCTCAGGAATTCAGCCAAGTGGGAATGTAACGCTTGGTAACTACATCGGAGCAATGAAGCAGTTTGTCGAACTGCAAAACGACTATAACAGTTACTTCTGTATCGTGGACCAACATGCAATTACAGTTCAACAAGAACCACAGGAGCTTCGCAAAAACATCAGAAAGCTAGCTGCTTTATACCTCGCGATCGGCCTTGATCCAGAAAAAGCAACACTTTTTATTCAATCCGAAGTACCTGCGCACGCTCAACTTGGATGGATGATGCAATGCGTTGCCTATATCGGGGAATTAGAAAGAATGACACAATTTAAAGATAAATCAACTGGTAAGGAAGCGGTAACTGCGGGATTACTTACTTATCCACCATTAATGGCGGCTGATATCCTACTTTACAACACAGATGTTGTTCCCGTCGGAGAAGATCAAAAACAACATCTTGAATTGACAAGAGACCTTGCAGAACGCTTTAATAAGAAATACCGTGAGATTTTGACTGTTCCAGAAGTCAAAATTGCCAAGGTTGGTGCCAGAATCATGTCACTAACAGAGCCAACAAAGAAAATGAGCAAATCTGATCCAAATTTAAAGTCCTTTATTTCCTTATTGGATACACCGAAGCAACTTGAGAAGAAAATTAAAAGTGCAGTAACCGACTCTGAAGGAATTGTTCGTTATGATAAAGAAAACAAACCTGGAGTTTCCAATCTACTTTCTATCTATTCCATCTTGGCCAACAAAACGATTGAGGAATTGGAAGTTCAATATGAAGGAAAAGGATATGGGGACTTTAAAGGTGACCTTGCAAAAGTGGTAGTCGACGCTCTTGAACCTATTCAAACAAAGTACAATGATCTTATTGAATCAGACAAACTTGATGCCATTCTTGATGAAGGTGCCGAACGTGCAAACCGAGTTGCCATGAAAACACTTAAGAAAATTGAAAACGCGATGGGCCTAGGCCGTAAACGCCGATAATCACAAATAAAAAAAGCTGTCAGTGCAAATCTCTGACAGCTTTTTTCTTTCCTCGGAAATATTCGACAGTTAATTAACTTTCGGGTGTTGCTCCAACTCCCACAACTTCTCAAAAAACGGCTGACCTTTTACCAAATGTTCACAAAATGTCTGATGTTTTTCAGACCAACCATCCCTTGTCTCCTCAAGTAATTGTGACCACACTTCCTCAAAACTCATTGACTGAATTTCTCGATAATGAATAGGATTCCATTCTGTATACCAATATCTAATTTCAGCAACATTGCAAGTAGACCTTAATTGATCCAATGCCATAAAAAGGAGTTGCTTCAACTGTCTTTCTTTTCTAGTCAAACCGTTCATTATTTCTGGTGATGGGGATAAAATGTGATAATCTTTTTGCGATTTGCTAGTTGGCGAGAATGAATACTTTTCATAATCATGGTTTTCTACCATATCATATACTAATTGTTCTTGCCTTGGAATCAGTCTGCTTTTGCGAATTGGAATATTATAACCGATCGTATCTACAGCCAATATTCCTTGTCCATCTGTAACAACAAAGCAGTAGTCCAGTTGAATTCTCTCATGGTTTTTGCGAATGTAGCTTTTTTGAAAAATATCTTCTAGCAAAGATGAAGGCAGCTCTTGGAGGTCGTTTTCAATATAATGAAACAAAACAGAATCTACTTTCAATAGAGGAACTTGATCCAATAATTCTACACTATCGTCCTTCCTCCACTCATGAAAATGACAAACATTATAACCGTTTTCTTCTCCTTCAAACCAATTTACCCATACGTCATGAAGATACAACATATCATACCCCTCACTTCACATCTACTCTTTTATTTATCCAACAGTATGAACAGTGAAGTGCATAATTATTCCAAAATACCCAATTAATTTTCCATAAGTCTACTCTTTGTCCCGAAAGGAGGGATTTGGGTTGCCAGATAAATAGATGCTGAATGCAACCAGAATCATACCGATAGGTAAAAGATAGCATTCTGGCCTGGAAAGCAGAAAAAATAAGAACTCCATCAAACTTAATCCTGTTGCAAATAAATTCATGTATGCCACTATACTAATTCCGCCAACAACTGAGATTCCAAACCCGGTGACAAAAAGAATCCCCTTGACCATCAGCCTTCTCTCACAAAATATTTTCTATTTATGAGCATAATAATGTCTCCTTGTCCAAACTATTATTATCATTTTATGACATGACCATAAAATAATGACAAGTTCAACAAAAAATAGGCAAAAAGAAAAGCCGAGATCGGCTCTCAGCTTTTCTAGTCAAGTGTTTTTGGATCAAGTGCATCACGTAATCCATCTCCAACAAAGTTGAAACTTAACACTGTTATTAAAATCATTAACCCAGGAAATAACGGATACCACCAGTGTTTTAACATGATAGTAAAGTTTTGCGCATCCTGCAGCATGTTCCCCCAACTTGGTGTTGGCGGTTGAATCCCTAAACCTAAGTAACTTAAAGCGGATTCTGCCAAGATAACTCCTCCTACACCTAATGTTGCAGATACGATGATGGGTCCCATCGCATTTGGTAGGATATGAGAGAAGATGATTGTATGACTTCTTGTTCCAATTGTCTTGGAAGCAAGAACGAATTCACGTGTACGAAGTGATAAGAACTCTCCACGCACAAGACGTGCTGTAAACGTCCATCCAGTTAAAGCGAAAATCAAGATTAGCTTGTCCACACCTGGTTGGAAGATTGTAACCAATGTTATTAGCAAGAAAATAGTTGGAATGGAAATGATAACGTCTACGATACGCATTAGAACAGCATCAATTTTCCCTCCAAAATAACCGGCAACCGCACCAATAACTGTTCCAATTGTAATGGAACCTGCTACAGACGCAAATCCAACTAGTAGTGATACCCTTGCTCCAAACAGGATACGTGCAAATACATCACGACCGTATCTGTCCGTTCCAAGCCAATGTTCTCCTCCTGGAGTTTGTAATTTGTTCAATAAGCTCTGCTTTTGCGGTTCAAACTGAGCAATAAGCGGTGCAAATAGTGCTAATGTTATAACTATGAAGAGAAGTACTGCCCCGATAACAGCAAGTTTATTCTTCATGAATTTACTAATCGTTATTTTCGTTAATGTATCAGGTTTTTTCTTAATATTGGGGTTTAACGATTGATTAGTTGGTTGAGTTGATGGTTGAGTTTGCATCGATGTTCCCCCTTCTAATACTCAATTCTCGGGTCAAAAATTGCATATAGGATATCGGCAACTAAGTTTCCGATAACTACAAAGACCGCTGAGATAACTGTTAGTGCCATGATTACTGGATAGTCACGCTGGAATGCGGAATCAAAGAATAACAATCCAATACCAGGCCAAGCAAAAATCTTTTCAACAATAACCGATCCCCCAATGAAACCGGGTAGCATTAAACCAAATATCGTAATTACTGGAATTAATCCATTACGTAAACCGTGTTTGTATGTTACTTTGTTTTCTTTTAATCCTTTTGCTCTTGCTGTACGCATATAATCTTGCTTTAACACCTCTAGCATACTAGAACGTGTATATCTCGTTAGACCTGCCATATCGGCAGTTGCTAATACGAATGCAGGCAATATTAAGTGATGTATTCGATCAAGAATACTGAATTCAGCATTCAAGGTTGCCACCCCACCGGTTGGCAGCCATTGGAGTTGGACAGCAAATACCATGATAAGAACTAAACCTATCCAGAAGTTAGGTGTTGCCAGACCAAGGAAGGATGTAACTGTAACAGTATAATCAGTAAGACTGTACTGTTTTCTAGCGGAAATAACTCCAAACGGAATTGCTACAATTACTGCCAATACAGTTGAAACAATCATTAATAATAATGTATTAGGCAGGCGGTTCATAATCATTTCACTTACAGGCACTCCACGACGAATTAATGACTCACCAAAATCCCCTGTCGCCATGTTTGATACCCATGTAAAATATTGCTCGTGTATTGGATCATTTAAACCATATCGCTCTTCATACTTTTTCATATCTTCACTGCTAATATTCGGATCCATCATTAGAGAGGTAGGACCACCTGGTGCCATTTGGATAATGGCAAAGGATAATACTGTAATACCGAATAATAGGGGAATCGCCATTAAAGAACGGCGGATGATATATGAGATCATAGCTGATTCTCCTTTTCTGTCTTTACTTTAGGAAGGTGAAGTAAACGTGTTTTTTTATTTTAATACTGTACATTTTGCGACGTTGTACAGTAAAGTGTTCAAGTTTAAAGAAATACAAGTTTGATAGGTTCAAACTGTATACTTCCGTTCCGTGGAAATAGTATCAAAGTAATTCATTTCAGTAAAAAAGAAGGAAGGGAAACTCCCCTCCCTCTCTTCTACCTTTTACGGAGGTTAAATTAGTTCTCAGTGTTCGGGTTTAACCACCACTCATTGATTTTGTAGAATTCATCTCTTGCATGGAATTCTGTGCCTTCTAGGTTAGTAGGCATTGCATGGTGTGCATTTGGATAGTATAAGAAAGTGTATGGTTGCTCTTCAGCAATGATTCTGTTGATTTCTTGGATCTTAGCTGCACGCTCGTCACGATCCATTGTTAGGTTAGCTTCGTCCATTAGCTTATCAGCATCTGGGTTAGACCATCCAACAAAGTTCAAACCTTCTTCGATTTCTTTAGAGTGGAAGATTCCACTTGGATCTGGATCTGTAGATAGAGCCCATCCTAGGATGATAGCATCGAAGTTCCATTTTGGAGGATCGATGTCAGCCAAGAATGCAGACCATTCCATGATATCTGGAGTAACTTTGATTCCAAGTTCAGCGAACTGTTCTTGAACTACTACAGCGATATCTTCACGAACTTTGTTACCTTGGTTTGTTTTTAAAGTGAACTCAAATTTCTGACCGTCTTTTTCAAGAGTTCCGTCAGCACCTGGAGTCCATCCAGCTTCTTCAAGCATTGCTTTTGCTTTTTCTACATCGTACTCAAAGCGAGGTACATCTTCGTCATAAGCCCAGCTAAGTGGAGACTCAGGAACATCAGCAACTTCACCGTCACCGTTCATTACAGACTCAACGATTAGTTCACGGTCAAGAGCGTGAGTTAACGCTTGACGTACTTTTTTGTCTTCAAATAATGGGTTACGTAGGTTATATCCTAGGTAAGTGTAAGATAGTGCTAAACCAGATTCTACTTTTAATTGACCGTTAGCTTCCCACTCTTTAACAGTTGCAATATCTGTTGCAGGAACTGTGTAGTAATGAATATCACCAGCAGCTAATGCAGTCATTAATGCATCTGCATCAGGAATAATACGGTAAGTTAAAGAGTCTAAGTATGGACGACCATTCCAGTAGTCATCATTTGCTACAACTTTAACAAATTGTCCATCTTCCCAAGATTCGAACTTGAATGGACCAGCTCCGATAGGGTTTTTCGTGTTGAATTCAGTGTACTCACCAAGTTCAGCAACTGGAACTTCTCCTAAAACGTGCTCAGGAAGGATTGGGTAACCTAAAGCGATGTGGATCGTTGGATCTACAGCGTTAAGAGTTACTTTTACAGTTAAGTCGTCAACTTTCTCAACAGACTCGATTTTTTCGAAGTAACCTGCACGAGGCCCATCATAGTCTTCGCTTAAAGGAATGCTTAGAGTGAAGACAACGTCATCAGCATTTAAAGTTTCACCATCGTGGAACTTGATGCCGTCTTTGATTTTTAGCGTGTGAACTAGGTCATCTTCAGAGATATCCCAGCTTTCAGCCATGTTTAATTGAGTTTCAAAAGCAGTATCACTAGTTAATAATCCGTCAAAAATGAAACCTTCAATTGCAGAACTTGCAGTATCTGCAGAGTAAAGCGGGTTGAACATTGTAGGGCTACCAGTAGAACCAATTACAAGATCTCCACCTTGAACAGGTTCAGTTGTAGCTTCCTCATCTTCTTCAGCCGGCTCTTCATTGTTTTCCCCAGCTGGTGCATTGTTTGTGTTGTTAGTGTTTGTACCTGCATTGTTCGATCCGCTACAAGCAGCAAGGAACAAGGACAGAACTAACGTCAAAACGATAAGTAGTAATGATTTTTGTTTCACGTTTACTCCCCCTAAAATTTTTTAATGTTCTGAAAATGAAAGGTAAAGAAAGTTAACTGTTGGATTATCTCCCCCTTTCAAAGGGTATATATTTTATGTACTTGCCACCTATTCGTATAGGTGACAAGCAACAAAATGATCTGGTTTAACCTCTTTGAATTGAGGAACAATTTGCTTACAAACATCCATTGCTGCCGGGCAGCGCGTATGGAATACACAACCAGTCGGCGGGTTAGCCGGACTTGGTAATTCACCCTTCAGAACGATTCGCTCTCTCTTCACTTGCCCTTTGCGACGAGTGGAAGGTACAGCAGATAGTAATGCTTGCGTATAAGGATGTAGAGGTTCACTATATAAATCTTGCTTGGTAGCTAGTTCCATCATCCGCCCTAAATACATTACGCCGACCCTGTCACTAATATGACGAACTACACTTAAATCATGCGAAATGAAGATGTAAGAGAGTCCCATTTCTTTCTGAAGGTCTTGCATAAGGTTAATGATTTGGGCTTGTATAGATACATCCAGTGCAGATACTGCTTCATCCGCAATAATCAATTCCGGGTTTAGTGCAAGTGCTCTGGCAATCCCGATACGTTGACGTTGTCCGCCGGAAAACTCATGTGGGTAACGGTTGATAAAACTTGGATCTAATCCAACTTTCGCCAGTAGTTCCTGCACTTTTTCTTCTCGCTCTTTTTTAGTGAACAAGTTGTGCGTGTTATATGGTTCTTTTAGGATTGATCTTAAAGTTTTTCTTGGGTTTAGAGTAGCGAACGGGTCTTGGAAGACCATTTGAATATCTTTACGAACAGTCCTTCTTAGTTCGCTTTCACTCATTGTCGCAATATCTCTTCCCTTGAATATGATGTTTCCTTCTGTAGGTTCGTATAGTCTGATGATGGTTCTTCCTGTTGTGGATTTTCCACATCCAGATTCACCAACAAGGCCTAATGTTTCACCTTTTTTAATGTAAAAGTTTAGGTCATCAACAGCTTTTACATCCCCTACATGTCTTTGTAATAACCCTGCTTTAATTGGGAAATATTTCTTTAACCCTCTTACTTCAAGGATATTATCAGAACTTGTTTCCGTTAAAATTTTTTCTGATTTAATCTCGGTTGCAGTCATTATTTCGCCTCCTCGCCTTCGTATAAGAAGCATCGAACGGAGCGATTTCCACTTCGCTGAAGAAGTTCAGGAATTTCGCTGTGACAACGATCGAATGCTTTTGGACAGCGCGGGGCAAAACGACAGCCCTGTGGTAGATTGGTTGGCGGTGGAACGTTACCATCGATAGATTGAAGTCGAGAAATGTCTTCTTCAATATCAGGTATGGACCCCATCAAACCATTTGTGTATGGGTGTAGCGGCTCTTCGAACAAATCGTCAACTGACGCTTCTTCTACCACTTGACCACAATACATAACTACTACTCTATCAGCTACTTCTGATACAACCCCTAAGTCATGCGTTATTAACAAGATGGAAGTGTCAAATTTATGGCTAAGGTCTTTCATTAAATCTAGTATTTGAGCTTGGATGGTAACATCTAGCGCTGTTGTTGGCTCATCCGCAATTAATAACTTTGGATTACAACTCATCGCCATTGCGATCATTACCCTTTGTCTCATACCACCTGAAAGACGGTGCGGATAATCATTGACAATTTCAGCCGCTCTTGAAAATCCTACAACTTCTAGCATTTCAATCGCTTTTTTCATTGCTGCTGTTTTTGACATTTTTTGATGAAGTATTAATACTTCTGTAATTTGCTCACCGATTGTTAAAACCGGATTCAATGATGTCATTGGTTCCTGAAAGATCATGGAAATATCATTTCCGCGAACTTTACATAATTGGTTTTCTGTCAGTTTCACAAGATCCTGTCCGTCGAATAGAATTTCTCCATCAACGATTTTCCCTCCTGGGCTAGGAACAAGTCCCATAATAGATAGGGAAGTAATAGATTTACCAGATCCTGATTCTCCAACGAGTGCTACAGTCTCTCCTTTTTTAATGGAGATATCTACACCATCTACAGCTGGAATAGCTTGCTTTTTTCTGAAAAAGTGAGTTTTTAGGTTTCTCACTTCTAATAAAGCTGACATTTAGCCTTCACCATCCTTTTTTCTTTCGATGCATGGTCTGTATGATGTCTAAATATGTAATATAGAGAACCTAGAAAAATTTAACTAATTCTTAATCTTTATATTACAAATTTACAAAACTACTAGCTATTAATCTATTCAAAGATTGCCATTATAGATTTTCCATGCTGTTTATTACAAAATCTTCAGTCTTTTTACTCAAAATTAACTGTAAAAACTAAATTATCGGAAAATAATTATCGTCTGTTTGTATATTATTACAATTCCGTTACAAGTTCAAGCTTATTTTGAAAATAAACTAAAAATTTTTTTAATTAAAACTTGTAGCAATCTTCTACAAAAACTGATTATATACAAAAAAAAACAAAAAAACTAGCTTTTTTTGCTAGATTTTTTGTTTTTTGTTAATTTTCTCCTATTCCTCAAAGAATTATTCAAATGATAGCTTTGCTATCTCAGAAAGGCTCTTTGACATTAATGCTCGATAGGTAATTTTCTTCTCTTTTAATATTTTCTGAATAAGGTAATATCCCACACAATAACCAAGCATTTTGGGGTAAAATCCTTTTCCATATAGCAGTTTCATATGATCCTTTTCGCTCTTTTTCACCTCTTTATTCGGGATTATAAAATTGTTTAGGAAGGTTTCAAGTTCTTTATCTGTGTAGTAAGAAGTCCAGCTAGAGGTATATTCCTTTCCTACTACGCTTTTTACCGCACTTTCGGCAAGCCCTTCAATTAGTACAGAATCTAAAAGCGTATACTGATCATCTTTTCTGTTGTTTTTGGAGAGTACACAAATATGGTTATATTCATGAGTCAGCAACGCTTTCATTTCATTTACTTCAATATCCTCAGGTAGAAATAAAAACAATTTATCTTTGAATGCTACCCCTGCTTTTCCTTTGAAATCCCTTTTTATTTGGTTATTGTATTTGTCAGAAGGAAAGATGAAAATTGGGATGTCTGGTCCATTCCAAAGTTTCTTTAGCCGTTTCCATTCCGCCAAGACAATATTCCAGCAATCCAATGTCTTCAGTTTTTCAACCGTACCCTTTCCATCCCTAACCGGTCGATACATCCCATGCATAATCAGATAGTCATAAAGTTCCGCTGCAGTTACGTCCTCAAAGTACTTCAGCAATTTCTTGGAAATGTTCAATGGCTGGTGATAGTCCTCTTCCAACCATCTATCCGTATGAATAATACTCATGTTCTACAGCCCTTTTCTTTGCTTTTTGATGTCATTGTATGATGAGGAGGAGGGATTGGTGAGGTGGGTCGGATGGGAAGTAGGATTGAGTTGAATTTAGAATTTAGATGCCTGACCTAGAATGTTTTAAGACCTTGCTGGACGGCTTTTTCACTCCAGCATGTCTTAATACACCATGTAAAGACCTCGCTGAACAGCTTCTTCACTCCAGCATGTCTTTATACCCCAATATACAAAGCAGCTACTAAATTCTAAACTTAATGATTTTCATAACCCCTTACTAGAATGAAGTAATCTTGTTGATTGAAGTGGAAGGCGCGCAGACGCCCGCGGGAGGAAGGGACAGGGGAGACCCCGCAGGCGAGCCGAGGAGGCTCCCGTACTGCCCGCAGGCAAGCGAAGCGCTTGGAACGGAAATCAACCGAATTACAGACTTTCTTATTCCTATATTTTCAAAAAATCCTCAAATCAAAGTATCTTTAAAAACGCAAAAAGCCGCAAGAAGCATAATACACTTCTTACGGCTCATATGAATTATTCGTATTTCTTAAACACGATCGTTGCGTTGTGTCCGCCAAAGCCAAGTGAGTTGCTCATTGCAGCTTTGACTTCTTTGTGCCTTGCTTCGTTCGGTACATAATCAAGATCACATTCTGGATCTGGTGTATCTAGATTGATGGTTGGCGGTATAACGGCGTTTTCAATGGCTTTAATTGTGAAAATCGCTTCCACCCCACCTGCCGCTCCAAGCAAGTGACCTGTCATGGATTTTGTCGAGCTAATAGCTACATCGCTCGCATGTGCGCCAAGCACTTCTTTAATAGCAAGTGTTTCAAACTTGTCATTATATTCTGTGCTTGTTCCATGCGCATTAATATAATCAATATCACCTGGTTGAAGGCCGGCATCTTCAATCGCCATTCTCATCGCACGAACACCGCCTTCACCGCCTGGGGCAGGTGCTGTGATGTGGTGGGCATCACCTGTTGCGCCGTATCCAACAATTTCAGCATAAATGCGAGCGCCGCGTGCCAAAGCATGTTCAAGCTCTTCCAATACGACAATCCCTGCTCCTTCACCCATGACAAAGCCGTCGCGGTTTGCATCAAATGGTCTGCTCGCCGTTTTTGGATCTGGATTCATGGATAATGCTTTTGCTGAACTGAATCCTGCAAAGGACATTTCAGTCAGTGGCGCTTCGGTTCCTCCTGAAATCATAACGTCTGCATCACCGCGTTGGATGACTTTGAATGCATCTCCAATGGAGTTTGTACCTGTCGCACAGGCTGTTACCGTACAAGAGTTCACACCTTTTGCCCCAAGTGCGATACTGATTTGACCTGTAGCCATATCTGGAATCATCATTGGAACGAAAAACGGGCTTACACGACGTGCGCCTTTTTCCAAAAACGTTTTATATTGTTGTTCAAAGGTCTCCATTCCACCAATTCCGGAACCTACCCAAACACCAACTCTAGGAGCCATTTCATCTGTAATGTCCAAATTTGCATCCTTAACAGCCATAAAAGAAGCTGCGATAGCGTATTGAGTAAAGCGATCCATTCTTCTCGCTTCTTTTTTATCCATATAATCTTCTGGATTAAAGTTTGTGATTTCTGCAGCCACTTTTGCCGGGAATTTTTCACTATCCACTCTTGTAAGCGGTCCTACACCAGAAACTCCCTTAATGGCATTTTCCCACGCCTCATTTACATTTAATCCAATTGGAGTCACTGCTCCAAGGCCAGTTACTACTACTCGTTTTTTAGGCATTTGCATAATTGTCCTGCTCCTTCCACCGTTGTATCCTATTATTATTTATTATCTTCCCCATCTAATGGCGATTGCTCCCCAAGTTAATCCTCCACCAAATCCTACCATAACCACTAAATCATCGTCATGTATATTTCCTTTTTCTATTTCTTCCACTATGGAGATCGGTATAGAGGCAGCCGATGTGTTTCCGTATTTCTGCACGGTCATTGACATCTTTTCCAGTGGAAGGCCCAGTCTTTCCCTTGCTGCTTCCATGATTCGAATGTTTGCTTGATGAGGAATAAGAAAATCCACATCTTCTTTTGATAAACCGGCTTTTTCTAATACATTTACAGCTGATTCACCCATTTGACGAACCGCAAATTTAAATACTTCGCGGCCATTCATTACAATGGTTTCATCTTGATATAAATGTTTCGATCCCGTACCGTCTGCGCCAAGTTCGAAAGATAAAATTCCTCTACCTTCTGAAACCGGTCCAATTACAGTCGCTCCTGCCCCGTCACCAAATAAGACTGCCGTGTTACGGTCTTCCCAGTCCACAATCTTGGACAGTTTTTCTACACCTACTACTAGAACATGCTTATATGTTCCTGCTTCTACAAATTGTTTTGCTGTGATGATTCCGTACATAAATCCTGCACATGCTGCACTCATATCAAAGGCGCATGCCTTTTTGGCACCTAGTCGTTCCTGAATCATGCAAGCAACGCTTGGGAAAGGATTATCAGGTGTTACAGTAGCGACGATGATCATGTCAAGTTCTTCTGCTGTAATTCCTGCATCTTTCAGTGCTTTTTCTGCTGCATAATATGCCATGTGAGATGTATCTACATCGTCTGTTGCAATTCTTCGTTCTTCTATACCTGTTCTTGTTTTTATCCATTCATCTGTCGTATCGACCATTTTTTCTAAATCTGCATTGGTTAATATTTTTTCAGGTACATATCTACCGATTCCTAGTATCCCTGCATTCACCGATAAAACACCTAACTCTCTTATTGGACTTTTATTATCAATTATTATGACTTGGTACTAATTTTAACGTATTCTATCCGGATTGACAATACATAAATGCCTATTTTGCATGGAAGGGAAGCATTTGGACCAATGCCTATCCCATTTAAATTAGACGGCATACTATATTTTCAGAGGGGATAAATGCTGATTAGGTGAGGTGAAAATCATGAGTGAAGAACAAAAGAAGGTGGACAACGAAGTGGAAGTAGATCCATTCACTAGAATGATGTTTGGAGTTCAACCTAGAAGACAACCAGCCGAAGATAAAACAGAAAGTGCTTCTGAAAAAAAGGTTGGAGATGAATATTACGCACTTATGGAGCAGGTAGACTCCATTATGGAATCAGTCAATAAACTGAAACCGATGATTAAGGAATTTTCTCCAATATTGGATTATTTCAAGAAGTAATCCATTCAAGATGAACATAAAAAGGACTATCCAGCAAATCTCCCCTGGATAGTCCTTATTTTATTCTAAATCTAACGCATTTTGTTTTCCGAGCTCATATGCTTCATCCATCACTTTTGTCAGTAACGAGACAAGTGGTTGAATATGTTGAGGCTCTAACTCTAATCCTGTTTCATCAAGCATTTGTTTTGCTTCTGGTAAATATTTCATGGCTATGGCCATATATTGCATCGTTCTATCTTGTTCCATATTCGAACCTACTTTCTATTTTTCGTTTGGTAATAAACCGGTAGACTTATAATCCTCGATTTGTTGATTAATGCTAGCCTGGTATTCCTCGCTTACTAGCGGACTGAATGTCCCGAGTGATATGACATCATCTTTAAAATCGAAGGAAAGGTTACCAGATTCTAATTCCCCTGCAAAGAAACGACTGGCTACCAATTCATACAAGGCAGGGACATGCTGTATGGTACTGGTAAGTACAGTATTCTCTCCTAAGTCGGACTGATCAGAGACGAATCCTACCGCATAGAGCCCTTGTTCCTTTAGACTATTGATGACAGGTACATTATATCCGTCACCAGCAGGATACACAACATCCACCTCTTGATCGATCATACTGTCAAGCACTTCCAATGCCTTATCAGGATCATTCCAGTCTTGAGTGTACTCTATTATAATTTCAGCATCGGGATTTTCATATAATGCCCCTTCGAAGAATCCGTCCACTTCAGGCTGCCATTCAAATGCGGCTAAAATTCCAATAGTATTAGTCTCCGTCATATGGCCAGCTACCATTCCACCGAAAAAGCCCATGGCATGTGCTTCAAAATTCAAACTTGTTACATTGTCCCCTTGTACTTGGGAATTAAAACATACAAAATGGATGTCAGGATAATCAGATGATATCTCATTGAATGTCTGAGCATATTCGCTGCCATGCCCAAATACCAAGGTAACTTCGTCTTTATCAAACTCTTTCACCGCATCTTTAATCGATGTAGCAGTATGTATGCCTTCTTTATAATATACATCCAGGTCATATTCCGTTTGAATCCGCAACAGCCCTTTATAGCCTTTTGTTCCCCATACTTGATCACTTATCGTATCAGGGACCAACAAGCCGACCTTTTGATCTCCGCTTTCAGGAGTAGTTTGTCCACATGCAGTTAATAAAAGAATAAATAGTATGACTACCATTAATGATTTTTTCATGTAAGTACCACCCCCTAGTGCCTAAAAGGATTGCCCCTCTATTTCTGTTTCAAGATCTTCCTCCTATATTGTACATGCTTTAATGATAAAGGAAAAGTTAATATTCTGTTAAAATGCATGGAATGGAGGGGCTGTTCTCTATTAATCGATTTTCAACCTCTGATTCAACTGATCCCTTTGTGCTTGAATACCTTCTTTTATTGTATGGTGTTGTGGCACTTTGTATTTTGTGAGCTTCTTTACTTCCTCCGGTTCAACAATAGTTAGACAGGTTAAGTTTAACTCTTTTATTAATTCTTCCAATGCCTTTGAATTATCATTCTCAAAAAGAACTTCCTTCACGTCTTCATTACGGATTAAAAAGTTATAGATAGCTTCTGAAACATCTTCCACAAACAAAACATCATGTTCTTTGATTGCCATCGGAACAGATTCTTTTTGCTCTAATTCTTCTAGTAACCTTTTGTGGACCGATTCCTCTTCATGCTGCCATGGACCATAAACCATCGGCAAATATATGGCACAATAGGCTTGGTCTTGGCTACCTGATAATTTACTCATTACCTGTTGTCTAAATTCTCTGTTCCATCCAAATTTGCGGTAAGAAGAGATAAATACAAGTTTCTTTGCATGTTCTGCTAGATCGACATATTGTTTTTGTTCTGTCTCATCCAAGTTATCTATCTCGTCCAGACAATAAAATACGGCATCTATGCTTTGGTTGAAAAAACGTTCCGATTGAGAACTAAAAAAAGCGTTGCGTCCAATCTCCATTAACATCTCTTCTGATTTTCCATCCATTTTCTCCGACCATACCACTCCTGTAACGTCTACTTCTTTATCAATCAGATATTGACAAAGAGCGAAACCAACTTGTGTGGTGGCTCCAAGGACCACTGCATTTTTCATCATTTTATTATTCCACCCATCTTTATTGATACTGTATCCATATGCAAAAAAACAAAATTATAGTCCCGATTCCATATGTGCGGAATGGGACTTTTTATAATTCTTGTTCATATTTCTTGAAGAACTGGCATATGGATGGACCGTATGAATATCGTTTTTCAACAAGATGATAGGCAACTGTGATTGGTGAATGATCTGAGCGCAACTCCTCATATTTCTTGCAGTGAAGATTGGGATCGAACGTAAAATTGGTGGTGGTTTGCCAGATTTTCACCGGTATGGAACATTGTTGAAACTGGGCTAGTTCAGGAAGATCTTGATATGCATCAAGTTCATTAACCGGTACGTTATAGGCCTTAGCGATTTCGTTTTTCACCTTTTTATAGAAAAACTTTCTGTCTTTTTCCTGTGCGAGTTGTGCTTTTAAGTCCATGCATGGATTAATGAGTGCAACAGATCGGATTTGTTCCTTTAACTCTTCCATTAGTTGCAAAGCTGTTAACGCACCCATCCCTTCTGCTATGATATGAATCTTATCATTTAGGATTTCCTGTTTCATGATGATATGATATAGCTGTTTAGCTTGAAGCACAGATTGACCGCTACCCCAATGAGCCCCATAAAGGTTGGAATAAAACAAGGTGTATCCACATTTCAGTATTTCTTCCACAATTTTATTACGCCCGATATGCTGCAACCACAGGCTATTATGTTCATCAACAAAATGGTTGGTATCTCCAATGATTAGACAGCCGAAACCGTTCGGTTTTTCTGGCACATGTACTGCATTCCATTGACCGCCCATTTGAAAGAAACGTTGATTTAAGCTCATCCGACTCATCTACCCCCCACTCATCCCAAACTTATATATCGTATGCTATGTAGAAAAGTTCTGTTATGACAGAGTCAAAAGGCCACTTTTCAAAGATAAAAATGATAAAACGCAACCTAAAAAAAAGAAAAAGGAAGGTGCTAAAACCTAATCCCTTCCCACTTCATCATATTGAAGCTCTTCTCTTAAATTCTCCAAAGTACGTTGACCCAACTCCGTTAAATTACTCCCCTCTTGATCTAACAACAATTTCAGTTCAAGAAGTTTTTCATTACTATTCACCATTTAACAACCCCTTTTTCGACTAAGTTAAACATATTTACATTTATTATATGCCGCGTTTGTGGTAAAATATCCTCTGAATGAGCTTTGAAATAATGAAATGGAGGGGGAGTCACAATGCGCGCATTTTGGACTATTTTCTGGTCACTTCTTCTTATAAACATGGTTTCTTATGTTGTAGCTAACATGCAGGGTGATACATATAACTACGTATTAGCTTCAATCATTGCGGTCGTTTTCGCTGTATTAGTGATGCTAATCGGGGAAGCGTTACCAAACGAACCGGTAGAAAAGCACTAATAGCTGTAAAAAAAGAACTTGCTCCCAGAGACAAGTTCTTTTTTTGTCCTTAATATTATTTGTCATTGATAACGAGTTTTCCTTCTTCTACTTCAATAAATATTTCTTGAAAATCTTGGATGCTCCCTTTTATTATTTCTTTCGCAATTAAAGTCTCGATATGTTTTTGGATAAACCTTTTTAATGGTCTTGCTCCGAAAACCGGATCATAGGCACTGTCGGCAATGAAGCGCTTTGCTTCTTCTGACAGGGCTAATGTTAAATGCTTATCCTCCAGTCGCTTTTGCAGATCTTTTATCAACTTTTCTACAATTAATCCAATTTCATTTTTGGATAAAGGAGAAAAGATGACCGTGTCATCGATTCGGTTTAACAATTCAGGTCTGAAGTGGCTCCGGAGTTGCTGAATAACTTTTTCCTTGGTATCCTCTGTCAGCACTTCCCCTGCATGTTCCAACAAAATATGAGAACCGATATTTGAGGTCATGATGATGACTGTGTTTTTGAAATCAACTGTTTTTCCTTGTGAATCTGTAATCCGTCCGTCATCCAACATTTGCAGCAGAATATTGAAAACTTCAGGGTGAGCTTTTTCTACTTCGTCTAGAAGGACGACAGAATAAGGCTTCCTTCTGACTGCTTCTGTCAATTGGCCACCTTCTTCA
Source organism: Sutcliffiella horikoshii (assembly GCF_002157855.1). NCBI lineage: Bacteria > Bacillati > Bacillota > Bacilli > Caryophanales > Bacillaceae > Sutcliffiella > Sutcliffiella horikoshii. The sequence goes on along the minus strand of NZ_CP020880.1, from coordinate 1,341,101 downwards.
TAGCCCACATAGCCTGGAGGTGCGCCGATTAATCTTGAAACCGCATGTTTTTCCATATACTCTGACATATCAATGCGGATAATTTGCTCTTCACTATCAAATAGCGATTGTGCAAGTGCTCTGGCAAGCTCCGTCTTCCCTACCCCAGTAGGACCAAGGAATATGAAAGAGCCAATGGGACGGTTTGGATCCTTAATTCCAGCTCTTGCCCGAATGACAGCTTCCGATACAAGCTGGACAGCTTCTTCTTGACCGACTACCCGTTCATGAAGGATTTCCTCCAATTTTAATAATTTTTCTCTTTCCCCTTCCACAAGCCTGGTAACAGGAATGCCTGTCCACTTAGCCACAATACCGGCTATCTCTTCTTCAGTCACTTCTTCTCTAAGAAGTTGGTTTGATTCCTTCTTCTGTTTGGCTTTTTCCTCTAGTTGCAGCAGTTCTTTTTCCAGACTAGGTATTTTTCCATGTCTCAGTTCTGCAGCTTTGTTCAGATCATAATTATTTTCAGCGGTCTCCAAGTCGCGTTTGGATTTCTCCAGTTCTTCTCGTTTGACTCTGACTAACTGGATATCATCCTTCTCCAGCTGCCATTGTGCTTTCATTGCCGAAGCACTCTCTTTTAAGTTTGCTAATTCCTGCTGAAGTTGGGTGAGCCTCTCCATGCTCGCCTGGTCCTTTTCTTGCTTTAGGGCCGCTTCCTCAATTTCAAGTTGCATGACCCTTCTCGTCACTTCATCAAGTTCAGATGGCATGGAGTCTATTTCAGTCCGAATCATGGCACAAGCTTCATCCACCAGGTCAATTGCCTTGTCTGGTAAAAAGCGTTCAGATATATAACGATTTGATAATACTGCCGCGGAAACGATGGCCCTGTCGTGGATATTGACCCCATGATGTATTTCAAAACGTTCTTTAAGTCCACGTAAAATGGAGATGGTGTCCTCCACTGTAGGTTCTTGGACAAGAACCTGTTGAAAACGGCGCTCTAACGCTGGGTCCTTTTCAATATATTGGCGATGCTCATTTAAGGTGGTGGCACCTATACAATGTAATTCACCCCGGGCTAGCATCGGTTTTAGCATATTGCCGGCATCCATGGAACCTTCCGTTTTACCGGCACCAACTATCGTGTGCAGTTCATCGATAAAAAGCAGAATCTGCCCGTCGCTCTTTTTGATTTCATGGAGTACCGCTTTGAGGCGTTCTTCAAACTCCCCTCTGTATTTAGCGCCCGCAACAAGTGAGCTAAGGTCCAAGGAGAATATGGTTTTATCCTTCAAGCCATCTGGAACGTCTTTTCTCACGATACGCTGCGCGAGGCCTTCCACTATTGCTGTTTTCCCCACACCCGGTTCTCCGATAAGGACCGGGTTATTTTTTGTTTTTCTGGAAAGAATTCTGATGACCCTGCGTATTTCTTGATCACGTCCAATTACAGGATCCAGTTTCCCGCTTTTTACTTCTTCAATTAAATCTCTTCCATATTTTCTTAACGCTTCATATGTAGACTCTGGTTCTTTGGAAGTCACTCGTTGATTCCCCCTTATTTCTTGGATGGCTTGTTTTAAGCGTGCTTCATTGAGAGAGTAGGTATCGCTTAACTTTTTCAACTGATAAGTTGTGCTTTTCTGGTGGAATAGAGCAAGAAGTATATGTTCGATGGAGAGATAATCATCTTCCCATTCAGATTTCCACTCATCGGCTTTTTTGAACGTTTGGTTCAGTTGATAGCTTATATAGGCGTCGCTAGTTGCACCGGATACTTCAGTTTTTGATTTAAGTAGGGTCTTAAGGTCGAGTTGGAACGCTTGAGTATCTATTTTCAGCTTTTGGAGGACTCTTTCTGTCAGCCCTTCATACTGTTGAAGCAACGCAAGAAGTAGGTGTTCATGTTCAATTTGCTGATGATTCATCTTTTCCGCCATACTCTTGGCCATCACAATGGCTTCTTGTAGCTTGGTGGTCATTTGGTTGATGTTCATATTTGAGATTACTCCTTTGATTTAGATAAGTGTGAGTTGTTTTGGCTCTTTGGTTACCCCTAACCACTCATTTCTTTTGTTTGGGGGCATCAAAACTCCTCTTTGATTACCCCTATCTACTCATTTCTTTTGTTTGAGGGCATCAGAATAGCTCTTTGGTGACCTCTAACCACTCATTTCTTTTGTTTGGGGGCATCAAAACTCCTCTTTGGTTCCCCCTAACTACCCATTTCTTTTATTTGAGGGCATCAGAATAGCTCTTTGGTGACCTCTAACCACTCATTTCTTTTGTTTTAGGGCATCAGATTACCCCAAATCTGAACTTCACTCAAAATAAATATCCACATATACTTTTTACGAAGTTGTCAGGAAAAAGTTTCCCTAATTACTATCCAAAAAAGCCACCCTCTCATAAAAAGAGGATGACTTAATAATTACGGACGGCGCTTTTTCGCCCAGAGGCGATTGTGGTTGGAAGTTTCGGGAAAAGTGTCCCCAGCTTTTAGGTTTACTTTCTGAGGATTTTTCACTCCGCTTCCGGTCTCCCCGATTTCAAGATAAATGCCGTTATTGGGCGCTTTTTGACCCGGTCTGAATTGTTGATTCTGTCCCATACGATTACCTCCTATAGTCAGATCATGAAAATTCTAAGACTGTACTTGAAACCTAAAATGAGATGAAACTATCTCCCTTTTATCGTTCCCAAGTTGTCTTGTTTCATGTCTCAATCCATAGAAGGTCAAGTCATCCATTATTAAGCAATCGTCAGAACTTCATGCTTAGAGGCAAGGTCAATAAAATGTCCCATGCCACTGATTTCGCCACTAATGAGCTTCTGTTCCACTTCATAATGGTCGACACAAGTTTTACAAGCATATACTGGCACACCAGATTCATGAATTTCTTTTAAGTGAACAGAAACCAGAGAATTCTCTGTTAATGTGTAAACCCCTGTATTCATTAGGAAAATTGCCTCTGGTTTATCTTCGCGTTGCTTTAGGATCGTAAAAAAGGTCTCAAGGACTCCTTCTCCTAACGCTTCATCACCTTTACCTAATTGATTGGAACTGACAAGTATCACTTTGTTTTTCATGACCATTTCTCCTCTTCCACTCTAAAATATTTTTTTAGTCTGTGACGTTTAATGCTATTTTTGCTAAACGAGACATTCGGTCCTTGCTCCAAGGCGGGTTAAATGTAATGTTTACGTCTACTTCATTAATTTCCTCCACCGGTGCTAGCTTCTTTTTGACATCTTCCACGATCTCCCCTGCAAGCGGGCAGCCGATGGATGTTAATGTCATGGTAATATCCACATTATTGGATCCATCGATCTCTACGTCATACACTAGTCCAAGGTTAACAATGTCAACACCTAGTTCTGGGTCTTCTACTTCCTCCAAAATCTCCATTACTTTATCTTTTAATGCTTCCTGCATGATATCGCTCCTTTATGTTTTGTGTTAAGTGCTCGGCAAACCAATCCACTGTTGCCAACACACCTTCTCTGCTTACTTTATGATCTGCATATTCATCCACGATGACCTTTATATTGTTTGGCTTATTTTTATAATAACCTTTATTAGCTTTTACAAACGTCAATAGTGGATCAATCGGTACCTCTGTGTCCCGCTTTCCATGCCAGCATAACAACGGCCGCGCGTTAAGGGATGATGGAGCGCTTGCCAGGTCATATGGTTCCAATTTCGCGTAGTATGATTCCAATTGTTCTTCAGTAAATGGCAATGCAAAGCCTGCCTCAAGGAACTTGTCCACTTTGTAGCGAGCAAAATCTTGATAGCTTGGACAACCCATTAAACTGACTGCTGCATTAATCCAAGGATACTTTCTTAATGCCCCAAATGTTACGATGCCACCCATGGATGTTCCTGCAACCCCAATTTCCGTTTCATTAGCGAACCCTAATTCGGTGAGGTGTTTCTTTAAAATATCTATTTCATGAATCGTTTGGATTACTATTTCCCAGAATGCCTGCATCATTTGTTGACTCTTCAAACCGCTGTCCCTGTCTCCATGATGGATGCAATCAGGAAGTATTACGCGGAAACCTTTTTCAGCTAAAAGGTAGGCATAATGCAGGTTATTTTCCTTAACACTTTGAAACCCATGTACAAAGATAACAGTAGGCTTCATATTTGAAAAGGATTCTGCTTCACATACATGTAGAAAGGAAACAGCACCTGTCTTCTGCTTGACGACATTAATCATCTTACATCCCCCAGTCCATTTTTACCGCATTTTTCCTATTTAATATACTCTTGTCTAGTTTAACATGTAGACAATCAAATTTGAAAAAGGTTACACTTGAATCAGAAATATTTTTTATGTACAAAAAAGGAGTATGATATGGTGGAAAAACATTTAATTGCAGTTGACCTGGACGGAACATTATTGACAGACGACAAAAAAATTTCCAAACGAAATAAAATCGCCCTTCAAAAAGCGATGGAGCAGGGGCATGAAGTCGTCATTGCAACCGGAAGACCATACAGAGCAAGCATCATGTATTATGAAGAAATGAATCTTACTTCACCTATCGTCAACTTTAACGGTGCATTTGTTCATTACCCTGGCAACGATGAATGGGGCATTTATCATGAGCCACTTTCCATTGATACGGTAAAAGAAATAGTGGAAGTAAGCGAAAAATATAACATACATAATATTTTGGCAGAAGTAATGGATGATGTTTATTTTCACTTCCATGATGAAAAATTGTTGGATATCTTCGGGTTTGGCAATCCAAAGATTGAGACAGGTGACTTGAGAAAGGTCTTGAAGAAGGACCCTACATGTATCCTCATTCATGCAAGTGAAGACGAAGTACCTAAAATAAGGGAATACTTATCGGAAGTACACGCAGAAGTGATTGACCACAGGCGATGGGCAGCACCATGGCATGTTATTGAGCTTGTACGAACCGGCATGAACAAAGCGGTGGGATTACAAAGAGTGGCCGCACATTACAATATTCCACAAGAAAACATCATTGCATTTGGCGACGAAGACAATGATTACGAAATGATTGAGTATGCAGGAACTGGTGTTGCAATGGGCAATGCCATTGACGGACTGAAAGAAAAAGCCAACGAAATTACATTAAGTAACGAAGAAGATGGGATTGCTGTATTTTTAGAAAAAAAACTGCAACTCTGACCAATATTTGGCCTAATAGAAAGCACTATTTTTACTTAGACTACATAGTGGGCAAGTGATTGTCCGATATGAAAAGGGGGGCTTTCATAATGGGTAGAAGCAGCAAATCAAAACGTTTTGTTCAGCAGGGTAAAAATTCTGTACAGCTTCATGACCAACAAATCCCTTATCACCTGACGATGGAACAAGCAGAAGAGCGCAAAGCTCATCAAGCCGAACGCAACTCTCTTGGAGGAATATAATTATGGGAAACCAATTATTCCAATCCGCTCGGGAAGCAGTGATGAATGTGGTAAAAGGCAAACATGAGTCTGCACCTGAACATAACCATAAACATGATTATTCATCTGAAATCGATTCGAATTCGATGAGTGTTGCCAAAAACGCATTATCCTCCGCTTATGCAAATTCAAACGACGCTGAAAAAGCACAGCTTCGCGAATTGCAGGAAGAACTTTTCAACAGTCAACAAGACAAGTAACAAACAAAACAGCGCACAAGCCATATCTAGAGCTTGTGCGCTGTTTTTTTAATCTTTTCTAAAGAACCCGAAGATACCAGTAGTCTGTACGATATTAGTAAAAGCATTCGGATCTGCTTCCTTTAAAATCCGCTCCAAATCATACATCTCATAACGAGTTATAACAATCATCAACATTTCCTTATCTTCCCCAGTAAAAGCCCCGCGTGCCGGAACCGACGTAATACCGCGAACCATTTTTGCATGTATCGCTTCTTTTACCGCCTGACCTTTCTTCGTCACAATCATCGCAGTCAATTTCTCATGTCTAGTATGGATCGCATCAATAACACGAGTAGAAGCATAAAGGGTCACAAGTGTGTATAAAGCTTTTTCCCAACCAAACACAAGACCCGCTGTGACGATAATTACCGCATTTAGCGCAAAGAAATACGTCCCAACAGGCTTGTCCTTCATCCGGGATAAAATCATCGCGATGATATCCAACCCACCAGTGGATGCCCCCCACTTAAGTGTCAACCCGACACCCACCGCAGCAATGACACCACCAAAAACAGCATTAAGTAGAATGTCGTCGTTAAAGCTGTAAATCGGAACCACTTCTAGAAAAAACGACATTAAGAAAACACTTAAAAAACTATAAATAGTAAAAGAGCGTCCTACCTTCTTCCACGCCAATATGGTAACCGGTATATTAAGAAGCAATAACGTTATACCTGTAGATACCGTAAAAGGAAGAAAATCTTCAGAAATACGGAAGATCAGCTGGGATACACCTGTAAACCCACTAGCATAAACATCCGCCGGTATGAGGAAGAAATTCATCGCAATCGCGTTTAAAAATGCTCCCACTAGTACAATTAGCACCTTTTTTACATGTTGTTGCACATCCATATGGCCAAAAACCTCCTAACAGCCTGCTGCCTTATTTTATGTATTTTTCCTCTTTTTACCCTCCTGAAACGAAAATCTGGATTTTCTTTTCTTGAAGAGTGGTTCATTAATAGGTAAACTTGAAAAAAGGAGCAATATTCCTCTAATGGAAGGAACGTTAATTTTTTCATATAGCTTAACCCATGCTTGTAAGTATAGTAAAGAAGGTGACCTTATGACAATAAGAATTATCGCAGATAGTGCCAGCGACTTACCAAAAGATTTTTTTGCACGTGATATGGTAGACCTTATTCCTTTAAAAGTACTGTTTGGTGAAACAGAATATGAGGACATGGTCACTATTGATTCTTCACAGGTTTATGATGCCATGCGCAGTGGTGAAGTAGTTAAAACCTCACAAGCTTCCCCTGTTTTTATGAAAGATTTATTTACTGAGGTAGCTAAAAAAGGTGAAACCGCTATTTATGTAGCATTCTCTTCAGAATTATCTGGTACATATCAAACCGCAGTACTTATGCAAAAAGAAGTATTGGAGGAATATCCTGATCTTGACCTGACAATCATCGATTCAAAATGCGCCTCACTTGGATATGGACTAGTCGTGAAGCGTGCAGTTGAAATGGCGAGTGGAGGAGCATCCAAAGAAGAATTGTTGTCTTCCGTGAATCATGATATTAGTCATATGGAACATGTTTTCACAGTGGATAATTTGGATTATTTAGCTCGTGGCGGGCGCGTAAGTAAAGCATCCGCATTTGTCGGAGGGCTTTTGAATATCAAGCCTTTACTTCATATGGAAGATGGCAAATTGGTCCCACTTGAGAAAATTCGTGGTCGCAAGAAAGTGTTGCGCCGGATGGTGGAAGTGATGCGGGAGCGCAATGGTTTTGACACTTCGGAACAACGAATCGGAATCAGCCATGGAGACGACCTTGCTACTGCAGAAGCGTTAAAAGAAATGATAAAAGAGTCATGTGATTGTGATGACTTCACGATTACATCTATCGGTTCAGCAGTAGGTGCTCATTCTGGTCCAGGAACCATCGCCTTATTCTTCCTCAACGGGAAAAAAGCGTAACACATAACTTCATGCAAGCAGGACAACCTATTCCTATCTTTTTCAGAAAGGGGTAGGTTTTTCTATGCCACACACAAGCGATAACGACAAAAAAGCAAAAGACAACAACGCGAAACGCCATGAAAAGAATATGCAGCGTGAGAAGAATGCACAAAAAGGTGAACGTCAGTATTCTAAGACGACGGATCATTTGTAGGATATATTGGAGAGTCGCTTCTTTTATTGGGGGCGACTTTTTTGTGTAGGGAATGTTCTATTAGACATTTCGATTGCGTTAGTCGTTAGTTCGGGCGTATAGATCAAGTCTAAGTGACCATTTTCCTACTTCAACTCTCGTTTCGAGCTTTGAGACGCCCTCTCTCTTACCGTTTTCCTACTTCAACTCTCCTTTCGGGCTTTGACACGCCCCCTCTCTTACAGTTTTCCTACTTCAACTCTCCTTTCGGGCTTTGACACGCCCCCTCTCTTACCGTTTTCCTACTTCAACTCTCCTTTCGGGCTTTGACACGCCCCCTCTCTTACAGTTTTCCCACTCCACCTACAGCTTCAGGCCTTGAGAAAACAAAAACAGCCCACTAGTCACCTAATGAGCTGCAAAACCGGCGTAGCCGAACACATTTTTATTTTTCTTCTTCCTTTTTATACGTCCAACCCTCGGACTGACGAATCAATCCTTGTTTCAAGAGTTTGCCCATTGCACGCTTAAATGCGGCTTTGCTGATATTGAACTGCTCCTTGATATCCTCAGGGGCACTTTTATCACTATAAGGCATCGCTCCCCCTCTTAGCTCAAGATAGTCCATGATAACTTGGGCATCTTCATCCATTGCTTCTTGTTTGCGTGGCAATAGAGAGACATTAATGGTTCCGTCATCCTTTACATCAATGACTCTTCCTTCCACTACCTGGCCCAATCTTGGCTCATCCTTACGTTCTGAGTTATGAATGAAGCCTACATAGCCTTCATTTGAAATCATGTAGCTTCCTACTTTTAAAAGGCGGTAGATAGTCCCTTGAATATTTTGATTAAGAATATTGGATGGTGCATTAATGGATCTGTCTAACATTACATCTTGTGTAGCAAGTTTTCCAATCAATTTTCCACGGCGGTCCGTTTTTATACGGCACAGCAAATGGTCGCCAACTTGAGGCCAAATCTCTTCAAACACTGGAAGGTCGTCTGCAGGAATAAGTGCATCCTTGGCAATACCGATGTTAATAAAAGTGCCAAGTCCTGGCAGCACTTCCACTACTTCCATCCATTCATGCCCATTTAGACCTTTGGGGATGGTCATGGTAGCTGTGATACGGCTCTTTTGGTCAGCGTATAAGAATACTTCCACCGTTTCATCTTCCCCTAAATCTCTTGTTGCTTCATTTTTATGAAGAAGGATAGTCTCTTCTCCATCTGTTAGCATATATCCAAGCGGCGTCTCGCGATCAACCGTTAATTCTAATACCGTACCTGTTTGCATCATTTCGTTATACCTTCCTTTTTGCCGAATATTATCATCCACATTCACTTACCTTATGAATACGGGAGTTTGTTATGTAAAGTGTACATGACTTTGATTAAGTTGTCCAAATCGCTTTATTCTACTATAATTAGGAACAGAAAGCGATATTTTTCTTACAATTACCATTTGGTAAAATTTTTAAACCTATGATGGAGGGATTTCCATGGCAAAAGAGAGTTCTTTTGATATTGTTTCAAAAGTAGATTTATCTGAAGTGACAAACGCTATTAATATTGCGTTAAAAGAAATTCAGAATCGATTTGACTTTAAAGGTTCTGTTAGTGACATTAAGTTAGAAAAAGAAGAAATTGTCCTTCTTTCCGACAGTGAATTTAAATTGGATCAATTGAAAGATGTAATGGTTAGTAAAATGATTAAGCGAAATGTTCCAACGAAAAATATTCAATACGGTAAAATTGAAGATGCTTCTAAAGGAGCCGTTCGTCAACGCGGAAAGCTTGTTCAAGGCATTGATAAAGACAATACGAAAAAAATTAACACCATCATCAAAAACTCCGGATTAAAAGTGAAAACGCAAATTCAGGATGACCAGGTACGTGTAACAGGAAAGAACCGTGATGATCTTCAACAGGTGATTGCTGCTCTTCGTGAAGCTGACTTGGATATCGACCTGCAATTTGTAAACTACCGTTAAGCTGCACCCATACATATATACCCCCGTCCAAAACATGACGGGGGTATTTTATTTTAAATAAATTGTCCCATCAATAGTTCGTCCGAATATGTTCCGTCCTCAAATCTCACATGCCGTTCTTTTCTTCCTTCCACTTTAAATCCAAGCTTTTCATATACATGAATGGCACGTTCATTGTGGGCAAACACTTCCAAGCACACTTTTTCTATATCTTTATCCTCTTTTGCCCAATCAAGCAGTCTATGTATCATCTTGCTTCCTAATCCATTGTTACAGAACTCTTCTTGTATACTGATGCCAAACATGCAGATATGCTTTACTCTTTTTCTAGAGCCTTTTGTGGCATTAAGCATACCAACAATATTGGAGGCTTGTTCTGCCACAAGGGTAAGGTGTCCTTTTTCCATATTATCTTTCAGCCATTGTACTTCCTGTTCTACGGTGACGTTGAATTCTTCCGGTGAGGTTAAAAGGTTGCGACCTTCTCCGTATACTTTTTTGGCATGCTTTAAAAGTGCTTCAGCATCTTCTATTCTTGCTTCTCTTATTATCATCGTATCTCTCCCCTTTTTTCTCCCATTGGATAAATTATAGGCGCTTTTCTCATAATAGGAAAGATAATTGGAGGTGCTAATTATGACAAAACAGCAGAAACAAACGCTTCCCCCACAGCATCAAAACCAGCAGCCTGGCATAGAGTCCGAGATGACACCTAAACCTAAGTCTGAGGACTCAACATATAAAGGCAGTGGAAAGTTAAAGGACAAAGTGGCCATCCTTACTGGCGGAGACAGCGGGATCGGTAGAGCTGTCGCTATTTATTATGCAAAAGAAGGGGCAGACATTGCAATCGTCTATTTAAATGAACACGAGGATGCAAAGGAAACACAAAGACAGGTAGAGGCGGAAGGTCGGAAGTGCCACCTTATTTCAGGCGATATTGGTGAAGAGACATTCTGCAAGCAAGTCGTGGATGAAACAATGGCCAACTTTAGTAAAATAGACATCCTTGTCAATAATGCAGCGGAACAACATCCACAGGAAAGTATTGAAGATATAACTGCTGCACAGCTGGAGAAAACATTCCGGACGAACATTTTTTCCTTTTTCTATTTAACGAAGGCTGCGCTACCTTATTTGGCAAGCGGGAGTTGCATTATCAATACCGCATCTGTGACAGCTTATGCTGGTAATGAATTGCTGGTGGATTATTCGGCTACCAAAGGTGCCATCGTGGCATTTACGCGTTCTTTGGCTCTTCAATTGGTTGGAAAAGGGATACGCGTTAACGGAGTGGCTCCAGGACCGATCTGGACGCCATTAATACCGTCAACGTTTTCAAGCGGCAAGGTTGCTAGCTTTGGAGCAAATACGCCTATGAAGCGGCCTGGGCAGCCTGAAGAGGTCGCACCAAGCTACGTGTTTTTAGCAAGTGATGACGCCTCTTACATGACCGGACAGATGCTGCATGTGAACGGTGGGAAGATTGTGAACGGTTAATAGGGAAAATAGATGATACATGGCGCTCTTTACATAATAGAAGAGCGCTTTTTTGGGTGTTCTTCTTCGGGAAGGGGGTCATCTTGTGTAAATGTCCGAAGGTTTTCAAAAGTTGGCCGAAGTTTCCGGATTTTTGACCGAAGATTTTGAAAAGTTGACCGAAGTTTTGGGATAATTGACCGAACCCTTTTTCACCCCACTAAAATCGCAAGAAATCACCAAAAATCTAGCGAGTTTTAATAGGTTAGTATTGAATGAAGTCATCTTGATGATTGAAGTGGAAGGCGCGCAGAGGCCCGCGGGAGGAAGGGACAGGTGAGACCCCGGAAGGCCGCGAAGCCTGAGGAGGCTCACGGACCGCCCGCAGGCAAGCGAAGCGCCTGGAACGGAAATCAACCGGATTATATACTTTCTTATTTTAGAAAAAAGCCAACCCCATCTTTCAGAGGCCGGCTTCCGTCACACATTCACTATAAGATTATTTAAAACATAGTCTTCACTTCGTCATATCCTTACATGTCTGGCGCTTCACCATCGTATGTGGGATGATGATCCGCTTTGTCGGCTCAGACGGATCTTTTACCTTTTGGATTAATGTCTTGGCAGCCTGAAAGCCTAGTTGAAAGATGTTGATGTCAACAGAAGTCAATGGCGGCCTTGCCACTTCTGCAAGCAACACATTATTAAAGCTTACAATGGACATCTGGTCCGGTACGGAAATTCCCATGTCATGCAAGGTATTGAGGATACCGAGTGACATCAGGTCATCAGATACAACCAGAGCTGTAGGGGGCTCATCAAGAGAAAGAAGTTCAGAAATCGCTTCTTGTCCCCCTTCTTTCAAAAATTCCTCATGAATGATGTATTCATCTTTGTAAGGAATTCCTGCGTCCCTGATCGCTTTTTCATAGCCCAGCAATCGGTCAATGGTTACCACCAATTGAATGCTTCCTCCGACAAATGCCACTCGCTTATGTCCAAGTCCGATAAGATGCTGTGTCGCTTCTTTTGCGGCACGGTAATTGTCATTATCCACATGAGTAATCTCTTCTACCTGTTCAAACGGTTTACCAATGACGACAAATGGGAAGCACTCTTTTTGCAAATACTTGATGATTTTATCTTCGACAGCCGAATACAGAAGGATGATGCCATCAACACGGCGTCCTTGAACCATCTGCATGACACCTTCTAAGATCTCGTTGCCGGTTACTCCGGTTGACATTTGAAGGGCATATTGTTTTTCGTGTGCAGCTGTGCTAATTCCCCTTAGCACCTCTGGGAAAAATGGGTTTTGAAACGTTTTATCTGCTGATGCCGGCATCACAAGTCCGATTACTTGTGTGGATTGATTAGCCAGGCTTCTGGCAATAAAGTTTGGATGGTATCCAAGCTCTTCCATTGCTTCTCTCACGCGCTTTTTTGTTTTTTCACTTATGCGTGGATTGTTCGCGATTACCCGAGAAACTGTGGAAGGTGCCACATTGGCAATCTTTGCGACATCTTTTATAGTAACTGCCATGCACCTTTCCCTCCCCCTTCATTAATTGGAAACGTATACAAAATGAACTGTACCTTCCCCCATAAAGGAGGAGCTAGGCACATTTATTGTTTATTCTTTTTCTTTCTTCTCATTACAGCAGCTGCGATAAATGCAATAAAGCCACCGTAAATCAATGCCATCGCACTGACAAACCCTACATTAATACCGGAATCCTCTTTCACGGTATAGATCTCTGCCGTTTCTCTATCCAGTCCGATTGTGTACTTGCCGTCAGAATTACGAACCAATTCATCTCCCAAAGTGCCACGCAGTTCAAGATCTTCACCTACAAGTTCAGCGTCGATAGGAGCAACTTGCGTTTCACTGGAATTATTGATTGCGACAAAGGTGGTTTCTTCTTCGTACTCCCGTTTAATAACGGTCATGGCATTATCGTCATACACCATCTCATACGACCCGTGTGTAAGGCTTGGCATGGTTTTACGAAGTTCTGCGAGCTTTGTAATATAATCGATTAGTTCCTTGTCCGCTCTAAAGTTCATATCTCTTCGGTTATCTGGGTCTTCTCCCCCATCAAGCGCTATTTCCGTCCCATAATACATGATCGGTATACCTGGTGTGGTGTACATATAGGCCAATGCTAGCTTCAACCGTGTTGGAGGATGCTGTTTCTTTTTAATGGCTGCTCTTGTAAAGCGCTCTACATCATGATTGTCCAAAAACGTTCCAAGGACATACGGATTTTCATAGAGTTTTTGCTTACTTTGGAACAATGAATCCAAGCGAGTCAATGATTCATCCGGTCCGGAAAATACACGCGTAATTTCATTGTATGTCGGAAAATCAACGAACGAATCTATCCCTGTTTCTTGATAACCTGCCACATAGTTCGGGTCATCATGCCATACTTCCCCGATTAGGAAAAAGTCTTCTTTAACCGATTTCATTTCTTCTGAAAACTCTTTCCAGAAATCTTTCGGAACATGTTTTACAGTGTCTAATCTGTAGCCGTCAATGTCTGTCTCTTCAATCCACCATTTAGCCATGTCAATGAGGTATTTTCTGGTCTCTGGATTGTCTTGATTTAAATCTGGAAGACCGTAAATCCAGCCGTTTTCCACTTGTTCTTGGTCATCCCAGTTACGGATAGGTTCATTAGGGTGAAACCAGTTCTGTTTGTCAGTTTCATTTAGCCATGCGTGCTGGTAACCAGTGTGGTTGACAACAAGGTCCACGATAATTTTCATGTCTCTTTTGTGTGCTTCTTTCACTAGTTCCTTAAATTCTTCAATGCTACCGAAATGTTCTTCTGTATTATAGAAGTCTTCCGTCCAATAGCCATGGTACCCTTTTTCTTCATTTTGAACGATTGGGGTCAGCCAAAGGGCAGTGAATCCCATATCCTTTAAGTAATCTAGCTTTTCTGTAATTCCACGGAAATCTCCGCCGTGATATGATTTTGGATCATCTCGGTTTACCTCAAAGTCATTTGAGGTGTCGCCATTATTAAATCGGTCAATCATGATAAAATAAATTATCTCATCTTGCCATGCGTGTTCTTCTTTTTCAGCGTTTACAGGTTGAACGGATGGAACGAACCATGCAGAAAAAAGAAGAAACGGAACGAGAATGAGCCCCATCACTCTTTTCATCAATTCCGCTTCCCTCCCTTAAATCGTTTTAGTATTTCAGCTTACGGTTACCTGAACCCTTGCTTTCCATAAACGATTATATACTATTCTTATCCTTTTGTTCCACCTGCAGTTAGTCCAGCAATCAAATAGCGTTGTAAGAACAGGAATAACAATGCTATTGGAATGGCAATTAGGATGGAACCTGCCGCAAAACGAGTGAAGTTGTTAGCAAATTGGTCATTGATAAAGTTGAACAGTCCAAGTGCCAACGTGAAATTCTCTGGGCTTCTCAATACAATTCGTGGCAAGATAAAGTCTGTAAATGGCGCCATGAAGTTAAATAGCGCTACAACCGCTAAGATTGGCTTCGCTAGTGGAAGCATGATTTTAAAGAATACTCCAAAATGTCCTGCTCCGTCCATTCTAGCCGCTTCATCCAACTCTTTTGGAATCGTATCGAAATACCCTTTTACAAGCCATGCATTAAATGGAATCTGTCCACCGATATACACGATTGTTAAACCTACAAGGGAATCTAATAAACCTACCATGTTCAATAAGATATAAATGGCTACCATTGCCATTAACGCTGGGAACATTTGCAATAATAAGAATGCGTATAGTCCATACGTTCTACCTTTGAAACGGTAACGAGAGAATGCGTAAGCAACAAACGCCGTAATCATTACTGAAAAGAACGAGTTGGCAATAGCCACAATGATACTGTTTTTATACCATATCAAGTAGTCACTCTGAGGATCTGTAAATAACCAAACATAATGTTCAAGTGACCAGTTTTCCGGAATCATGGAAGCGGAATAAAGACTTGTTCCAGGATTCAGTGATAAGCCGATTGTCCATAAAAGTGGGTAGGCAATAATGATGAACATGAAGCCTAGGAATAAGTAGATCAATGATACTTCGATCTTGGATTTCGTTTTAAGGTTCATTAAATATTACCCTCCTCTTTAAACGAACGAGTACGACGGAATTGGAAGAAGGCAAATCCGGCTACAATTAGTCCGAGTATAATTGATATAGCTGCTGCCATGTTGTAGTTACTCGTGTCGAATGTCAGTTTATATACCCATGAAATCAAGATGTCCGATCCGCCGGCATTTTGTCCACGCACAGCAGGGCCACCCTGGTTAAATAGATAGATGATGTTAAAGTTATTGAAGTTTCCTGCGTATTGCATAATCAATAGTGGTGCAGTTGCAAATAATAGATGTGGCATCGTGATAAAACGGAATTTCTGGAATCGTGTTCCGCCATCTACATCTGCCGCTTCGTACCAGTCCTTGGAAATACTTTGAAGTACCCCAGTGAACAATGCGAAAACGAACGGGAATCCTAACCATGTTTGAATCATGATAATCGCGATTTTTGTATAGAACGGATCGGTCAACCAAGGAAGCGCAACACCAATAGTACTTAAGATGTCCCGGTTAATGGCACCAAAACGGTCATTAAACATTGCAGCAAAAATCAAAATCGTTACGAAAGCAGGTACTGCCCAAGGTAAAATCAAAATCGTACGGATAAAGCGTTTATATTTAATGCGGGGGTCATTTACTAACAATGCTAAGAATAGTCCTAATGCGATCTGGCCAGTGGTTGCACAAACTGTCCAAACAATCGTCCAGGCGAATACACTTACAAAAGTTGATTTCCAAAGTGGAATCGATACCAGACTTGTAAAGTTCTCAAAACCTACCCAACTTAATAATGCTCTTGGTGGTGTGTTATACAAGTTGTAGTCGGTAAATGCCAAGGAAACCATGAACATTAAAGGTAGTACTACAATGAATAAAAGCAGGATTAAGCCAGGAATAACCATGAAGTATGGAAATCCATTGTCATAGAAGTTTTTAAGCGCTTCTTTTACAGTCGGCTTTTCTTTTCCCAACTTCAAGTCGATTGCATTGTTTCTTGCATCCACTACGTTCAGGTAGTATATGGCCACTGCAAAAACAGTGATAATAACAGAAATTAGTCCTTGTATTAATAAAAAGATGGAGTGGTCTACTCGAGGAATTTCTCCAAGTGTGAATAGGCCCCAATAACCAATGTTAAGAAACTCGAAAAACGTAATCAAAAATGCAGCTTCAATGATAATGAATGTAATACCTTTCGCATATCTGCGGTTATAGAGTTGACCTAACCCAGCAAAAATAATGGAAAGGACCATCGCTAAGGTTGGATTGTGTGAGCGCATTTTTTCAGTTGCTGTGCCGGACATAGCAGATCCTCCTCTTAAAGAAATATAGTGGGTAGACTAGCGTTGCAGCTTAGTCTACCCACCAGGTTTAATCGTTAGTAATTATTCAGCTCCACTAGCCGCAATATTATCTTCGATTGTTTTAACCGCTTCTTCTAATACTTCACCAACATCGTCTCCGTTAGCGATGAACTGAAGAGCGCTACCCATTGGGTCCCAAACTTGTTGCATTTGTGGAATGTTTGGCATTGGCTCACCATATTGAGTTTGCTCAGCGAATGCACCGATAAGCTCGTCATTAGCGATTTCATCACTATCTAAAGCTTCTTGTAATGCAGGCATTTCACCAGCAACTTCATAATACTTCATTGCGTTGTCATAGTTAGTGATGAATTTCATTAAGTCAATAGACCACTCTTTGTTTTCAGAGAAAGAACTTAACATCCAAGCTTTTACACCAACGAAAGACTTAGGAACGTCTCCATTCTCAAGCTTCGGTAATGTAGCTGTACCTAATTTGTCACCTAAAGCATCTCTGTAAGTAGCGATGTTCCAAGGACCTGTAAGTACAGTTGCAACCTTACCTTCTGTGAAAAGACCACTCATGATATCGCCATTGATTTCTTTAGGGATGTAACCGTTGTCGAACCAAGATTGAACAAGTTCTCCACCTTGTACAGCGCCTTCGTTAGCAAGACCGATATCAGAAGCATCGAAACCAGAACCATCATTGTTGAATACATATCCGCCGTTACCAGCGAAGAAAGGATAGATGAAATAGAAGTTAGTTGCTTCCATTAAGAATCCGTATTTGTCTGAACCAGCGTCAGTTTGCTCTTCAGCAACTTTCATAAGGCCTTCCATTGTTGCGATTTCTTCTGCAGATACAAGATCTTTATTGTAGAACATACCGTAAGTTTCAATAACTTGAGGTACTCCATAAGCTTCACCATCAACTGTTACTGCATTCATAGCAGTTTCACTGTAAAGAGAAGCATCTTCCCCTAAGTCGATTGGGTCAGCTAGACCACGAAGAACAATATCACCAAGACGGTCATGTGGACCGAAGAATACGTCTGGGCCGTTACCAGCTGGACCGTCAAGAGCAAGCGCTTCAACTTGATCCAACATAGAAATACCAGTAGCTTCTACTTCAATACCAGTTTCTTCTGTATAAGCTGCAAAGATTTCATCTAATGCCGCTCTTTGTTTCTCGTCATCGTTTACCCAAACTGTTAACTTTTCAGGCTTATCAGCACCTTCAGTTGTAGTGCCTTCGCCTTCTGCTGATCCACCGTTTCCGCCTGCGTTGTTACCTGTGTCACGTTGTGGACCACAAGCTGCAAGTACGCCTAATGTAAGGACAGCAACCATAAGCATTGCTAAAAACTTTTTCATTTTGACCCCTCCGTCATTTGAATAATCTTTCTACTAAATTGCACAAACGATTGCATAAATGTAAGCGAAAACATATAACGCTTACATTTTTCATGAAAACGATTGCACAACTTTCACTTTTTATTATACATGTATTCGCCCAATTGACAACCTGTTTTTTAAAAAAACTTTAATTTACTGATAGTTTCAACGTCTTCATGATAATACCTACCTTCCAAAATCCTTGGTATATATGAGTTTATCAATCTTACTTCAGGACTTTTGCATTACGAAGTTTTTTTCATCACCTTCTTTTCTCCATGATCCTTTCTCTTTTCATTGACATTGTTTCTTTTTTGACATACCCTTATGTTGAATAAAATGGCAATGAAACCATTTCAACCATTTTTTTTCGCAAAAAATGCAAGCGATTGCATGAGGGAGAGGTTGAATGCTATATGCTTAAGGAAGCAATATTCCATCGTCCAAAAAACAATTTTGCATACGCCTATAATGAAACAACTTTACACATTCGTCTGCAAACAAAGAAAGAGGATGTGGAAGCAGTAGAATTAATTTATGGCGACCCGTATATTTGGGAAGATGGCGAATGGATTTCACTTAAAAAACCAATGAACAAAACAGGTTCAGATGACCTTTATGATTATTGGCTTGCAGAGGTTTCCCCAGAGTACAGACGTCTACGATACGGTTTTGCCCTTAAATCCGAGGAAGAAACCATTATTTATAATGAAAAAGGTTTTTACGAAGAAGAACCTAAAGACTGCGGACTTTACTTCTGCTTTCCTTTTCTAAACAAAATAGATGTATTCCAAGCTCCAACATGGGTAAAGGATACTGTTTGGTATCAAATATTCCCCGAACGCTTCGGAAACGGCAACAAAGAAAACGATCCAAAAGGCGCTCTTCCATGGGGAAGCACAGACCCTTCTACTACTAACTTTTTCGGAGGTGACTTCGAGGGGGTTATAGAACATATCGACCATCTAGTAGAATTAGGCATCACAGGCATTTACTTCACTCCGATATTTAAAGCGAAATCCAATCATAAATATGACACCATCGATTATATGGAGATCGATCCGCAATTCGGAACGAAAGAGACTTTCAAGAAACTTGTGGAAGTTTGTCATGAAAACGGAATTAAAATAATGCTTGATGCTGTGTTCAACCATAGCGGGTATTTCTGGGAACCGTTTCAGGATGTCTTAAAGAATGGAGAAAAATCCAAGTATAAAGATTGGTTCCACATTTGGGACTTTCCTGTTGTGACTAAGCCTAAACCGAATTATGATGCATTTGCCTTTGTTTCAGACATGCCTAAGCTTAATACGGAACATCCAGAAGTAAAGGATTATTTATTGGAAGTGGGCCGTTATTGGGTAAGGGAATTTAACATCGACGGGTGGAGATTGGATGTTGCAAACGAAGTCGATCATCAGTTCTGGAGAGACTTCCGTAACGCTGTGAAGGCTGAAAAAGAGGATGTCTACATTCTTGGTGAAATCTGGCATGATTCTATGCCATGGTTGCAAGGTGATCAGTTTGATGCTGTCATGAACTATCCATTCACCACCGCTACTCTTGATTTTCTTGCTAAAAACAAAACCAAGGCAACTGAATTTGCAAATTCCATTTCCAAAGTGATGCACTCCTACCCTATAAACGTAAATGAAGTTGCATTTAATTTACTGGGCAGTCATGATACACCTAGAATCTTGACTATTTGTGAAGAAAACAAAGACAAGCTGAAGTTACTATTCTTGTTCCAATTATCCTTTGTAGGCGCTCCATGCATCTATTATGGTGATGAGTTCAGCATGACAGGTGATCAAGATCCTGGTTGCCGCAAGTGCATGGTGTGGGAAGAAGAAAAACAAGATCTTAATATGTTTGCATTTGTGAAAAAGCTTATTGGACTTCGTAAAGAGCTTCCTGTATTCGGAAACCACGGCGACATTCATTTTATTGAAGCAAATGATGAAACCAATCACGTAATGTACGAGAAGGTTTCTAATTCCACTGGGGAAAGAATTTTATTTGTTGTTAATAATAGCGACAAAGACTTGGTCGTTACCTTGCCTGATGGTGTAAAAGGCACGGTAATGCGCGACCTGTGGAACGGCGAAGAGTTTGCTTTTGCTGCTGACGCCACTGCATTGCAAGTGAAGCTTCCGGCGTACGGCTTTCAGATTTTGGCGTATTGATTTATATAGTAAAATGGAAATGCCCGCTATGGAAAGTAGCGGGCATTTCTTATTTAACGAACTCACTTCCTATGCACCAATCTTCTATACTCCATCGGTGTTGTGCCCTCCACCTTCTTAAACAACTTAGAGAAATAGGTAACATCATCGATTCCCACCTCTCGGGAAATTGCTGATACCTTGTACTCCGTTTCCGCCAAAAGCTTTTTCGCATGATGCAAACGGTAATGGGTTAAATACTGCATGGGACTTATTCCTATTGTTTTTTGCATACAACGTGTCAAATAATCGGGGTGAAAATTCAATTCCTCTTTTAACACACTCATATTAACAAGCTTTTTATAGTTCTCTTGAATATACTTCATGGCACTCTCGCACACCTTCTCGGTCGCACTGGGAATCGAGAATGCCTCTTTTTGCAACTGCACGATGAACTCAGAGAATTGAATTTGTTGCTTCAAGTAATCATCTGGGACATGTGCATCCCCATCTCTTGTAGTAAGTAGCGTTTCCAATTGCTGTTCAACGATTTCCCGTCTTTTCACCTCACCCCATTGCGGAATATGAAACTGATAGTAACCTACTTCTGTAAATGTTGGTTCTTTTTTATATACAAAGGACCAATCAAGATCCTTATCCTCTACTATCTGAAATTCATTTCCTGGGATGACAAAATGCAACCAGAAATAGTCGGTTTGTTCTTTGCAATCATCATAGCCCTCGTGTCTTTCACCTGGAACCAATATGACATATTGACCTTCTTTCACCACAAACTTCTTCTCGCCCTCTTGCATATACAAGGTACCTTTTTTAACATATAAAAGATCAAAAACGGTAAACACTCTGGAAAAATGCCGTTCTCCTTTATGAAATGTATATTCTCCGCCTCTTATAAAAGTGGGAAACGGCGGAATGGACATAGCTATCATTGACATTCCTTACACCTCAAGTCGTAAAAATCCAATAAGTATCGAAATCATCTCTTTCTATTATAATCAAATGCGTTTAAACTAGGAATGGTTTTATGTCGGAATCATCAAAAGGAGTAATTAAATGAAAGAAACAAATACAAAGAAACTCACCCTCTTTGCCTTAACATGGCCAATATTTATTGAAGTACTTCTTCACATGCTAATGGGGAATGCAGATATATTAATGCTGAGTCAATATTCTGATGACTCCGTCGCAGCCGTCGGTGTTGCTAATCAAATCTTGTTTATGCTGATTGTCATGTTTGGTTTCATCGCAACAGGTACGACTATTCTTGTTGCACAGTATCTTGGATCAAAGAACAGAGAAATTGCGGCAGAAGTTACGGTTGTCTCTATCGGAGCAAACCTCATTTTCAGCGTCGCCATCAGTATGTTGGTTTTCCTTTTCAGTTCCAAGCTTTTATTATTGATGGACCTCCCTCCTGAACTCTTAACAGAGGCAGATTCTTATCTGAAAATAGTCGGTATTTTCTCTTTTGTTCAGGCTCTCGTCATTACGATGGGCGCCACCATCAGAAGCTATGGGTTCACAAGAGATGCCATGTATGTAACCATTGGAATGAATATCATTAATGTTATCGGAAACTATTTATTTATATTTGGTCCGTTCGGCATCCCTGTCCTAGGCGTGGAAGGTGTAGCGATATCCACCGTAACAAGCCGGGCTTTAGGGTTAATCGTCATTACTATTCTTCTATTTAAAAGAATTGAAGAACCGTTGCCATTTAAGAAGATGTTCCGCCTGCCTGTTAGCCATTTGAAAAATTTATTAAAAATAGGCATTCCATCAGCTGGAGAGCATTTATCCTATAATACTTCCCAAATTGTTATTACCTATTTCATTGTCATGATAGGTACAGAAGCATTGACAACTAAGGTGTATGCTCAAAGTTTGATGATGTTTATCTTCTTATTCAGTGTTGCTATCAGTCAGGGTACGCAAATAATGATAGGTCATCAGATTGGTGCTGGAAAAGTAGAAGAAGCATATAAACGCTGTATTAAAAGTTTACGCCTCGCCATCTTGATTTCTATTTTGACCGCTATTCCGATCGCGTTTTTCTCTGATACTCTTTTGGGATTCTTTACAGATAACCCTGATATCATCGCACTCGGAGGTACGCTGATTTTATTTACCGTGATATTGGAACCGGGGCGTTCATTCAACCTGGTCGTAATCAATGCTTTGCGTGCTGCTGGGGATGTCAGGTTCCCTGTTTATATCGGGATTTTATCTATGTGGGGTGTTAGTGTTACTGTTTCCTATGTGCTTGGCATTCATTTTGGATTTGGTTTAGTCGGGGTGTGGATTGCGATGATTTTAGATGAGTGGTTGCGCGGCATTATCATGCTATATCGCTGGAAATCCCGCATATGGGTAACCAAATCCTTCGTCCACGATAAGGCATCATAAGTTTTCTTTATCAAAAATTAAGTAATTGGTTAGCGCTGCTGTTCCTTTCCGCAAATGGCTTCGCTTTCCGCGGGACGGTGCTTAAGCCTCCTCACAACGCTTCAGGGGTCTCAAGCTACCGTTACTCCCCCGCAGGAGTCTTCGCCATTTGCTCCAATCCACAGCTGAAAATTACATAAACCATATGTTCATGCTTTTTCAGTTAACTCAGTCAGATTTCTTTTCCAAATCCCTTCAATGAATGAGGTCACATTGTTGATTGGAGTGGAAGGCGCGCAGACGCCCGCGGGAGGAAGGGACAGGTGAGACCCCGGAGGCGCAGCCGAGGAGGCTCACGGACCGCCCGCAGGCAAGCGAAGCGCCTGGAACGGAAATCAACCGAGTTATATGCTTTCTGGTCTTTAAAAAGTCCTTCACTTGAAGGGCTTTTTTGTTATGCCTTTTTCCTATGTAAGATTTCCTTACAAACTAGTAAGCGCTTTCGACTGAATTTTTTGATAATTCCTCTTGCACACTGCATAATTATAGAATATGATATAAAACATAACTACAGATGTTAGAAAACATAACATTAAATTAAAGGAGAGATCATGATGAAAAAAGTGGAAGCCATCGTCAGACCCGAAACCTTCCGTGCGCTTCGCGAAAAGCTAGAAGAAGTCGGAATCAACGGGTTAACCGTCTCAGAAGTAGCAGGTTGTGGACAACAAAAGGGACAACAAGGTCTTTTCAGAGGAAACACATTCGAAATTAAACTTCTTCCTAAGGTAAAGGTAGAAATGGTTGTGGAATCTGAATATGTAGATGAAATTGTCCAAATCATTCAAGAAGTATGCTCTACCAATACTGTCGGGGATGGAAAAATATTTATCTATCCAGTAGAAGATGCCATTCGAATCCGCACAGGAGAAAACGGTAAGCTCGCCATCATTTAATTTCAATAAGAAAGGATGAATAATATGAAGAAAAAAATTGGATTACTAGTTACAGGTGGATTAATGATCGGATCTACAGCTCACGCACAAGCACCAACCGTCGAAGGTTTAAGCGTCTCTCTTGATATGGTTTGGATTATGGTAGCCGCTCTTTTGGTATTTTTTATGCACGCAGGATTTGCGATGGTGGAATCAGGATTTACCCGTTCTAAAAATGCACTGAATATCTTAATGAAAAACTTCCTCACCATCTCCATTGCATCTGTTCTTTATCTGGCTATTGGCTATGCCCTTATGTTCGGCAGTTCTATCGGCGGATTCACCGGACTCGACGGATTTTTCCTGACTGGTCATGAGGATCAAATTGGATTCTTCGTATTCCAAGCAATGTTCGCAGCAACATGCGCGACTATTATTTCCGGTGCTGTTGCAGAACGCATGAAGCTATCTAGTTACATCCTATTAACAGTAGCAATGACAGCACTTATCTATCCAATTGTCGGTCATTGGGTATGGGGTGGCGGATGGTTATCAGAGCTAGGATTTACTGATTTTGCAGGCTCTACAGTCGTCCATCTAACTGGTGCACTTGGCGCTATTGTTGCGGTGAAATTCTTAGGGGCACGTCTTGGAAAATATACAAACGGCAAAGTAAATGTTATAGCTGGGCACAACATCCCACTTGGAGCACTTGGTGTTTTCATCCTTTGGTTCGGTTGGTTTGGTTTTAATGGCGGTAGCACGTTGGCTGCAGATCCTTCGTTGATTCCACATGTCATCACGACCACCTTACTATCTGCATCTGCTGGAGTGCTGGCTTCTGCATTTTATACCCAATTCCGTTATCAGCGTATTGATGCTTCCTTAACGCTGAACGGTGCGCTGGCTGGGTTAGTTGGTATTACAGCAGGAACTGGAGATGTATCTCCAATTGGTGCCATCATTATTGGATTGGTTGCAGGGGTTCTTCTAGTAGAAGCAGTTACCTTCATCGATCGTAAAGCAAAGATTGATGATCCAGTTGGCGCCATCGCGGTTCATGGAGTATGCGGCATTTGGGGAACACTTGCTGTTGGTTTATTCTCCACTTCAAGCGGATTATTCTACGGCGGCGGAGTTTCCCAATTAGGCATTCAAGCAATCGGCATACTTGCTGTTAGTGCATGGACAATCGGTTCTGTTGGCTTATTCCTTTTCATTGTTACACGCTTTACTAGCATTCGTGTTACGAAGGAAGAAGAGATTTCAGGGCTTGATTTTGCAGAACACGGTTCTTCTGCATATGAACTCAGAGAGTCCGTTTTTTCTGATAATAGCTCTGCACCAGAATTCGGTACCGGTTTAGTTCATCGCTTGAACAATTTAGGCGGATCTACACAAAAACGTAAAGCCAAGGAAGTTTAAACCGTCCCTTCTTCGCCTATCATGATAAATAGAAAGCAAAAAGCGATTCATGGCTAAGCCCACTGAATCGCTTTTTCGTGTATACAAAACCTATACAATCATTAAACTATAATGCTATAATTCCTCCTAGAGGTGATATTGTTGAAGATTAACATGTGGGAAAAATTGATTGTCCGTTTTTTTATCATATGGTACATATGCGGGGTTGTGTTATTGACTTTTGATCTCTTGCCTCCTTGGCTGGAATGGGCGAATGTCGTTTTTCTCGTTACCGCCGGAACCCTCGGAGCCATATATTTCATTAAAAATTACCGTTCTATTGGATTTTTCTTTACTTTTCTCGTCTTTTTTGCAGCAATGGCTGCTGAGCATTTTGGAGTAAAATACGGCTTTCTTTTTGGCGACTATTATTATAATTCCTATTTCGGACCAAAGTTATTTGATGTACCTATCACAATAGGCTTTGCATGGGTATTGGTCATTTCCACGTCCCATGTCCTGGCAAACAGGGTGATTCCAAATGCACCTATCCTCATAAAAGCAACCCTTGCCGCTCTTGCCACTGTTGTGCTCGATCTTATCATCGATCCTGTTGCTTTTATTGCAAAAGAGTATTGGATTTGGGAAGGAACAAGCTTTTATTACGACATTCCTATGTTTAATTTTTACAGTTGGTTCGGTCTTTCTTTCCTGTTTCATATGGTCATTTTATTACTTTCGAAAAATATTTCTCCAAAGGAAAATCAGTACTGGGAGAAGAATATGTATGTATTGTACGGTTTGATGATCGGTATGTTCTGTATGATTGCCATAACTGCCGAACTTTATCTGGCTTTGACGGTGACCATTATTCCAACCCTATTATTATATTTGGCTACACTGAGATCAAAGGAGTTCCTACATGATTCCAGCAAAAAAAAGCAAACGGTTTGATTATTTTTTTCACCAATTTAATAAACGCTTCCTTCGATTTCATTTTAAAGGAATCTATTATGCCAAGGGTGAGCACGCAAGCCTTCCCCCGTCCCCTGCCCTGTATATTGTCAATCACAGCACATGGTGGGACGCATTGGTTGTTTTCCATTTGAATCAAGTTGTCACCAAACAGGAGAGCTATGTGATGATGCACGAAAAAGGAATTCGAGAGTTCCCCTTCTTTAGAAAAATCGGGGCATTTTCGGTGAACAGAGACAACCCTAAGGACATTGTCCGTTCTATGAATTATGCAAAAGAAAGATTAAAAGACGGCAAAACTTTGTGGCTGTTCCCACAAGGAGATGAGCGACACCTCGAGATTCGTCCGCTTGGTTTCCTTCCAGGAGCCGTGCACATCACTAAGAATACCGCTATTCCGATTGTACCTGTCTGTCTTTACTATACTTTCACTGGTGAACGCAAACCTGAAGTTTATATTAAAGTAGAAGATCCGGTCTATTTTTCTCAACTGACAGGCAATTCTTCAAAAGAGAAAAACCAATCATTAGAAGATCGCTATACCATTCTGCTAGATAAAGTGAAGCAGGATGTAATACAACAAACAACAAGCCATTATCAATCTTTACTATAAGTTTGGACTTTGAAGGAGGAAAACAGTAATGGAGTCATTAACTATCATCCTATCTGGCGGGTTATTCTTGTCTTTCCTCTGGATTATTATCAATGGTTTGTTTTATCCGGCCTATCCAAAACCAATGAAATCCGCAATACCACCGCTTGTATCCATTCTTGTACCAATGCGGGATGAAGAACGGAACGTCCTCCAGTTAATAGAAAATTTCAAGAAACTCACATACTCAAATTTAGAATTTATCTTATTGGATGATCATTCTTCAGACTCCACATATTCCTTGGCGGTAGATTCCACTAAAAAAGATAGCCGTTTCTCTATCCTGCAAGGCGCTCCCTTAAAAAAGGGCTGGGCAGGAAAAGTGCATGCCTGCTATCAACTTTCCCATGCAGCGAACGGCGATTATTTGTTATTTTTAGATGCCGATGCAAGATTGAAAAAGAATACCATTGAAAGCATGCTTCCTTTTTTCCAGAATGAGAAAGTTGGATTGGTAACGGGTTTTCCGCGGTTCCCAGTTACAAGTTGGTTAAGTAAGCTAGTGGTACCAATGCAACATTTTGTTATCTGGCTTCATCTTCCCCTTGCACTGGCCAATTACAGCTCCTATAAGCCTGCTAGTGCCGCTCACGGAGCATTCATGTTTTTTGAAAGAAGCGCCTATGATTTTATAGAAGGTCATTTTTCGGTTAAATCTAGTATCGTGGAAGATGTTCATCTTGCAAGGGTGATGAAAGAACACGGATTTCAAGTGAAATTAATCAATGCCACTCCTTTTGTTACCTGTCATATGTATGAAACGAATCAAGAAGTTTGGAATGGCTTTTTGAAAAATATTTATATTGGAATCGGAAAGTCTCCTCTAATGGCAATGGGATTAACTTTATTTTACAGCTTGTTTTATATTGCTCCTCTTTTCTTGGCACTTCTCTCTCCTTTTTATGGAGTTTGGTTTTTGGTGCCTCTGCTTCTAGTATGGATGCAAAAGCTATATATTGATCTTCGGACGGGACAGCTAGCATACTTATTTCTTTTTATGCCCATAAGCGCCTTGGCATTCTTGGTCATTCTGCACGCTTCCATGTGGAAATCTTGGAGAAAACAACATTATATTTGGAAGGGTCGTGCCTATAAATGAAAAATGTCGTTGTCATAGGTGGAGGCCTTGGTGGTTTGTCTGCAGCAATCAGCCTGGCTACTAAAGGCTACCATGTTACATTATTGGAAAAGAACAACCACCTAGGTGGAAAGCTGATGCCTGTTCAATTAGGAGAGGCATCTTTTGATTTTGGTCCAAATACGATTACAATGCCAGATGTATTCAAGGAAGTAATTTCTCAAACAGGCGAAAATCCCGATTCGTATGTTGAATTTATTAAACTTAATTCACATACTCGTAATTTTTCACCAGATGGGGCCGTTTTTGACTTCAGTTCTGATCAAGAGAAAATGGTAGAGCAGCTCGCAACGATTGATCCTGTGGGTGCCAAGAATTATCCTGCATATTTAGAGGAAGTCACACGCTTGTATAAGATGGGAGAAAGTCAGTTTTTCCGAAGGACCTTTACCTCAACTGGGGATTATCTCTCCCCGGGTTTAGGATATTCCTTCAGCAAAGTGCGACCGTTACAGTCCTTGCATCGATTTCACCGGAAGTATTTCACTAACCCTTTTGTTATCCAAGCACTCGACCGATATGCCACCTATATCGGCTCCTCTCCCTATGTCTCTCCTGCGACATTTGGCCTCATCGCTTATTTGGAGCTTGTCGAAGGAGTCTATTATACAAAAGGCGGTAACACAAAGATTGCAGAAGGATTCGAGAAGCTTGCAAGAAAGCTTGGGGTCAAAATCCATACTAATTGCAAAGTTACCAGCATTGAAGTGAAAAACAAACAGGCTGTCTCTGTATCAACAGAAGACGGAGAAAAGTATCCTGCAGATACGGTTGTCATGAATGCAGATCTACTTGTCGCATATCCAGAACTGATTAAAGAAGTAGACAGGCCGCATTTTTCAGATAAAAAGGCGGCAAAATTCGAACCATCCATCTCTGCTTATGTTGTCCTTGCAGAAATGAATAAGAGACATACTGAACTATTACATCATACTGTCTATTTTTCTAGCGATTACAAGCAAGAGTTCAACAGTTTATTTCAGGACAAAGCGTATGCAAATGATCCCACGATCTACTTGAGTAATTCTTCTTTTACAGAAAAGGAGAAAAGTCCAAATGGGGACAACCTGTTCATTTTGGTGAATGCACCTGCAACATCTCCTCATAACGAAAATGCTATCGATTATAAGGAACTTATATATGAAACACTGGCAAAAAGAGGGTTATCGTTGAAAGAGAATGTTCTCGCTGAGAAGGTTATTACTCCAAAAGATATTAAGACTTCTTTTGGCGCTTTTAGAGGAGCTTTATATGGGATGGCATCCAATCGTAAGACAGATGCGTTTTTCCGTCCAAGGAACAAATCCGCTGATATTGCCAATCTGTACTTTGTCGGAGGTTCCACCCACCCCGGCGGCGGCTCACCAATGGTTACCCTATCCGGCCTAAACGTTGCCAACGCCATAAGTAAAGCAAACAAATAAAGCCTGTTAATGAATGAAGTCATTTTGTTGATTGTAGTAGACGCCCGCGGGAGGAAGGGACAGGTGAGACCCCAGAAGGCTTGCCTGAGGAGGCTCACGGACCGCCCGCAGGCAAGCGAAGCGCCTGGAACGGAAATCAACCGAACTATATACTTTCTAATCCTCAAAATAAAACCACAGCCCTTTGACTGTGGTTTTTACATTTGTGAAATGATCTGGTGCTTTTCTTCACTTGTAACATAGTGCTTCGTCTTGAACACGGAATACCCCTTTTTGCGGATCGAACCTAGTATCGCCCGATATAAATAGGCCGCTCCCTTAACAGGAGTTCTCGAATGCATCGGATACAGATGAATCGTACTCAACGCCTGTTCATAAAGACTTTCCGCTTTGTTCGCCATCTCTTCCCACACCGATATGAACTTGTTATTCACGATATGTTTATTCAAGTCATCCAATGAGTAGCCGGCTTTTTCCAACATTTCAATAGGAATGTAGATTCTATCACGCTCAAGATCCTCTCCAATATCCCGAAGAATATTAGTTATCTGCATCGCCTGTCCTAGCGCAATCGCATCCTCTCGCAATATATCTTTATTTGTTGGAGCAAGAATCGGAAGGAGCATCAATCCAACGGTACTTGCTACATGGTAGGAATAATGCAGTACTTCCTCCTCCGAATTATACAACTTTTTATATAAGTCCATTTCTTGCCCAACTATCATGTCATGAAAAGATTGAACATCCATCTCATATCGATTGAACACATCCTGAAGAGCTAACCACATTGGATCTTCAGAGGGCAATTTCCCCTCTAGAAAATCAGCGAACATCGCCTTAAATGCAAAAAGTTCTTCTTTTGGATTCATTCCGTCATCCACTATATCGTCCACCTGTCGGCAAAACGCGTATACAGCCCAGACAGCCTGCTTCTTCTCTTTTGGCAGGAGCATAAAGGCTTTATAAAATGTTTTGGAATGTTCTTTAATTATGGATTCACAATGATGATATGCTTTCATTAAGTCGTTCATTGAGATTCACATCCTTTGCAGATGAATGATGGGCAAAATCATGGATAATCTGGTTTGCTGCAAGCTTTGCGCTTTGCATAACAATTGGAATTCCACCTCCAGGGTGTATGGAAGCACCCGTGGCATAAACATTAGCCAGAGCAGGAGACGGTTTTGCCTGGGGACGGAATACACCAGACTGAAACAGATTCGGAGCGATGCCGAAGCTGCCACCTTGAAACAGTCCGTCAAGCTCTGCATCATTTGGTGTTCTTACTTCCATCCATTCCATTCTTTTAGTCAATTCCGGAAAAGCTCTACTTTCAATACTTTTAATCATCCTGTCTATAAATGACTTTTCGTTGCTCCAATCTATGTGACTGCCAGAAGGTACCGGAATAAGGACATAAAGGACGCTTTTTCCAACTGGTGCCAATGTGGAATCGATTACGCTTGGATTAAACGTGTAGAACGAAGGATCTGATGGGACCTTCTTCTCTTGAAACACTTCTTTCATATGCTGTTCGAAATTTCCACCCATAAAAAATTGGTGAACATCCGAATCCTGGTAGGTTCCATCCAATCCAAAATATAATAAAACACATCCTGAAGATGGTTCATAGTTTTTCTTCATGTCGAAGTGTTCAGCTGAGGCAGGAAAATCACCATTCCACACGAGTCCATCCACTTTAATAGTCTCATCACTAACCTTAATGGATGTAACGCGTCCATCTTTCTTGTGGATTTTTTCCACCTTACTGGATAAATGCAGTGGAATTCCGTTGGCTTTCAGGGTATCCATCAGTACATCAACGAGAGAGGCATAGCCACCTTTTACATAATGGATGCCATGTTCATGCTCACTGTATGGAATTAAACTATACATGGCAGGTGCCGTTTGTGGATTTCCTCCAATATATAATGTTTGGAGAGAATACGCTTCTCGGAGACGTTCGTCCTTGAAATAGGATCCTGCGAATTTTTTGGTGGAATGATAAGCTTTTAATCTAAGCAAGGTCTTAAGATTTTTCCCCGTCCAGAAATCTCGTTTTCTCGTAAATGATTTCTCCAAGAAGGAGGCTTTCCCTACTTCAAAACTCTTCTTCATGTCCGTCATATATTGCTTAAAACCTTCTTCTTCACCAGGAAATTGTTTTGATAACTCATGTAATTGCGTATTTTTATCTTTATACTTCGTATATTTCTTTCCATCCTTAAAATGAATAGTATAGAGGGTATCAAGGCCAAGTAGTTCCCAAGCATCTTTAGAAACACCGGCTTCTGCCAAAATTTCTTTAAGCATATCCGGTAGCAGCACGATAGTTGGACCTTGATCAATCCGGTACCCTTCCCTTTCGACAAAAGCAAGCCTACCTCCTGCTTGTTTTTCTTTCTCATATAAGCTAACTTGAAACCCTTGCTTCTTTAGAAGAAGGGCTGTTATCATACCACCGATACCTGCGCCTGCTATTGCAATATGTTTACTCATTGAGCTTTCTCCAATCTTTGCACTTGAAAGTTTTTTTGAGCATGTGTTTCGTGCTTTTCCCGCAATAACCGGGTGGTGATTCTTGCTGATTCGAGAATGGTCGGCAACCCACTTCCTGGATGTGTGCCGCCACCAACAAGCCAACAGTTATCAAGTTCTTCGAATTTATTATGCGGGCGCAAGACCATCATTTGTGTCAGTTGATGACCAAGATTGAAAGTTGCCCCTTTATATACAAGCACTTCTTTTTCCCAATCAGCTGGTGTGATAATTTTTTCAACTTCAATGTGATCTCTCAGCCCTCTAAATCCGCTCTTCTTTTCGAGTGTTTCGAATACTAATTCTCTGAATTTATCTTTATTCTCCTGCCAATCTATCTCACTGAAGTTGTTAGGAACTGGCGCAAGAATATAAAGAGCAGATTTTCCTGTTGGAGCCAATGTAGGGTCTGTAACAGATGCATTCTGTACATAGATGGATGGGTCACTTGAAAGTTTTTTTGTTTTAGTGATTTCTTCTACATTCTTTTTATAGTCTTCTGCAAAAATAATGCTATGGTGTGGAAGATCATAAACAGTGTCCAGTCCAAGGTAGATCATGAAAGTGGAACAGGAGTACTTTTTCTTTTCAAGCTTGCGTTTGCTGTACTTTTGTAATACATCTTCATCGACTAAATTTGTCATCACATGGGCAAAATCACCGTTAACCACCACTTCATCCGCTTCCACTTTTGATCCATTCTCCAGTATGACACCTTTCACCTTGCGACCTTCTAGCCAAAGCTTTTTAACACCTGTACCAAGGTTAATCGTCCCACAATATTCTATCACCACTTTAGCCATGCTCTCGGAAAGCTGATTAACCCCTCCAATAGGATGATAGATTCCATATGCATGCTCCATCCAAGAAAGAATGGAGAACGCACCAGGGCATTCCCAAGGCGACATTCCTAAATATTTGGATTGAAAAGTGAAGGCAAGCTTGAGTTGTTCTTCACGGAAATATTTACTTAATTGATCATACAAACTGCTGCCAAGGCTGAGCTGCGGCAACGCTTTAATAACTTTCCATTGAAAATAATGATAGAAACGATCCATTTTCCCCTGAAGAATCGGAGTAAGGGCGTCCATGCGTTTCTCCGTCTCGGACATAAATCGATCATACCCCTCACCATCTCCCGGAAAATACCGCTCAATGGTTTCTTTCATTTTCTCCTTATTGCGAGTTACCATAAAAGACTTATCAGGGAAAACAAGTTCATACATGTCTCTTAATTCTTTCATTTCCATGTAGTCATGCATGTTTCTTCTGGATTCCTCAAAAATCTCTTCTGCAATCTGAGGCATACTTAAAAAGGTCGGCCCCATATCGAAAGTGAAATCTCCCAATTTTATAGCAGAGTTTCTCCCTCCAACATAAGGTTGTTTTTCCATTACGGTCACTTCATAGCCATTTGCCGAGAGCATCATGGCAGCTGCCAAACCACCTGGTCCTGCACCAACCACTACAATTTTTTTGCTCATTTTTAGTACGCCTCCTCATTCCAAAAAACCGCTCATTGATTAAACAAAGATTATACAAACATTATACATAATAGCATTAACTCTTACAATCAATAACACTCTTTCTATGTAAAAACGGGTGAGACGGTTTTGGGATGATGATTTTCTTCGTAGACTGCCACAGAAGTAAGAGGCTTGTACCAACTATGGTAGAAATAAAAACTCCTATTCAGGAGTTTTTATTTCTTTAATACGTTAAAGACCTTCTGCACTTTAATCAAAACACATTTAATCATTCTTAGCAATTTATTCCTTTATTGTTACACCATAGTGAGTAAACCATACATGAATTTGTGCGAGATGGGCTAACAGTTGAGGGCCTGTCATCAGTTGACCAAACCATGGGACTTGAAAGGCTTTTCCTTCTGAAGAAACGATCTCTTGCAGCTTCTTCTTATCCATAAATTCAAGTAATGGACTATGTGAATCTTCAAGTATTTCTTCTAGCCAGTTTCTAACCAATTTCGTATAAACTGGATGATGGGTCTTTGGATAGGGACTCTTTTTCCTGTAAAGTACTTCATCTGGAAGTATTCCTTCTAAAGCTTTTCTCAAAATTCCCTTTTCCCTGTTGCCGTGCATTTTCATTTCCCAAGGGATATTCCAGACATACTCTACCAGACGGTGATCCGCAAAAGGAACGCGAACTTCCAAGCTTGCACCCATACTCATTCTGTCCTTACGATCTAATAGTGTTGTCATGAACCAAATCATATTTAAATAGAACAATTCGCGTCTGCGCGCTTCAATCAGACTCTCTCCTTCAAGTCTAGGCGTCTCCGCTACTGTTTCTTCAAATTTGGAAGTTATATATTCATCTAGTTTCAGTTTCCTACTCCATTCTGGTCGAAGCAACTCCATTCTGGCTTGGGTGGAACGCATCCAAGGAAAGTTACTTGATGCAAGGTCTTCTGGTCGGTGAAACCAAGGGTAACCTCCAAAAATTTCATCCGCACATTCCCCAGAAAGACTTACTACATAATTCTGTTTGATTTCTCTGCAAAACCATAATAAAGAGGAGTCAATATCCGCCATGCCTGGTTGGTCCCTTACAAGCACCGCTTCTTTTAAATAGGCGGCAAGATTGGTTTGTGAAATAATGGATTGATGATGAACGGTACCAAATGTTTCCGTCATTTTTCTTATCCACTTCTCATCGGAATTTGGCTGAAATTCATTTGCTTTGAAGTACTTATCATTTTCCTCATAATCAATGGAATAGGTATTTAGTGGAGGCTTTCCTTCATTTTTAAAAGCATTTGCAGCGATTGCCGTAATAGCACTTGAATCCAAGCCGCCGGAAAGAAACGTACATACCGGCACATCTGAAACTAGTTGTCTTGTAACAGCATCCGTGAACAAATAGCGCACTTTCTCCACCGTTTCCTCGAAGCTATCGGTATGCGGCCTGCTCTCCACATTCCAGTATCGCTTGATTTTCAGTCCATCCTTTTTACTCATTATCATTAAATGTGCCGGACGAAGCTCCTTGATATCATGAAATAGACCATGACCGGGAGAGCGAGAAGGTCCAAGCCCAAAAATTTCTGCCAATCCATCATACCCAACTGCACTCGAAACTTCCGGATGGGCTAGCAGTGCCTTTAGTTCGGATCCAAAAAGTAACGTCCCCTCCCCTTGATGATAAAATAAAGGTTTCACCCCAAGTCTATCTCTAGCAATGAATAACTTTTCTTCTTCTTCATCCCAAATAGCAAAAGCAAAAATGCCATTTAAATGATGTACACACTCTTCTTTCCATTCCATATAGGCTGTCAGTAAGACTTCTGTGTCAGAGTGACCTTTAAAACCATAGCCTCTCTTCATCAATTCTTTTCTAATATCTTCTGTATTATAAAGCTCACCGTTATAGCAGATTGTATAGTCATTCTCTGCTTTATTTCTTGTCATTGGCTGTTTCCCGCCTTCAAGGTCAACAACAGCCAGCCGTTTATGGCCAAACCCCACATGAAGGTCCATCCAAATGTTTGTATCATCCGGTCCACGTAAAGATAAGGTTTCCGCCATCTTTTTTACTATATCCTTCTGATCCTTAATATCCTTCTTCCAATCTATCCATCCAGCAATACCGCACATATTGTCCATCCACTCCTTTTGCTTCAAGCAAACTACGGGTGTTCTATACTATGCCGGGAGTGCTTATACCATGAATTCCAGAAACACTTTCACTTTTTTTCCTTGTTAGTCTTCCTCCCAATATTCATCTGAAAAGTGGGTAAAGTAATAAAAAAGCATCAAGTTTAAAGGCATCTCAACTAGGGAAGAATGGCAGACACAAAGGTTTACACCTACAAAACTTGTTGACTACTGGAGGAAACGACTGTGAATCTTCAAAAAAGGAAAA
The DNA here is from genome assembly GCF_002157855.1 of Sutcliffiella horikoshii. Classification (NCBI taxonomy): domain Bacteria; kingdom Bacillati; phylum Bacillota; class Bacilli; order Caryophanales; family Bacillaceae; genus Sutcliffiella; species Sutcliffiella horikoshii. The sequence goes on along the minus strand of NZ_CP020880.1, from coordinate 1,305,511 downwards.
ACATTATTTACGAACAGAAACGCTCCTATACATGCGGGACAATTGAAAATATAAACGAACAATGGATTTTCTTTGAAGCCGAGGACGATGAAGCATTTCTTTTGGAGGAGATTTCAGAAGAAGGTATTGAAATTCTTTTTTCAAACGAATGGGTACCTGGAGTGTTATTAGAAACAGGTCAAGTTGTGTTACATACCAAGCATTTATATGAATTAAACAATGGAGATGCCGTGCGTGTACGTAAAAGACTTCCTCAGCCATATATGGAGTGGCTTGAAGAATTGTCGGAAGAAGCTTTCACAAAGTTCACCACCCTGTTGAACAACTCCAATATATCCATCTATGATTGTATTTATTGCTATAACACCATGCAGTTCATGGATCATATAAAAGAACCATCAGGGGTGAATTTCCTCGTTTATGATAATGAAACATTTATCTGTTCGGTGCAACACCACTTCTCAAGAGGCAAAACGGTAACCGACCGTTTCGAATACACCCTTCAAACCGGCAAAAGATACATGTTCACCAACATGGAGCGCAGAAAAGCTGAATGAACGATTAAAAACTATAATTGATTGGTTAACCGCCGCTGTTCCTTTTCCGCAAATGGCTTCGCTTTCCGCGGGACGGTGCTTGAGCCTCCTCGCTGCGCTGTGGGGTCTCAAGCTACCGTTACTCCCCCGCTGGAGTCTCCGCCATTTGCTCCAATTCACAGCTAGAAATTACGTTAGATATGTTAATACTTTTTAAGATAATTCGATTAAGCGTTTTATAAAACCTAAGTTGAATGAAGTCACCATGTTGATTGTAGTGGAAGGCGCGTAGACGCCCGCGGGAGGAAGGGACAGGGGAGACCCCGGAAGGCGAAGCCTGAGGAGGCTCACGGACCGCCCGCAGGCAAGCGAAGCGCCTAGAACGGAAATCAACGGTTATATATATTCTCAACTCTATAAAAAAACCGCGGCTCATTTATATGAATCGCGGTTTTCCTTGTGTCACACCAAGCTGGGTTGACTATCATTCATAAATTTCTCGAATTCAGTTTGTTCCTTCGGCTTAGAAAGATAATACCCTTGTGCAACATTGCACGTTAACTGCCTAAGAATACTTAGCTGCTCCTCCGTCTCAATTCCCTCTGCAATGACATTCAAGTTAAGTCCTTTGCCCATGGTGATAATAGCATGAACAATCGCAAGGTCTTTTGACTCGGCACGCAAATTTTTAATAAACGAGCGGTCAATTTTTAAATTATTGATAGGAAGGTCCCGTAAATAACTTAAAGAAGAATAACCTGTCCCGAAATCATCCACGGAAATTTTAACACCCAATCCCTGTAACTCTTTCATCACCTCAATACTATAGGAGGCATTCTTTAACATAGCACTTTCCGTCAATTCCAGATGCAGGTGACAAGCAGAAAGTCCGGAAGTTGTTAATGCATGTTTCACCTCTGATACAAAGCTTGGTTGCTGGAACTGTTGGGCAGAAACGTTTACTGAAATATTCAGCTCTTGATAACCCTCAACCTGTTGCCAATTTTTTGTATGTACGCAAGCAGTTTCCAGCACCCAACCCCCAATCTCTATAATTAATCCAGTTTCTTCAGCCAGAGGAATGAAATCTGCGGGAGGGACAAGTCCCAGCTTCGGATGATTCCAGCGTATTAATGCCTCTGCTCCAATGACAGTGTCTGAATCTATATCGATAAACGGTTGGTAACATAGGAAGAACTCATTTTTCTCAAGCGCTTTACGTAGATAGCTTTCCAGTTCAATCCGGTATAATGCCTGACTATTCATTTCATCGGAATAAAACTTTATTCTGTTTCCCCCAAGCTTTTTTGCTTGATTCATTGCTGCATCAGCATTCTTCAATAAACTCTCTGCCGTTATCCCGTCATTAGGGTACAAACTGACTCCAATACTTGCTGTCACATAGAATTCTTTCTCTAAATACCTAATAGGTTGTTTAATAGTGGTCAAAATAGCTTTAGCCATTGTGATCACTTCATCTATGCTCTCAAAACCCGTATAAGATAATGAAAACTTATCCCCACCAAATCTGGCAAGGTAACAATTCGCAGGTAATAAGGCTGAAATCCGTTCAATTTCCCACTTTAGCAATTCATCGCCAACAAGATGACCCAGGCTGTCATTAATCAATTTAAAACGGTCAAAATCAATAAAAAGCACTGCTAACTTTTCCTTACTTTTCTTCGATTCTTCCAGCTTCACTTTTAAACTTTCATGAAAGTTTTGTCTATTTGGCAGAGCAGTGGCAGGGTCATAGTAAGCGAGATAAGCCACTTTTTCCTCAGCCTTTTTCTGTGCCGTAATATCTCTTCCTATTCCAAAAACACCTGTCCGAACCCCGTCAATGACAATGGGAATATGTTTAATGAGGTATGTACTTTCTACCCCATCCCTCCCGATCAATTCAATTTCATATGTCTGTTCCATCCCATTTAAGGCTTTGAAAAAATGATCAGTTACTCTTTCAATGTCCTTTGCTTTTATGAAATTAAGTGCACTTTTACGAAGCATCTTCTTTTCTGCAAATCCAAATATCTCTTTGAATTTTGGGTTTACACTTATAATTCTGCCAAGCAAATCCACTGAAAAAGCGATGTCACCATTGTGTTCAAATAGTGATTTATATTGTTGGTCCGAAGTTTTCATCATCCGGTTTAGCTTAACTATATCTCTAGCACTTGTTTTATCGGGGTAATATGGTATGTTTCCTTCTGTTTTCATAAGTATATACTCCTATATATTCTTCATCTTTTTACAAAACAAGTGTAATTTTTACAATTTATTCACTAATTTTACTTTATCATATATAACGAGAGAATACATGACTATCATCAAAACATTTACAAAAACATAAAAAAGCTTGAATCTCTTATTAAATAGAGATTCAAGCTTTTGGTTTTATATAGATTACATACCCATCGGAAGACTGAAACCTAAGTGGAGAATATATGCAAATACCACAACGAAAAGAACCCAAACCACCACAGTGGATTTTCCTTTTCTAGTGCGGACTGCAATCATTTCCATCAAGCCGATAACGACAATACCTAATACCATCTTCAATGCGTATTGCCCGTTTGTTATCAATGTCCAGCCAAGCTGCAAGCCTGTCACAACGATTAAGATGTAAAACACTCTAAGGATCATCGCTGTTATCTTAGCACCTTTTTCTTTACCTGCTTTTGTTAAAAATAGTACCACGACAAACAGAATAAGTGCGATTGCCCATGTTGAAATATGCGCGTGTGTCATTTCTACTAACCTCCTTCAATTCACTCAAAACTACTAGTATCATACCATAGAGACGGAAAAAAACTAAGTAAATTACCTTAATATAAGATTTTGAATATTAACAATGATATAATACCTTTGTAAACCATTACATTCAATAATGGAGGTACTTTATTTATGACTACTAAAACACACGATATCATCAGTATGACAGAAAAATTCGGCGCCAATAATTATCACCCGCTTCCAATTGTGATTTCTAGGGCACAAGGTGTATGGGTAGAAGACCCGGAAGGCAATAAATACATGGATATGTTAAGTGCCTATTCCGCCGTCAACCAAGGGCATCGTCATCCAAAAATCATTCAAGCGCTAAAAGATCAAGCAGATAAAATAACCTTGACATCGCGCGCTTTCCACAATGACCAACTCGGTCCTTGGTATGAAAAGATGGCTGCATTAACGAAGAAAAATATGGTCTTACCAATGAATACAGGGGCAGAAGCTGTAGAAACTGCTGTGAAAGCCGTTCGCCGCTGGGCTTATGATGTGAAAGATGTTCCAGTTAACCAGGCAGAAATCATCGTATGTGAAGATAACTTCCACGGACGTACCATGACTGCTGTATCCATGTCCTCTAGTGAAGAATATCAACAAGGCTTCGGTCCTATGCTCCCTGGTATCAAGGTGATTCCTTATGGCAGCCTCGAAGCACTTAAAGGTGCCATCACACCGAACACTGCGGCGTTCATCTTTGAACCAATTCAAGGGGAAGCAGGCATCAATATACCTGCAGAAGGATTCCTTTCAGAAGCTTATGAGATTTGTAAAGCAAACAATGTACTATATGTGGCAGATGAAATCCAAGCAGGCCTAGGGCGCTCTGGAAAACTATTTGCTTGTGATTGGGAAAATGTCGAGCCTGATATGTACATATTAGGTAAAGCCCTTGGCGGAGGAGTATTCCCTATTTCCTGCGTGGCAGCAAACAAAGATATCCTTGGAGTGTTCAACCCAGGATCACACGGCTCCACTTTTGGAGGAAACCCGTTAGCATGCGCGGTATCCATGGCATCATTAGAAGTATTAGAAGAAGAAAAATTAGTAGAACGTTCTTACGACTTAGGGAACTATATGATGGAAGAGTTACGTACCATCCAAAACCCAATCATCAAAGAAGTTCGGGGTCGCGGACTCTTTATTGGAGTAGAGTTGACGGAAGCAGCACGCCCTTATTGCGAAAAGCTTAAAGAAAAAGGCTTGTTATGCAAAGAAACACATGAAACGGTCATCCGTTTTGCACCGCCACTCGTCATCTCCAAAGAAGACTTAGATTGGGCGATTGAAAAAGTAAAACAAGTACTATCATAATAAAAAAGCTGTCTGCTAGAATTTATTAAATCTAGCAGGCAGCTTTTTTGCTTGACTAACAATATGTTACTTGACCCTATTCTTCAGCGTACCAATTTTCTCTAAGCACACTTCCACTACATCCCCCCCGGTTAAAAAACGCGGTGGATTAAATCCTTTCCCAACCCCAGCAGGAGTTCCTGTGGCGATAATGTCTCCCGGCTCCAGAGTCATGCCTTTAGAAATAGTTGCTATTATTTCTGGTATAGTAAAAATCATCTGTTCCGTTGATGCAATTTGCCGGACTTCTCCGTTCACCAGTGTTTTCACCTCAAGGCTTTGTGGATCATCTATTGCAGATTTATGCACAATGACCGGTCCCATTGGACACGTTCCATCCAAGCTTTTACCAAGAAAGAATTGTTTATGACGCTTTTGCAAATCTCTAGCCGTTACATCATTCACAATCGTGTAGCCAAATATATAATCCATAACATCTTCTTTGGCTATACCTTTTCCCGCTTTTCCAATTACAATTGCTAATTCCCCTTCATAATCCAATTGACATGTAACCTCTTCGTGTAAAGGAATGTTTTCATCGGGGCCGATAACACAAGTGGGAGCTTTCGTAAATATCATTATATGCTCGGGGATATCCTCTTCAGTCCCCATCTCCAGTACATGTTCCCTGTAGTTTTTCCCGACACAAAAAATGTTCTTCCGAGGTCTTTGAATTGGCGCGAGAAGCCTTACCTCTTTCATTGGGATAAAATAATCCTTAGAGTTTCGTTGTGTGAACACCCAGTCCCGCAGGTTAGCAACAGTATGGACAAAGTCCTCACCAATTTCTATGCCTTCCAAAAGAGTGGAGGGCCAAATACTTTCTTCTCCCTTAGCTTCATGCACTTTTTTAAGATCGATGATATATAGTTGTGCTTCGTCGGTTAGTCCAATACGAACTTCTCCATTGAGTTCCATTGATAATAAATGCATTCACTCATTCATCCTTCCATCTAGACATATGGTGATTATGTAGTAATTTGTTATATTATGACTTGTTTTATCGAAGTGCTTTTTTTCTTATAAAAGCCGTGCCATAATAAGGACAACCGCTTGCGTTACTTAATCTTATAATAATGGAGTAGAAGCAAATGTTAGCCTTAAAAATTGAATTAAAACGACAGCAAATGATTCATTGCGCTAAAGAATACGGATTTACTGCATCTCAAACTGTGAAATGCAGCCAAGAACTTGATGTTCTATTAAACAAGCAGTTTCAGCAACAACTCCGCTTATTGGAAAGCCAAAATAAATATTTTTATGCACAGTGACAAAGATGTGAAGCATATGCTTCACATCTTTTTAAATTTAGGCTTATTACCGTAAGTACCTGCTCTCCATAACCACTCCATCGGTCCATAATAGAAATTAGCCACCCAGACTCTGCTAATAATGATTTGGAAAATATATATACCAAGAACGAGCCATAGACCATAAAACGGGGTAAAGGATCCGTATAACCCTAATCCGTAACTGTAAAAAATGAGCGAACAAACAACGGATTGAAACAAGTAATTGGATAAACTCATTTTTCCAACATACTGAAACGGGGACAATAACTTCAAGCCAGCTCCTGTTCTAGTAGCCAACACGATAGATAAAAAGTAGAACACTGCACTCGCAGGACCACCTATCCCATCTTGTAAGTATTCTGTTGTGTAATTTTGAACCGTGTAATATGGAAGCAACTTAAATATCAATGCTAACACAAAAGTTGCAATCCAAAGCTTTTTCATCCATGCGAGGTTTTCCTCCACGTTTTCCAACCACTTGGATTTTGCTGCAGCCGCTCCAAACAGGAACATCGGCAGAACCGACAATACAATAAAGAAGAAGTTCGCGATGTTAACGAAAGACCAGTCGGCAATCCGTTGTTTTGTTATCTCCATAAATGTTCCATTGGCATATACCTGTAACGATTGTGTAGCATTAGCCTCAAACGTGGAATAGAGGTCTGTATCTCCCATCGTCAACGTCACGACAAGCATTAACAATGACAACAAGGCTGTGGGAATGATGATAAGAAGTAGCCCCGTCCATACCATCGCTTTCGAGGACATTTTTCTCATAAATAATAAAAGAAACCCACATAAAGCATATGTAATGAGAATGTCGCCATGCCAAATCAAAAATGCATGTATGATTCCTATCACCAATAACACAACTAATCTTCTGGAAAAATATTTTGGTACAGATAGATTTTTCTCTGCTACTCGGGTTGTGAAAATAATAAAGCCATATCCGAACAAAAATGAGAATAGGGTATAAAAACTTGCTTGGGCAATGATATCAATTCCATTCATCACTAAAATATCCCGTGTATCAGTCCAATAAGTTTTTACGTTCACATAAAGCATCGGAGCAAAAAATGAGGGCATGTTTACGAGAAAAATGCCTAATATCGCAATTCCCCTGATAATATCTAAAGCTACAATTCTCTCTTTTTCTTGTATAGGTGCTGCTTGCATCCAGATTCCTCCCTTGTCCTTTCATAGTGAATATTATAGCTCTTTTTCCTTTATATTCCTATCATCAAATCCTCCTATCCCTTTTTTAGTTTACACTCACCATACCGGGCTAATGTCATAGGATATAACAATAGCGCACAGTAAAGGAGTTAACGTTTATGCCAGCAATCGTCGGAGCTGTAAATGTTAACAGCATCGGTAACTCCGGGATATTTCATATCGGGGATGTATTTCAAATGTCTCCAGTCAGTTCAGCCAAAACATTCGCAGGAGCCGGTAGCTTTAATACCGGAGACAATATCTCTGTTAGCAACACGAACAGTCAAACAAACACCTATGACCAAGATGTTAATGACCAGCCGGTTGCATTGAATATGTAAACCAACATTTATTAGGAGGAGGCACGTATGGCATCCAACTTTTTCATCAATCAAAGTATCGTCATCCATCATCTGAAAATAGGAGGTATATCGAACTCCTCCGTTTTTCAGATAGGTAGTGCCGGGGTTATAAAGTCCTTATCAAATTTATACAATACTGGTAACTTTGAAGGCCCCGCACCTGTAAGCAGTGCCGAGATAGCACAAGAACAACAAAGTGAAACACCTCCGAGTTCATCTGAAATATTTGTCCCTTTAACAGGTTCAGGATGAATTTACATTATGGGCATTCACCCATTTTCAATGTTTGCATAAAGTATTAGAGATGATTCTTGACGCTTAAACAGCAACCAATGAAAGGGGTGGTCGGATGTACAATAACTATCAGTATTTTTATCAATCGCAGCAACAGATCCAGCAACTTCAACAAGTGGTAGAAAACCAGACGAAACAGATTTCCACCCTCGAGGAACTGGTGAAACTTATGCAACAGGAAATCACCCAATTAAAAGAAAAACCAAGTATGAATATCGAACGAATTGAGTATAAATTTGATCAACTTAAGGTGGAAACGTTGGAAGGCACATTGAATATCGGGTTGACACCTGGGTCCCCGGGTGAGATTGAAGATTTCGTTGTAACCCAAAACAATCTAGAAGTGCCCGTTCCTAAGCGAAACCAAAATTTAGCCCAAGGTATTGAAGCAGACTTGAGGGAATATCTCAACAAAAACGGAAAAACAAAGATTGACCAGATAGCGAAACAGCAAGGTAGAACTCTCGAAAAACACTATCATGACTTCATGATCCAGGATGTAAACAATCAACTGGCTTCACGTGTGAATCACACGTTAAATACGATTACGGCCGAAGCTGTCCAAAAGGGTTATAATGATGAAAAAATTAAAGAAGTCGCCATTCAACAGCTTCAAGGGGATATGGATAAAGCTTTTGCTGCCTTTATTCAAACACTTCCTCAAAAAAAATAAATGTGTGGTGTTAACCTATGAACTTTCAAGTGACAAACCATAATTTGCAAGTGAATAATGTAGATATCCTTGGGGTTTCTTCCTCGTCTATATTTCTTGTCGGGGATACCCAGAACATTTGCCTGACATCTTATTTCGACACTCCCCCTGAATCATTGGTAATTGGACCATTTGTTCCATTAACTACGGAATAGCCTATGAGAATTTCTAGAGTAAACGAGATTAATTTGCACTCTTTGTCTTTTAGCTCTTATTTTCATATTGGGGATTCCTATTATATTAATGCTAAATCAAGGGCACTCGCTGTAAAAAGAGAGTTTCCGAAATTTTATGGTAACGAGGGGAACTTCTCTGAGTACCCAATATTTACGATGCAGTCCCCGACTCCTGTTTTAACAGAACGGGTAAACATGTCTGTAAATAATGTAAACCCAAACATTTGTGTGAATCATATCAAAATTAAAGGGGTCTCTTCTTCCTCTGTCCTGCAAATCGGATCATCCCAGACAATCTGCGCGGAAGCGAGGGTTAAACATACAAGACAACTGCTGGGTCCAGAGGTCCACAAAGCAATGGAAATACCAGATACTACGAAAAAGAGCGAGGATGATTAGCGATGCCTTCCATTATAGGACCTGTGAAAGTGACAAATGTAGGCGGTGGAATTATTAATTTTGGGGACACTTTTTATATTAGTCCGAAACGAACAGGTAAGACAACGGAAGGGTCCGGCGGTTCCAATACGGGAAATGTTGTAAATACGAATAGTGGATTGAATGCTACCAATGTAATTGACCCTGATGCGACTGATCAGAGTGTTAGTGAAAACAAGTAAACCGCATTTTCACCTTTTAGGGCCGAGGTCATATAGTATAAGTATCAAAAACATGGGTGTCTGCATTATTTCAGTCGTAAGAACCGTGATAGTGCCCTCACCCTAAAACAAAAGGATGTTCTACATGCCAGCTATCGTAGGTCCGGTTGCCATCAACAGCGTAGGCGGAGGCGTCATCAATTTCGGGGATTCCTTCTACATCTCCCCTAAATCAGCCTCCAAAACCTCAGCAGGATCCGGTGCACTAAACACCGGCAACTTCGTCATCACCAACAACGGTCTATCCGCCACCAACACCATCGACCCTGACATCAATGACCAGGATATAGTGGCGAATAACTAAAAGAGAAAAAAAGAAAGAAAAGAAAAAAAAGGGGTCAGACCCCTCTAGGACTTTCCACTCCGACCCCGAAATACCACAAAACCCGTGCCAACACAAGTGGCACGGGTTTTGGTATTATCTTTTTTGTTTTCGTTCGTTTGACTTGCGTGTTAGTGGTATTTTGGAAGATGGTTGTTTTTGAATCCATTTGATGAAGGAGGCTATTTTTGGATCATCCTTCAGAAGAAGAACTGTGTTCAGACGGATGGCCAGCTCTTCGTTCGTGTATATGGCGTGTATTTGTTTATGACATGGAATACAAAGATTGGCCGTCGGCAGGAAAGTCCCTCCCATTTCCTTTGGAGTCAGGTGATGGACCGTTATTTCTACCTCTTCCCTTTCACAAAGTTCACAGGTCCCGATGTCCCGCTTCTTCTTCTTTCCCATTCAAATACACCTCCACCATTTCATTTCAGCATCCATAGACACCCATAACCTTCCTACACCATAACCACTACTTCCAAGCAAAAATCACAAATTCTCCAGCGTCACAACAGATCCGTTGCCAGAAGATTTGGCAGGTGTAACCACCAATCGTCTCGGCAAACGTGCCCTTAGCTCTTGTACGTGGGAAATGACCCCTACTGCCAAATGGTCGGATTGAAGTTTCTCCAATGCCGTAACCACAGCATCAAGCAGCTCTGAATCAAGCGTCCCAAAGCCCTCATCAAGGAAGAAGAACTGCAGTGGATATTCCCCTCTTAACTGAATCTGAGCGGAAAGTGACAATGCCAGTGCCAGCGAAGTAAGGAAAGTCTCACCCCCGGATAAAGTGGAAACAGGTCTTCTTACGCCACCATTCGCATCGTCACGGATAATGAAGCCGCCATTTGAATCCATTTCCAACGCATATCGCTGGCGGGTAAGCTGCCCCAATCTTTCTGACGCATCCCTGCTTATTTGATGCAACTGCTCTTCCGCCAAGTATTCAACAAAACTGTTCCCTTTAAAGACGCTTTGTAGCTTTTGATATGCTTGAGTTTCCTCCGAAAGCTTGGTCTTCTTTTCCTCGAGAATCCTAAACCGTTCATTACGATCTTTTAGAGAAAGAAGATTTTGTTGAAGCGCACTTTTTCTTTCTATTTCATCACGCAGTTCCTTGCGGGCGAACAATAACTGTTCTTGAGTTTTTTCCCATTCTTCTTCTTCCAACATTTCTGTGCCAATTAAGGCATTCAAACGAGAGAGGTCCTTTTCAATGGACTTTCTTTCCTCCCAGTAATGTTCTATTTGTTCTTTCCACTTTTCTTTTGAATGTATATGAACAATTGCTGACTCTACAGCATCGGTCGTTGTGAACACGGATTTTTCTAGCTCATGTTTCCATTTTTCCTGGAGGAGAGCAAGGCGTGACTCCGTTTCTTTTACCATCTGTTCACTGTGTGAAGCAGCTTTTTCTCTTTCTTGAGCATGCTGCTGGGATTCCATCCATTTTTGGTAGTTCTCCCTTTCCAGCCTATTTAAGTTTTCCACCTCTTGCTCAACACGCTTCAGCTCATCTTTGATATTATTCTCACCAACAATGGACTTTATTTCTTCTAGCGTATCTTTAATACGATTCTGAATCTGTTCGAGTTGCAATTCCTCTTGGTAAATAGTTTTTTCGATTTCTCTCTTCTTTTCTAGGGCTTCTTTTAATTCTTTCTCTTTTGATTCAATAAAATCCACACTAGTATTTATTCTTTCCTGCAGGTCCAAACGTTTTTTTTCCGCTTCTTTGACAGCTTGGAAGTTGGTTTCGATTTCTTCAAATTTTTCTTGTTCGAAATCTTTGTTCCAAGTGTATTTCTTATCTTCCAACTCCTGTTTCGTATCTTCAAGACGCTTCATCCATTCTTCACGCTGTTCGATAAAGCTAGAAGCAAGCTTTGCTGTTTCTTTAAAGGTGCCTGACCATGTTTTAAGGTAGTTGTCCACCTTTTCTTTCTTTTCCTGCAACTGAATGAGATCTTGAATCAATGCCTTTTGCTCTGTTGCAATTCTATGGTGTTTTTCAGCAAGCAGCACCGCTGAGTCCTTAGACTCGTTCAATTCCTTGTCCCACAGATCCCATTTTTCCGATGATTCCTTCGGGGCAGGCAAGTCTTTTTCCCCTTCAAGATCTCGATGAAGCTCGGTAGCTATTTGCTCTAATTTAAACTTGATTTTCAGGTTTTCCTGTTTTTGCTGCGTAATGGCAGAAGGCAGCTTTCCAACACCAGTTTCCTCTTTGCTGCTTGCTATTTCCCTATGTGCTTGATGAGAAGCAAGACCGGGATGCTCTGTGGAACCACAAACTGGACATGCTTCTCCGTCTTCAAGGGATTTGGCCAACTCCATTGCAAGTTGATGAATTTTTGCATCATCTGCAAGCTTTTGTTCTGCTTCTAAAAAGCCTTCAATCTGCCTTTCGAGCCAATCAAGCTGTTGTGCCATTTCTGATGCAAGATCATAGTGATTTTCTGTACGTTGGAAAATTTCTAAAAGGGTTTCTTTCCCCTTAATCAGGTTTTCTTCCGCTTTTTGGTTCTCCACCTGAAACGAAGAAATTTTGTTTTGCAGCGTTTGTACTTCTGCTCCAATTTCCTTCATTTTTTTCTCAATGAGCAGTATCTCTTGTTTCTGATCAAATGCTCTCTCAAGTATTTCTACGCGTGCAGGTGCATAAGCAAGGCTTGCAAGTTCCTCTTTTATGGTCTTTTGCTTGTTAACTGCCTTGGTATACAGGTCCTTAGCGTTTTCTTCTCGTGCTTCTAACTTAGATAATTCTTCTTTATTTAAAAGCAAAGAACGTTTTAGTTCTTCCATTTTTGGCTGATGGGCATTTAATCCTTCTTCAAGGTTTCTCGCACGTTCTAACTTTTCTTTCTTTGTAAGCAGCACAGGTAATTCTGCTTCTTTCTTAACCCTTGTTGCTTCATACATTTTCAAAGCTTTGTCCAACGCTTCTTTTGCAGTTTCATTAGCGGTATGGTTTACATTATTTCTTTGCTTCCACTCTAGTAAAGCTTTTTCTACTTCTTTCAGATCTTCCAATAAAGGCTTTAAGCTCTCTGCCTGTTGCGCCAATGTATAGGAAGTTTCGAGTTCCTTTATAGAAGCCTCTTGCAATAAGTAAGTTTGTAGCTTCTTTTCTACCTGAGCCTTTTCCTGCTGATTTTCCCATTGCTTCTTTTTTTGCTCAAATGCAAGTTCCATCTCTTGAAGTGCTTTTTCTGACCTTTTAACGAGCGTTTCTACTTCTTTGAACGCTTTCTCCGCTTCTTTTACCGCTTCATCTGAAGCCTCGCCTAATCCTAACTGCTCGGCATGTATTTTTCCCAAGAGTCTTATTTTTTCTTGCAGCTCTTCCTTTATTTTTCTGGAAAGCTGATCACCGTATTTTTCTAGCTGAAAAAGGCGCTGCAACATTTGCCTTCTGTCTGCACCTTTAAGAGAGAGAAATTCCGCAAACTTTCCTTGTGGCAACACAACGGCACGGGTGAAATCATCAATGGTCAGGCCAAGTATCTCTTGAATGGCCTGATTCACTTCACTTGCCTTATCCGCAATCACGATATGCTCGTTTTCCTTTACTTCCGTCAATCTTGAAATTCCCGATTTCACACGGATATCATCTGTACGTTTAAAGGTCCGTTCCACTTTAAATCGTTGCTTCCCTTTAGCATTTTCCAGTTCAAATAAAAAGGAAACCTCCAACTGATTTTCCGCATGATTCATAATTCCTTGTGTATTATTGGAAGCCCGCTCTACCTTCCCGTACAATGCAAGCGTCATCCCGTCTAAAATGGAAGATTTTCCACTTCCGGTTGGCCCAAAAATCCCAAATACGCCACCCTCACAAAGCGATTCAAAATCAACTATTTGTTTTTCTCGGAAGCTGTGGAGCCCTGCGATCGTCAGTGTGATTGGTTTCATACTTGTTCCTCCTTCACCGTTTCATCCTGCAATAAGGATAGAAATAACCGGACTAATTCATCCTCAGGTTTGGCGCCACCTGATTGTTTTTCATAAAACCTTACAAACAGTTCTTCAATTGGAACACTGTCCATCTTCACTGCTTTTCTCTCCTCGACCATTTCCGGAAAAATAGGACGAATATGGAGGATGCCATCGTGATGTTTTCGGATGCGATGAATTTCTTCCATGGAAAGTGCATTGGTGACATGTATTTCAAGATCGACCCAGGCATTATTGTCTTTCTTTTCTTCTAGCCAACCATAGACTTGTTGGACTCCTTCTGTAGCCTTCCATCTTACAAGTGGCTTTCCACTAGAAAGGAATATTTCTTTCGTTTCTACTTCTTTACCAGGCTTAGCATCAATAATGGTTACACTTTTCGTGTATCCAGCCTCTGAAAAGCTATAAGCAAGCGGTGAGCCAGAGTATCTGGCTGCCGTTTTGGCACGTTTGATGGTTTGAGGGCGGTGTAAATGGCCTAGGGCAACATACTGCGCTTGATGCGGCAAACTCTCCGCTGCCACCGTAAATGCTCCTCCTACTTCAATTGGGCGTTCCGAATCGGTGGAATTTCCACCTGCAACAAATAAATGGCTCATGGCGATATTCACAGAAGCCTCGGTAAACTGCTCACACATCTTATCAAAAAACTGGCGAATTCTTGCATCATAATGGTCTCTGATTACTTTTTCTTCAAATTCTTCGGAAAGCACTTCGTTTAACCTGGACTCTGAAGGATATGGCAAAGAAGCCAGCTTCAACGTTTCTTCCGTTGTGGGGACATATATGCTCTGAACGTCCATGGTGGGGTATCCTAGCAAGGAGATATTTTGTGAGCTTGCAAGAGGTCTTGAAGCAGAAAGACGGTCTGGATTATCATGGTTCCCTGCTATTACGGCAACCGGCCTTTTTCCATTGTTTGATAGCTGTTGAAGCGATTCATAAAAAAGCACTTCCGCCTGGGCAGGGGGGTTGACGGTATCGTAGACATCTCCCGCCATCAGTACCACATCTACTTTTTCCTCTTCTACAATGTGCAGAAGTTCTTCTAAAAATTGTGCCTGCTCCGGTAAACGACTTCTTCCTTCCAACGTTTTTCCCAAGTGCCAGTCGGCAGTATGAAGTATGCGCATCTTTTTTTCTTCCCTTCCATGAAAGTGGCTCAAGTAACAAATCTTCAACATCTGACATTTGTCACCTGAGCCGCTCTTTGAATTAATACATTTTCACTAAATGATTTCCATCAAAGAAATATAAATATTTCTCCTTTAATTCTTTCTTCCAAATCCCTTCAACAGCCCTTGCATATAGAGCCACTTGGTCCTTATAGCGATTACGGAGAACTGGTTCCGCCTCTTCAAATCCGTTCGAGAATCGACCTGTGATGGTATCTGTTTTGTAGTCAATTAAGACAAGCCCTTCCTCGTCTTCTAAAAGGCAATCAATGACACCTTGCACCAAAATGGTCTCTTCTTTTAAATCCATTTGCTCGAAAAATTCATTTTCCTGCAATGCAAAGCTGAACGGAACCTCTCTGTGAACATGTTCTGCCTGTTGCATCCTCTTCCCGACAGGAGTAGTAAAGAATGATACAATTGCGTCAAAGTCGATGACATTTGCCTGTTCAGCAGTAATCAGTTCTTTTTGAACCATCTCCATGACTTGCGATTGTACATAATCTCTATCAATAGTAATGGCGGAAAGATCTAAATTCTGCATCACCGCGTGCATCGCTGTCCCTATTTCTGATGGAGACAGTTTCTTCTTCTGCAAGAAGGCAGGGCGATCAAGGAAATACCTTCTTTCTGTTTGAACAAGCGTGTTATCTGCATATGGATCCTGCTGTTCTCTCATTCTTTTTATCTCTGAAACAGATTGCTTAGAGCGATGAATGCTCGCTTCTTTAAATGGATAGCTCCAAGTAAGCTGTTCTACTACTCTCACTTTATAAGGACTTTCAATATCGACCTGCTCGCCTCGCTTCACTTTTTCAAGGAGAAGGTTTTCTGCTTCTTTTTCAACTTCTATTCCTTGCAGCAGTTGTTCCACATTGGTGACGGATATCTTCCATGAAGTCGGATGATTGGCGATGTCCTCTTGGTTAGTCCCAGCCAGACTATCTCCTCTCAACACTTCAGCATCCTTATGCCGCACAAGGGCTGGACCAACCCAGTCCATATACGATTTCGCGCCTGCTCTCACATAGTCCGGTAACAACCAGTTTTCATGTGAGACGTGTTCACTCCACAGCAATTGAGAGTTCTCAATGTCTTTTAGTGTTCCGACCAGATATAATTTCTCTTTTGCTCTCGTGAGGGCTACGTACAACACACGCATTTCCTCTGCTACCAGCTGTGCCTTGGCTTTACGTTTCAATGCCAGCTGTAAGATCGTAGGATAGGTGATTCGCAGTTTTGCATTTACATATTTAGACCCAAATCCAAGCTCTTTATCCAGCAGATAACTATTGTTAAGGTCCATCATATTAAACTGTCTGGAAAGTCCTGCAACAAAGACGATTGGAAACTCAAGGCCTTTACTGGAGTGAATGGTCATCAGTCTGACAACATCCTCTTGTTCCCCAAGCGCTCTTGCAGCACCAAGGTCTTCTCCCCGCTCTTGCATCCTTTCAATGAAACGCAAGAAACGGAACAAGCCGCGGAATGAGGTAGATTCATATTGTCTTGCTCGGTCATACAATGCCCGCAAATTTGCCTGGCGTTGCTTACCGCCCGGCATTCCCCCGACAAAATCAAAGAAATGGGTGTCCTGATAGATCTGCCAGATTAACTCAGATAATGCCCCTTCACGTGCAGCTGTACGCCATGATTGAAGCATCTGATAGAATAACCGAACTCTTTTCGCTAATTCTTGTTCTTCCAAAGAATCTGGTGCCTTTTCCATAAATGCCATCAAGGCTTCATAATAAGAGCCCCTTCTTTGCTGAATGCGGATCGTCGCCAAATCATTGGAATCAAGTCCGACAATCGGTGACCTTAACACAGAAGCGAGTGGAACATCTTGATATGGATTATCGATGATTTTCAATAACGATAGAAGAATTGCGACTTCTGTTGCCTCGAAATATCCCGTGCTTAAATTTGCATATAACGGAAGGCCTTCTTGCTTGAATTCCTCCATGAATTGAGGAGCCCATGGCATCGAACGCATCAGGATAACAAAATCCCTATAAGTGACAGGGCGCATCACTTTTCTGTCCTTATCATATATTTCATAGCCAGACTGAATAAGCTGCTTTATTTTCTGAGCGATCATCTTCGCTTCGACTTGAGCCGTTTCTAGTTCCACTTTATCAAAGCCGGTTGTATTATCTTCAGACTCCGAAAGTTCTTCGTCATCCCCTGCGACTGAAGTGCTTCGATTTATCAACAACAGCTCCGATTCACGATCTGCTGCTTCCGGATAATAGGCTGCTCCGAACTTTAACTCCGCGTCGTCATCATAATCGATTTCCCCAACTGTTTCTCCCATGATCTGTTTAAAGATAAAGTTGGTGGCATCAAGGACTTCCGGACGCGAGCGGAAGTTTTTATTCAAATCAATACGAAGGCCAGACTCTTTGGCATCCGTATCAAACCGCTTGTATTTGCTTAAGAACAGAAAAGGTTCCGCTAATCGGAATCTGTAGATGGATTGCTTGACGTCTCCTACCATAAACATATTTCCAGATTCTTCGCTTTCCTTCGTAACTAGCTTAAGGATCGCTTCTTGAACCATATTCGTATCCTGATACTCATCCACCATGACTTCTTTAAAAGTGGATTGATAACGAAGGGCCGCTTCGGATCGCTTTACTTTTCCTTCATTAAAGGTGGTGAGCACATTTAAACAAAGATGCTCTAAGTCGGAAAAGTCCACAAGCCCTTTGTCTTGTTTCATCAAGCTGAATTCCTTGCCATATTCTTTAACTAAGTTGACAAGTGTGCCCATTACAGGCGCTAATTCTTCGAGATCTTTTAAGAAGGACTCCGGACGTCTGGAAAACAATTCATCTTTGATTCCTTGTACCACTGCTTTTGCGTCATTACGGACCTTGGTCCATCTTTCTATCAGTTCTTTATCGTATTCATCTCCGCGGCATGTTTTGGCTCTGGAGAAATCGAGTTCCTGCATTACTTCATACAAGTCTCCCCAAGATGTATCTAAGGAAGCTTGCAATCTGTGAAGTTGTGCCAAATCTTGCTCGATATTTTCAGCCCGAGGAGCTGGCCCCCCTGGCTCCAGCGTAAGCTTCATTGCCTTTTCCAACAAGCTTTCCGCCCCTAGGAATTGCAGTTTCATTTCTCGCTTCAATGTCGAAATGAAAGGCAATTGATCTATAGAAAATTTGCTAGTGGACTGATAAAACGTTACAATCTCATCCAGCCACCTGTCAGGATTTGGATTGGCCCTTGAAAACTCATGAAGATCAAGTACAAGGTTTTGCAAAGCGCCATCAGAACGGTCATTTGTATACCGATCCACTAATTCGAAAAATAAATCATTGTCCTCTTTCCCGTACTCTTCTTCAAATACGCCCTCAAGAACTTCCTCCTGCATTAACTGGATTTCCGTTGTATCAGCAATACGAAAACTTGGGTCAATATCAATTAAATAATAGTATTTTCGTACCACTTCAAGGCAAAAAGAGTGAATCGTAGAGATGGATGCTCTGTTCAACAAGCTTAGCTGTCGGCGCAAATGGAGCGATGCCGGCTTTTTCTCTAACTGTTTTTCCAATGCTTCACCGATTCTGTGGCGCATTTCTGCAGCAGATGCATTAGTAAAAGTTACGACAAGAAGCCTGTCCACATCTACATGCTCCTCGACTATCTTATGAATCATCCGCTCAACTAGAACGGCGGTTTTACCTGAACCAGCTGCTGCTGCAACAAGTATATCTTTCCCAGAGGCGACAATCGCTTTCCACTGATCATCTGTCCACTGGGCATCAGTTGGTTTTGGAAGAAGCTCCATGCTCATGATTCCCCTCCCCCTTCTATCTTCGTTTTCATCGAGGAAATGACCTCATTTTTAGGTATGGTTGGCAGCACTCTATATTCATTTTCATCAAGAGATGTATCGAACTGACAAAACGATTTATACGAACAAAATGTACATGGCGTTTGATTTTTCAACTTGTACGGGGCAATGCTTGTTTCCCCTTCGGATATCTTCATGCCAATCTCTTCAAATGTTTTTCTTACATACGTTCTAAGCTGAGTGAATTCTTCTTCACTTGCAATCGAAGAGTTTGCTTGAAATCCGCCATTCTTCTTCAGTGCAGCAGATACTATTTTGGAATGTCCACTCTCTAGCGTTTGATCCATCAGTTTCACAGATTCTTCATCACCTAATAGCAGGCCCTTCATTTTGAAGCTCTTAAATATTTCCTCTTCAATGATGTCTTCAGGTTTCATTCCGTTTGTTTTAATCATGGGATTATGAACATGGAAATACAAGACACCGGCAGGAGTAGCTTCACTTCCCAGCCACCCTTTGGAGTGGGAGATGACGATATCCAAATAGGTCAGCATCTGTAATGCCAAGCCATAATAAACTTCTGTCAGATCAAGCGCTTTGTTGCTTGATTTATAATCAATGATACGTAGTAATAACCCACTGCTTCCTTCTGCTTTATCCACCCTGTCTATCCTGCCTATAAGTTCCATTGTCACCCCATTTGGCAAGTTGATTTGAATGGGTGGTAACTCTTCTTGTTTTCCAAAGCCAAGTTCCAAACCAACTGGAGTGAATTTGCTCGCTTTAGAATGATCGCTTAAGATTTGCGAAGCTCTTGTGATAATCGTTTCCAACTTCCGTTTAATATAATGGAAGCGATTAGAGCTTAACAGGATTTCCCCTTGCAGCTTCGGTGCGAGAATATGCACCGCTTCTTTTGCTAGCACTTCACACTCTTGTTTCGTGAGGTTCTTCCAATCGTTGCCGCTTTGTCTTAACTTATCTGAGATATGCTTAAGTGCCGCGTGGAAGAGCTGACCGATATCCGGTGCTTCCAATCGGTATATTTTTCTTTCCTTCAGCTTTAATCCATGTGAGGCAAAATGGGAAAAAGCACATGCACTGAATTTCTCCATTCTCGACACACTTGCTTCCATGAAATTACCGTATAATTCACGACTGACCTTTTGTTTCAATTTTTTTGCTTCATTTTTATAAAATAAACTTCGTAAGACCTGTTCGGTTTTATCCTGCCACTCTTCACTTTCTAACAGTGTATTGTAAACATCCCACCAGATCGGCTCGACCGGATATTTCTTCATCCAAGCTTGAAGCTGCACTGCCAAGTTGGATAATGTGGTCGATGGGGTGTGAATATACCTTAGCTGTTCTTCGCTAGTCAGCTCTGCAGGTTCATTGAGCAACAACTTCTCCTCAAGCGACGGAAACATTTCCTTTATTCGCTTGATATAGGAGGAAGGCAACAGAGTTTTCCCCTCTTCATCTGCCAGTGCATAGCTTATATACAAGTGATGGGAAGGGCTTAGAAAAGACGTATAAACAAGAAAATGTTCATCAAGCAGCCGTTCTAAACTTGTCGGTGCAAGCTCCATTCCGTAGTTTGACAGAAGCTCTCTTTCTTCTTCAGATATAAACCCCTCGTCCTTGATCTTGGCAGGTATCACCCCGTCATTTACACCAATCACAAAACTGTGCTTAATATCTGTCAAGCGCGAAAGATCAAAGTTCGCAACAATAACCTGGTCAATGGCAGGTGGCACTAAGCTGAATCTAAGGCTTTCCAATCCACTTTCCACCATTTTCATAAACATGGATAACGAAATTGGATGCTCCCCTATCAGTTCGACCATCTGATCGAGCATTTGAATAATCGCCTTCCACACTTGCTCGTTTTCTTTTGCAGAGGACAGATTCCCCTCTTCCTCCGCCTTTTTCATTCTTGCTTCCAGTTTTTGCGGAATCTTCAAATCTTCCATATACTCATAAAGCGCTTTGCAATAGCCATCGATTGACTTTGCCTTTTTCCAGCGTTTTTCAAGCGTATGAAGCGGCTCTACAATCATCGTTCTTAACTCATTGATTTCCTTTTCATAGGCAATCTCTTCATCTGTTTGTAAGTATGGACCTTCTGTATCCACACTAAAAAAGCGACGATACTTCCACGGCTCAGTCGAAGTCCATCTTTGACCTTGTATACCATAGGACAGGCAATAGTTTTCCAGCTTGTCCGTTTTTTCGCGCATCTCATTTATATCTTGATCCAGCGAGTAAAAGAAATCTGTCTTTACACAACGAAATACAGATTCATAGCGCCAGTTCCTTGAAATTACTTCCAGGCTTGAACGGAGCAACTCGACCAAAGGATGATGTAGCATTGTCCGCTTTTGATCGACGAAAAATGGGATATCGTAATCTTTGAAAACGGTATTAACCAAATCAATATAAGATTCTGCATTTCTGACGATGACAGCTATATCTTTATAGCGATTATCCTTATCCCTGACAAGCGAGACGATTTCCCTCGCAATTCCTTCCATTTCCGCTCTGCGATTGACTGCTTGCAAAATAGACACATCAGACTTTTCCGGAAAGACAACTGTTGGACGAACATCAAAATATTGTTCCATATGACGCAAGGAGTGAGCATGTTGAAAACGAGGCGTATCTTTTAAAAGCACCGGCTCTTCTAGTTCGCATCCTTCTTCGAGTGCGATATCCTTAAGTCTTTGATAAGTCGTTCCGGTTTCCCTGAACAGATGAAGATCATATGGCGCTTCTTCGTCATATGGCTTATCCGCAGTCAAGGCAACCGTTACCGAGTTTGCATGTTTCATTAATTCCTTCAAAACTTCTAATTCCTGAGGGGTGAAGCTATGAAAACCATCAATGAAAATATCTGCTTTTTGGATATAGCTTGAATTTGGTATTTTTTCCGCCAATAGCTGTAGGTAATCTTCCCCGTCCAAATATTTCCCTTCCAGCGTTGCTTCTAACTGGCGATAGACAACAAGTATGTCAGTTAGCTTTTTTGCCAGCATTTTTTCGTGCTCAGAAATGGAGGCATCCTCTCCAATCCGTACAATTTCATCTTGTAAAAGTTCTGGTGTGACGCAATAACGTTTAAACTCTGTTATCATGCTTTCCATTTGTTCAATAAATCCGAACTGCTCGGCAGACTTCCCAAACACATGGAACTTACTTTTATGTTCTTCAATTACCTTCCGAAGCAGCATATGAATTCCTGTCTGATCGATATGAAAACGGCTGATACCGCCGACTTCCTGCAAAATTCTCCATGCCAGACGAGTAAAACTGAATACTTGTGCCCGTATCATGCCCTTCACATCAGGCGACTGAACGATTCGGTATTCTGATTGAAAAGTCATCTGTTCCGGCACAAGGTAGACAACCGGCGTACCTTGCGGGTCTTCTCTAAGCATGTGAAGAATTTGCTCATTGCACCAGGTTGTTTTCCCGCTGCCTGTTCTTCCTATTAAAAATCGTATAGACACTAGATATCCCCCATTTTCTCCATTCAAAAAATAATACGCACTTATGTTCTTCTTATTCTATTGTACTGAAAAACTTCTATTATTGCCAACGGGTTACTCTCGAAGATGGAACCGGTTAAACACTTAGTGCATAAGGTAAAATGGGCAGGTGAACCGGTATGGAACGAAGAAAAAACCATTATTTTTCAGCAACATTATTAATCGTTATGGGTTTTTTAGTGGTCTGCAGCCTCTACACACTAATCCCGCTATATGATCCCATTAGTTTGGAGTGGAATATTTCCAAACAAAAAATAATATTAGCCAGCAGTTTCTTTAGCATCTTCTATGCAATAGGACTTCTTATGTTCGGACCGTTGTCCGATCGTTTCGGCCGGAAGAAGATCATCAGCTACGGGTTTCTGTTTTCAGCATTAGCTACCATACTCATTGCGCACTCTGCGAATATTTCTCACTTGTACGTTGGCCGCTCTATTCAAGGGTTCACCCTCGGTTGCTTTGCGCCAGTTGCTTTTGCCTATTGCTTTGACCACTTTTCTCAATCTCTTCGAAACTTTACTATTTCTCTTATCAATGCAGGCTTTTTATTGTCCGGTATTTTCGGGCCAATGATTAGCGAAACTATAGTCACTTCTTTTCAATGGGAAGGTGTATTTTTATTCTTTTCCATTGTTTACTTCCTATTGTTTTTATTGGCACTTTTCATTTTAAGTCCAGCTCATTCATTGATCAGCACAAAGGACAAACCTTGGAAACATTTTTTCACGCTCTTGTCTGATCGTGATTTAAGGATTCTTTACCTTGTTGTTTTTTCCTTGTTGCTCTCTTTTGTGACTTTTTACGATAGCCTGTTCCAATTCTTATCCGAAGCGTTTCCTGATCAATCTTTTTTATTGGTCCGTTCTGTAGGGCTAGTTGGTACCGTTTCTTGTCTCTTTTCTGACATAATGATGCGGACCGTAGGATCCAAGCGTTTGCTGCTCATTTGTTCGTTGAGCATTTCCTTTTCGTTCTTTTTTATGATGTTTTTTTATGAAAACCTATTTGTAATAGGTGCTTTATCTGTGATTTATGTATCTGCCATTTCCTTTTTTCTACCGGCAATCATCACCTATATTGGGATATTAGGCAGCAAGCACCGCGGAAGCGCCATCTCTTTGTATTCTTTTACTTTACTGATTGGCACCGCGGTCAGTCCTATTATAAGCCATAACTTCTCGTTTCTGAGTGTATTGGCTTTTTTAGGCATATGGTTTTTATTGAATGTTGTTTTCATATTGGGGATTAGAAGGGATACGTAAGAAATTCTTAAAAATTTTGTTGGTTGGTTTATCGACGCTGTTCCTTTTCGCAAATGGCTTCGCTTTCCGCGGGACGGTGCTTGAGCCTCCTCGCAACGCGGGGTCTCAAGCTACCGTTACTCTCCCGCTGGAGTCTACTCCATTTGCTCCAATCCACAGCTAAAACTTTCGAAACGAAATGTTAGTGCTTTTACAGTTAACTCAGTTAGATGTTTTTTTCAAAAACCCATTAGTTAATGAAGTACCCTTGTTGATTGGAGTGGAAGGCGCGCAGACGCCCGCGGGAGGAAGGGACAGGTGAGACCCCGGAAGGCGAAGCCTGAGGAGGCTCACGGACCGCCCGCAGGCAAGCGAAGCGCCTGGAACGGAAATCAACCGGATTATATACATTCTTGCTAAAAAGCAGACCCTTCATAAGGCGGCTACACCTTAATGAAGACTTCTCCTGCTCCTTTCCCGCTCCACAGATGTCCTCATACACTCTATGAAGACTACTCCTAATCCTTTCCCGCTTCTCTGAGGTCTTCATCCACTTCTTAAACCATACTCTCCCCCTGTTTCCTCTTTTAAAACGTGGTTGAAATATAAGAAACCTCCAACTTCCCTATTTAAAGGAGGTTAGAGGTTTCATCATCAGGTTATGTGCTTGGAACGGCTGTTGCTTCTTCCATCTGCTTCAACGTCTTCATTCGTTTTTTCAAATATAGCCCTTGTCCAATTCCAAATAAATTTCCTATCACCCAATATAACGCCAGCGCAGAAGGCAATGTCAATCCGGCGATTAAAATGAACACCGGGATGATGTTCATGACCATCTTCATCTGCGGCTGTACGTCATCTGTAAGCGTGACTCTTGTTTGGATGAATGTAGTAATTGCTGCCACAACCGGGAGGATAAAGAATGGATCCGGTTGGCCAAGACTCACCCAAAAGAAAGAGTGCTCAGCTATTTCCGTCGTTCTGCCGATTGCATAATAGAAAGCCATAATCACTGGCATCTGAATCAACATTGGAAAACACCCAGCAGCTGGATTCACTTTGTGCGTCTGGTATAATGCCATTAATTCTTTTTGCATGTCTTTTTGGTCATCTGGTTTTTTCTTGTCTTTATACTTTTTTTGCAATGCTTCCATTTCCGGTTTTAGCTTTTGCATGGCAAGCATGTTTTTTTGCTGTTTTAATGCAAGTGGCAAAATAAGTGTACGAATAGCGATTGTCACGATGATGATAGATATACCGTAGCTTCCACCAGTCCAATCTGCGACCGTCGTCAAAGCAAGGGACAACGGATAGACAAAATAATGGTTCCATACCCCTGAGCTATCTGCCGTGATGGGCTCACTCATGTTGCAACCAGTTAATAATGCCAATAAAAAAATGACTAAACTTACTGTCCAAAATTTCTTCAAATGAATTCCTCCTACTTTTTACAAGGTTATCGACTCATGTATGCAAAGTAGTGAGAGGAATCTTCTTCATCTAAGGTTGATTCTTTTGTTGGCCGTTTTCTATATATGAATGTAATAAGCCTTCTCCGCTTACCGATAACAGACTGCAATTTATTCGTTTCAAGGTCCAAAGATGTTGTATACCCATTGTGCTGGTAGACCACATATTTGGAATCTAGATAAAAGCAGAACGTCAACAGACAAAGGACGGCGGCTGTTACATATGGTGCGTATAGTAGAATATCAAGATAGAATTCCATAAGATATGCAATCACCTTTTTAACTGATTATAGTAGATACTATTTGTACGAACTAAAGAATAATAATGTTTCATTTAAAGTATATCCCTACAATTAAAAGATACACCTAGTCTGCAATAATTGCTAGGTGTATCTTTTTGTTAATTATTCTCTTAAACGTGTTCTTCTTTAGTTTCGGGGTGGTTGAAAAGGCCTCTGTATGTCTCCTGTAAATCTTTTTTATCCAATTTCCCTACTGCAGTCTTTGGTAATTCAGATACAAAAACTATTTTCTTAGGTATTTTATAAACTCCGATTCTCGCCTTGCAGTAGGTAAGCAGTTCCTTTTCAGAAGTCTCCATCTTTTTAGAAACGACGGCAATGACTGCCTCTCCCCAAACAGGATGCGGTACCCCTATTACACATGCCTCCTTTACGGCATTATGTTGACAAAGAATATGTTCTACTTCCAATGGGTAAATATTCTCTCCGCCTGAAATTATCATATCTTTCGTTCTGCCGACAATATAATAATAACCTTCTTCATCTTTTCGACCCAGATCCCCTGTTCTAAGCCAACCATCGTTTTTGGCTTTCTTGGTTTCCGCTTCTTTTCCCCAATATTCCTTGAAAACATGGGAGCCTCTGATATAGATTTCCCCTACCTCTTCTTCCCCCGCTTCTTTGTTGTCATTAATCATTAATTTCACTTCATTGAATAACATTGCTTTTCCGACTGATCCCTTTTTTTCATATGCTTCCTGAGGATCAATGTAAAAGTTGTTTGGTCCTGCTTCTGTTAACCCGTATCCTTCCTTAAACAGTTTCCCTTTCTTGTAGAAGGCTTCGTAAATTTCCAGTGGACAAGGGGCACCGCCTGAAAGGAATGTTTTCATGGTGGGAAAATCTGTACCATGGAAACGTGGATGCTCTATCAGCATGCTATACATGGTAGGTACCATTAAAGCAATGGTGCATTTATACAAATTTAATAAATGGATGGCTTTTCCCGCTTCAAAATTTCTCATTAAAACAACTGTTCCGCCAGCCATGAGTAATGGAGTCGACAAGGCATTAAGGCCACCAGTATGAAACATTGGCAGACAAGTGAGGGTAATATCCTCTCCATGTAGCCCCCAGCTTACGATAGTATTGATTGCATTAGATGCGATGTTTTCGTAAGTAAGGATAACGCCTTTGGGGTGTCCTGTTGTACCACCTGTATAGATGATGGCCGCCGCGTCTTTGAATTGTGTGACATGTGAACGATCTGATCTCCTTTGTTTCTCCTTCAGTTCTTTAAGGGAAAAAACCTGACATTCCAGTTGTTCAGATTCCTCCAAAAATTCATCATGCACAATCACGCATTTAGCCTTGCAATCTCTTACAATATAATTCCATTCTTTTTGAGCCAATCTCCAATTAAGCGGCACAAAAATTGCTCCTATTACACCACATGCAAAAAGCAAATCAAAGTACACTATATGATTGGGTGACAATAAAGCCACTCGATCTCCTGGTCCAATACCTGCAGATAAAAGTCTGCCTGCCAACTCATTAGATCGGTCGTATAATTGTTTATAATTCCATCTTTCTCCCGTGTCGCCGTCTATCACTGCGATTTTATATGGAGAATGTTGTGAACGCTTCTGTAACCAAGAACCATTCATTTCCACTTCCATCTCTCCCCTACACATTACAAGATATACATACTATAGGAGAAGGAAGTTACAGAAGGGTTACAAAAAAAACGGGCACCACATAAAGATGGATGCCCGTTGAAAACTTTAAACTTCTTTCACTTTCTTCTTTTTAATCACAATATAAAATGCTGGTACGAATAGTAATGTAAAGAATGTCGAGAAGAAAATTCCTGAAATAATCGAAATGGCAAGGGGGGTAAATAATACATCCCCGCTGAACGCTATCGGAAGTAAAGCGGCAATAGATGTGAAAGCCGTTAGTACAACCGGTCGCAACCTTGCTTTACCTGAATCTAAAACTGCTTCGCTCAGTGTTGCACCTTCTTGCAAACGGGATTCCATAAATTCAATGAACACAGTAGCATTACGGACCACTATCCCCGCAAGTGAAACGATACCCATCATTGCCATGAAGCCTAGGCCAGTTTGGGTAATGAACAAGCCAATCATTGCACCTGAGATGGCCAAGTACACGGAACTCATGATCAATAATGGCAGCCTTAATGAATTGAACTGGACTACCATTAAGATATAAATAAGGAAAATAACAATCAAGAATAGTTTTCCTACTTCAATAAAGAAATCACTTCTTGCAGATGATTCTCCTCCCACTGAAACGGAAATACTATCTGTTTCATAGGATGCTGCGATATCTTTCACTTCTGCTTCCAATTTTTGCTTATCATCTTCCCCAGGATACACACGAACCGTAATAGTCCTGTCTCCATCCTTATGAGGAATCAATGGCAATACTTCTGTTTCTTCAACAGAAACCAATTCTGATAGGGAGACAAGTACCGGTGCTCCAAATTCGGTCGTTTCTGTTTTACTTGGGAGCTCTAATGCTTCAAGGTCTATTGTTTCACCATCTTCTACAAGGTCTTGGACGATGGTCAGAGTCTCTCTCTCCAGTCCTGCTTCATAAGTTCCGACTGGGATTCCTTCTGTAACAAGCCTGATTTGATTACTTATTTCCTGGGAGGTGATGCCATGTTCCTCCATAGCATCCCTATTGGGAACATAATTGATGGTAGGCTGTGGAGAACCTACATCATCGATGACTGCTCCGCTTCCTTCCAAGCCTTCAATCTCTTCTTTCATTCCATTGACAGATTGCATTAGTTCTTCAATGTCTTCCCCTACAACTGTCAGAGCGATAGGTGCTCCAACAGGTGGTCCAGCTTCAATAGTGGAAAGCATCACCACTGCATCTGGATTCTCATCGCGCAGCTTTGGTTGCCATTCGGCAATCGTATCTGCAGCAGATTGTTGTTCACGGTCGACCCTTAAGACAATCTGCCCCGTGTTTTCTCCTGAATTGGATAAGGTGCTGCCAAATATTCCAGGCTCTCCGCTTCCTGCAAAGATGGTCGTTTCGTAAACCGCTTCATCTGTTTTAATAATCTCTTCCATCTCTTGAAGCCTTGATTCTGTTTCCTCTAGTGGTGTCCCTGCAGGGTAGGTAACGGACACAGTAACTTCCTCACGATCTGCGCTTGGGAAGAATACGACTGGAATAAATGGAACCAGAGCGTAACTCGCAGTACAGAATATAAGAACCGCAAGCCCTGTAAGCAGAGGTTTTTTTACAACCTTTGTTAAAATCTTCGAACTATACCAGTTACTTACTTTGTCAAATTGAGACCCCAGCAGTCCATCTTTTGCTTTACTGCGTTTCTTTTTCTTCTGGCGCCATGCCATGAAAATCGGCACTATGGTCAAAGCGACAATGGTGGAACCGATGATGGTGGCAATCAGAACGGTCGGCAGTGCGGAAATAAAAGCACCGTTAGGACCACCAAGGAATGTCAGTGGCAAGAAAGTAAAGACAATGGCCAAGGTTGAGGTAATGATCGATACCCTAACTTCTTTCGTTCCTGTTATCGCACCTGCTAACGGGCCATCCCCAAGTTGGTAACGCCTCTGGATGTTATCATTGACTACAATGGCATCATCCACCAGAATTCCTAATGCAATGATGATTCCTATAATGGAAATTTGATTTAAATCCACATTTGCATACGGCAAGGGGATTAATCCTAGTGCAATAGAGATAGGAATGGAGATTGCCACCAAGATTGCAGACACGGTATTTAATCCAAAGAACGTAATTAATACCACTGCTAAAATAGAAATCAGAAAGGAAATTCCTAAGTCTTTAAAAATTTTAAACACAATATCATTTTGAGTATAGTAAAGGTCCATTTCCACTTCTTCAGGCAGGTCTTTAGCAAGACGTTCCATTTCTTTATCCACTGTGGCATGCAGCGTCGGAATGTCTACTCCCTTTTCTTGCATAATGGTCAAAGAAATGGCAGGAGAACCATTATACGTAATTAAATCTTCTTGTTCTGTCGGTATTTGCGTTAAACTTGCAACATCGCCGACAAAAAGCGAATTTCCTTCTTCATCCTTTTTCAGAAAAACATTTTCTACTTCTTCAATATTTTCGATATGTTCAAATGTCAGTTGGGAAATTTGATTTCCTTCCTGCTGACTGCCAAGCGGGGTGATTTGCAACTCGTTCTGGATGGCTGAAATAACATCCGGCAACAGAACTCTTTCCTCTTGCATGCTTTCTGAATCAAGATTAAGTGTGTAGCTCGACTCTTCCAGCCCTTTAACTGTTACTTTTCGAACACCATCAATATCCTCCAATTGAGGAATCCATCCTTCAATAATGTCCTTTTGATCTAATAACAGTCCACGGTCTTCATGTAAAATGTTATATGAAGCGATTGCTCCCATTTGAATGTCCGTGTTAATTGTCGGTTCAAAAGCATCTTCAGGAAACTCACGGCTTACATCAGAAACCTTTTGTTGAACTTGGGAGAATACTTTATCCCTGTCCGCATCGTCGGTCAATTCCATCACGATATTAGATGCACCCAATCCGGAAACAGAAGTGACACTATCCATCCCGTCAATATCCAATAATTCTTTTTCAAGCGGGGTGGTAATATCACGTTCGACTACGTTTGGCGCAGCACCTGGATACACAGTGGTGATGGTTCCTACGTTGAGTGAGATTTCTGGAATCTCACGCTTTGGTATTTGAAAATAGGTCAAGGAACCGATGACCACCAATAATAGTAAAAATATCAATGTTACTTTTGGCTTTTTAATAAGTGCATTAAACACCTGGATGTCCTCCCATACTCAATTATTCAAATTTGACTATTTATCCTGAGTTCATCATACGGTGTCGGTGTGAGTCTTGGCAAGAACGAATATGCTTTAGAGTGAATTGTTACTTTTTTCGTCAAAACTTCAAATTTGTATACGAAAAAACTAGGTGCCTTTTTAGCACCTAGTTTATTAGTGTATATTTACTTTTACATCATAATCCCGCCATCTACATGGAGAACTGTACCATTCACATAATCTGATTCATCTGAAGCAAGATACAGGTACGCATTCGCTATATCACTTGGCTTGCCGAGTCGCTGGAGGGGGATGACTTGCAACAAGCTTTGGATCACTTTCTCTGGGACGGTTGCCACCATATTAGTGTCCACAAATCCAGGTGCCACAGCATTCACATTAATGTTTTTCCTGCCGAATTCCTTTGCCCATGATTTTGTCATCCCCACCACTGCCGCTTTAGAAGCAGCATAATTGGTCTGTCCGACATTCCCATAAACCCCGCTTACAGATGATGTATTGATGATTTTTCCTTTGCCGTTTTCCAGCATATAAGGCACTACTGCTTGCGTACAGTTAAAGACACCATTTACATTAACATCCATTACTTTTTGGAAGTCTTCTCCACTCATCTTCAGAAGCATATTATCTTTTGTAATACCTGCATTGTTAATGAGAATATCAATCTTTCCGAATCTCTCTTTAACCATGGATACCATCTCTACTACCATGGCCTGATTTGAAACGTCCACTTGGTAAAATGCCGCTTCCCCTTCTGC
This sequence comes from Sutcliffiella horikoshii, assembly GCF_002157855.1. Taxonomy (NCBI): domain Bacteria; kingdom Bacillati; phylum Bacillota; class Bacilli; order Caryophanales; family Bacillaceae; genus Sutcliffiella; species Sutcliffiella horikoshii. The sequence goes on along the minus strand of NZ_CP020880.1, from coordinate 1,274,734 downwards.
TTGGAGCTCTCCAGTTCTTTGTTCTCCTAATGTTGCATCATAATCTACCAATGCAACCTTTGCACCCTCTTTTAAAAATACACGTGCAGCCTCTAAACCCAACCCATTGGCTGCACCGGTTATGATGGCAACTTTTCCTTCTAATCTCATTTGTATTGTTCCTCCTGTTTGGCTACAAAAGTTGTAATCGCTTGCAATAATTGTGGTAAATCATCCACTTGTGCAGAGTGGCCGCACCCTTTAAGTGAAAGAAACGTCGCGACCTCTCCTAGATCCTCCACCACTTCTTTTGACATTTGTTCGGAAATGACAAGATCCTTTTGACCAGCCAATACGAGAACCGGAATGTTGATATTCTCCACTTCCCCTGTCCCTTCTTTCAGCCCATTATGGTGATTACTTATATTGAACATGTTAAGGGCATGGAGAATTTCTGGATAATTACGCTGTGTCAGCATATCTTCAAGGTACTCTTCATACCGACTTGCTTCCGGTTGATTGTCATGGTAGATGGCATAATTCCATATCATTCTCAATACCTCTTTATTTCGGCTTGCATATGCATGGGATATGGTAATGGTCCTGGTCTTGTCCTGCAATACCTGTTCATAACTTGATAGTCTTTTGGAAAGATCAGGTTGCCCGTTTTCATCGGTTTCAAACAACGGATATCCTCTTGTAGATGCTGAAGCCAGTAAGATGAGCTTTTTAGCAAAGTTAGGATACTCAGCTACAAATTGCATAGCTACCGCTCCGCCTGTTGACCACCCAATTATCGTAAAGTCGGATAGCTTCAATTCATCCACAAATAGCTTTATGTCATCTGCCAGGTCTTTGATGGAGTAAATTTTTTCGTGATAGGATGATTCACCAAACCCCCGCATATCCACAGCTACAAGATGTAAAGAAGGATCTATGTTCTCCATAAGCAAATCCCAATGCTTAGAGGAAGTCATATTACCATGAATGAGCAAAATGGTGGCACCAGAGCCAACTCGTTCTCTATAACCAAATGTCTCCCCATTTGGCAGTTTCACTTGTTTTTGAACAATCATTTTTCAACCTCCTTTTGTGGTTTCCCCCATTGAATAGTGGTTGCACCCCAAGCATAGCCAATCCCTGCACTCACCAGCACCACATTGTCTCCATATTTGATTCGGCCTTGTTGTAAAGCAAGCTCCAATGAAAGAATTTGATCGATTTGACCAATGTGGCCGTAATCTTCGAGATAGATAGATTGTTGCTCAGACAACCTTAGTTCCTTTAGTACATAATGGTGGGCTGATTTTTTCATGTGAAGAATTCCGAGGTAATCTAGCTCCTTTTCTGTAAGACCGCTTTTCGATAACGACAATCGAATCACTTTCAAGAAATTCTTCATGGATTTCTCTTCTAATCTGGCTTTCATTCCTACCGGATCAAGTACATCGAGCTTATTTAAACCTTTTTCCATTGCTTCTTTAGATATGGGATGTTTTGTTCCTCCCGCAACGACTACCACGTCCTCTGAAAAAGATCCATCCGTTATGAGATGGGTAGCCAATAAAGAGTTTTCACCATGATCTTTTCTTAATAAAATGGCTCCTCCACCTGCTGCAAGGTTATACATGAATCTGGTGCGTGGGTTGGTGTAATCAATGAAATCTTCGTTACGATATCCACCTGCAAGTAAAACTGTCTGAATAGAGTCATCCGCTATCATCATGTCTTTAGCAACTTTCAATCCCATGATGGTGGTTCCACATCTCAATCCCATATCAAAGCCGAACGCATTTACCGCCCCAAGCTGTTGCTGCATGTATAAGGCTGCTGTCCATAGCGGATATTCTTTATGTTCTTCCCCAATGTAGATGATTAGGTCTATTTCTTCTGGAGCAATATCCCCCTTTTCCAAGGCAATACGTGCAGCTTTTATACCCATTTCACACGTATGATCCTCAATTGCAGCTACAGGCTTAGATTTTATCCCCAGTTTATCTTCCACCACCTCTATAGGTATTCCAGATTTTTCGGCAATTTCCTTGCTAGTCATGAAATTTTCTGGAATAAATGTTCCGACACTTACAATCCCAATCTGTGCCATACATTCACCCACTTAGTTTTTCTTTCATATATTCACTGACTTCTTCAAAGGAAGTAACCGTTATTTCTTCTTCCCCTTGCACATGGCTGACTGTTATTCTCCAAGTTGGCGACGGCTGTCCTGCATCCAAAAATCCGGCACATCTGACTACAAAAGATGCAACTTGTGGCTGACTGCTCATCCAATCACTCCCATTAACTTGATATATTCTTTTCTTTCCTCACTCTAATTTGTGTTCCTTTTCTTCTCGACCACCATAATCTGATGGTTCCAACAATACCTTGCGGGAAAAACATCACCACGACAATATAAAGAATTCCAAAGAAAATAATCCAGCGCTCAAAAATCCAGTGTACTTTTGCAAGGTCTGATAACCAATGGTGCGCAAACTCTATCAATCCTGCTCCAATGATTGCCCCTATTAAAGTCCCAACACCACCTATGATGGTCATTAATAAGGCATCCAAAGTGACATCTACCGCAAAGACAGACGTATTAACGAACCTTAGAGTCAATACATAGAGACTACCGGCAAAGCTAGCAAAAACACCTGCTACCACACTCGCTATGACTTTATAATGCAGCACATTGTAGCCAAGCGATTCTGTACGATCTTCATTCTCTCTAATTGCCTGGAGAACCCTTCCGAGAGGAGAATGTGTAAACCTCTTTAGTAAAAGAAAAATTATGACCATTAAGATTAAAGACAACAAGTATAAATTTAATCTGTCACGCAAAGGATCAGGGATACTGAATGTAAATCCATCATTTCCATATGTGAGTGTTCGCCACTTTTCCGCCAATACTAGAAACAGTCCAGAGAAGGCAAGGGTTAACATAGCATAGAAGTGGCTTTTTAACCTAAGGGAAAGCATCCCAACAACATAGCTTACAATACCCGCTATAACAGCCCCTACGAGCACTGCCATTAGTAGCATAGGAATGGTACTGTCATATTGCTTCAAAATAATCCCGGTAGAATAGGCTCCAATCCCAAAAAACATGGCATGGCCAAACGAAACGATTCCCGTATAACCGAGCAAGATATCATAACTCATGGCGAATATGGCAAAAAGAAAGATTTGAGTAAACATGATTAATAGAGTACGAGAATCTGTGACAAACGGAAGAGCAAGAAGCATTAAAAAAATGATGATATATACGGTATTTGGTACTGTCATAAATCTGTTCATCTTCTCACCCCTTTACCCCGAATAATCCTTGTGGGCGGAATATCAAAACGATGGTCATAAGCAACATATTCACTGCCAATGCCAAATCAGGAACGAAATAGGCCATAAATGATCCACTCAATCCGACCAAGATGGCTGCAAGGACAGAACCTGTTATACTTCCCATACCACCGATTACCACCACAATGAATGCCAAGATCCCAAATTCCAGCCCCATTTCCGCATAAATGACGCCTGAATATGGTCCAAGCAGCATGCCACCAAGTGCCGCCATTGCCGCACCTGCCATAAATACGAGCATAAACACCCTTTTAATATTGATGCCTAATGCCTGCACCATTTCCTTGTTGATTACACCTGCTCGAACTATGAGGCCAATTTTCGTATTTCTTAATGTATAGAAGATAGCCCCGAAGACAAGAGTACCTATAATGATGATAAATAACCGATATTTAATAATGATGATATCTCCAAACTCCCAGCTGCCACTCAAGTATGACGGAGTTCTTGCGCTAATCTGATTTGGGCCGAACACCACTTTAATCATTTCACTTAATACAAGCATGACGCCTAACGTAATAAGAATCTGTTGAACATGATTTCCGTATACCGGCTGGATGATGAATCGCTCAAGTGCCAACCCTAGTATGAGTCCAGTACCGATTGCAGCAATAATTCCTACCATAAAGCTGCCTGTTGCCGAATATACCCACACTCCTGAAAAGGCACCCCAGGCAAACAACCCCCCGTGAGCAAAATTAAGGACATCCATTAATCCGAATATTAATGTCAGACCAGCAGCCAACAAAAAAATCAACATTCCCGTAGCTAATCCGTTTACCGTCAAATTCACCAAAACATCCACTATCTGCCCCTCCTTTATGCGATACCTAGATATTGCTTTCTGAGCTCCTCATTTTCCTTCAGCTCATGCATGCGGCCATGGTGCACGGTCCTCCCGTCATCCAATATATAGAAACAATCCCCGATAGTACTTGCCATATAAAAATTCTGCTCTACCAGAATAATGGTCGTTTCTTTTTTCATCTGTTGGATGGAGTCCATTACCTTTTCTACCATGATCGGAGCTAGCCCCTTACTTGGTTCATCTATTAACAGAAGCTTGCTGTTATTAACATAAGCACGAGAAATTGCAAGCATCTGCTTTTGTCCGCCACTTAAGTTCCCTCCTCGCTTTTTCCAATATGTTTTTAAATCGGGGAACAAGTCTAATACCCAATCCAATTTTGCGAGAGTTTCTTCATCTGTTTTTTTCATGGCAACTTTCATATTCTCTTCCACTGTCAATTCTCCGAATACTCCTTGATCTTCTGGGACATAGCCAATGCCTATATTTGCAATATCATACGTCGCCATTCCGGTAATATCCTGACCATCAAATACAATTGATCCCTCTTGTGGAGGATTCAGTCCCATCACACTTCTAAGAGTTGTGGTTTTTCCTGCCCCGTTTCTTCCTAGTATTACGGTCACTTCTCCTTGTTTCGCTTCAAAATTAACACCTTGCAAAATATGAAATTGTTCAATATACGTCTGAATTTCCTCTACTTTAAGAAGCGTCGTCATCATACAACCCTCCCAAATACGCCGACTGTACTGTTTCATTTTTCATGATTTCATCAGGTGTGCCGTCTGCTAACAACTTCCCATTGAAAAGTACGGTTACAGAATCCGATAAGTCTAATATCATGTCCATTTTATGTTCAATTAGTATGATTGTCCTGTCTCCCTTGGCTTTTATTAGTTTAATGACCTCCAGTATTGCCGGAACTTCCTCAATCGACATGCCTGCCGTTGGCTCATCTAAAAGAAGCATTTCGGTTTCCAATGCCAGAAGCATGGCAATTTCAAGTTTCCTCTTTTCACCATGTGCCAAGTTTTTTGCAAGGGCTTGTGCTTTATCATCCAGAAGGACTGTCTCTAAAAGTTCTAATGACCGTTCTTCAAACTCCTTAAAATGCATGAAATGGGAAAGCATGTTATACCTGACCCCTCGTTGGGACTGCACTGCCAGCCGAACATTTTCCAATACCGTCAGATTTGGAAAAACGTTTGTAATTTGAAACGACCTTCCGATACCTTTGCGGGTCCTTTTCATGGGAGAAAACTTTGTTATGTCCTCCCCTTTCCAAATCACTTCACCATTTGTAGGCTTTAACTGTCCGCTTAATAGATTGAAAAATGTAGTCTTTCCTGCTCCATTTGGACCAATGATGGATTTAAAGTGGTAAGGCTCTACAGAAAAATTCACTGAGTTCACTGCCACATGGCCACCAAAAGCAATCGTTACATCCTTAGTCTGCAAAATTGGATTCAAAGTGCGTAACCCCCTTTTTATAGATTTCCAATAACACGAAGGAACTTTAGAGCATCGCTCCAAAGTTCCACACCTACTTATTGATTGTTACGAATTGGAGGAGCTGTTTCATCTGGGGACAGCTCCCTCATTAATACAGGAACTGGGTAATCGAATCCATCCACTTTCTCAAGACGCACAGCATATAAAGTTTGCATCGCTTGATGATCCTCAGGTCGGAACGTCATTTGACCCTTTGGTGTATCAAAGCTCATGCCTTCCATCGTTTCTATAATTAAATCAGAATCTGTATCTCCTTCAGTTTTCTTCAATGCTTCCACAATAGCGATGGCAGCCGTCATCCCTCCAGGTGTAAACAGATCTGGTACTTCACCGTTGAACTTTTCCTTATGTTTTTCCACCAACCAATCATTAATTGGATTATCAGGCAGTGTATGGTAGTAGACAGAGAACCCTTCCATACCGATCAACTGTTCCATCGTGTGCAGAGCGGCTATATCGGGAGCACCTGTAGAAATCTTGATCCCTCGTTCCTGCACTTTCATATCAGAAATCTGGTTCCAAGGAGAATTTGCACCTGCCCATACAACAAACAGATAGTCAGGGTCGGCATCCAGAATCTTTTGGATATTAGATGTAAAATCAGTTGCAGCCGGATCCGCGTATTCTTCCAAAACAATTTCTGCTCCCAGCTCTAATGCTGCTTCTTTGAAAGCTGCTACTCCATCATGACCAAATGAATAATCAGGTGCCAATGTAGCAATCTTCACTCCATCACCTGCAATTGCTGCTGCTCCAGCCACCGCATCTTGAGAGGAGTTTCGTGCCGTACGGAAAATATATTTGTTCCAATCTGCCCCAGTAATACTATCTGCCACTGCTGGTTCGACGAGCATTACCTTTTCATATTCTTCTGCAAGAGGCAGTACCGCCAATGTGTCACCAGAACTTGAAGATCCAACAAGGAAATCCACCTCATCTTCTTCTAATAGTTTTGTAGCTTTTTGAATCGCTACTTCCGGTTTGGTTTCGGTGTCTTCCACTACAAACTCTATCTTGTGACCGTTCACTTCCATTGTTCCTTCTGTAGCATACTCAAGACCAAGTTCAAAGCCCTGTACCGTCTGCTTTCCATACGTTTCAAGCGCACCTGTTAAAGAAGCGAGCACCCCCACTTTAATTACCTTCTTATCTCCATCACCACTTGAATCTGTTTCGGTTCCAGCATTGCTGTCGCTACAGCCCGCCAGCACCAACATGAAGACACAAATAAGAAGAAATCCTGACTTCCACCTTTTCATTTACCTTCCCCCTTAACTCTTTAAATTGTTTAAGTTGTAATTTCAGTTTAAGACGAGGTGGTTACAAATGGGTTACAAAGAGAAAAAGGCTTAAAGGAAATCAATCACATTACATTAAAAAACCCCACCATTGAGGCGGGGTCAGTTGGCTTTTCCAAGCACCATATCGTACATTTTCTTCGTGGAAAACATTGGCTCTACGCCAAGCTCACTTTCCAAATAGTGTTTGCATTTCGCAAACCATCTCATCGCTTGTGATCGATTGTTTTTATGATAATAACAAAACATCAGCAAACGATAGGCTTCTTCCCAAGTGGGGTCCTTTTCAATAACTTTCTCGCATAACTGTATAGCGGAATCAAATTCCTTCCGTGACACCAAAAGTTGTGCAAACTTTTCACTGCATCGAAGATAGTAGACCAGTAGTCTCTCCCTTTCATTCAGACACCAATCTGCATATTTCTGATCTGGAAGGAAATCTCCCTTATATAAAACCAATGCTTTTTCTAAATAAGTTATGGCTCTTGCAGGATCTTGTTCTTCCAGTCCGGCTGAAGCATACGATTCAAACTCACTACAATCCAGAACATAGCCGCAATTGGGATTCAATCCATAGGTATTCCCTTCCCTTTGTATGAAGAAAGGCTCGGTTCTTGCTTTTCTCACCGGCTCCAATGCATTGTTAAGTGCGTTAAGTGCTACTTTAAAGTCTCTCGCCACTGTTTGTTCAGATCCAGTTGGCCAAAGCGCAGCAAATATTTCATCCTTTACTAATTGTTTGTTTCTTTTGGTGACAAACAACTCCAGCAATTCTTTCGCTTTTGCACGCTGCCAATCTTTTGCCCCTACTTCTTTCTGACCAAGCCAAACTTTGAAGTTTCCTAGTGTTTGAATTTTCAAAGTGTAACCTGGATGGTTCTGGATATGGGAAAATCCAAGTTCATTCAGTAAAGACGTAACGTATGCCCCCTGAATCTCCCTATTCTGCGCTTCCATCAGAAGCGGAGTGAATTTTTGAAGATCGTTTGGCCCAAAGGTCGTTCTGTTAGATAGTATAAATTCATAGTTTCCAGTTTGTAAGAAGTTTAAAAAATCATTCATGGATTGTGTAAATCCTTTCCACTCCTGCCGTTCAAAGTAGTAAATGGATTTCCAAAAAGACAGCAACATCTCTGCATACTGATCGCCGCAATTACGCAAAAGCTTGCTCGCACGGAGACCATAATATTCTGCCATATCCCACATCCCATGGTGAATAGAAGCTATTTTCATCGCCAGATAGATGAGACCGGATAGCCAATTATCTTTTACTTCTTCCGTTTCTTTCAGTGCCTCTTCCCCACATAGAATGGCTTTCTCATAGGCACCTTGATTAGTATACAAAATACATAGCCCCATGTTCGCTTCTGCTTTTCCTCTTGAAACATTCAATTCTTCCATAATTTCCAGCGCAGTTTGATAGCATTCTTTGGCAAGCGCACTATCATATATGTCCATTAACTGAACAGCATGTCCTAAACGAATCCATCCACAAGCCTCCACAAAAGGAGCTTGAAGTTTAATTCCTTGTTTAATTCCCGCATCAGCCAGTTTTTTTGCTTGGTCTGCATTTCCAATGAAAGCTTCGACCAGTGATAATAATAGATCTGTCTCGCGGTGTGACTGCGGCAGTGCCCCTTCTGTGTGATCTTTTTTCTTGCATAGGAGTAGTTTTTTGGCTCGATGCAGGTTTCCTGAACGCAACAGGATTCTTGCTTCAAGATTTCCTGCCTCCTCTTGTTTATAGTCCGAATCAAGCTTCTCGAACCATTCCAGCGCTTTTGGAGCATGCCCTGCATTCAAGAAATTCTCTGCCATAATGGCATATAATTGATTTTCCTCTTTCTTTTCAATAGGACATAATTCCATTAACATAATTGCTTCTGATAAGACTCTTTCAGCTTTTATCGGTTGGATAGTGTCCAGATATATTTTTGCAATTCCTTTTAAGGATCTTATGATTACAAGTACATCTCCAGACTTCCTAGCAGCGTCCAGCCCATTTCTATAAGCCTTTTCAGACTCCTCATAATGACATCGGTAACGGAGAATCTCCCCTTGTATATACCAAAGCATATAATATCTATCTTTTATTTCGTCATTTATTTTAAGCAATTTTTCCAAGACATAGGATAGCTGTCCTTGTTCCATCAACTGAATCCCGTTTTCATGGATTAGAACTCCGATAGAGGAATAATCGCCAATCTTTTCAAAATGCGAAATTGCAGGCAGAAAATCTCGCTGTTTCATATACCACCTTGCACAGCGTTTATGTAAAAGCATGAATTGCTCGTCCTGCTCGAGTAATCTTCTTTCCAGAAATTCTTTAAAAAGTGCATGATAACGATATTGGTTCATTCCTGTTGAGGTTATAAACATATGACGTTCGGTTAAGGACTGAAGAATGTAGTTGGACCCGTTAATCCCCAGGACCTCATCACACATCTCCCCGTTAAGCACATCCATAATGGAAGTCTGCTCCAAGAACTGTTGAATCATCGGTGTCTGCTTTAAAAACACTTCCGTTGCTAAGTACTTAAATAAATCTTCCAATTTCCCCTGCGCAGTGATCAATCCAGCGGTGGAGGTTTCTTCTACCAACCTTTGACTTAATAATCCTAACGCCATGACCCACCCTTCTGACAAGGTATAAATCTGTTCAATATCATCAATCTCTACTTCCAGCATATAAATATCTTCCAGAAGCACCTCTACTTCTTCCCTAGAGAACTTGAGATCCTCCTCCGTTATTTCCAATAGTTCATTCTTCACCTTCATTGCGGTAATAACTTCCCAATTTGGCTTTTCCCTTGTTATTAAAATCAAATGAAGATTACTTGGAATATGCTGCAGCAGCCAATGAAACCATGTGACAATTTCAGGATTTTTCTGTACAAAATGAAAATCATCTATAATTAAAACGAGCGTGTCATCGATTTGGGCTATTTCATTGATGAAGAGTGAGCATAAATCTTGAATCTCCTCCTCACGGATATATCGATCCATTTTATTTACATAACTTAATAAACCTTCTCCAAACTGCTTTTTCTTATTTCTGATTGAGTGGACTACATATCGTAGAAAGGGGATTAATTCATCATCAAAAGCTGTTGCGGTATACCAAAAGGAGATGGCATCAAATGTAGGTGCGAAGGAGGCCACAATTGTGCTCTTTCCATAACCTGGACCTGAATGAATAATGGTAACGCCGAAGTTAGTAACCGCTTTCATTTTTCTTGCAATTTTAACCCTTCTTAAAACATGTTCTTTGATTGTAGGTATCGTAATTTTAGTCTGCAATACCGTCTCTTGAGATGGCATCTACCCGCCCCCCTTTTTTTCTGAATTTTAAGTCTATTACTGTTATTATAATATTACAGGCTTCTAAAAACACTAAAAAGAACAGCTAATCATATCAAAAGCTGTTCTTTACTTGAAGGTCGTATTAAATTCATCGAATGGCCAGTAGCGGACATGGACTTTTCCGACTATGTCTTCTATTTTCACAAACCCAAAGTGCCTGCTGTCTAAGCTATTTAGCCTATTATCTCCTATAACAAATACATGACCTTTCGGTACTGCATCTTCACCCGTCAACTCTTCTAAAGAAAAATCACCTGTAAAGTTGCCGCCAAAAATTTTCAAGCGCTCAGGAGAGATAAACGGCTCTGTTACTTGTTCTCCATTTACATAAAGCATATCTTGTTTGTATTCAATTTGGTCACCTGGCAACCCTATTACTCTTTTTACGTAATGGATATCCTCATCTTCTTGTTGAAAAACGACCACATCAAATCGTTCCGGCTTCGTAAAGGAGTAAACCATTTTATTAACCATTAGGAAATTCCCTTGCTCCAATGTTGGATTCATGGAATGCCCTTCTACAATATAATTAGAAAAGAAAAGCGCACGAATCATAAGCACCAAAAGGAATGTGACAATCAACCATTTCATTGCTGATTTACGTTTTGTGATCTTTTCTTTCAATTCATAACCCCCGAATATTTATCTAGGTCTTTTGTACTTTAATATTATCATAATATACTGAATTTTTACAAACAATTGTTTATTTTTCGCCTGAGAGTTGTAGACGCAGTTCTACTTTTTTACCGATAAACCATAATACCAGCATAATGGTAATGGCGATGGCTGTTTTAATCGGCGCACGAATAAACGAAATGATGTCATAGCCAATATAGCTGATGGTAAAAATCATAACCATTTTCCCGGCTACCAACGCCAGAAAAAATTGATAAAACTTTATTTTGGACAACCCGGCAACCACATTGATCAAAAATGACGGAGTAAACGGAAAACACAGTAAAAAGAATATGGGCCCGAAGCCATGCCTCTCAATCCAAGACATCATTTTCCTTATTTTCTCTTTTCTTAGCAAAGCCTGGATCCTTGGGTATCTTTGCAGTTTATGTACAAAATAGTAAACAATCACTGCTCCGACCACGGCCCCTGACCATGAAATTAAAAAACCCAACCAAAGACCAAAAGCAGCGGCATTTGCCATCACGATTACAATCAAAGGAAGAAAAGGAAGAAAAGCTTCCAGCACCACTAACAAGAAACCTGGTAGTGGTCCAAATGATTGATACTCTTCCAATACCTCCAGAAGATTTTCCATTGTCAGTAATTCTTTTATATATTCTATAAATTCCATTCCACTATCTCCACTTCTCTGCTAGTCATCTTTCTCTATTGTACTAATTATTCCTTTATTGTCCCATTAAATAACCTCATTTAATAATTTTACTATGTTAAACAGCCAAACTTTTCATTATGTAATTTCTCAAATACAAATATGCTTTTATAAAATGGTTCACTATATTCTTCCCCGTCTTCCAACGACCAGCAAACAGAGAGTACAGAGTGTGCGAACCCCCACGCAAGGATTCGTCGTTCATCCAGTTTCAAATTATCCACCAAAACAGCAATTCTTTTCGATATGGTTTGTTCTAACTTATCATCCGGAAGATTGTTTAGAAGAAATTGAATGGTATCGTACTCCCGTTCTCCCACCAATCCTTTAGGGTCGATTGCCACCCAAGATGAATGCGATTTTAAGATATTGTAATGATGAAGGTCTCCATGTAAAATATACCTTTCCTTTTTGTCATCCAACAAGCTTCGGAATGTATGAATGGCTTTCTTAAGAAGATTTTGTGTAATAGGAGCTTTACCTATCGGATGTGCTTTGAAAAAATTCATGAGGCTTTGCTCTCTTTCTTCAATCTGAGGGAGACTGGAACCTGATGTATCTGGTACCCATAACGATTTCATGATACCGGCAGCAATCTCGGTTGCTTCCACTTCATTCTCTAGCGTTGCCAGGGTATGACCTGGAGATAGACGTTCTAACATCAATATTCCTTTTTCAACATCAGTGTCTATGACTTGGACCATGCCCTCTCCGGCAAAGAAGCTTAACGCTTCCACTTCTGAACGGAATTCCTTGTTCGGAAGGGAAAGTTTCAGAACAACTTGGGCTCCATCCATTTTCTTGGCAGGGGCAACAAAATTATACGAAAGGTCAAATGGAGCGAGAACCTTCAGACTCCACTTTTCCTCACAGAAGTTAATTAAGGAGGGAATGTTCTGCAACCACACTTTCCCTTTTTCTTGGTGGATGTTCCTTATTGTCTGAACATAATTTGGAGGGAGAATGACCATGCTCTATTCTCCACGCTGTGTAAATGCCCAGCGATGACCATCTAGATCCTCCAGTTCAAACTGGATGTCTCCCCATGGCCGAGTGACCGGCTCAGTTAGTGTTTTATTGCCATTCTGATGGTCTATAGGAGTAAGCCCATTTTCTGTGACAAATTGGAATAACTTATTAACATTTTCAACAGCTGCATGCACCTCTGTAATACCTGGGCTTGTTTCGCCTGCTGGATGAAGCATTACCAGACCGCTTCCTAAGTGGAACCAATGCATTCCTTCATAACCATGTGAGTATTGAAATCCTGCATTTGTGTACCATTCCTTGGATTTTTCCGTGTCTTTACAGAATAAAACGATGTGATCAAGACCTTTTATCATATAGATTGTTCCCCCTTGTATTGATTTAGATAGTTTTCTAGAGAGTTGGTGCAAAACGGATGCGAGTTGGTGCCAAAATTCCTTAAGTTCGTGCCAAAAGCACTCGAGTTCGTGCCAAAATTCCCTAAGTTGTGGATGTAGTATAAAAAGTGGACACACCTATTGGCGTCATGATTTAATCATAATCAACAATAAAAAGGACGTGTTAATCATGGCAAAATACAAATCCTACTCCCCAGAATTCAAGGAATTTGTAGTGAAACAAATTGAATTAGACGGACATAAAATAGTCGATGTGAGCCAAAACCTAGATATTCCTTATGATACCCTACAAAAATGGTTAAAGAAGTACCGGGATCAGAAGAAAGCAGAAGAAAAAAATGCTCAAAATCAACTACTAACAGCTACAGAATACAGAGAAATGTTTGAAGCAGAAAGAAAAAGTAAACTTGAATTAGAAGAAGAGTTAACGATCTTAAAAAAGGCCATGCACATCTTCACGCAAGAAAAGAAGTAAGGTTTGCGTTTATTCATTCCCATCGGGATGAACACACTGTAGTGATGATGTGCAGAGCCCTTGGTGTGACTACATCTGGATACTATTTGTATGTGAAACGGTTAGAACGAGAAGAAACGGAACGAGAACAGTGGAGAAGGCAACTTGATGACCGTATCCGTTTTCATTTTTATGACAATCTAGAGACGTATGGAAGTGTGAGAATACATCAAAAGTTAGTAGACTATGACGATTTTAATGTATCAGCTAGTACAGTAGCCAAGCGAATGAAGGTACTAGGACTGTATGCCACTCCGCCTAAGAGTTTCATTGCCACTACAGATTCTGATCACTCTAACCGAACGTTTAAAAACAACTTGAAACAAGCGTTTAACCCAGAGGCCCCAAATATGGTTTGGGTCACTGATATCACGTATATTTCTACCATGGAAGGTTTCATCTATTTCAATCCAATTCTAGACTTATTTGGACGAAAAGTTATTAGTTATTCAATGTGCGACCGAATGGATCGTAGTTTACCTCTTCGAGCGTTAAAGGAGGCAATAAAATTAAGGGAACCGAAAAAAGGTTGGATCCACCATTCAGATAGAGGGTCGCAGTACTGTTCCAAAGATTACATCGACGTCCTAGAAGATGCCAAAGCAAAGATCAGTATGAGTAGGAAAGCCACTCCATACGACAATGCTTGTGCGGAATCATTCTTTGCCTCCATGAAAAAAGAATACTTGAATAAATTTCGTTTCACCACAAAAGCAGAGGCTATGGCAGCTGTGCAATTTTATGTGGAGTTTTACAACAGAAAAAGAATCCATTCAACCCTAGAATACGCCACACCAAATGAGTACGAAATGGCGTATGAAATGGCACAACAAAAGGATGCCAATTTGGGTCGTAAAACCTCTGCATAAAGAAACAATGTGAACTTTATTGTTTGTTTATGTAGAGGCGTGCAAGCGTAGTGGAACACGGAGCGCGGAAGGAAAAAAGTACGCCAATTCAAGGCATATAAGTGTCCATTTTCTTGACAGAAGTCCAGTTGGTGCCAAAATCCCCTAAGTTGGTGCCAAAAGCACCCGAGTTGGTGCCAAAACCATTTTCTCCTATCACTTCAGTAAAACGAAGCTCTCCCAAAAGGAAGAGCTCCGTCTATTTACTACCTTTTACTTAGCGCCTTCCAAGTACTCTACAAACCAGCTCTTAATGTGATCTAGTCTGTGAATACGAAGTGCTGGATCTCCACTTCTCGAAAGCTCATGATTTGCACCTGGGAAACGAACAAGCTTAGTGGTCTTCCCTTGTTGTTTCAAGGCTATGAATAGCTGCTCTGCTTGCTCCACCGGACATCGATAATCTTTTTCCCCATGCAAGATTAAAAGTGGCGTATTGACATCGCTCACATATTTGATAGGAGAATGATCCCAAAGTTTATCGACTTTTTCTCCCATATCTCCTTTTACTTCCCATTCGGAGAAGTAGTAACCAATGTCACTGACACCATAAAAGCTCAGCCAGTTTGAAATGGATCGTTGTGTGACAGCTGCTTTAAAACGATCAGTGTGACTGACCACCCAGTTTGTCATAAACCCGCCATAGCTTCCTCCGGTAATGCCTAAATTCTTTTCATCGATAAAGTCAAATGTTTCGAGGGCATAATCCATCGCAGCCATGACATCGAGATAATCCTTGCCACCATAATCTCCACGCACAGCATCGACAAATTCCTGGCCATATCCATGGCTTCCACGCGGGTTAGTGAATAACACGACAAATCCTTGTGCGGTCAAAGTTTGAAACTCATGGAAGTAAGTATTGGCATACATGGCATGAGGTCCACCATGTACCTCTAAGATGGTCGGATATTTCTTTCCTTCTTCAAATCCTGCAGGTTTCATAATCCAACCATGCAAATCCCAACCATCTGGTGCTTTATAACGGATAGGTTCTGCCACACTTAATTCTACTTCATTTTTCCAAGCTTCATTGACTTTGGTCAGTTGGGTCCGTGTTTGGGAACGGAAATCAAGGTGGTAAAGTTCGCCTGGATCTGTAGAGTTGCTTACGCCTACAATTGCTTCATGCGTATCCGTCAGCATGCTTACTGCATATACGTGCTCATCCGGGAGATGAATCGGGTACATAGAACCATCCAAAGAACCAAAGTAGATTCCTGTAGCACCTTGGTCACTCATTAAGAAATAAAAACCTTCACTCTCGTCTGTCCACATAAGTCCAGGGTTCACATTACCGGAATGGAAATCGCCAATTGCAACGTCTCCAACCTCCACATCAAGGTTTTCTGTTAGGCAATGAGTTTCCCCTGTTGCAACCTGAGTTACCCATACACGGGTCAACGTCGCACTTTGAAACTCTTTCTCATGACCTAAAAAGCCCAGGTACTGACCGTCTGGGGAAAAGGAGATCGTGGAAAAGAAACCGTTGCTGTGTGTAATTTTTTTCTTTTCTTTTGACTGAACATCCATCACATAAACATCAGAAACCAACGAAACATCTGGATTTTCTTCAAGATTTGCTACAAAAGCAATTTTTGTTCCATCAGGCGACCATGCAGCGCTTCCATAATCCCTGTCTCCTTCTGTGAGGAGACTTACTTCCTTTGTTTTCAAATCCAATAGCGCAAGATGATCGTTTTTGTTATCTAAAAACCCCTTAGCATCGGACTTGTAGCGCATTTTCTCCACTACAAGAGGTTCAGGCTTTTTCTTTTCCTCGCTTTTAGAGCTCGTAGAATGCAAATCCTCCGCACTCTCTACAGAAGTACTAAACAATAGTTTCGTTCCACATGGTGACCACACCGGCCCTCTTGCCCCATTTTTACAGAAAGTAACCTGCTCTGCTTCTCCCCCGTTTACAGGCATAACATATAGTTGGCTTTTCTCATTACGGTTGGAGACAAAAGCAAGCTTGCTCCCATCAGGAGACCATCTTGGGCTTGTTGCTCTCCCTTTTCCAGATGTGAATGGTACGGCGTTCCCCTCTAAATCCCCCACGTAAATGGTAGAGCGATATTCATTTTCTTCCTCATGTACTGTAGTCTGCACAAACGCAAACTTACGGGAATGTTTATCCCATTGCGGATCGGTAATAGATGTTAGACGAAACAGATCTGTTGACTCTATTTTTCTTTTTGTCATTGAAATCTCTCCCTTATGTAAAATTCTCTATTCTACTTATTTCGACAAATGAAATAATTCCCCTTTAATAAATTTGAAAAACTTTATTTACAGTTTAAAAAGTTGCTTGCATATTTTTAAGACTTTGGTATAAAATAAATAAGAACAAACGTTCTAATATTTTAGGAGGAAGATGAAATGACAAGATTATCAAAAGAACAAATATACCTGTTTGAACAGGCGATATATCTTCCTTTGTTACTGATTGTTTTAGAAAGAGATACAAGCATTATTAAAGACAGCGGAATAAAATTAAAAGAACCCTATCTTACTCTCATTGATCAGGTAATGCGCAAAATCCAGCTACAACTTAAGCAAATAAAAGCCGATATGAAACAGCAACAAATGAAGCTCCACAAATTAAAACAAGATGAATCCTTCACCATGTATGCTTTTTTGTTTAATGGATATGAAGAACACCATAACTATTTCAACCCGAGAATCAGAAATAAGGTGAATGAACTTTTGATGCAATATATATTGAGGATGGAAGAGTCTTCGATTAGTGAAAAATAGGAATAGATGGTTCTTTTAGAGGTTTGCGCAAAGAGACATGTAAGTCATTTCGTTCATCAACAGAGGCATAAAATACATCTTCCACACCAGTTATTTTCCGTTTTAACAGTTCTTCTCGAAGCCAGGCTTCGTTTAATCCCTTGTATCTTAATGCTTCTATATAGATTCGTCCATCCATTATGACTGGAAATTCCACAGAGTTTACGTATCCTTCCGAGCGAACATCTTCTACTTTTGCGACCTCTTTATTGGACTTCATCTTCACGGATATATTTCCATTGGCTTCAATGAGGGCAAAGTGAACATCTTCCAGTTTAAATACATCTTTTTCTCGTAGCATCTGTAGGATATTGTCAATGGAATAACTTATTTTTTTCATATTCTTAATATGAAATTGTCCGTCATAGAGGACTAAGGTCGGTTCAAACGTTAAAAGTCTGCCAAGCTTATGATTTTTTATCTTTCCCCACGCTATTACCTTCTGTAAAAGACCTATCGCGATAATTGCACCTACAGTAGGAAAATGATGGATGCTGGGGTCTGCAATATCTGCTCCAACTACTGCCCCAAGTGTGATAATAACAATGAAATCAAATACAGGAAGCTCTCCAATGGACCGCTTTCCCATAAATAGAGTTACAATTAACATAAGCGGAAGAATCGTGATAATTCTCCCCAAGACCTTTAATAAGTCTATAAATAGTTCCACTTTTATCGCCCTCCTAGCAGTGTTTAATGAAAAATGGGTACACTTTGTGTGTAACCGGGGGTTTTTAATGTAACATGCAGGCTTCTATCTTCATTTAGTGCCGCATAAAATACGTCTTTAATATTTACAATATTTTTTTTCAGAAGCTCATTCTGTAACCATGCTTCATCTAATTCCAGATATTCTAATGCTTTTGGCTGTACTCTACCATCCATGATAACGGTGTATTCAACGGAGGGTTTTGCCAGGGCAACCTGCACATCTTTCATTTTCACAGGTTCTTTTTCCGGTTTTAATTTCACTGATAGCTCTCCGTTCGCTTCAATTAAAGCAAAATGAACATCTTTTATTTGGAAAACATTCTTTTCCCTTAACATTTGTAGGACATTATCAATAGAGTAACTGATTTTACGCATATTTTTTATATGGAATTGCCCTTCATATATGACAAGAGTCGGCTCAAAAGATAGAAGCCTTCCCACTTTATGGTTCTTTATTTTCAACCAAGCAATCAACTTTTGTAAAAGTGCTATCGCAATAATAGCTCCTACAGTAGGAAGGTGATGGATATTAGGCTCAGCAATGTCTGCACCAACCACTGATCCCAGTGTTAAGATGACAAGAAAATCAAAAACTGGAAGTTCCCCAACAGAACGTTTTCCCATGAATAAGGTTACGACGAGCATCAATGGCAAAATGGTAATAATGCGAAAAATTACCTTCAATAAATCCATTAAAAGTTCCATAAAGTGAATCGTCCCTCCATCCTTTTTCTTAGCCTTATTCAAAAAGAGAAGGTTATACATTTTCACTCCAAAAAAAAGAAGCCTTTCTTTTACGAAAGACTGTTAGTGAAGTTATTATTTATTCTGTTAAACCCTGTCTCAACTCTGCAAATCCTTACTATTTCTCAATCTGTACATGATCCCAGGTGTAGCAACAAGGCTGCGGTTGGAATTGCTTCTTTTCCTATTGACTCGTTGCTGAAGCTTAGCCCGAAAAAGAGACGTACGGTGGATTTGTGCCTCATAAGAAGATTTCGAGATGGGAAATTCCACGATGGTGTTGTTCGGGAACATCACTTTTGTGTTAGCGGTAGGGGTCTTATTATATTCATACGCATAATGTAGTGAAATCCAGATGCAGCTATCATTTGTAGGTGATGCAGTGGGGAAAAAGAAAATGTCATTCATCGGATCAATGACGATTGGGGGTTTGTGAGTATAGCCGGAGATGCCCTTTGTACCTTGTTTTCTTCCTTCAAAACTGGATCCGTAAAAGTTACAGCTGTCTTCAATGATTTTTAATGGCGGCAATGAAACATAGATTTCTCCTTCTTCTTCAAGCACTTTTGAATAAAGATTTCCCTCCATTTCAACAGGAATGATTGCCATAGTAAAGCCATTAATCTCATAATCACTTGACAATTCGACATTGTTCTTCATTATCTTCACCCTTTCCATATGTGTTCTTTGTCATCTCGTGACAATCGAACCACTATTTTGACTATTTATGTATATTTTCCCAGAAAACCCAAACGGTGTAAAGGTTTTTAAAATATTTTAAATATTTTAAAAATTTGTTGATTTTTATTGCGTTCCTCAATATACTATTAAAAAGGCTCGAGGTGAGGAACTCATGAAGAATGAGAAGTCTTATACGGAATTGATGAAAGCGAAAAAGATGAACAAAAAAGTGTCCGTTGAAGCCTATATGATGAATGTGTATGTTCAGATGATCATTGATGAGTCTTTATTCCACTACCACAAAAACCTTCTGCAAGAGAAAATTGACAGTGCCTTGGATGCCAATGACCCTTCCCTGTTCCACTTACTTTCCGCCAGATATAAAAAATTCCTGAACGATTGGGGCGTATCAGCTTAGAGAGTTAAAACGCCTAAATAAAGAGAAGAGCTCGGTTGGCTCTTCTCTTTTACTTGTTTATGTTGAAGTTACTTTTTCCCTTGATAAAATTGCGCTTCTTCTGTTGAGCCGCTCAGTGCGGTTGTGGAAGATGTGCCACCGGAAACAAGCTTTGCTACTTCATCGAAGTATCCTGTACCAACTTCGCGCTGATGACGGGTTGCTGTATAGCCATATTGCTCACTTTCGAACTCGGCTTGTTGCAACTCGGAATATGCTCCCATCCCACGGTCACGATATCCTCTTGCAAGCTCGAACATGCCATGATTCAAGGCATGGAATCCTGCTAAAGTTACAAACTGGAATTTATAGCCGAACTGGGCAATCTGCTGCTGGAATGTTTCAATCGTTTCATCATCCAATTTTGCTTTCCAGTTGAAAGAAGGTGAACAGTTATAAGCCAACAGTTTGCCAGGGAACTTTTCGTGAATGGCTTCCGCAAAAGCTCTTGCTTGTTCTAGATTCGGTTCGGACGTTTCACACCAGATCAAATCCGCATAAGGTGCATAAGCAAGGCCACGAGCTATCGCTTGATCAATGCCAGCCTTTGTTCGGTAGAACCCTTCCGCAGTTCTCTCACCAGTCAAGAAAGCATGATCGTTCTCATCAATATCACTTGTAATAAGATCTGCCGCATCCGCATCAGTTCTTGCAATCAAGACTGTCGGCACACCCATTACATCAGCTGCGAGACGTGCTGAGATTAGGTTTTTCACAGCCGTTTGAGTTGGCAATAATACTTTCCCACCAAGATGCCCACACTTTTTCTCAGAAGACAATTGGTCCTCGAAGTGAACACCGGAAGCACCAGACTCGATCATGCCTTTCATTAACTCAAATACATTCAGTTGACCACCGAAGCCTGCTTCTGCGTCCGCAACGATTGGTGCAAAATAATCCACCTCTTCGCTTCCTTCTAAGTATTGAATCTGATCTGCACGCTGCAATGCCTGATTGATTCGTTTAACCACATGTGGCACACTGTTTGCAGGATAGAGACTTTGATCAGGATACATATGACCGGATAGATTGGCATCTGCCGCTACTTGCCAGCCGCTTAAATATATAGCTTTTAATCCCGCTTTCACTTGCTGGATCGCCTGATTCCCTGTTAAAGCTCCAAGTGCATGCACATAGTCCTCTGTATGAAGAAGATCCCAAAGTTTTTGTGAACCTCTTTTTGCTAATGTATGTTCAATATCAATGGATCCTCTAAGACGCATCACTTCTTCTGCAGAATACGGTCTTTCCACTCCATTCCATCTTTGTTCTAACTCCCAGCTTTCTTCTAACTGTGCAATTCTTTCTTCTCTTCTCATTATTAATTCCTCCCTTAGTTTAGGTATCTATTAATCTTCCAATAAATTGTAAGCTGGAAGTGTTAAAAACTCTGCGAAATTATCATCTTTGATTAGGTTTTCAAAAAGTGTAGCAGCCTGATCTAGCTTTCCATCTGAAAAGCGGTTAGGACCTACTTTGGCTATGATGGCTTGCTTTTCTTCCTGAATCAGCTGTTTGACTAACTCTAATGTAATTTGAGTCCCATCATCTAATTCCGCTTTAGGATGTCTAACCCATTGCCATACTTGGGACCTTGAGATTTCCGCGGTGGCCGCATCTTCCATCAAATGGTAGATCGGTACAGCACCGTTTCCATCCAACCATGCAGCAATGTACTCCATCCCGACATGAATGTTTTTACGTAGTCCATCTGCCGTGATCGTACCTTCTGGAACTTGGACAAGTGCACCCGCGTCCGCCATAACATCTTCCCTTTTTATGTGCAATTGATTCTGCCCTTCCATATGCTCATTGAAAACTTCTAATGCCACCGGAACCAATGCTGGATGCGCTACCCACGTTCCATCATGTCCATCTTTTACTTCACGAAGTTTATCTTCCCTTACTTTTGCAATTGCTTGCGTGTTTGCTTCCTCATCATTTTTCACCGGTATCTGAGCTGCCATCCCGCCTATTGCAAATGCTCCGCGCTTATGACAAGTTTGGATGACCAATTGGGTGTAGGCTCTCATGAATGGCACTGCCATTGTTACTTGGCTTCTGTCCGGTAAAAGGAAAGTCGGATCATTTCTAAATTTCTTTATGAAGCTGAAGATGTAATCCCATCTTCCACAATTCAGTCCAGCCGCATGCTCTTTCAGCTCGTATAGTATTTCATCCATCTCAAAGGCTGCTGTTATGGTTTCAATCAATACAGTCGCTTTAATGGTCCCTTGTGCGATTCCCAATTCTTTCTGAGCAAATACAAACACATCATTCCATAACCTTGCCTCTTGATGACTTTCAAGCTTTGGAAGATAAAAATATGGAGCGCTTCCATTTTCCTGCAAAACCTTGACGTTATGAAAGAAATACAATCCAAAATCGAAAAGGCTGCCAGAAACTGTTTCGTTGTTGATTTGAATATGTTTTTCTTCCAGATGCCAGCCTCTTGGCCTTACAAGAAGGGTGGCAATTTCTTTTTTCAGTTTGTACTCTTTTCCGTTTGAAGCCGTGAAATCAATTTTACGCAAGTTTGCATCACGTAGATTGATTTGCCCTTCTATCATGTTGCTCCAAGTCGGCGAGGAGGCATCCTCAAAGTCCGCCATGAACACTTTTGCACCGGAGTTAAGTGCATGAATAATCATCTTACGGTCAACCGGACCTGTTATTTCCACTCGTCTGTCTTGGAGATCTTGTGGAATGGTGTTCACTTTCCAGTCACTTGTACGAATAGTTTTTGTGCTTTCTAGGAAGTTTAATGGTTCTCCTTGATCAATTCTTGCCTGTCTTTCTTTTCTTGCAGTTAACAATTCTCTTCTTCGCTCATTAAAAGTATGATGGAGCTTCTCGATGAAACTTAATGCTTCCTGTGTTAGTACAGTTTTATAGCCATTTCTCATTACACCTGTAACGCTGATTCCTGTTGTACCAGTATTCACGATAAACTTGCTCCTCTCTTGTTATGAAACAGTTAGTATATTTGTATTGTATTATATAACAGAGTGTTCATTATAAAAAGACTTTTTTGAAAATTTATGCACAAATATTTTTCGACACGGTAAAAAAACGCAGAAAACCGGGCATAAACTGTCCAGTCTAAATGAAGTCTATGAACGTCGCTGTTCCTTTCCGCAAATGGCTTCGCTTTCCGCGGGACGGTGCTTGAGCCTCCTCACTTCGTTGCGGGGTCTCAATCTACCGTTACTCCCCCGCTGGAGTCTACGCCATTTGCTCCAATCCACAGCTAAAAAATACATAAACGATATGTAATTGCTTATTCAGTAACACAAGACAGTTGGATTGCATTTCATAAACCCTTTAATGAATGAAGTCACCTTGTTGATTGAAGTGGAAGGCGCGCAGACGCTCGCGGGAGGAAGGGACAGGTGAGACCCCGGAGGCGCAAGCCTGAGGAGGCACACGGACGGACCGCCCGCAGGCAAGCGAAGCGCCTGGAACGGAAATCAACGGTAACATCTGCTTCCTACCTTTCAAAAAAAGAAGCAACGCACACTTGCACGTTGCTCACTCTTCTTTAACATACCGCTCCAAATGGGCGATTCTGTCCACCATTGGAGGGTGGGTATATCGAAAAAATTTCACTAAGGCTGGAGGGTTCACTTCACTTAAACTAGATCTTGTAATCTCCTGAAAGGCTTCTATAGCTGGTTCTGTCTCACCCGTCAGTTCGATGGCATACACGTCAGCCTTGTGTTCTTGATATCGGGATACAGCATTTGTTACCGGACTTGCAAGAAATAGCAGCAAAGACACCAGCAACAACAATAGTGGTAAGGAGGAAAGTTGGTTCAAGCTATTGATTTTCCACCTCTGGCCGAACCTGTCTATCAACTTGCCTGCAGTCAGATAAATCAAGTAAAAAGCAAAGAAAGAAAACACAATGTATCCTGTGATACCCATAACGATATGATTCATATCATAGTGACCCATCTCATGTGCCATGATAAACAGAATCTCCTCTTCCTGAAGTCGAGTCAATAATGTATCCCATAACACAATACGTGAGTTACCACCAACTCCCGTAACATACGCATTGATGCTATTCGTTTTTTTCGCCATATTTACTTCATATACCCTATCGGCAGGAATATCCGCTTCGTCAGCCAATTCCAAGATTTTTGCTTCTAACTGCTTATCTTGTAGGTCAATAAAATCATTATATAAAGGATCTATAACAACCGGCTGGATATACATCATAAAAAATACAAGTGGAATGAAACAACCCCAAGCAACTGCCCACCACCATTTGGGAAATTTACGGATAAGCACATACAGAAGAAGGACCACTATCCACATGATGAGGATTCCTTCCCAAAATCCAACAACCTGATCGCGCATCCAGCCGGAGAAAGGCTGAACTGTAATGCCATAATCTTTTGAAAGAGAATAGCGCAAATAACTTAGTGGATAATGAATAACCGTGCTAAATAAGGTTAGCCAAAAAAGATAAATTCCTGTCTGAAGTGTTTTATATTTTGAGACTTTCTCCGCCCATCCTTGAATGGCCCTTGCCCCACCTAAAACAAGAAGAAGGAAATAAAAAATCCATTCCACTGGAAGAGTCAAAAAGTATATGGTATTTCGTATTTTAGAATACTCTTCTGTAATCATCAGTTCCTTGTTACTTAAAAAAGTTGCCGGGTCCGCTTTCGTCCCTGCAAGGTCAGCTGGAAGAGATGTATCTGCTCCCACCCATATGTAAAACGTCACTGCTAAAGCATAGAGAATATAGCCAACCAACAATAAAGAAACCGTCTTTTTCACATTTTCGCACCTCCTCGTCCTAAACAACCCCTATTATATTCTATGCCACCATATAAAAAATAAGCAGGCTATCAGAAAGAAAAGCCTACTTACTTTATTCCTTATTAACCAACCAGCCAAGAATACACACTCAAAGCTACAATGGAGCTGATTACAACCAGAATGACGTTTGCACCGAAATAAGCGACAATAAATGCCACTGTTGCGCCAATAACGCCATACATGATATCTTCATTGATCAGAAAAATTCCAGGAACAATCAGGGCCCCTAGGGTTGCATAGGGAACATTCTTCAATACTGCCTGTACAAATGGCGGCAGTTCCTTTCCTTGAAACATGACAAACGGTATTAGTCTTGGAAGATAGGTGACTACAGCCATGCCGACAATCATAATGAGGATGGTACTATTCATCTGCATTCTCCTCCTTTGACCATTTTGAGTATAAAATTTCTATCCCAACAGCACTCGTAATGGTCGCAAGGACGATGGACCATCCAGCCGCTATACCAATTACCAAAGAAAATACAGAGTTAAGAATAGCCGCAGCGCCTGCAAGCAACACCACTTTACGGTGTTTTTTTAAAGAAGGCATCAATAAGCCAACAAACATGGCATAAAGGGCAACTGCCATGCTTTCTTGAAGGGATGAAGGTAAACTGCTCCCGATGACATGACCGACCCCTGAGCTTACCACCCAGCTGGAATAGGCGATTAAGATTACTCCGAACATATACCCTGTCTGTATGGTGCCCTCTTTTGTAGCGGAGACAGAAAAGGTTTCATCTGTAATACCAAATGAGAAAAGCGATTTTTTCCAGAGGCTTTTCTCTTCCACCTTCTCATTAAGGGAAGCGCTCATCAGAAAGTGACGGATGTTTAAAATAAATGTGGTCATGACAATTTCAAATACTCCCGATCCAAGCACAATCATGTTAAGAGACATATATTGAGCCGCTCCGGCAAAAACGAGCAAGCTCATTAGCACGGTTTCAGAGACCGTCAAGCCCGCTGATTTTGCCAAAAGGCCGAATGTAATGGCAATTGGTATGTATCCGATTGCGATGCTGACTCCAGCTTGCAATCCATTTCGAAAAGAAGAAGGTTTTCTAGCTGCGATGGTAGTAGCCACTGTGCATTTCTCCTATACTAGTAAATTGAATTATTTATAAATATACTAGTAGTTTACTGGATATGTAAAGAGTATTTCGCAACACGAGATAATTTTCTTAATTGAAAAATCGGTGAAACCCGTCCGGTTCTATTTCGTTGCTTGGTTATGCTCCGCTGTTCCTTTCCGCAAATGGCTTCGCTCTCCGCGGGACGGTGCTGGAGTCTCCGCCATTTGCTCCAATCCACAGCTAGAAATTTCGTAAAGGTATGTTAATGCCTTTTCGGGTAACTCAATTAGAAGGTTTTTGAAACTTAGGTTCAAAGAAGTCACCTTGTTGATTGAAGTGGAAGGCGCGCAGACGCCCGCGGGAGGAAGGGACAGGTGAGACCCCGGAAGGCGAAGCCTGAGGAGGCTCACGGACCGCCCGCAGGCAAGCGAAGCGCATGGAACGGAAATCAACAGTATTATATTCTATCTTAATCGCAAAAAAACTCCCCCTTCCTAAAGAAGAGAGAGACTTTTAAAAATCTATTTGCCCTTAAACTCTGGCGCACGCTTTTCGCCAAACGCAACTAAGGCTTCCACGCGATCCTCTGTCGGTATGATTACTTCATATGCTTTACGTTCGATTTGCAAGCCTGTTTGCATATCCACTCCCATTCCTTGGCGAATGGCAAACTTCGCCTGCTGCACAGCAACCGGGCCATTCTTTAACATTTCCTGCGCAAGCTCCATCGCTCCATCAAGGGCATGGGAGGGTTCATCTACTAATCTTGTAATCAAGCCAAAACCATAAGCCTCTTCGCCAGAAAAACGGCGAGCAGTCAAGATAAGCTCCATCGCTTTTGCTTCCCCGATAATTCGCGGTAGGCGCTGTGTTCCACCGGCTCCTGGAATGATTGCCAAGCTTGTTTCTGTCAGTCCCATTTTCACATCTTTGCCTGTCACACGGAAATCACAAGCAAGAAGAAGCTCCATCCCGCCACCAAATGCATATCCATTTATAGCTGCGATGGTCGGCTGCGGCAGGTCGGCAATGCGGTTAAACACATCCCCGATCTTGTAAACATTACGTCTTACTTGCTGCTCGGTAAGACCCCTTCTTTCCTTGAGGTCCGCTCCAACACTGAATGCCTTCTCCCCTGAAGCTGTAATCACTACCACACGGACGTCCGCATTCGTGCGAAGCTCCTCCGCTACATTTCCCAATTCTACTAACATATCATAATTAAACGCGTTCATCGCATCTGGGCGATTGAGCGTTACCGTTGCTACATGGTCTTTTACCTCTACTGCAATATAATTCAAATCTGTCCGTCTCCCTCCAAGATTGTTAGCGGTTACAAATTTCGCTATTTTATACATTCTCTACAGAGAGCAAAAATCCTTTATACACCTAGTTTTTCTTTTAATGCTCTTCTTAGAATTTTCCCTGTAGTATTCTTAGGAAGCTCTTCTAAAAATTCAATAGATGTTGGAACCTTATATTTTGCTAGACGTTCTGCACAATAACCAAGCAGATCTGATTCATTCATCTGAGTATTCGTTACGACAAAACATTTTATCGCTTCACCGAACTGAGGGTCAGGCACCCCGACAACTGCCACTTCCACTACATTTTCATGACTGTAAAGAACCTCTTCTACTTCACGAGGATAAACATTGTAGCCTCCAACAATGATCATGTCTTTTTTGCGGTCAACGATATAGAAGTAACCATCTTCGTCCATTTTTGCTAGGTCCCCTGTATATAGCCATCCATCACGTATTGCAGAGGCGGTTTCTTCTGGCATTTTATAATACCCTGACATGACATTCGGTCCTCTGACAATAAGCTCCCCAACTTCTCCTGGTGCCACTTCTTCTCCAAGTTCATTCACGACTTTATTTTCCACATTTACAATCGTCGTCCCGATAGAACCAGCTTTTCTAGGCTTATCTAACGGATTGAAACATGTAACTGGAGATGCCTCTGATAACCCGTAGCCTTCGGAGATAATGACATTGTATTTCTTTTCGAAATTCTTCAATAGAGCCACAGGCATCGAAGCTCCACCAGAAATGCAAAGTCTTAACGATTTCAAATCTTCTACATCCCCCGGTGATTGCAAAAGGAAATTGTACATGGTCGGAACACCTGCAAACACAGTTGCCTCATATTCTTTTACCACATCAAAAATCACCTGCGGACTGAACCTTGGAACAATGATGACTGTCGCACCGTTCATCAATGGTGCATTCAATGCTACTGTTAAACAGAATACATGGAACATAGGCAGAGTTGCCACAACCTTGTCCGTTTCGTTCATCTTCAAAAAGTCCGCAGAATCCTTGGCATTGCGATACAAGTTCTTATGTGTCAGCATTGCCCCTTTCGGCTTGCCTGTAGTCCCAGATGTATAAAGGATTACAGCCACATCGTCATCCTTCAGTTCCGGACCTTCATATGTAAAGCTTCCAGAAGCCATTACGGATGTAAACGATTTCAATTTAGGATAAACAGAAAGTTGTTCAACTGGAAAATCTTTCGCTTTTTCTTTTCCGTCAGGTGTTTCACAAATAATGTAATGCTCCGTTAAAGGCAGGTGACCATGAAGCTTTTCGAAAAGTGGAACAAGAAGGTCTAAGGTGATGATGGCTTTCACATCGCCATCTCTAAGGATGTAAGAAAGTTCGTCTGGAGTATAGATTGGGTTGATAGGAATAACAGTGGCCCCGATACGTGCCGCACCATAAAGTCCAAGGACAAAGTATGGCGAGTTTCCTACAACAAGCCCAACATGATCTCCCTGTGAGATTCCCATGTTTTCAAGCCCTGTAGCAAATGCGTTAATTGCAGCGTTCAATTCTGCGTATGTTTTTGAATCCCCTTCAAAAATATACGCTTCTTTCATTGGATTTGTTTTTGCTGTTAGTGCCAATTGTGATGAAATATTCAAGTGTTTCATCTCCCCTTCGAGTAAATTGAATGAATGACCATTCATAAATCTCCCATTATCCATTATAGTAGATTGCTAGATATCTGTCATTAAATTATGTCGATAAAATTAAAATTTTCAGATAAAATATTTTAATATAAAAAAAGAGCAAGGAATCCCTGCCCCATACTCTTGAAATTAATATATTAGATCAATCAATTCATCTCTGGTAATATTTCCAAAATAATGTTTTACATCTATTCCCTCTAGGGCCTGTGAAATTTTTGCTTTCTCATACTTCACACCTGACAAAAGGTTTTCCACTTCGGACACATCTCCAACACCAAAGAAATCTCCATAAATTTTGCAGTTTTCTATTTTTCCTTTTGTCACATCCAAACGCACATCAATCTGACCTACTGGAAAACGATGCGAGTGCTGAAGGTTGAACTTCGGTGACTTTCCGTAATTCCAATCCCAGTTTTGGTAACGTTCTTTGGAAAGCTCGTGAATGTTTTTCCAATCTTCTTCTGTTAGCTCGTACTTAGGAATATCTTTGGACTTAAAGATTGCCTCCAATAAAAGCTGACGGAACTGTTCAATCTTAATATCTTCTTTTAGAAATTCTTTAATATTTGCCACACGGCTGCGAATTGATTTAATTCCTTTGGATTCTATTTTATCCTTCTTCACATTCAACGCGGAAACGACATGCTCAATCTCAGAATCAAACAACAAAGTACCGTGACTGAACATACGGCCTCTTGTAGAGAACTGCGCGTTCCCGGAAATTTTGCGTCCTTCGGCAAGGATATCATTGCGCCCGCTCATTTCCGCCTCTACTCCAAGACTTTTCAATGCTCCCACAACAGGTGCCGTAAACTTTTTGAAGTTATGAAAGCTTTCTCCGTCATCTTTTGTGATAAAACTGAAGTTCAGGTTTCCATGATCATGATAGACCGCTCCACCACCAGATAATCTACGCACCACATGTATGCCATTGTCCTCGACATATTTTGTATTGATTTCTTCTACACTGTTCTGATTCTTTCCGATGATGATGGAAGGTTCATTGATGTAAAAAAGCAAATAGGTATCTTCAATATCGAGATTTTTAAGGGCATATTCTTCTATCGCCAAGTTGATTCTTGGATCGGTGATTCCTTTATTATCAATAAAAAGCATCATTTCTTTCCACTCTCCCAACTAAATCCTTTATGTGCTAAATCGATTTTTCCTTGGTAGATTGTTGCAGCCTCTTCTACCAACTGCTCTACCTCTCCAAAGTGTGGTAAATGTGTGAGCAATAGTTGAGGCACTTCTGCACCTTGAGCAACTTTAGCCGCATCATGGCTGTTCATATGCCCTGCAGCCTTGCCGTCTTGATGAGCATAAAGGTTACACTCACAAATAAGTAAGTCTGTCCCTTTTGTAAAAGGGATGAATGATTCCTGATAGCTTGTATCTGCCGTGTACACAAACGAACCTTCATCTGTGGAGACCTTCATGGCATAACATGGAACAGGATGAATCGTTTTCAGAAATTCTATTTTGAATGGCCCAACCTCTAATGTTTTAGAAGGATCATATGCAATCCCCTTTGTGTATTCTTTATGATCAAGTGTGGAAAAGCCTTGCATGTCCTCCTGGTGTCCGTAGATAGGAAGCTGCGTTACGGATTTTCCCATATAAAATGAAATAAGTCTCGCAAATTGCAACGGACCTATGTCCGCAACATGATCGTGATGATAATGTGACAGAATCACTGCATCAAGCTCTGTTACCTCTATGTAATTCTGAAGCTGTGCTAATACACCGCTTCCACAATCAATCAATAATTTAAAATTTTCATGCTCGACCAAATACCCAGATGTTGCACTATTAACAGCTGGATATCCTCCCCAAAACCCTACCACAGTAAGCTTCATGGCTAGACATCACCCTTCTATTGGTATCCAAAATCAAGTCTACCATATCCCTGCCCATTTTCCTATTTCAAGGAGTTGTTTTAAAACAGTTGTTGACAGGACAAGTTCTGTTATAATACAATAACAACAAATAAGAAAACGGAGGGTGATAACATGTTGATTAAAAGTACAGAATTTTTCAAAACCTTACCACCTAAAAAATGCGTTGAGTGCAAAAAAACAATGGATGAGCAACACGAGTGCTACGGCAACCATTGTGATGAGTGTATGTCCAGTCAATTAAAATAATATAGAATACAAGCCAGGGAATTTGCTAGATTCATAGCGGGTTCCCTGGTTTTTTTGTTGACCAAGTAAACAATGTGGACTTCTGGCTTGCCCTAACCTCCATTAATCGTCTGTTTGGGTAACCAAAGCACTTTCCTGATTACCCTAATCTCCATTAGGCTCGTGTTGGGGTTATCAAAGCGCATCTCTGTTGACCCCTAACCTCTATTTGGCTCGTATTGGGGTTACCAAAGCGCATCTCTGTTGATTAAGTCTATATAATTGTGTAAAAAGAAAGGCCATTATCAATGTCCGTGTTACAATGTGTTCGACGAAAAACAATCACACACGGAGGCAATGATAATGACCAACATTAATATTACTATAAATTTGGAACAACTTAAAGCCGAGGTAGAAAAAAGCTCTTTAGGATCCCCGGTAAAAGCATCTTTAGCCCTTGTATTGAATTCGCTTATGGAGAAAGAAAGGGACGAATATATTAATGCTCTCTCTCACGAGAGAACGGATGACCGCAGAGGATATCGGAATGGCTACTATGAACGAGAATTAATTACCGGCACTGGCTCACTCACATTAAAGGTTCCCCGAACTCGTGATGGTGAATTTTCAACTTCTGTATTCCAAAAGTATGAGCGATGCGAACAAGCTCTAATTCTTTCTATGATTGAGATGGTTGTAAATGGAGTCTCAACTCGTAAAGTTACCAAGATTGTAGAAGAACTGTGTGGAAAAGGTGTATCTAAATCACTAGTATCTAACCTCACTAAATCATTGGATCCAATAGTTAATGAGTGGAGAAACCGCCCACTAAACACCCTTTATTATCCATACATATATGTTGATGCCATGTATATTAAAGTTCGTGAGAACGATAGGGTTGTTTCAAAAGGAGTACTTATAGCTTGCGGTGTAAACGAAGAAGGACATAGAGAGATTATTGGGTTAAGGGTTACCCATGGGGAATCAGAAGAAAGTTGGTCTAATTTCTTTGATCACCTAAAATCAAGAGGGATACAATCACCTAAGATGGTGATTTCTGATGCACATGCAGGGTTAGTGGCTGCTATAAAAGAATCCTTTTTAGGAACCTCTTGGCAAAGGTGTTGTGTTCATTTTCTTAGGAATATAATGGACTCCTTTCCTAAGAAAAACTCTTCAGAAGCAAAAACAGAACTCAAGGAAATCTTTAGAACATCCAACATTAAATTGAGCCGAGAACTGAAGCGCGACTTTATTGAGAAGTATTACGAAGTAAAAGGGTTTACTAAGGTAATTGAAACGTTGGATGCTGGCTTTGAAGATGCAATGCAGTTTCATTCTCAAAAAGCTGAGCTTCACAAACACTTACGTACAACCAATATGCTAGAAAGAGTAAATAGGGAAATAAGGAGAAGAGAAAGGGTAATTCAAATTTTCCCGAACGATCAATCTGCAATACGTATAATTGGATCTGTACTGATGAAAATGGAGGAAGAATGGAGTAAGTCAAAGTATATACACCATATCTAAGTAAAATAGTTTTTTAATTCCCTAAACGGAATTATGTGAACTGTCACATTAATGTTTGTTAATAAAAAAGCGCTTACAGTGACTGGGCCATAAAAAGGGAAAATTTTACCCCCTAGGGGGTAAAGAATACACCCTAAACCTTTAAGAAGAACAAGACCTGAAAACATAACCCCATAACACATTTAGCATTAGATCTCATTGTAACTATTTTTACACATTAATATGGACTTGACTTCTCTGTTGACCCCTAACCTCCATTTGGCTCGTGTTGGGGTTACCAAAGCGCATCTCTGTTGACCCCTAAACTCTATTTGGCTCGTGTTGGGGTTACCAAAGCGCATCTCTGTTGACCCCTAATCTCTATTTGGCTCGTATTAGGGTAAGCAAAGCGCATCTCTGTTGACCCCTAACCTCTATTACTTAAGTATAGGGGGTACCAAACCACAAATCTGATGACCCCTAACCTCTATTACTTAAGTATAGGGGGTACCAAATCACAAATCTGATGACCCCTAACCTCTATTTAGCGAATATATGGTAAGCAAAATACAAATTTGATACGAAAAACATAATTCAATGTAGTATAAAACAACAAAAAGAGCACTCATCCCCATAAGTGCTCTTTTCTGTATTCTATACGTAAACCCCTTGTTTGACCGTTGATTCCCGAACGATAAGCTCGAGATCGTATTCATATATTTCTTTGTGACGATAGCGTTTGGAACTCACCTTTTCCATCATGACCTGGAAGGCTTTACGTGCCATTTCATCAATCGGCTGATACACGGTTGTGATGGTCGGTTCCACTAGCTCCGTAATAGCCTGATTGTCAAAGCCCACTACTGCAAGATCCTCAGGAATCTTCCAGCCTGAACGCTTTGCCTCTGAAATGATACCGGCTGCCACTTCATCCCCACCTGTGAAAATGGCACTTGGTTTTTCCTTCAACTCTAGAATTTCTTGAAATACCCTTCTCCCATCCTCGATGGTAAAGGCATCACGAAAAGAGAACTCTTCATAAAATTCCACATTGAATTCCGCAAGTGCTTTTTTAAAGCCTGCCTCCCTGCTTTTGGCAACATTGCTTTTATAGCCGCCAGTACAATAGGCAATTTTGCGATGACCAAGTTCCAATAAATGCTTAGTCGATATGTAGCCGCCATATGTCTGATCAAGCCTCACAGACGGTACATCCGCATCTTCTTCAAACTCATTGCACAAAACGATCGGTCCATATTCTAAAAACGGTTCTATTACATTCCAGTCATTTTGTATGGAGGAAAGGATAATCCCGTCCACTTGCTTCGTTTTTAACAAGTTCAAATAATCAAGTTCCTTTTTCTTTGAATACTTTGTCTGACAGATGATGAGCTGGTAGCCGTTTTCGGCCGCAGCCATTTCCATCCGTTCGATCAGTTCACTGAAAAACGGATTCATCACACGAGGTATGAGCAATGCAACCATCTCTGTCTTCTGGCTCCTCAAACTTCTTGCGGATGAATTTGGAACATAACCAAGTTCACTCATTGCATTTGATACAAGTACACGCTTCTTTTCCGATACATACGGGTGGTTATTTATGACACGGGAAACAGTGGTCCTTGATAACCCTGCCAGTTTTGCTACATCTTCTATTGTTGCCACGAGTCTCGCCACCTTAGCTGAAATAATAGGTTAGTAGAATGGTTGAAATCGTTTTCATAACTACTAGTATAAAAGGAAATGTAAGTGTTTTCAATAAAAATTTTACAATTAGTTAAATTAAAGAACAAAATCACTAGCGCGAGCAAAAAATCGGTCCCAAAATCATAATCTCTTGGGACGTTTTCTCGGTTTTCGCATAGTTTTGAAATATTGACCTTGGCCGGATCTTCCTTTTGCGTCCATATTTGACTATTTCAATAAAACCCCTTGTCACCAAGAGCTTCATATTGGCGATGAGGACTTCTCTCCTCCTGATTTCCCGTCACTGATGTCTTCATAACGCCGATGAGAACTTCTCTCCTCCTGATTTCCCGTCACTGATGTCTTCATAACGCCGATGAGAACTTCTCTCCTCCTGATTTCCCGTCACTGATGTCTTCATAACGCCGATGAGGACTTCTCTCCTCCTGATTTCCCGTCACTGATGTCTTCATAACGCCGATGAGGACTTCTCTCCTCCTGATTTCCCGTCACTGATGTCTTCATAACGCCGATGAGGACTTCTCTCCTCCTGATTTCCCGTCACTGATGTCTTCATAACGCCGATGAGGACTTCTCTCCTCCTGATTTCTCGTCAATCATGTCTTCATACGGGCGATGAGGACCTCTCTTTTCCCAATTTCTTGTTACCACCGAAATGTTCATTCCGGCGTCAAGAATTACTCTGAAGACTATCATCAATTCAATTTTTTTATAATCTCCTAAAGAACAAGAAAGACCGCAAATTAATGCGGCCTCCTAAGCTTAATAATCTATTAACTCAACTATGATTTTTCAACTGGGGAATGGTATTGCTTTTTAAATTTATAAACAAAGTATCCCCATGTACCTGCAAGCATACTAAACATGAATCCAGCTAATATCCATACATTTTCCCACATGTACCCAAGATCACCACTCGATATGACTGCTTTGAAGCCGGACACTGAATAAGTCATCGGCAACAGTAAATTGAACGGTTGAAGGGCGTTTGGAATTAGCTCTAACGGGAATGTTCCCGCACTTGTTGTTAATTGCAAAATTAAAATAAGAATGGCAACAAATCTACCTGGGTCTCCTAGTGTCGTTACTAAAAACTGTACAAGTGCAATAAAAGTAAAAGAGGTAACTATGCTAAACAAAATAAATAACCACATGCTCTTCACTTCTACACCTAATCCATAGATCAACACAGCATCAGCTAGTAGTGCTTGCAATATCCCTACAACTGCGAGAACTGCCACTTTACCTGCGAACCATGCAGTCCCTGAGC
The DNA here is from genome assembly GCF_002157855.1 of Sutcliffiella horikoshii. Lineage (NCBI taxonomy): Bacteria > Bacillati > Bacillota > Bacilli > Caryophanales > Bacillaceae > Sutcliffiella > Sutcliffiella horikoshii. Next base: position 1,239,367 of record NZ_CP020880.1, on the reverse strand, counting down.
GAGGCTCACCAGCCGGATTGCGCATTGGATAAACGATGGATAGCAATAAAGCTCCAACAAACAAACCTAAAGATAAGAAATAAGGCGCAAAGCCTGTTCCATAGTTAGGAACCCCGTTCTCCACTTCTGATTTAACTTTAACCGGCTCAGACATCATATTAAAGGTTTTGTCAGTCCCCTTAACGTCCCCGGACTTCTCAGAAGCATCTTTCAATTTCCCCTCTAGTTCATCTGTTCCTTCACCAACTTCATACAAACCGGAGGAGATTTTACTTGAACCTTCTGCAAGCTCTTTTGTACCTTGTTGAAATTGTTTGGATCCCCCGTCAAGCTGTTCCATACCAGTTAAGAGCTGATTAGACCCTTCTGCAAGTTTTTTACTGCCTTCATTTGCGTCACCCAATTTCTCACCAAACTCTGTTAGCCCTTGGTTGAATTCAGTTTGGCCATTAAGAAGTTCTGTGGAACCTTCTGAGAGTTGCTTAGATCCTTTTGCCAATTCTGTCAAACCAGTTTGAAAGTTTAAATGGCCATCTGCAAGCTTTCTGCTATTCTCTGCTAAGGAAGAAGTGCCTGCATTCAATTCCAAAGCTCCCTGTTCAAGAGCCATCAGCCCTTGAGAAAATTCGCCACTTCCATTAATCAATTGTTCAAAATAAGCATTGATTTCTGCTTGCTGTTCTTCACTTGCCTGCTCTATCATTGGTTCAAGTGCTTTTTTCAATTGAATCATTCCTTGATTCAATTGCTTCGCTTTTTCTTGTGCTTGCAAGGCCCCCTCTTCAAGCTTTGAGGTCCCAGCATTTATTTCCTCCGCACCTTCTGCCAAGCTTCCTGCTCCATTCGTGAGTTCTTTTTGAGCAACTTGCAACTGTGACAACCCTTCATTGCTCTTTGCTACACCATCGTTAAGGCTTCCTGCTCCAGCTTGAAGTTGCTCAGATGCTGAGAACAATTTGCCATGACCTTCAAGCAATTGTCCCAAACCATTTGAAAGCTCCTGATTTCCTTTATGGACATCTTTTACACCACCATAAACCTTTCCAACTCCATTTTGGAATACAATCGACTTTTCTGCAGCCTGTTCCAATCCTTTTTTCAGAGCAACAGAACCATCTTGTAACACATGAACGCCATTGTTCAGTTTACTAGTCCCATCTGCAGCATCTTTATATCCGTCGGCCATCTTTTCCAAATTAGCAAACATCGCTTCAGCATAAGTACTTGTCAACTCTTTGGACACTTCTTCTTTTATTTTCTCTACTGCTGTCGATCCAATCTGTGCCGAAAGAAAATTGTAACTCTCATTTGGAACAAATTTCATTTCCAATGAAGAAGGGTTTTCATCTAAGAGTGTAGTAGCACTATTGGAAAAGTCATCAGGAATTTCAATTACCATATAGTATTGCTGTTTGTCCAGCCCTTCGTATGCCATTTCCTTTGATACAAACTCCCATTTAAAACCATCATTTTTCTTCAAATTTTCTTGAAGGTCTTTTCCTATCGTTAATGACTCTCCTTCATACTCAGCACCTTCATCTAAATTGACCACTGCCACCGGGAGTTCATCTAGCTTCTCGTACGGATCCCAAAAAGCCCATAGGAACATTCCGCTATATAATAACGGAATTAATAGTACTGCAATAACAGGAATGAGGACTTTCTTATTTGTAAGTAATTCCTTCCACTCAACTATTACACTTTTCATTTTTTATTACCTCCACATTACATTATGACCGTTTTTGTCATTTAGTCATTTTTTCTCAAAATTTTAAGGATCATCAAGTTGATAATCCTTTGATAAAATATAATTCAAATAGATTGGCAATTTCTTCTTTGGATAATGGGGTGTGATGCTCTTCCCAATCCACAACTAACGCAACATATAGCTTAAGCATCAAAAAGGCTGTTACTTCTGGATCACACTTTCTTAGTTCCCCTTTTTCTATTGCCTTTTCAATTCTTTCTTTAATAAAAGTAATAATCATATGCTCTAGGCGATTAAGTTCATGATTAACTATTTTAGTACCGAGCTCCTTTTCTTCTTGAATCAGTTTGACAGTCAATTGATGTTCATTTCTAAAATCAAGCAAGCTGATAAGGGCCCTGTGAGCATTTTCAAAAAAAGATTGCTCTGTATTGATGGATTGGTCAGCAACTTCCTGCATTTCTCTTAGAATTCCTGCAACAATTTCACTGAAGAGCTCTTCTTTATTAGAATAAAAGGTATAAATCGTCCCTTTTCCAACGTTTGCAAGCTTGGCGACTTGATCCATGGTGGTAGCTTTATATCCAAATAAAGAGAATGATTTTAAAGCTGCCTCAAGGATGCTTTGTTTACGATCCATTTGATGGCTCCTTTCAACAAAATGACTAAATGTCGGTATTGGTCAACGAGTTTTATTATAGAGGCTTTTTTACAAAAAAGCAATATCTAGGTTTAATATTTGAATTATCGCCGCTGTTCCTTTCAGCAAATGGCTTCGATTTCCGCGGGACGGTGCTTGAGCCTCCTCACAACGCTTCAGGGGTCTCAACCTACCGTTACTCTCCCGATTAACCCTTAAATGAATGAAGTCATCTTGTTGATTGGAGTGGAAGGCGCGCAGACGCCCGCGGGAAAATGGACAGGTGAGACCCCGGAAGGTGAAGCCTGAGGAGGCTCACGGACCGCCCGCAGGCAAGCGAAGCGCCTGGAACGGAAATCAACTGTATTATATACTTACAAAAAAAAACGGTTCAGTAGCTTTTATGCTGCAACTGAACCGTTTATTTATACCTGAGCAACAGGTTTGTTTTTTATACTATTTAACACCGCTTTTACAGCTGCTTCACCGGAATCGATGCAGTCAGGCAGCCCGACCCCTTCAAAAGAACTTCCAGCAAGATATACTCCCGGCATCTCTTCTGATAGACGGTCATTCATCTTCTGCAGCATCTTTTTATGTCCGACAGCATATTGTGGCATTGCTTCTCTCCAACGGGTGACAATTGTAAATTCAGGCTCCGCACCGACCTCCATGATTTTGTTCAGGTCATCAAGTACGACTTTCTTTATTTCCTCATCACTTTGATCAACGATTGCTTCCTCTCCCACTCTACCAACATAACAGCGAAGGATTACTTTCCCTTTTGGTGTGGTATGCGGCCACTTTTTATGGGTCCAGGTACACGCTGTAATCGTATAATCATTGTTTCTCGACACGACAAATCCAGTACCGTCAATGTCTTGTTTTAGTGCTGATTCATCAAATGCCATCGCAATGGTCGCAACAGAGGTAGAGGACATCTGTTGCAGTGGAGCAAGATAATCCGCTCCAGGAATCAGGCCAGCTGTAGCATGGTGAGGAGTTGAGACGATCACATTATCACATTGGACGGTTTTACCATTACTTAAAGATAGAGAATATTGGTCCTCTGTTTTCTTTATGGAATCAACTTTCACTGCTTTTAAAATCGTCACTTGATCTAGCTTTTCTTCAAGAGCATCCACTAATGTTTGAAGACCGCCGCGCAATGTCTGGAACATGCCTTTTTTCTTTTGGGCAGGTGCAGGCTTTTGTTTTGGCGTTGTCTGTTTCATCCCCAGGATTAAGCTTCGGTACTTTTCTTCCACCTGTTGGAATTGTGGGAAGGTAGCTTGAAGGCTCAATTTATCGATGTCACCGGCATAAATACCAGATAGTAACGGTTCAATCAAGTTTTCCACTACTTCATCCCCAAGTCTTCTTCGGAAAAAGGAACCAAGTGACTGGTCTTCCCCGCCATTGTTTGAAGCAGGCAGGATAAGGTCTGCTGCTGCACGCATTTTTCCAATCGGGGAAAATAATCCCGTCGTGACAAATGGCAACAGTTTTGTAGGGATACCCATTACAGCCCCTTCTGGCATCGGATGTAGTTGTCCTTTTAGCAGGATGTAGGCTTGACCAGTTGAATTGTGGACTAATTGGTCTTCAAGGCCCACTTCTTTAACCAACCTTCCTGCACTTAGCTTTCTAGCAAGGAAGCTATCTGGTCCGCGTTCAATAGTATAGCCATCACGTCGTACAGTTTGGATCTTTCCTCCAAGTCGGTTGCTTGCTTCTATCAGGGTAATCTCTATATCAAGGTTTTTCTCTTTTTTTTCCTTTTGAAGATAATAGGCAGCAGCTAGGCCGGTAATGCCTCCACCGATGATGACAACCCTTCTTTTCTCCTCGTTCATGGTTTCATCGCCTTCTTTTCTAGATTTACTGAGATACTTTCTTTAATTGTTCCAATACAACTGTAGCCATTGCATCGATAAATTCAGGTTGTGTATTTGGCATTTCCGGACGGTAGTATTTTGCTTCGATTTCATCTGTGACAATTTTACACTCGTAATCATTGTCATATAAGACTTCCAAGTGGTCTGACACAAACCCTACCGGTGTGTATACAAAGGACGTATATCCTTTGTCTTTATGAAGGTCACGGGTGATGTCTTGAACATCCGGCCCTAACCATGGATCTGGTGTGTTTCCTTCACTTTGCCATGCAATCTCGTAGTTCTTGATTCCTGCACCTTTTGCGATAAGGTCTGCCGTTTCTTGCAGCTGATTTGGATATGGGTCTCCCATTTGGATGATTTTTTCAGGAAGGCTGTGTGCTGAAACAATCAGTACTGCTTTTTCACGTTCCTTGTCATCCATTGACCCAAACGTTTCTTTCACTCTATCTACCCAGTACTGGATAAATTTCGGTTCATCATACCAGCTTTCAACAGAAACGATGGATGGGCCACCGATTTTTTCTGCTTCTTCTAGTGCTCGTCCGTTGTAAGATTTAACGCTGAAAGTGGAGAAGTGAGGGGCAAGTACGATACTTACCGCTTCTTTGATTCCATCTGCTTTCATTTGCTGAACGGCATCTTCTACGAATGGTTCGATATGTTTTAAGCCAAGGTACACTTTAAATTCGATGTCGTCTTGGATGTTGTTAAGGTGTTCGCCTAGAGCGTTTGCTTGTTGTTCTGTGATGCGTGCAAGTGGAGAGATTCCACCAATGGCATCATATCTGTCGCGCAGGTCTTGCAACATTTCGTCTGATGGTTTTCTGCCACGACGGATGTGTGTGTAGTATCTTTCTAGGTCTTCTTCTTTATATGGTGTACCGTATGCCATTACCAACAAGCCCATTGTTTTTTTGGACATATAGTTTACCTCTTTTCTTTTCTGGTCTATTAGAATATTTCATGTACTCCTGTAGATTTTCGTTCCGGATGGTCGCTTATCCAGAGGGCGGTGCTTGAGCCTCCTCGCTGCGCTGTGGGGTCTCAAGTCTACCGCTACCTCCCGCCGGAGTCGACCACCCTGCACTACAATCTACAGGTGAATCAGAACTTATTTATTAGAAGAATAGTCATGTACGAATGTTGCTAAACGTTTTAGTGTGTCTGGGTTTACTTGCGGGAATACACCGTGGCCAAGGTTGAAGATATAGCCAGGTTGTTGCATTCCTTGGTCAAGTATTGCTTTTGCTTTCTCTTCGATTACTTCCCATGGTGCTAAAAGGATTGCAGGATCCAAGTTACCTTGAACAGGTTTTGTGATTCCACGCTCTCTTGCTTCTGAGATCGGTAAGCGCCAGTCAAGACCTACAACATCAAGCGGAAGGTCGTGCCATTCGTTGGCTAAGTGGCTTGCACCAACACCGAACATAATTAATGGTACATTTTCTTCTTTTAAAGAAGAGAAGATGCGAGTCATTACTGGTTTAATGAAATAACGGTAGTCTTCTACATTCAATGCTCCAACCCAGCTATCAAAAATTTGAATCGCTTTTGCACCAGCATGGATTTGAGAACGTACATACGTGATAGTCATATCAGCAAGTTTATCCATTAATGCAAACCAAGCTTTCGGTTCTGCATACATGAATGCTTTTGTTTTATTATAATTTTTGGATGGGCCGCCTTCAATCATGTAGGAAGCAAGTGTGAAAGGTGCCCCTGCAAAACCAATTAACGGAACATTCAATTGCTCTGTTGTTAATAGTTTGATTGTATCTAATACATATGGGACGTCCTGTTCAGGATGGATTTCCCCAAGCTTTTCAACATCTTGCATAGAACGGATTGGGTTATCAATGACAGGTCCAATTCCGGATTTTATCTCCACATCTACACCAATTGCAGGAAGGGGACTCATGATGTCCTTATAAAGAATGGCTGCATCCACGTTATACTGATCAACAGGAAGCTTTGTCACATATGCACAGAGCTCAGGTTGATGGGTAATTTCAAATAGAGAATACTTTTCTTTTATTTTTCTGTATTCCGGTTGAGAACGTCCAGCCTGTCTCATATACCATAATGGGACATGTTCTGTCTTCTCTCCTCTACATGCTCGTAAAAATGTATCGTTAAATGTTGTTTGATTCAAAATGATGACCCCTTCCGAATGACTTTTTTCTACTTTTATTTCGTTACACTTCTGTCATGTTACACTATACCTATAAATGTAAGGAAAGTATAGAATGAGGGCATATTGTTCATAAAATAGACGATTATTCCCCCACCTTCATATGTGGTAGTAATATCTCCACTGTCGAACCTACCTTCTCCTCGCTCTGTATCGTCAACTGACCACCGTGGTTTTCAATAATCTTCATGGAAACCATGAGACCGAGGCCTGTGCCTTGTTCTTTTGTTGTAAAGAATGGTTGTCCCACCTTATTGATTACCTCTTCTGGAATACCATTTCCTTCGTCCTTAATCACAAGGTTCACATAACCGTCCACCACTTGCGTATGAATGGTTATCTTTCCACCGTCTGGCATTGCTTCCATGCCATTTTTTATTAAGTTAATAAGTACTTGCTTGATTTGATTTGGTTCACATTCCAACCATATGTATTCTTCAAAGTGAACAACTTCCATGATAACTTGATGGATAAAAGCTTCACTCTCTAGAAAGGTACAAACCTCTTGTATGAGCTCTTTTAAATTTTGCCTTTTAATTTTGATAGCCTGTGGTTTTGCAAGCGCCATAAATTCATTGGTAATTTGGTTGATCCGCTCTAATTCCTTATCCATGATGGTGAAGAATTCTTTTTCTCTGCTTTCTTTAGACAGGAGATGAACGAAGCCTTTTAAGACAGTAACAGGGTTTCTAATTTCATGGGCCACTCCTGCGGCAAGTTCACCGATAACAGAAAGCTTTTCCGACTGCATGAGCGCTTCTTCCGTTCTCTTTTTGTCTGTAATGTCCTTCATCAGAAATACGAACGCTATAATTTCTCCTTCGCTATCCTTTACTGGAGTAAGCGTGATGTTTAGGTCTATATGATTTTCTTCCTTTGTTGCCGTAAGCAGTTCAAATGAGAGTTGCTTCTGCTTCTTTAACTTACTGAGAAAAACCCGTAATGAATTGGCAGATGTGAAAGAAAGAAAACTCGTTTCTGTACCAAGTATATCTTTTCCGTTCACATGGAACATTTTTTCAAATGAGGCATTTACTTTTAAAATAATACCATTTAAATCATATACCCCAATGGAGTCCGTCGTATTATTGAAATATGCTTCTAAATATTCTTTTGTAGACACCAGCTCTAAGGAAGTTTGTTTTTCTTTTTTCTCTGCCTTCTCTAACAAGCTTCCTGTCAGCCTGCTCGAAAAGAGGAGAAAGATCGTAACAAATATGGAAAACAGAATAAAATAAATGACATCCACTTTTAGATGATTGGAAAATACAATGTTGCTATAGTCAATATAAAAGAAAGATAAAGTAATGCAGGTCAAGAAACTAGCAATCAATATTGGCAAAATACGATTATATAAAGAGGACATTATTAATGGCATGGATAAAAAATAAAAATTAATGATGTCTTTATCCAAATAGGCAACTACCCAAAAAGGAATAAAGGATGTACATACAGTGACATACATCCCGACCTTTGCAAGCTTAGGACGCAAAACAAAGAAGGCAACTAAAGCACACCCAAATCCTGCAGTGAGTAAAATGGCAGGAATAATCTCCGGAAAAATAAAAAGGTTTGTTAAAATGTCCAAGATTAACAGGGTAACAAATACCACCAACATCAGCTTATTTTTCTGATGAATGATGTGTCCCTGCTCTTGGTTCAATCTCCTCTCATTTGTCCAGGCTTCCTTTATATCCGTTGCAAAACGTGCTAAAAATGATCCCAATTGTACATTCATCTCCCGCTTCTCCTCAAACAGTGCATTTCATATTTTCTCTTTATCTTTCTAATCAGGTTGTTTCACCTTATCTAAACGTCGGCTTTAATGCCTTTGTTGGTTCGCCTTCTTTTTTGGTTTGGGTGTTGAATGGAACAACGTAATATTCCGGCACATTAAATATGTTGATATTCTTAACGGAGTATTGATGTTCCCCGGTTACTTTTCCAATTAACTTCTCTTTGTCGCCGGAAACGGAATAGATCCTATAGACTATCCGCTCATCCTCCGCTTCACTCCACTCCAAGTCCACCGTAAACAAGCTCAAAGGATGAAATGTCATCGATCCCTTTAATTGAATACTTTCTGGCATAGAGATTGGATTCTCCAAGTCCGTTACTCCAACAGGAACGGAAAATTCTCCATTATCAAGACCTGCATCTCGTAATATATCCTTCAACAATCTTGTAGGATAAGCCCCACCTGCTGTTAAATGCTGCTCTGGAGTGGTTGTATCATACCCCATCCACACTGTTCCGATCACATCTTGCGTATATCCTACAAACCAAGTATCTTTGATGGCATTATCTACTCCGGGATAGTTTGTAGTACCAGTCTTTCCGGCAAGCTCCCCTTGAAGATCTCCTGCTTGTGCGGAACCATCCTGCACAACTCCTTCAAGCATTCGTGTCATATTCCACGCTGTTTGCGGACTGAATACTTTCTTTTCGGCTTTCTTGGCCTTTGCGATCACTTCGCCTTTTCTGGTTCTGATTTCTTTAATAAAATAAGGTTCGACCACCTTCCCATTATTGCCAAAGGATCGATAAGCTTTTGTTAGCTCTAAAGGAGTCACCCCTTCTTGCAACCCTCCAAGGGCAATAGCGAGACCGTTATCAGGGATATCCAGGTCTAATTTTTCAAGATAGCTTTTGCTTTTTTTGATTCCCAACTCATTTAATGCCCATACAGCTGGGGCATTCAAAGAATCTTTAATAGCTTCATACATGGTAACTTCATTTTTATATTGATGATGATAGTTTCTTGGCTTGTAAACTTCCTGCCCATCTTTATAAGAAAGCAATTCATCTTTCAGAAGGCTGTAAGGCTCATATTTCCCTTCTTCCAAAGCTGGAGCATAGACAGCCAAAGGTTTAAAGGTAGAACCAGGTTGTCTTTTTATATTGACCCTGTTGATCCCCTTGGTCACATAATTTCTGCCACCGATAACAGCCATTACGCCACCATTATGCTGATCCATCATAACAAACGCACCCTCGACCTGATCATTGGTGCCGGGGAAATATTGATTGTCTTGAAAACGTTGAAATGCAGCATCCTGAGCGGCGACATTCATCGGGACCAATATTTTATAGCCGCCTCTATGCAATTCCTCCGGAGTTAAGCCATATTTGTCTTCAGCTTCTTCCATCACCATATCGATATACGTTAAATAAGCCTGTTTTTCTGGTGATTCCACAACATCTAGGCCCAATGTTTTACCCATTAATCCGACAGCTTCTTCCGCCTCTAAATAGCCTTGGTCTTCCATAAGGTGCAAGATGAGATCTCGTCTTTCTTTCGCTTCCTCCGGATGATTAATGGGAGAGTATCCGTTAGGAGCCTTAGGAAGTGCTGCCAACAAAGCCCCTTGCTCTATCGTCAAGTCTTCTACATTCTTATTAAAATAAAGCTGTGATGCCGCTTGGACGCCATATGCACCATGCCCAAAATATATTTGATTTAAATACATTTCCAAGATTTCATTCTTCGTGTACCTACGTTCAAGATTTATAGCTATAACAGCTTCTTTTGTTTTTCGGAGCCATGATTTTTCATTGGTTAAGAAAATGTTTTTAGCCAGCTGCTGAGTGAGAGTGCTTCCCCCCTCCACCTTGCTTCTTGCCAGAATATCACGGTAAACGGCTCTTCCAATCGCTCGAACATCAATCCCTCTATGTTCGTAAAAGCGGTTATCTTCTACTGCCACAAACGCCTCTCTGACGTGTGTAGGAATCTGGTTTATCTCTACAATTTCCCTATTTTCAAAAAAAAGCGAGGCTATTTCATTTCCGTTTTCATCCACCATGGTTGTTGTAGAATCCATAATCAATTTCTTTTCATCTATGACATAGTCTCCTATAAAAATAATAAAGATATAACCTATTAGGCCTATAGAAGCAATACATGTTAAAATAAATGGAAAAAGGAAGTACTTTTTTGACAAGATTGCTTTGATGTTTGGTAGCTTCATTTGGGATAATTTATTTCTCTTAAATCTTTCCAAAGTGGTTTACCTCCTCCTATGTACCGGGAATAATCATCTAGTAAGGTTAAATTGAAAGGTTGTCCACCCTATATTCTACCTTATTCTACATATTTTTTCTCGGGTTTCCCTTATTTTGTAATTATAATGTCGATATTAAACATGAAGGAGAGATAGAAGATGAATTTTTATATGACATTCGGTACCACTGATTATTTAAACGATGTGAAAAATAGTTTGGAAAGTGGAGAAAGCCTGCTGATGTTTGGAGAGGACAATGCGGTTCTTATGCATGAAACGGTTGATCAGTCCAGCTTCAAATCAGGAAAGAATTTTGAAGTGCTTGATTCCAATGGTGAACTGACAAAAGGGAAGTTTGCCGTATTGAATAATATTCCAGTAACAGATGAGGGACGTCCTGTCTTTGAATATCGTTTCAGCCAAAGAGCAGGATTAATTGAGAATGAACCTGGATTCGCAGCAATCCGCGTACTTCGTCCAGTAGGTTCTGATACTTATGTTATTTTAACACTTTGGGAAGATGTAAAATACTTCAAGCAATGGCAAGAATCCAAAGCTTACGATAAAGCTCATGAAAAACGTGGAACTTCAGAAGGTGTCGATCAGAAACAACAGATTTTCCCCCGTCCTTCTTATGTAACAACTTACTATGCAGAGAAAACTGAACAAGACTAAAACGATTGCACAGCAAAACCCGCCCTTCAAAAAGAGCGGGTTTTCGTTTGCTTTACTTTTTCTCACGGAGCACTCCATGCCTATTAGCATATATCGCTGCTTGCGTTCTGTCGGCAACCTGCAGCTTACTTAATATATTGCTGACATGGGTTTTGACCGTCTTGATTCCAATAAATAGTTCCTCACTGATTTCCTGATTCGTCAAACCGTCCCCAAGGCACATAAGAACTTCTAATTCCCGGTCAGTTAAGTCATCATGCGGCAATTTGGATGGCGACCGGAATCTATTCATCATCTTGCTTGCAACTTTTGGTTCAATAACAGGCTCATTTTGTATAGCTTTTTCAATCGCTTTAATAATGTCTTCCGCCCTTGCCGTCTTCAACAGGTAGCTATACGCCCCAGCTTCAATGGCTGGAAAGACCTGTTCATCATCAAAATAGCTGGTGATAATGATGATTTTACAAGTTGGGTGAAATTTTATAATTTCCCTGGTAGCTTCAATCCCCGTACCATTTTCCATCAGTAAGTCCATCAAGATAACATCAGGTTTTTCTTTTCTAGCAAGTTCGATTGCTGCCTGTCCGCTAGAACCCTCCCCGACGATTTCTATCCCGGGTTCCGTTATTAAGTAGGCCAATAATCCCTTTCGAACCATATCATGATCATCAACTACTACCACTCTAATTCTATCCATCTAGTTTTCCCCCTCTCGTATCGGAATATGGATTTCAATATGTGTTCCTTCCCCTTCTTTAGATCGGATATGGAACTGTCCCCCTATTTCTTCACAACGTTCTCTCATCGTATGAAGACCAAAGGAAGCTTGTTTTTGATGATTTATTTCAAAGCCTTTACCGTTGTCACTAATAAATATGTATACATACTGATTTCCCTTTTGATGCATGTCCAACTTAACGATTGTGGCATCAGCATGTCTTAAAATATTGGATATCGCCTCTTGGATAATTCGGAAAAGGTGATCTTCTGTTGCACTTGAAAGAGCCGTAATTTCTTGAATATCTTTTTGAAACTTAATGGGAGTTCGGTCCTCTAACTCTTCCAATAACTTGTTAATCCCAACGCACAGCGTATCATTTGTCAAAGAGACCGGTCTTAAATGAAGAAGCAAGGCTCTCATTTCTCCTTGAGCTTGGGCAGCGATAGTTGCGATATCTGTCAGTTGCTTTTTGGCCTCTTGCGGATAGGAGTCAAACATTCGAATGGAAGCCGAAGACATGATGCTTAATGCGAACAGCTGCTGACTTACTGAGTCGTGGAGCTCCCTTGCCAGACGTTGCCTCTCTTCAATAGTTGCAGCATTATGGGCTTTCATTGCCAATTCATTCTTTTCTTCAGCCAGTTTTTGCAACGACCTTACTTGATTCAGAATTTTTATCGCAAGCTGATTGATATCTTCTGCTAATCTACCCAATTCATCTTTTTGCCAAACTGCTATTCTTTCAGAAAATTTCCCTCTACCCAATGTTGCAATATAGGTGGAAATATCCTCCACTCTTTTTTTCATATAACCGCTTTGCTTATAGCCGAAATATAAACTTGTAATGGATAGAATCATAAAGGCCACAACCGTCAACAACATACTCCATTGAACATTGATGACTAACCCATCCGGATAGAAAAGCAGAACAACCTGGAGAAACAGGAAAAAAAGAAACGCAGATACAACCGATACAACCATAAAAGAACGGATATACCAAAATCGTAAACTCTCAATTTTCCTCCCCTTATTAGACCCGATCAATTCGAACATCCCCTATTTTCATATCCAGTATAATATTGAGCTTTCTAGAAGCCTCATTGTAATTTTCGGATTCATAGTAAAGTTTGTTTCCTTTCCCTTCTGAAGTGTTCCCCAAAATATTCAAATGCCCGATTTTAACTTTAGCCGACACTTTAATTGGAAGATCTTCCGGTACAAGCATTTTTAAATCCGCGACAACTCCCTTGATTTGAATACATGTTTCTTTGTCTGGTATATAGGCCTTACTAAAGTCAAAATAATAGTCCCCCACTACATTCCAAACAGACAATGGCTCTACTGCCCAATTTTGCTTATTCATTTTCATATCGCCGATTGTTATAACACGTTTTGTACTATTTCCTTTCCAATTAACATCTTCATCGGACTCGTCATAGGTATCGAATACATCATTGAACTGCTCACTTTCCTTTGTAAACCGAATTTTTACTGGACGCTTATTCACGAACAATTTCATCCCAAAATAAACGATTAAAAGCGGCCACAGTTTCCAGAACATATGAAACTGAAATTCGATATAGCCAACACGATCAATTAACAACAAGCCACCAAAAGCTAGGAGAAATAAACTTAAAAAAAGCGCTCGTTTATGAAAAAATAATGTATCTATTAATAATTTAAGCCCGAAAAGTACAATTAGCACCGGATAATAGGTGACAAAATACGCTTTTATTTCCAAGGAAATGACACCAATGTTGACAAGCAACAACATGATTCCTATAAAAACAAAGATAATTGCCATGATTTTTTGATTAAATGTTTTCATCTGATATCCTAAAGCCCCCCTTCCTGTATATTTGACACGGATGAGATTAAAACCTTTTTATATAATTCTATTTTACGTTTTATCTTTCTAAAAGGCCCCTATCTACAGCCAGTTTCTATCTCCGCCTTGAGACTGAATTGAAGATAAAAAAGCAATGAGCCGGAGCTACATTGCTTTCTTCTTTGGACGTAACGATTGAATCCATTCATACAACAATACTCCTAGGATCAAGCATATATATCCTGCTGCATAGCCTGCAAAAACATCGGAAGGATAATGGTAATTTAAAAACACTCTGCTTGTACCAAGAAGCGCGATAAAGATTACCCCAAATATCGCAATCATCATACGCATTCCATTTTGTTTTGTATAGGCCAATGCAAAGTATAATAATAAGCCATAGAAAAATAACCCGACCATCGCATGACCACTTGGAAAACTGAGACTTTCCGCTCCTGGGCCTGTCATCGGTCTTTCGCGCCCTGTGAAGTCTTTCAACCATTTGTTAAGTTCATTGACGATTATGACGCCTCCAACGATTATTCCCATCGCTGCGTAATCCCTTTGTTTCCACCAAATCAGCATGATGGATAGTAACATAATGATAATGACTCCGGTTTTATCCCCAAGCATCGTAAATAAGTGAAAAAAACTAATTAGCACATCTGCTTCCCATCCATTTACCATGCTGCGAATGGATTCATCAAAACCGATTGTATGTTCATTCATAATTTGTTGGAAGGACCATATAAAAAAGCCACCACATAAAATAAATAGGATCAATCTTCTCCATTTACTAGTTTGTTTTTCTTTGACCAGCCTCTTGCCTAATTCTGCTTCCATGTTTCACGTCTCCTCTTCTTACAATTTCCAATTACTATTTTACTAAATTTGTGAAAGTTATGACTATTATTTTTTCGAATAGTCATATAGAATACTATATTAAATAAAAGGATTGATAATTTATTTTAGAAATGGGGAGAGGCACTTGTTAGATAAGCTGAATGAACTTCTAGAAAGTCGTTACGATGAAATGGTTGAGATTAGACGTTATTTGCACCAATTCCCTGAATTATCTTTTAAAGAATTCCATACGGCCGCTTACATAGCAGAGTTTTATGAAAATCTAGGAATCGCTCACCAAACAAACGTTGGCGGAAACGGTATAGTTGCCAAGATTGCCGGAGCGAAACCAGGGAAAACAGTAGCCCTGCGTGCCGATTTCGATGCACTTCCAATTCAGGATGAAAAAGAAGTGGCATACAAATCAAAAGTTCCAGGAGTCATGCATGCTTGTGGACATGACGGTCATACCGCAACATTACTTGTACTCGCTAAATGTTTAAACGAACTCAAAGAGGACCTTGAAGGAAATGTCGTTTTGATTCATCAACATGCAGAAGAATATGCACCAGGTGGAGCAGTGGCAATGATCAATGATGGTTGCTTAGAAGGAGTCGATGTCATTTTCGGCACCCATTTATGGGCCGGTACGGAAGTTGGTAAAATTCAATACCGAGTAGGACCTGTGATGGCTGCTGCCGATCGCTTCTCCATTAAAGTCCAAGGTTCCGGTGGCCACGGTGCACAACCACACAAAACAAAAGATGCTGTTGTCACGGCCTCTCAATTGGTCCTAAACCTTCAACAGATTGTAAGCAGACGTGTGAATCCTGTTGATCCGGCAGTAATTTCGGTTGGTACGTTTGTCGCTGAAAACGCCTTTAATATCATTGCAGATTCCGCTTATTTAGAAGGAACAGTGCGAACATTCAATGATGATGTCCGCGATATGATTGAAGAAGAAATAGACGTTGTCGCATCTTCTACATGCGCACTTAACGGCTCTACCTACGAATACAACTTCCACAGAGGTTACCCTGCTGTCGTCAACCATAAAGACGAGACAGACTATCTTGTTAGCGTCGCCGCTGACGTAAAAGATGTGGAAACTTTGGAAGAAACACCTCCACATATGGGCGGGGAAGATTATTCATACTATTTAAGACATGTGAAGGGGACTTTCTTCTTTACCGGCGCAAAGCCAGAAGGTGTGGAAGTGGCTTATCCTCACCACCATCCTAAGTTTGATATTAATGAAAAGTCACTACTGATTGCCGCTAAAACACTCGGAGCTGCAACTGTCCTGTATCATCAATATGAAAAAGGGAAACTCATCCCTACTCATCAATAAATGGGGAAGAAACCTTAAAAACCGTCAGGCTCTATACTTGAGCCTGACGGTTTTTATATATTGATGCCTTTTTCTTTAAACATTCTTAACCGATAACAGTTTATCGCCGTCGTCCCCAATTGATCCAGAAAGTTGTAGTTTGCATACGCTCCAACTACCGCCCCAACTCCTGGAATCATCTGTAGCATTTTGATTAAATCAATGTGGTCTCTGTATTCTTGTTGAAATGCCTTCCAATCAAGCTCCTTTGCTTCCTCCTTGTGTTCTTCCCAATTTTCTATATACCTTAACACTTCTTTTCGCCTGGAATCGCTAGAGAAGGCCAACTGAAAAATGTATAGGATGAATACTCTCTCTTCATAATTTTTCGTATTGAAACCGTAGATGGCAGCCACTTCAAATAGAAATTTCATTTTAATCGACAAGAGTAAAGGAAAATCAGCCAGACCAAGGAGTATTCCCCCCGCACCTGTGCCTGCCCCCTCCACTGCCGCTGTTTTTTTATACACATTTAATTTCTCTTGTATCCACTTTTCCTTTTCTTCTAATGACATAACAACATGTCCATCGTTCATCTTGGTTGTCATATTGCTCCCAACTAGTGTCCCTTGTACCATCTTTTTAATGCTCTCTGTCATGATAGTGTGGACTTTTTCTGGTATGATGGCATTCACCTTATTTTGCGCACCCTTCGAAAAGCGCTGAAACATCGTGGACTTCTTTGCCACCTGCATTTTCCACCTTCTAGTTTCATCCATTACCTTTTCTTCATACAAAGAAAACACTCCTCACCTTTAACTATCTTACTTCATATACGAGTTTTAGGTTAAATATGTTTCAACAAAACGAATTTAATTATTTGTGTTACCACCGCTGTTCCTTTCCGCGAGACGGTGCTTGAGCCTCCTCGCAACGCTTCAGGGGTCTCAATCTACCGTTACTCCCCCGCTGGAGTCTTTGCCATTTGCTCCAATCCACAGCTAGAAATAACTAGAAGAAAAAATTTATGGTGTTCCGTTAACTCATTTAGAGTTTTTTTAAAAACCTTGGTCAATGGAGTAACCTCGTTGATTGTAGTGGAAGGCGCGTAGACACCCGCGGGAGGAAGGGACAGGGGAGACCCCGCAGGCGAAGACGAGGAGGCTCCCGGACCGCCCGCAGGCAAGCGAAGCGCCTGAAACGGAAATCAACGGATTATACAATTTCTTATCAAAAAAAACACCCAAGCAGCCTTGAGTGTTTTCTACAGGTTATAACGAAGCAATCTTGCGTTTTACCACACCTTGTACATATAAGAAGGCAAAAATGATCCCGCCAACCAACACAACCACTACTTCC